>NZ_JBQDVP010000014.1:0-66968 GCF_052102115.1 Microbacterium sp.
GCTTCAGCGAGCACGCTCGCAGGGTCGACAATATGAAGTGCGGTCATCGTGATGATGCCTTTCGAGTGGGATGTGAGAGTTTCCTCGAAGGATCACACGGTGACCGCGCCTACGTCGGAAGCGACGAGCCGGCCACCGCGGGCTACACCACTTTATGGGGCACTACTGGCGATCGCTGCCTCTCGCCCGAACGACGACACTCCGAGACGCCCACGCGTCACGACATCCAACAACAGATTGAGTGCGGCATCAGTCGCATTCTCGATCGTGCGGAACGACAAGGGAAGGATGTTGTCTCCGGCGGACCACAGCGGTCGCCAGGTGCGCGCAAGCGCCACGTCGACCTGCTCACTCGTCCCACTACTGGGCAGACTCACGGGCTCGCCGTTTCTGAGCGCCCTTGCCAGCTCAGGCATTTGATCGCCAACGAATCTGAAGGACTGCGGCTGCTGGTACTCGACGAACCTCTCCGTCGTCGCCCCTAGGAGACGCTGCACCTCATCCGGTGTTGCGCCGCGCCACTTGTAGAGCGCCTGCCAAGGGTCGCCGATCAATGTCACGTCCAGGCCAGCTTCAGCCGCAAGGTGGGCGACCTTGAGGTCCAAGAAGGCAGCGTCGTACACCTCGTCAATGACGAGCGCGCGGTAGTTCTCCGCCAGCCACGTCGCCGCGAACTCGCTCAGTTCATCGACTTGCATCGCAGACAGCAGAATGTTGCGCACGTCGTCGTGACTGACGATGCCGGCACTGAGCAGCGCGTCATGCGCTGCGACATTTCCGATCCCGGTCGTTGGCTGCTCTACTCGGCGACCGCGGGAGACTACGTTTCGCTGTCCATCAAGGACAGCGACTCGTAGGAAGTTGCTGGGAGGTGCGAGGAAGCGAAACCCGGCGGTGCCCCGGTAGTCGTCTCGAACGTCGAGTTCGCGCAGGCCAGTCGGCCAGTTGACGAGTCCAGCGTCGAGCAATCGGTGCAGCAGCTCGACATGCAAGTGATCGAAGGTCATCACTCTGTGGGGAGGCGAGATTGCGCCGCCGCCCCATCGCGCACTGATCCGGGCACGCAGCTCAGCAACAGCCGCCCGGTTGAAGCTCAGGCCGAGCACTCCTCGTTCGTCACCCGCGAGATGCCGCTGATAGCCGAACCGCTCGGCGGCAACGGTCGTCTTCCCGCTGCCTGGCGCGGACACAATATTGACTAGGCGGTCCTGAGCTGCTGCTGCGAGCGCCTGCTCAGGGGTAAGCCTCACCATCCGTCTGGGTCGGCGGCTTCGTCACTCTGGGACGCCGGAGCCCCATAGAGCCAGTCGAACATCTCAACGATGTGCAGGGGCACCGCGACGGTTGCAGGGCTAGCGTCCATAATTCGGGCGAGCGCGAGCGCGAATTCGCCCTTCGCTCCCGGCTGTGCCCTGAACGCGGCATCGACAGTCTGTGCAGTGATGGGATTCGGCTTCGTCGCCCCCGCTTCATCGAACGCTTGAGCCACGATCACCTCGTTGCCTGCTACAAGCGACGGTTCCAGAGTCGGTCTTGACCAGAAGAACCGGGCGGAGGCGCTGTCGAGCTGGCCGTGCCAGGCGGGCGGGCTGGGGTCGGGAAGTGGATCACCTCGGCGGTCGGTGTCCGCGAGAGCGGCGATCCTGGTTACCAACTCGTGGCCGGGGGTCGCAAGCAACCGGATGGGCCATTCACCGATCTTGTGGCCGAGGGGGAGGATCGCAAGCGAATCGACAGATCCGGTTCGGAGCTCGTCGTCTCCGGCCCATGCGTGGCCGAGTATGCGGAGCAAGGTTGCTTCCGTGACTCCTTCGACCACGAGCACTCGGTCTCCGAACAGCGCTGATGAACGTGTCGCGTCGAGGTGGAGCCGCGTCTGCTGGAACAGCCGCTTCTTCAGCGCGCTGGGCAAGGGAACGTCCGCCATACGTCGGGCGACGCTTGTGCCGTCTGCGTCGCGGCGGACGATGACGAGTTCTTCGGGCTCGCAGGCAGCCGCAAGCTCCGGCGAGTGCGTGGTAACGATCACCTGAATGTCGGGGCGCTCTTGCACGAGCTTGCGCAGGTAGCGGATCAGCCCGAACTGCAACTGCGGATGGAGGTGCGCTTCCGGCTCCTCGATGAGCACGGTCGCGTGGAAGAGCTGCGGGTAGAACGAATCGGCGTCCGCGTCGGCCGACGCGTCTGCTGCGGCCAGCCGTTCTCGTGCATCGGCAACCGGATCTTGCGGGAGATCGCTCTCGGTCCCGGCGATCTCACTGCCTGGGAGGGGTATCGTGCCCGCGTCCGGGATACCCGCCAGGGTGACGGCGATGTGCAGCAAATTGACGTAGCCGAGACTTGAAGCCTCCAACCGCTTCGCAGCACCCCGTTCTGGAAGTATCGCCAAGAGCAGCTCGAAAACTCGGGCCAAGTATGCGTCGTCTACCTGCTGCGTCCCGACGAAGGCATGATGTGCCTGGACGCCGCCACTGATCGTCCGAAGGTTCTGCGCGATACGGTCCTCAACGTTCCTGACGAGCTGGTGTGAGGTGATCGCGCTGAGCATGGCCGCAGCCTGTCCGCGGAGGGCTCGCAGCCCACCAGTCTCGGGATGGCGTCGCTCATCGGCGCGCAACAGTTCCAGGAGAATTCGCGCATCCCTGCGAGACAAGTCATCAACCGGATTGCGAAGCGCCGGGAGATGAACCAGACGAATGCCCTCGTACTCGCTCGCGGACTCCAATGAAGTCCCGGCCCGTACTCGTCCAAGGGATCGTTCGAGAGGCCTGCTCCACTTGGGCGCACCAAGCCCCTGCCGCTTCCTGAACCGGCCAAAGGCACCCTCATCGGACTCTTCCGCCTCGTAGGCGTACTCAACCTGCACCGATCGCGGTGGGTTTCCGAGTGCATTTGCGTCGATGGGCGGCAAGCTCGGGAACCGGCGCGGATGCGCGAGCGCGATGCCCTCGTTGATCGTGGTCTTCCCCGCACCGTTTGCCCCGAGGATGAGCGAGAACCGCCCGCTCAGCTCGCAAGTAATCGACGCAGCGGCCGACGCACGGTACCCCTCGATCCGAATCCGCTTGAGATGCATTGGCTACTGCTCCACAGCGCCCGGAACAGGGGTGTGCTCCGTCTTCGTTCCCTCGACCGCCATCCAGGCGATGAGGCGCACGTCATCCAGTGCGATGGGCGGGAGCGGTTCGACCTTCTCGGCGGGCTGGATGCCGAACCCGTCGAGCACGTGGATGATCGCGTCGACAACAGCCTCGGGCTTGCCTGGGGTCCGCAGTGCGGCCCGCATGGCCTTCCTCGCCTTGGCGGTAGGCACGGTGTTGAGGCGCTTGATGGTCTGGAGCTGTGCGGCGCCGAGGTGGCCGCCCTTGTTGAGGATGACCTCTCGCGCGTCGCGGAAGGATGCGGGGATCTCGGCGGCGAGGGCGTTCGGGTCGGTGGAACGCATCCACTCGTCGTGCGCGTCCTCCTGCGCGATGGCCCATGCCTCGTAGGCGGCGCGGAACGCTTCGTCGGGCAGCGAGCGCGGGCGGTCGGGCTTGCCGGGGTCGGCGGTGACGAGCGAGATCAGGGTGTCGTCGACCACGACTCGGCCGTCTTCGTCTGCAACGGGCTGCCAGGCGTCGTCGGCGTTCACGTTGCGGAACCAGATGTGGCCGGTCTCGCCCATCTTCATGCAGAACACGAAGGAGCGGCCGGAAACAGCTGGGTTCACGAACCCGCTGCCGATGCCGTAGGGCAGATCTTGGAGCCGTCCACGGAGCGCCTGGTCAGCGTCGAGCGCGTTGGCGAGCCGTCGCCGGTACTCCTCGCCCGATCCCGCCGCCGAGCCACCGCCCTGGTCGATGAGTTCCTCGATCTCGCCGACGATGGCGTCGGGGTCGTAGTGCTCCTGCGGCGGGTAGTGCGAGACGCCCGGAAGCACCTTGCCCGCACCGATGGCAGCGTCCGCCTGCCGGAGCTTGCGGATCAGGGTCTGCTCCAGCCCGAGGAACTCGTCGAGGTGCTCGGCTGGGAAGAACACGTCGAGTTCGATGGACTTGTGCTGGCTGCCGATGCGGTCAACGCGACCGTGGCGCTGCACGATGCGCATCGGGTTCCACGGCAGGTCGTAGTTGACGATGTGGGCGGCCTGCTGGAGGTTCACGCCTTCGGCGAGCACGTCGGTCGTCAGCAGGATGTCGTAGAGGTCTGCCTCGATGGGAGTGCCATCGTCGCGGAGCTGGCCCGCAGTGCGGGGCGCGAAATTGGCGACCGCCTTCGCGCGAGTGGGCTGGTCGATGCCGCCGCGCTTACCTGAGGCGAACTCGCCGATCACCGCGGGCGCGACCCGGCCACGGTACGCCGCGAGCGGCGAGCCATCAGGAACCGCGGCCAGCGCGTCAACGAGTCGCTCGTGCAGATCGCGAATCGTGTCGGCGTACGTGGAGAACACGATGACTTTCCGCCGGTCTCCGCTGGGGGCGTTCGTCACCGCAGGCTTCTCAGCCTCGGCCGCGATTCGCTCCAACTCGGCGAGCAGCGCCGTCACCTTCGGCTCGCCGTCGTGCGCGGCCGCCTCGGCGAGCGACTGGAGGTGACGAATCAGCACGAGATCACGCTCGACATCCGATTCCAGCAGCTCCGCGTCGTACAGGCCGGCAGCCGTGGCCTGATGCTCATCGTCTTCGTCGAGACCGGCGATGATCTCGTCAAGGTCTTCCGACTCGGAGTTCACATAGTCCCGCAGCGCGCCGCCGACGAGCACCGTGCCTTTCCCGAGCGCCGAGAGGAATGCCTCGTGCGTCTGGATGAGCACGCCGAGCGTGCCGGCCAACGCAGTCGGGGAGGATTCGAGGCGCTTGAGCAAGGCGGAGCGCAGCAGCCCCATGTTCGAGACCTCGGTCTTGTTTAGGTCCTCGGTCTTCAGATACCTACTGGGAACGTACCGGGCAAGCAGGAGCCGCCCTGGGTCGCTGCGGCGCACGCTGAACGACGCGACATGCGCCTCATCCTCGGGGATGTCGAGCGCGTAGGTGACCGCATCGACCAATGCTTCACCCGGCTCATCGAGCTGATAGTCCACGCGACGCACGTCGGCATCGGGGAACTCGACCGGGATCTTCTTGCCTCCCGGCCCGACGATCGTCTCGCCGCGGTAGTTGTCCTTGACGAATTTCCTGGTGCGTCGCACCGCGACCTGATCCATCAGGTCGAACAGGTGCGCGGGCGTCAGCGCCTCCGGGTCGAGCGCCTGCGCGTCGCGGATGTACTTGCGGATCGACGGGATGCCGATGGAAGCGAAGCGCGCATCGTCGCGGATGAAGTACTTGACCAGGGTCTCCAGGTCGATGAGCGAGTTGTTCACCGGCGTCGCGGTCAGCAGCACGACCTTCTTCGGGTGCCGCCCCGCGAGGATGATCCGATCCAGCGCCTCCGAGCGCGCCGCTCCCGCGTTCCGCAAGTTGTGGGCTTCATCCACGATCACCAGCGCGGCATCCTCGGCGCGTTCGTAGAACCCGAGATGTTCCGGATGCTCCGGGTCCATGCGGCTGCGAATCTCCTCATAGGAGTGCACCGAGACGCGGCGGGAGACGTCATACCGCTCCAGCACCGGATCCCACACCGAGGCCTTCAGCGCAGCGGGAGCTGCGACGAGCACACGCTGCCGCTGCTGCTCGGTGGCTGCGGCGATCACTTCGAGCGCGAGGAAGGTCTTACCAAGACCCACTTCGTCGGCCACCAGCACGCCGCCGATCTCCTCCAGCAGCCGCCTCATCCGCTTCACGCCGTCGGCCTGGAACCGGGTCAGCTCGAAGCGCGTGGGACCGGCCTGCTCGTCGTCGAGGTGCTCACCGTAGCGAGCCAGCAGCATGCGGAGGAAGACGCTCCACGGGGTGTGCTCGGCCCACAGCGGCTCGTACAGACCCGCCAGGTCGAAGGCTTCGGAGTCGGCCCAGCACTCCTCGAACCAGTCGATCACCTGCGGCGTCGACCCGTGCTGCCCAGACGCGCCGACGTTCAGCTCGGCGTTGCGGGTGAGCCCGGCGAAGGTCAGGTTCGACGACCCCGCGAGATACGCGGGATGCGTCGGGTGGTGGCTGATGAACGCTTTGCCGTGCAGGAACCCGCCCGTGTATCGGCGGATCTCCACAATCGGCTCACCGCGCTCGTCGGCGGCACGCAGCCACGCCACGAGCCGCTGCGCCGACTGCGTAGCCCTAAGCTCGAACCCGAGCGCGTCGCGCTCCGCCTTCAGCCAGCGCACATGGTCGGTCAGTGCCGCATCGAGTCGCTTCTGGAGCGTCGCGTCGGCATCCACCGGCAGCAGCGGATCGGGCACCGGGTCGGCCCCGAGCAGGATGCGGATGCGAGGCAGCTTCTCCAGCTCATCGGCAAGCAGCAAGAAGCCCGCCGGATTGATGTAGGCCGTCGCAATCGCCGCGCTCGGCGGCACCGCAAGCGCCTCACGGTTGACCCGGAATAGCCGACGCACCTCCTCGCGCACCGTCATCGGCGGCGCGATCCGGTTCGTCGCAAAGACGGGAAGCTGCTCGGTCATGCCGCGTCCTTCCACTGCTCGTAGTACGCGAGGACACGCTCCAGCCGCGCGGTGTAGTCCCAGCCGCGATGGAACGTGGCAAAGACATGCTCGACCTGCTCCTGCGTCAAGCCGTAGAGGAGCGAGACAAGTGCGTCGAGTTCCGCAATCAGCTCCGTCTTCGTCGGTTCGTCGTTGGCCGTCGCGACCTCGACTCCAACCTCGTCGGCCCAGGTCTTGTACCGTTCGTCTACTGCCGCGAGGCGACCGGCAACCTTCACTACGCGGTCGCCCAGCAGCCTCCCCGGGACGTACTCGTGGATAGGGAGACCGTTAAAGATGTGAAGGTTCATGTGGAGTTCCACATACTTCCGGGCGTACCAGTCGAGCGGAATCGACGACAGCAGACCCAGCAGATAGGCTTCCGCTCGCGCGTCGCCGTCTGCACGGAAAGCATACGGAGCGCTGTTCACCAACACGGTCTCAGGCGGCACGAGCGCCGCGATCGACGTTCGAGTGTTGGTCGCGTTCGTGACATCACGGAAGGCAATACGCGGGCGGTGTAGGGGAAGCGTTGCCGGGTCGCCCGCCCAGGTCGTTGATTTCCCGTAGAACGCCGACGACTTCAGCCCGATCTGTCGCTGACGCTTCGCCTGGAGCGCGGCCTCGACCTTGCTCGGGTCCGCCCAGGCGTACACCTCCGCCGTCTCCGGCGTCCAGAGATCGAAGCCAGCACCACCGCGCACTGGCAGCTTGCCAGGAGCTTGCGGGCCGTCATCAAAAGTGGAACGGTCATTCGTCGCGTGGAACTCGGCCACCGGCCGGAAGTCCCATCCGGGCCGCTTCGCATCGAGTCGAGGTGCTTTGCGGAGGCGGGCGAAGACTTCCACGCTCGTCGAGTCGGGCAAGTTGGGAAGCGCCGCGGTCGCGCTGGCAGTTGTGAGAGCGGCGAAGTCGAGCACGCCGAGGGTATCCCGCCCCGCCAAAAACTCTCGCTCGTTGTAGAACGGCCCCGCGAGGCGCACGACCCCACCGGTCTCGTCGTCGCGGCGAATCGCGCTCAGAGCGAACGAGTATCGGCCATCGACATTCTCAAATACCCAGTTCGCGCTGTTCGTCAGTGTCACGACCTCGGTGATTGCCTTCGGCATCACGTCAGCACGCCACGATCCGTTCCCGGCTGCGTTCATCAGCGATCGTGGCGTGATGAAGGAGAGAGCACCGCCATCTCGAAGCAGGTGCCAGAAGCGCCATGCGAACGCCTGATAGAGATCCACATCGCCAGTGCCGAGCCCCGGATACGGACCAGCCAATAGGACCTTTCGAAGCGCGTCGACCGCGTCGATTTCGCGCTGCAACTCTGGCAACAGGTCGGATCGTTCAGAGCGGAGGCGCGCGATCTCTGCCTTGAGCGCGGCAGGCTTCAGCCCGAGCAGACCGGGGCGCACGCGCAACCAGAACTTCGGCTCCTCGACCATCACCTCTTCCCACGGCGGATTCCCCACCAGCACATCGAAGCCGGGCCGCTCTCTGAGGAATACCTCGGGGAACAGGAACGGCATGTGAGCGGGCCGGAGCGGTTCGACAGCCTCACGCACCTCCCGCATCGCTGCGAGTGCGGCGAACTGCTCGGCGTCCCACGCTTCGTCAATCGTCACGCCGAGGCGCTTGGCCACGGCGACATCGAAGATCGCCTTGGCCGGGGCAGCCGCGTCGAGTGCCTTCGCCAGCATCTCCGCACCGGCAGCGACTTCGGACTTGTCGGCTTCGGATGCGTTTGCGTAGTCGACGAGAAGGTCACGTGCGGCCGTCAGCGGCTCGCGGATGATCTGCTCGAACAGACCGTCAGCCTTCAGAGCATCCATCGCCTCATCGATGGTGCCGATGCCGGTGAGGGAGTTGGCAAGGACGAGGCCGTGGTCGAGGCTCGACATCGGCAGGCCGGGCACGAAGGTGTGAATCCAGAGCGCGAGCTGCGACAGTTCGACGGCGAGCGGGTTGATGTCGAGGCCGTAGATGCAGCGACGTGCCACCTGACGGCGAAGAAGCTGGCCGTCGGTGATGGCCTTCGCGCCCTCCGTGTCTTGCCCGAGCGCCTCACGCGCCTTCTCCGCGAGGCGAGCGAGTTCGGCGCGGACGCCGGGCACCTCGGTCGCGGTGAGGAAGTCGCGCATACCGCGCTCGATCTTGTCCACGGCGGCGACCAGGAAGTGCGCGGAGCCCATCGCCAGGTCGGCGACACGGAAGTCGAAGAAAGCGTGGGCGGCCTGGCGTTCCTTACCCTCGTCCATGAGCGTCTTGATCCGGTCGAGGTGGGCCTTCAGCGCGGGTTCGACCGACCGCTCAATGAGGTGGTCCACCACGATCTTCGGGGTGTAGTACGAGCCGGTCGCCTTGCGCTCCCCCGAGGCGGAGTGGAAGTACGGGCGACCCGCGGGCACGACGACCTCATCGCCATCCTGCGCGGGAACGTAGGCGCCGTTCCGGTCGACGGTGAGGTCCTGCTCGGCGAGCGAGAGGCTGGATTCCAGGAGGCCCTCGTAGATGGTGCCGAACTCGCGCACCTGGAGGCTGCGGAAGTCGACCGGCCCCCAGGTCTGGTCGACGGTCTCCTCGCTGAGGAGTTCCTGGAGGGCAGGGCCGATCACACTGTCAGTGAGCTTGACGCGCGACAGCAGCGCGCCCTCTTCGGTAGCCGGGTCGAACAGGCTGCCGCCGTAGGCGGGCACCTCCCAGCGGGAGTTGCCGTGGAAGATCACCTCCCATACCTGCGTGAGATCCGACCAGATCGCCGCTGACTCAGTGGAGAACTGGTCGGGGCCGGTGCCGATCTCGCGCGTGATGAACGCCTGGAGCGAGTTGGCGTCGTAGTGATCGTTTCGCCCCGCGGGCAGCAGCTCGGTCGCCTCCCCGTACGCCTGGAAGAGCAGCCGGAACAGGACACGCATCGTCAGGCGGTACGCCATCTGAAGACCCTGAGCGTCGAGCGCGAGCCCGAGTGCCGGGAGCTGATCGGCGATGGCGAGCGCGACTCGAGGCACCACGCCTTCGTACACACGGTCGCGCAGCCGCGTGCCGAGATCGGCGGCGTACCTGCCCGAGCCGTCGAGGATCTGCTGCGCAGAGCCGCCCGCGTCAAGCGCGTCGGCGGAGAAGATCAGCGTGAGCAGCGCGGCCTGCTCGGGCGCGAGCAGATCGAGGTCCAGCTCGAAGTAGGTCTCGGACTGCCCGCGCTGGCCGACGCCCACGCCGTCGCGTCCGGGGTAGAGCCGCAGGGTGGACTTGCGCAGCGCGATCACCCACGGCACGTCCTCGCGGCCAGCGATCTCCAGTGCCTTGGCGACGGGCGTGAGCTGGTACGTCGTGGACTTCTGATCGAAGTGCTCGTCGTCACGCAGCAGCACCGCGACGGCGCGGCGAGGGCCACTGGAGGTGCGCAGGACGAGCAACCGCTCCGATCCCGCGGGCTCGGCGTCGAACCCGAGCGCGGTGACCAGCTCGATGCCGCGCTTGGGCAGGATCGGCGTCGCCTTCTGGCCTGCCGACTCCCAATCCGGGCGGCGAGGCACATCGCGGTTCAGGTGATAGGTGGCAAACAGGAAGTGGTTGGAGAAGCCGTCCGTGCCCGCCGAGGACATCGCCTCCTGGATGGCGCGAATGCGCCCGTGGGCGGCAAGCCCGTTCCCCTCCTCCAGCACGGACTGGAGCTGTCGCTCCGCCTGGCCGACCGTGATGGGGCCGATGGGCGGAGCGTCCGCGGACGGGTAGTGAATCCATACGCCGTCCGGCGTGACGGCTGCGACGATGAAGCCCATCGGAGCCCGCGTGCCGCGCGACTTCCACAGGTCATCGAGCACGCCCTTCGTCGGCCGCGCGACCAGGCGGGCGACACCCACCTGGATCGCTCCTGCCCCGGCGTCATCCCGGCCGAGGACGACGATGGCGTCGGCCGCGCCCGCTGGCGCATCCGCCCACGCGACCGTGCTCGACCCGTCAAGCTGCAATGCCGACACGTTCCCTGCCTTCTCCATGCTCAACCCAGGTGCCCTGGAAACCACTCGGCTGGCGTCACCGTCGCCACCCGTTCGATAGTGCCGTCGTCCCCGACCAGCAGCACATCGCCGTAGGTCGTCACCCGAAGCATCGCGCCGTCCGCGAGCCCCTGTGCCAACGGTGTCTTACGGCGCTCTCCCGTGTCGACGTCGGCGATCTCGTCGCCGTCGACGGCATAGAAGTGCGGCGTGAAGAACCCGCGGGCGATATCGCCCTCCGGGTCGGGGCCGAGGTAGCCGAGCAGTCGTGGGGTTGCCCCGATGAACCCGCCCACGGCCCCGTCGCGGTCGATCCACAGCTCACGCCCCCGCGGCTCGACGGCGGTCCAGGCACGCACCTTGTCGGCGAAGTCGCCGGTGACCCTGGAACGCACGGATTCCATCGTGTCAGGGTGTACGACGTCGCCCGCGCGAGTCATGCGATAGCGCAACTCCGGGATGGGACCGACCCAGGTGCCGCCGATGCTCGGTCGCGGCAAGTCCTCCGGCGCATCGAGCGGTGCGGGCTCGGCGACGGCAGGAACCGTCGCTGACGCACTCGGCACGGCATCCGCGGGATAGCGTCCGATGCGCAGGTCGCTCAGGCGCTCGATCAGCGCGTCGATGCGTCCGGCGATGTGCATGTCGCTGGACTGTACGAATCCGCGCACGACCTTCGCAGCCTCTTCGAGCTGGGCGGTCGTCGGATCGTCACCGAAGTGGAACCACGTGTTCCTGGTGGCGAGGATCTTCTTCGCAGCGGTCTGCTTCTGGAACTGTCCGCCGAACACGCTCAGATACGGCGAGTCCTGCTCGTGAATGTAGTCGCGGAGGATCACACCGGGGTCTTGCGGCTCGAAGCGGTGGTTGGGTCGCCAGTTCTTCGGGTCCGAGTCCTTCAGCTCGCTGATCCGGGCCGCGAACCACTGCGGCCCCAATGACTCGCGCAGCGCGAAGTGGCTCGTGACGTAGAGATCCCACCCGAATGCGCGCATGAGGGTGAAGTAGCCCTTGATGAGTTCGCCAGGCGTCTCGTCCTCGGGCAGCGCGATGGAGACGTCGACGCCGCTCATGCGTTCGGGCTTTCGACCGATTCCTTGCCGTAGCCGGTCATGATCGGCACGACGCGCGTGAGCGCGTAGACAGCGAACAACGCTGACGGATCAGCGACGGGCACCTCGATGGCCGGCTCGGTCTTGAAGCGCGTCGCGCTCGGTAGCAGCACGCCGTATGCGCCCGTGCGCGTCGCACCGAGGTCAGCAAGCAATGCCTGCGCGTCACCGCCAGCCCACTCGCTGATCTGCGCCCACTCGACCGCCGCGCCGGTCGCCCGCCCGGTCTTCCCGTAGCGCAGCGCACGAATGCGCGCGACCAGCTTGTCGTCGACGAGTTTCGGCGAGATCGCTCCGGCGTCCTCCAGCCGCTCATAGTCCGACGGTCCTGCGAGCAGCTCGGCGAAGCCGAGCGAGACCTCGTCACTGTCATCCCACCGGACCAGCGAGACCTGTGCACGGAGACCGTCATCGGCCCTGAGGTTGGCGAGCACGGCGTGCGCCGGGCGTTCCTGCCTATCGCCGTGCCACTGGCTCGGCGGGACGACCGCAATCGCGTGCTCGCCCTCGAGCACGTCGACACTCACTGACCCGATTCTGAAGCTGCTCATGCGCGCTGTCCTCCCCTCATCTGCTCCGCCGCTCGGTCTCACGCGCGAAAGTCCTCCAGGCTACGCCCGACCTCCGACATCGCTCAGTCGGCCGCCGACGAGGCTCCCCCCGAGCGCACCCACTCATCGACCTCGCTGACCTGGAACTTCCAGAGGCGGCCCACCTTGTGAGCGGGCATCCCCGTGTCGGCGATCCAGGCGTAGACCGTCTCCTTGGTGACGCCCAGGTGAGCGGCGATGTCATCGGCAGACAACCAGGGCTCGCTCACAAGGGCACCGGCTTGACGAGTTCGATCGAAGTCATACCTCAGAGCCTATCGGCGGAACCAGCTTTTGGCCGGTTTATCCCGGTTTAGTTTTGTACAGCGCAGTTCCGGCACCGATGATTACAGTGAAAGCCCGTCACGGTGTGGGGGACGATCTCGATTCCGTTCATATCTCGGAGCGTCGAGCTGCTTCGCGCGCGCTTCCACCCCTCTGCGTGCTTCCTCGGCGACGAGGCGCTCCGCCTCGGCTTGCGCTGCACGCCTGTGGACGAGCTGCAACGCTTCATCTGGTGGAAGCGCATCAAGCTGGGTGAGGTAGCGGCGGTCCTGCGCCGCCTGCTCGCGCAGGGCCTTCACCCGCGCGGCAATCGCGCTCGGACGCCGGTTCCCGAGGACGCGCTCGTACAGCGCCATGTGCTCCCGCAACTGCCTTGCGCGGGCCTCACTGACGATCTGCCGGTCCTGCGTGGCTTCCGCGCGTGCTTCGACGACCGCGGGCACGTGGCCGGCTTCGTGCTGGGCGACTGACTCGGACCACGCAGGCAGATTGCTCTCGCTGCGGGGGACGCTGTGCCACCGGTCGCGCACGACCCGCTCTGTCTCCGCACGGCGGGCGTCGGCGTTGTTCGCGGTGCGGGTGGCAGAGCGCTTGCGGAACCGAGACGCGCTTTCCTTGACCCGGCGTGCCGCGATGGCGTTCTGCCGCGCAGCCAGGAACGTGGCGCCGTCCGCAATTGCTTGCTGTGTCAGCGACTCCACAACGTCCGCGAGTACCGCAGCGGCCTTCGCATCTGCGGCTTCTGCGAGCGCGCGCTGCGGCTCGTACTCGGCCTCGTGTCGTTCGGACTGGTCGTGCAATCTGGCGGCTGCCGACGCCCAGTGCTCTCGCTCCGCGTCAGCCTTCGAGATCCGCTCGATGATCCGGTCACGCTCCGCGCTCACGATGGACATGGGCCCGTCTGCGACGAGGTTCGCGACGGCCTCACGGGCGCGTTCGGTGGCGTCTTCCAGGCCGCGGTCGGCGCGGTCTCGGGCGAGCGCATCGACGAACTGCTGTTTCGCGTCTGCGAGATCGCTGGCGACGATGTGCAGCCTGTTCGTCTCGCGCCCGCGAGTCATGCCGACGTAGACACCTGCCGCATCGATAGCGTCGGAGAGGAACGTGTGTGCCGCGTTCACGGTCGCGCCCTGGACGCCGTAGGCGGTGACCGCGTAGGCCAGGTGCGCGTCCTCGGTCACGTACTCCGCGGGCAAGGTCACGGTGCGCTGCTGCTTACGGCCGTTGCCGGTTTCGACGACGCTCAGCGCACCGTCGTCGCCGACGTGCTGCACGGTCCAGGTCTGCCGGTTGGCAACGCCGAGCGTGGACTCGTTGCGGCGGGTCTGGATCACGTCCCCGGCGCCGATGGGCAGCCCGTCGCTGCCGAACACCGTCCGCCCGTCGTCGATCTTGCCGCGGTCGACCCTCTCGGCGCGGATGCGTTCGTTCAGGGACCGGGCCTCGTCGTTCGTCGCCGCGGTGATCGCATCCGCTGTACTCGTCGTCGTGGCGATGGCCGCCTGCACGTCCTCATCGGTGTCGTGCAGGATGATCAGTCCGTGCTCGTTCAGCCGATCGAAGATCGCGGTGGGGTTGCGGGCATGCCGCAGCTCGAGCGTGAGTGCCGCATACGCGGGGTCGGTGAAGCGGTGCAGTCTCGTCATATCGACGACTGCTGGGGTGAGTTGGGTGGCGATGTCGAGAACGCCTCCGCGCCCGACCGCGGCGAGTTGCGCCCGGTCTCCGACGAGCGCGACAGTCGCCCCGGTCTCGTCCGCGACTTGCAACAGGGCGAGGGCGGAGTCCTGGTCGAGCATCCCTGCCTCGTCGACGACGATCCGCTCACCTCGCGCGAGACGCGCCTCCTGCACCGGCCCCCGGTAGGTGCTTCCGGTTTCGGGATCGGCATCACCGGGCCGCAGGCGTGTCCACACACCGTCGCTGTTCCACCGGAACCCGTGTGCATAGACGAGCGCTGCCACGGAGTCGGTCGGGATGCCGAGGTCCTGGGCAGCGACGTCGGCGGCCTTCTTCGTCGGCGTGACGACCCGCAGCCCATGGCCCTCAGCTGCTGCGGCTTCGATGGCCGTCTTGAGCATCGTCGTCTTACCCGACCCCGCGGCGCCTTCGATCACGACGAGCGGGTTGGCGGATGCGACGACTGCGGCCGCTCGCTCCTGGTCAGCATCCAGGCCCGTCTGCACCGCAAGCTCGTGGATGTCCGGGATGCGCTGGTTGGACTTCTCCGCACGTGCGGTGAGCAGGTCGCGCAGCTCCGTCTCGGCAGCGACGACGCGCAGCGACGTCAGATGCGCGACGTGCTCCAGCTTCGGCGCACCGGGTGGGAGGACGGAGAGGCAATCCGATGCTGCGAGCTGCGTCGCCAGTTGTACGAACTCTCGCAGCTCCTCGGGTGTGGCTTGCACGCCGTGCTCGGTGGTGATGCGGGTGACGTGCTCGCGCAGCGTGTGCGCCGTCCACGCCGATGCACCCGCCGCCGCACGGTCAAGTGCACGAGATGCGACTTCCTCGATGCGCAGTTCGTCGAGCGCGACCAGTGCAGGCCTGTGCGCCCGTGGTGCATCCGGGCTGTAGCCGGCGTCTTCGAGCTCCGCGCGCCAACCGGCCTCGCTGCCGAGCACCGTGGGCTTCTTCCGCGGGCGTTCGTGCTCCCACGCCTTCGCTTTCAGCCGCGCCCGCACGACCGGCCCCGGTTCCTCGCCGGGATGCGCAGCTACCCACTCGGCCTCGAAGGTGGCGAGATTGCGTTCGACCTGCGCACTGCGCTTCGAAAGGGCCGCGTTGAGCGGCTCCAGCTCCGCGACCTCTCCCGTCACCGGGTCGAGCGTGAGCCCGTGCTTGTCGAGTACGGCCGCAAGCTGCGGGTGCGCGGCGATGATCGCGGTGCCGAGGGCGCGGATGGCTCCCTGCTGCTTTAACAAGGCTGCGGTGTCCAGGCCGCGCCACGTCCCCGCGGCGTAGACGCGGGTGCCGATTTGAAAGTGGATGTGCCGATGCGGGTCACCCGCACGGCTCGTCTTGTGCGCGACCGAGACGCTCTGCAGCTGCTGCACCGGCACGACCTCCCGTGCGTGCCGAGGCCCGATTCGGGTGACCGAGTGCTGGGCGAGCCAGCGTCGAATCTCCGCCGCCGCATCCTGTTGCGCGGCGTCGAGCGCGTCGGAGACCTCCGGGTGCAGGGCGGCGGCGATGGAGAGGGATTTCGGGGCGTTGACCACCATCTCCGCAAACCGGGGCGAACCCCGCATCCCCTCGCCCGCGCCGCGCGGGGTTCCCATCGATGTGCCGCTGATCGGGTCCGTCCAGTCCACCCACGCGGCGTACTGCACCGGGTCGAGCGTCCGCGCCTCGATGACCTCTCCCGCGGAGTCGGTGGCAGTGAACTCCGCGAGCGCGGTGCCGCCCTCCAGGTAGTACTCGTCCGCGGTCGACCTGTCCGACTCCAGGTATCGGCGCGCGGCCGCGCCGATACCACGGAACAGGATCACACCGCCCTTCACCCCGGGCCTCCTCACGAGTCGTCTCATGAGGGCGGTGCGCACGCCCCACCCGCGGTGGCATACGTCCATGAATGAATCGAGGAGATGCGCGTGGCGCGAGCGTCTGGGCCGGGGGCGCAGAGGAGCGGCCGAGACGGTCGGGCACAGTGGCCACGGTGGTTCGGGAGCGCCGTGCATGGCCGCGGAGCGATGGTGACGCATGGGCGTCGTTAAGCCGATCAGTGCAGCCGAGCGCTCTACGACGACCTCAGAGACTCATCCGTTTGCGGACGCGAACTGGCAGCACGACCGGACAGCGCGAGGCGATCGTGCACAGCGCCACGAGGTGCGGAGGCGACCGCTTCAGGGTCCGATGCGACGGTCCCGGCAATTTTCCGGGACCGTCAGCGAAGGGCGGGAGCGCGCCGTCCAACGCGCTTATCCGAGTCGTCCACGGTGCCGCCAAATTGACGGAACCGTCCGGCCTCCCAAAGTTTGGATGGCCGAGTCCTCGTACGGTGGTGGCAAGTTGACACCGCCTGCAATCCCGGGGCTCGGGCTTCGTGATGGTGGAAGATTTGCGCCACCACGGTGGTGTCGATTCGGCACAACCGGAGGTCTTTCACGGGGGTGCCGAATCGACACCCCCATCGCCGAGCCACGACCCGGCACCTCGGTGCAGCCGTCCCCGGCCGACCTACGGTGGTTGAGATTCCACACCGCCGCCGCACGCTCGTGGACTTGTGGTGCAGTACGTTACCTCTCCACTCGCAGACGCGCAAGGCTTCATTGAGAAGGTACGCGGCCCGTCCCGCGCGACCGGCGAACCGCATGACTCACGTCCCAAGCATCGTGTCGAGGATGTCGGCGGTGACGACGTCGACCTGCTCGGCCGTGATGACGTAGCTGTTGCGGGTGACCATCTCGTTCGCGTGCCCAAGCAGTCGTGACGCGATCGTGAGCCCCGCCGCGCGCTCCACGAGCGTCGCGGTGGTGCGCCGGTAGATGTGCGTCGAGTACTCGTCGACCTCGACGCCGAGGCGCACGAGCTCATCGTGGTTGTCGTCGATGAACGAGCGCAGCAGCCGTTCGTAGTTGGAGACGCTCATCGGCTTGCCGGTCTTCGTCGGGAACAGCAACGCCTCTGGCGCTCGCTCTGCGAGCGCCAGTCGGCGTCGCACTGCGTCGGCCGCAAGAGCGGGGAGCGCGACGCGACGGCGTTGGCGGGTACGCTTCGGGGCGTTCTTCCGCTGAATGCCCTGCACCTTGTTCTGGATCACGGTGCCGTCGATCAGGATCGTCGGCGGGGCCGTGGTCATGTCCACGTCGCAGCGGCGCAGACCGATGCACTCCCCCACGCGGGCGGAGGTGCCGAGCATGATGTCCATGCCGTCCACGAGCGCCCGCCAGTTCGGGCGCGGTCCCATGCCCTCCGTCTCCCGCCACCGGGTCATGAGGTCGCGGATCGCCTCGATCTGCTGCGGGGTGAGCATCGCGGTCTTCTTCTCCGGTTTCGGCAATCGGGTGACGTCGCGCACTGGGTTCGTCGGGATCGCGTCGTCGCGCACGGCGAACCCGCAGATGAGCGACAGCACCGAACGCGCCTTCCGCGCTGCGGACACGCCCCGGTCAGCGAGGAGGTTCTGGATGATCCGGTCGCAGCGGCCGACCGTGAGCGCATCCAGGGCGACGCCACCGCAGACGGGGACGAGGGTGAGACGGACAGTGGTCTCGTAGTTCTCATACGTCGACCATGACAGGGTGCCGTTCTCGGCACGCACCTTCACCGTCGGCAGCCACACCTCCGCCGCCTCCTGGATGGTCGATGCGGCGGTGACGATGGCCTTCGTGTGCGTCGTCAGGGTCTTCGAGCGCGACAGCAGCTCCTCGCGGGCTGCATCCTCGGTAGCTCCTTCGGCGCGGAGCTGCACCAGCTCACCGGAGTCGTCGCGCATCCGGGCGCGTGCCCGCCACTTCCCGTTCGCGAGCTGGGTCACCTGCACCTGACCGAGCTCGCCCGCGGCGATCTTCGGTCTAGCCATGACGCTGCTCCCGCGCCCAGGCGAGTACGTCATCACGGTCGTACTTCACGTGCCGGCCGAGCTTCAGCCATGGCGGCCCCGACTTCGTGAGTCGCCAGCCTTCGAGCGTGCGCTCGGGCACACCCAGCAGCACGGCGACCTCGGCCTGGGTCAGGAACGCGGGCTCGACCTCGATGCGTGCATGAGCTTCCATGCCAGACAGGTGCGGAGCACGTACCCACACGAACGAGCGGGGGCGAGTGCGTACCTCATCAGCAGAGACGACCGCGAAACACGCCCCGTGGGGGTTTCTGGTCACCAATCTGGTCACCAGACGCCAGATCGTGCCACTCGACGGAGTGAGGAGGGAGCCGGACTTCCTAGAGAACTCTAGCGATTCGTTGCTGGGGTACCTGGACTCGAACCAAGAACAACTGAGACCTCCTGTTGCGTTCGATGACGCCCCGTGTCGCTCAGTGTGCCGCGGGGCGTCATCGTCGCTAGCGTCGACGGCATGACAGCTCCCTATCGCGTCGTCGCCGTCTCGGGCTCGCTTCACGAGCCCAGCAAGACGACCGCTCTGCTCCGTGCGATCGCAGATGCCGTCGCGCAGCGCACGGATGCCGAGGTGCAAGTCATCGAGCTCACCGTGATCGGTCCCTCGCTCGCCGGGGCGCTGCGGCGCGAGGACCTCCCCGCGCACGTCGAGGAGCAGCTCGTCGCGATCGAACAGGCCGATCTGCTGATCGTCGGCAGCCCCGTGTATCGGGCGTCGTTCACCGGGCTGTTCAAGCACCTGTTCGATTTCGTGGGGCAGTACGAGCTGGTCGGCAAGCCCGTGCTCCTGGCGGCGACGGGCGGGGGAGAGCGCCACGCGCTCATGATCGAGCACCAGCTGCGCCCGCTGTTCGCGTTCTTCCAGGCGCTCACGCTGCCGGTGGGGGTCTACGCCAGCAACACCGACTTCGACGGGTACCGGGTCAATTCGGACGTGCTCGAGGCGCGGATCACCCTGGCCGCGGACCGCGCGCTGCCCCTGGTCGGCTACGCGGCCACCCGAACCGTACAGGCGCTGGTCTGACCCCCGCCCCCCGCGCCCCCGTGTCGGTCGGTCAGGCGGGAAGCTTTTCGTCGGTTATCGACGCCGCTAACCGACGAAACCCCTCTCGCATCGCCGTCCACACGCCCGCCCGCAGCGCGTAGCGTGTGAGGCATGAATCGCCTCGCCAGCACGCTCAGTCCGTATCTGCGCGCCCACGCCGACAACCCCGTCGACTGGTGGCCGTGGGGAGCGGATGCCTTCGCCGAGGCGCAGCGCCGCGGCGTGCCGCTGCTGATCTCGATCGGCTATTCCACCTGTCACTGGTGTCATGTGATGGCGCGCGAGTCGTTCTCCTCACCCGAGACCGCGGTCCCCATCAACCGGGACTTCCTCGCGATCAAGGTCGATCGCGAGGAGCATCCGGACGTCGATGGCACCTACATGGCCGCGGCGTCGGCGTTCACCCAGAACCTCGGCTGGCCGCTGACGGTGTTCGCGACGCCGCAGGGCCGCACGTTCTACGCCGGCACATACTGGCCGCCCGAGTCGCGCGGGCAGCTGCCTGCCTTTCGCGATGTGCTCGCCGCCGTGCAGGAGGCATGGATGCTGCGACGCGAGCAGGCGGTCGAATCGGCGGATGCTGTCGCCGCTGCTCTCGCGCAGGCGGCTGAGGTGGCGCCCTCCGACCTGCCGTCGGCCGAGCAGCTCGCGGTCGCGGCCGCGTTGATCTCCGAGCGCGAGGACAGGATGTTCGGCGGATTCGGGGGAGCCCCGAAGTTCCCGGTCGCGACGACGCTGAGCTTCCTGCAGCAGCCGCTCGTGCGCCGCGAGGCGCCGGATGCCGCGGTTGCCGCTGATCGTGCGCTCGCCGCCATGGCAGCATCCGATCTTCGCGATGCGGACGGCGGCTTCTTCCGCTACGCGACGCAGCGCGACTGGACTGTGCCGCACTACGAACGGATGCTGACCGACAACGCGCAGTTGCTCGATGTGGCGCTGGCCGCCGGCGACGAGGCGACAGCCCGAGGGATCGCGGCGTTCCTGCTCGGTGTTCTTCGACGCGAGGGCGGTGGCTTCGGTGCCGCTCAGGACTCGGAGTCGCTGATTGACGGTGCGCGCAGCGAGGGCGGTTACTACCAGCGTTCCGCGTCGGAGCGGGCAGACCTCGAGCCGCCCGCGGTCGACGGCAAGATCATCACCGGCTGGAATGGGCTCGCGATCGCCGCGCTCACACGTGCCGGCGCAGCCCTCGGGGAGAGATCGTGGGTGGATGCCGCGACCGAAGCCGCGACATACGTGTCGACGGTGAACCGGTCGGCAGAGGGGCGGCTCGTGCGCTCATCTCTCGACGGCGTCGCGTCCGCGGCCGTGGCGACGCTCGCCGATCTGACGCTTTTCGCAGACGGACTGTTCGCAGTCGCGACGGCCACGGGCGAGGCCGACTGGGCCGTGCAGGCCCGCGACATCCTCGATGAGGCGCTCACCGAGGGAGCGGCGCCTGATCCGGTGCTGGCGGCCCACGGTGTGACATCCGCCCCCGATCAGACCGACGGCGATCTCCCCTCCGGCGTCGCTGCACTCGCCGGCGCCGCGCTCACGGCATGGCGGCTGGGTGCGGGGGAGCGGTATCGGGAAGCTGCCGAGGCGCAGGTGCAGGCGCACGCGGCATCCGCTCTGCAGCATCCGTTCGGGCACGGCGCACTGCTCGCTGTCGCGGCGGGGCTCGCAGAGCCGCCGCGTCAGGTCGTCGTGGTGACCGATGATCCCGCCGGTGCGCTCGCCGCGGCATCCCGCCGTCTGGATGCCGACGTCATCGCCGTCGTGACGCCGGCGCAGGCGCACGCGTTCGCGGATGCCGGGTTCGACCTGTTCGCCGGGAAGGCGCAATCGGCCGAGTGGGCGTACGACTGCCGGGCGTTCGTGTGCCGGCTTCCTGTCGCGGATGCCGCGGCGCTGACGCGTGCGCGCTGAGAGGAACAGGGCATGACCGAAGACGGGCCGTTTTTCCACGGTACGAAGGCCGACCTGAGTGTCGGGGACCTTCTGACGGCGGGCTTCCGCTCGAACTACCGGCCGGAGGTCGTTATGAACCACATCTACTTCACCGCGGTGGCCGACGGCGCAGGTCTCGCCGCAGAACTCGCCCCGGGTGATGAAGCGCCGCGGGTGTACATCGTGGAGCCCACCGGTGCGTTCGAGGACGATCCGAACGTGACCGACAAGAAGTTCCCCGGCAATCCGACGCGCTCGTACCGCAGCAGCGATCCGCTCCGTGTCGTCGGGGAGACCGATGAATGGACGAGGCAGACTCCCGAGGGCCTGGCGACATGGCGCGACCGCCTCGCCGTGCTGCGAGAGGACGAGCGCGGCACGATCATCAACTGACCTCGGCGTGCCGGCCGTTGCCGCGCCATGTCAGATGGTTTGGGTCGGTTATCGACGCTCAGAACCGACCCAAACCATCTGGCATCGGCGGCTGACGCGCCGCGAGACTATACCCAGGTCGGCATCCAGTTGTGGATGAGCCAGAACTCGTACGGCACGTTCATGCCGGTCCAGACCGGATAGAAGAATGCGGAGACGACCACGACCGTGACGAGGAACACCATCACGGTGCGCTCTCCTGCCTGACGCCGGTACAGCGGATCCTCGCGGCGTCCGGCGAGCTCCCGCAGCGTGAACACGAGCGCGAGCACGAGGAACGGCATCATGACCACGGTGTAGAACTGGAAGATCGTCCGCTCGGGGTACAGCAGCCACGGCACGTAGGTGACGGCGAGGCCGACGAGCGGTATGCCGTAAACCCATGGCATCGGCCGTCGTTCGATGAGGCCCCGAACGAATCGGTACAGCAGGTAGATCGCCGCGGCGACCCCGGCGTACCAGATCAGCGGGTTCGGCACGGTGGAGATCACCGACATGCAGTGGTCGGTTCCGCAGCTCTGATCGTCGCCGACCCACACGGCGGTCGGGCGGATGAGGAGCGGCCACTCCCACGCCGGGCTCGCATACGGGTGCCCGGAGGTGAGCCCGATGTGGAACCCGTAGATCGACTCGTGGTACTTCCACAGTGCGAGCAGCGGGTTGCCGTCCGACCCGCGATCGTAGCCGCCCGCGGTGACCAACCATCCGGTCCACGAGACGACGTAGGTCACGACAGCGGCGGGCACGAGCAGCAGGAACGACACCGCACCCTGGCGGGCGGCAGCATCCATCGGCCAGTACGCGACGCCCGCACGGCGCCGGGCGAGCGCATCGGTGACGACGAGATAGATGCCGAGCCCCGCCAGCGCATACAGGCCCGACCATTTCACGGCTGTGGCCGCACCAAGAGCGACACCTGCCGCGATGACCCACGGACGCCGCCAGATGATCGGCCCCCACAGGTACTCACGCTCGTCGCCCTGCGCATATTCCACAAGTGGAATAGAACGGCGACGGTCGAGGAGGATGAAGAAGAACCCGAGCAGGACGAAGAACGTCAGGATGCCGTCGAGCAGCCCGATCCTGCTCATCACGATGCTGAGCCCGTCGATGGCGAGCAGAAGACCGGCGACGAACGCTGCGACGATCGAACGCGTCAGCTCTTTCGCGACGAAGTACACCAGCAGCACCGTCGCGGTGCCCACCAGCGCGACCATGAGACGCCACGCCGCGCTGTTGCCGGGGCCGAACAGCCCCATTCCCAGCGCGATGATCCACTTGCCCAGCGGCGGATGCACCACGAAGCTCCCGGTCCCGGTGAGCGAGCTCGTATCGCCGGTCACGAACGCTTCGTTCGCGCCGTCGCCCCAGGTGCCTTCGTAGCCGAGCGTCCACAGCGACCAGGCGTCTTTGACGTAGTACGTCTCATCGAACGCGAGCGTCTGCGGGGTGGCGAGGTTCGCCAGGCGCAGCACGGCTGCGAGAGCCGTGATCACCAGCGGTGCCAGCCAGCGGATGACGCGGTGCCACTCCGGATCCAGCAGCAGCCGGTCGCGCAGGCGCCCCCAGAGCGTCAGGCGCTCCTCAGGAGGCGGGAGCAGAGGCGCAGGCGCAGACACGGCATAAGCCTACGGCGCGCGCCTAAGCTGAACGGGTGATCATCCTCGCGGCGACTCCGATCGGAAACCTCGGCGACGCATCCCGCCGCCTGGTCGAGGTGCTCGAGAATGCTGAGCTCGTCGCCGCAGAGGACACCCGCACGACGCAGCGTCTGCTGCAGGCGCTGAAGATCGAGAACCGGCCGCGGCTGATCGCCCTGCACGACCACAACGAGAAGCACAAGGCCGCTGAGCTCGCCGAGCTCGCGATCGACGAGGACATCGTCGTCGTCAGCGACGCGGGGATGCCGGCGATCAGCGACCCCGGGTACGGGCTGGTCGCCGCGGCAGCGGAACGGGGCGCGACCGTCACCGCGATCCCCGGCCCCAGCGCTGTGATCATGGCGCTGGCGATCTCGGGACTGCCGACCGACCGGTTCACATTCGAGGGATTCCTGCCCCGCAAACCGGGGGAGCGGCGTTCCGCCCTCCGTGCTGTGGCGTCCGAGCCGCGCACGATGGTCTTCTTCGAATCTCCGTCGCGCCTCGCCTCGGCGCTCGGCGACATGGGCGCCGCGTTCGGGCCGGATCGCCGCATCGCCGTGTGCCGCGAGCTGACCAAGTTCTACGAAGAGGTGCGGCGCGGCACGGCATCCGAACTCGTCGAGTGGGCAGAGGCCGGCGTCAAAGGCGAGATCGTCGTCGTCGTCGAGGGGGCAGCACCCGTCGCGGCATCCGCCGAGGATGCCGGCGCCCAGGTGCGGGCACTGGTCGACGGCGGTATGCGCCTGAAGGACGCCTGCGCCGAGGTCGCCGCCGCCACCGGTCTCAGCTCCCGCGACCTCTACCAGCAGGCCCTCGCGTCGCGGAAGTCGTGACGGACGCGTCGATCGCCGCGGCCTATGATGCCCGCGCCGCGGAGTACGTCGACGTCGCCGGCGACATCGCGCAGCTGGATGCTGCAGACCGCACCCTCATCGCGCGCTGGCGAGATGCTACGACTGGACCGTTGTTGGATGCCGGGTGCGGCCCGGGTCCGTGGACATCGTTCCTCCATGACGGTCACCGGGATGTGGTCGGGGTCGACATCTCTGAGCAGTTCATCGAGGCAGCCCGCGAGCGCCACCCGCATCTGCGCTTCGACGTCGGTTCGTTCCGTGCACTCCCGTACGAAGACGCCACGCTCGGCGGCATCCTCGCCTGGTACTCCCTGATCCATACCCCGCCCGCCGATCTCCCCGCCGTCTTCGCCGAGTTCGCCCGCGTGCTCGCCCCCGGCGGCGCTCTCCTCGTCGGGTTCTTCGATGGAACGTCGCGCCGCGTTTTCGACCATGCCGTGACGACGGCGTATTTCTGGTCGCCGAACGACCTGCGATCCCTGCTCGCGGAAGCCGGCTTCACGGTCACCCGGCACGAGCGTCGTGAGCGGTCTGGCGATGAGGTCAGCATCCGCCCGCACGGCGCCGTGGCGGCGGTCAAGCGCTAACGCTTCGCCACCGGCCGCCCCGCTTCGGCGACCGTGACCCACACCGGCCAGCCCACCAGCCAGATCGCGGTGATCGCCCAGACTCGCACGATCCAGCCGACGAGCTCTGCCGTCCGCTCGGGATCGCCGACGAGCCACGTGATGCCACCCAGCACCGCCGTGGCGATGACAGCGCACAACAACATGCGCCCCCATTCCTTCCACTCATGGGCGACGCGCTCCGGCCCGTGCTTGGGCACCCGCTCGGGCACGGGTCCGCGGGCGAAGCGGTGCGAGAACCAGGCGTCGACACGGGTGATGATCTGGTGCCCGAAGGCGATCGTGAAACCGAGGTAGACGGCACCGAGACCGTGCGTGAAGTCGGCGGTCGCCCCGGCGACGCCGAGATCCCAGGCGATCAGGCTCAGCAGTGCGATGTCCAGAAGCGGCACGCACAGCAGCAGCACGGTGGACAGACGCCGCAGCCGCAGAAGATACCGGGTCGCGAGTCCGCCGAACAGTACGACCCAGAAGCCGATCTCGCAGGCGAGGATGGCGATGAAGATGTTCATGTCTCCACGATCCGGCGAAGCGCCGAGGATCGGATCCTGCGAGTGGTCGCCCTTTCCTCCTCCGATCGAAGGAGGCCGCCCCCGCCGGTGTCGGGCAGGATGAATCCATGGTGGTCTCACGCATCGGGGTGGTCTCACGCATCGGACAGATCGTGCCGCGGCTGAGCGCCCGTCCGCGCACGCGCGATGCCGTGGTCGCCGTGCTGTACCTGCTGTGCGGTCTGGCGCTGCTGCAGTTCGGCGGTTACGGGGCATGGCCCGCGTTCCAGCAGATCGTGGCGCCCGGGGCGCCGCGCTTCGGCACGATCTTCCTCGTGCTGCTGGTCGCGATGGCGGCTCTGGCCACGGCGCGCTCCACGCGGCCGTTCACCGTGCTGGCAGTGAGCGTGCCGCTGGTTGCGATCGATCTGCTGTTCGGCGGCAGCCTGGGCGTGCTGCTGCTGTTCGCCGACTTCGTGTACTGCGCGTTCCGGTACGGGACAGATCGCGGCATCCGTGTCGTGCTGATCAGCATCGTCGCGCTCTGCGTCGTCATCGTCGTCATCTTCCTCATCTGGCCGGCGACCGCCGTGCAGTTCGCGACCATCGCCCTGCAGTGGGTCCTCTTCATCCTCATCGCCGCGCTCTGGGGCTGGAACGTGCGCAGCGAGCGGATGCGCACCCGCGCCGTGATGTCCGAGCAGCACCTGCGTTCGACGCAGCGGCTCCGACAGCGCATCGCCCACGATCTGCACGACCTCGTCGCCAACCAGATCGCCGTCGCCGGGCTCAACATCGAGGCCGCACGACTGGCGATGAAGGGCACCGGTACGGCTTCGGACGAGATCGACGAGAGCCTGAGCCGCGCGACCCGCGGCACCGATGAGGCCCATCACGAGCTCAGACGCCTCATCGCCGTGCTGTCCACGGTCGATGACATAGAGCATCCGCCCGACCGGCCGCTGGGCGATCTCGACGACCTGCTCCCGGTCGGCCGCACCCTCGTGCGCCAGGGGGTCGGGCTCGACGACGCCCTGGCCGGCTTGACGCCGCGATCGGCGGACATCGCACAGCGCGCGCTCCAAGAACTCGTCACGAACGCCGTCAAGCACGGCACCGGAGACATCGAGCTCGCCGTCGCTGACGACGACCCCGTGACCGTGCAGGTCTCCAACAGGGCCTCGATTGCTGCCAACGCGGCGGCGGGCAACGGCATCGGCATCAATGGCGCCGCCATGCTCGTCTCCGGTGTCGGCGGAAGCGTGCGCTCCGACGCCACCGATGACGGACACTGGCAGGCAACGATCACGATCCCCGAGGAGCATCATGACTGACAGCATCCGCGTCGTCATCGTCGATGATCACGAGGCCGTGCGCAGCGGCGTGGCCGCGATCCTTCGATCCGACGCCGCGATCGAGGTCGTCGGGGAGGCCGAGAACGGGCTCGACGGCGTCGCCCTGTGCCTGCGAGAACGACCCGACATCGCCCTGGTCGACCTGCGGATGCCCGGGACCGACGGCATCTGGGCCACCGAGCGGATCACCTCAGAGACCGGCACGCGCGTGCTCGTGCTCACCACGTTCGACTCCGACGATCTCATCGCCCGCGCGCTCGCGGCCGGAGCGCGCGGCTACCTGCTCAAGACCACCCGCGGTCCGGAGCTGGTCCAGGCGGTGCACCACGTCGCCGAGGATCGACACGTCATCGACCCCGCGGTGGCGGGCAGCGTCATCGCCCAGCTCAACGATCGGTCAGAACCGACGGCCGCTGCTCCGCCCGAGACGCTGACATCACGCGAGTCAGAGGTGCTCGCGCTGCTGGCCGAAGGGTTGACCAATCAGCAGATCGCCGACCGGCTCGGCATCGGCTTGACGACGGTGAAGACGCATGTCGGGGTGCTCTACGACAAGACCGGTACGACCTCGCGGGTCCAAATGGGGCGCCTCGGCGGGCACGGACACGGCGGTCGCTGACACACGGGCATCCACTCGCGGCATCCCGCCTAGAATTGACCGCATGCCCGCAGGCGATTCCTTCTACATCACCACGCCCATCTACTACCCCTCCGATGTTCCGCACATCGGGCACGGGTACACGTCGGTGGCCGTCGACACGCTCGCCCGCTGGCACCGCCAGGCGGGCGACGACACCTGGATGCTGACCGGAACCGACGAGCACGGACAGAAGATGCTCCGCGCCGCCGCGGCGAACGACGTCACCCCGCAGGCATGGGTGGACCGGCTCGTCTCCGAGAGCTGGTTCCCGCTGCTGGAGACGCTCGACGTCGCCAACGACGACTTCATCCGCACCACACAGGAGCGGCACGAGAAGAACGTGCAGGTGTTCTTCCAGCGCCTGTACGACGCGGGCTACATCTACGCCGGCGAGTACGAGGCGCTCTACTGCGTGGGTTGTGAGGAGTTCAAGCCTGAGTCCGAGATCGTCGACGGCACAGGGCCCTTCGAGGGGCTGAAGGTCTGCGCGATCCACTCCAAGCCGCTCGAGCTGCTGCAGGAGAAGAACTACTTCTTCAAGCTCAGCGAGTTCCAGGACCGCCTGCTCGAGCTCTACAAGAACGAGCCCGACTTCGTCCGCCCGCACTCCGCGCGCAACGAGGTCGTCTCGTTCGTCAGCCAGGGCCTGAAGGACCTCTCGATCTCGCGCTCCACTTTCGACTGGGGCATTCCGCTGCCCTGGGACGAGTCGCACGTCATCTACGTGTGGGTCGACGCGCTGCTGAACTACGCCACGGCCGTCGGGTACGGCTCCGATGAGGAGAACTTCGCCCGCCGCTGGCCCGCGTACCACGTCGTCGGCAAGGACATCCTGCGCTTCCACGCCGTGATCTGGCCGGCGCTGCTGATGGCCGCCGGCGTCGACGTGCCCCGCGGCGTCTTCGCGCACGGCTGGCTGCTCGTCGGTGGCGAGAAGATGTCGAAGTCGAAGCTCACCGGCATCGCGCCGTCCGAGATCACCGACGTCTTCGGCTCCGACGCGTACCGGTTCTACTTCCTGTCCGCGATCGCGTTCGGTCAGGACGGATCGTTCAGTTGGGAAGACCTCTCGGCGCGCTACCAGGCCGAGCTCGCCAACGGCTTCGGCAACCTTGCGTCGCGCACGATCGCGATGATCGAGAAGTACTTCGATGGTGTGGTTCCCGCGCCGGCTGAGTACACCGGGCCGGATCTGGCCATCCAGAAGATCGTGGCGGATGCCGCCACCGCAGCGGATGCCGCGATCGAGCAGTTCCGCATCGACGAGGCGATCTCGTCGATCTGGACCATTGTCGACGCCCTGAACCACTACATCACCGAGAACGAGCCGTGGGCACTCGCGCGCGATGAGGAGCAGCGCGGGCGCCTGGGCACGGTGCTCTACACCTGCGCGGAGGGTCTGCGTGCGCTTGCCGTGCTGCTGTCGCCGGTGATGCCGCAATCGACCGGCAAGCTGTGGTCGGCGCTCGGCGTCGCAGAAGCGCTCGGTGACCTGCAGGCGCAGCCGGTCAGAGAGGCCGGCGCCTGGGGCGTGCTCGCACCGGGAACGGCCGTGCAGACACTCGCGCCGCTGTTTCCCCGTGTGGAGTCGCAGTCCTGAGCACTGCTGAGCGCATCGGATAGGTTGAGGGCGACGAAAAGTCACCAATCAAGGGGGAGAACATGTCATCGGCAGCCGAATTGACGACAGATGTCACCGCAGACCCGGCAACGGCGAAGCAGAAGATCGATCAGGTGCTCAGCGCCGAGAAGGCGACGATCGCCGGGACGGCCCCTGACGGGTCCGTCACCGACTTCACGACGCGCAAGACGATGCTCTCGTGGGAGCTGCAGGGGCGGATCACCCTCGCTCCGACGGCTGGGGGCACGAGCATCCACCTGGTACTGGACACCCACAACAACCGGCCCACGGCACTGGCTGATGGGATGAAGAACGCACGGAGCGCAAAGAAGCTCATGGAGAAGATCACCGCAGCATTCTGATGGCAGAGACGTACGTGAAGGCGCGGGAGGCGGACGGGCGCAAGGACCTCCGCTATCCCGCCGCACCCGAGCCGCTCACGGTGCGGGTGTACGACAACCACGCGCACCTGGAGATCACCGACGGCGTCGAGCCGCTCTCGCTCGCCGAGCAGCTCGATCGGGCAGAGGCGGTCGGCATCGCCGGTGTTGTACAGGCGTCCGGCGACATCGAGTCGTCACGGTGGGCGGTGGATGCTGCGGCATCCGATCCTCGTGTCCTCGCCGCCGTCGCGATCCATCCGAATGACGCGCCGGTCTATGCCGAGGCCGGGCGCCTCGACCACGCCATCGGCGTGATCGACGAGCTCGCCGCGCACCCGCGGGTGCGCGCGATCGGCGAGACCGGGCTCGACTTCTTCCGCACCGGGCCCGAGGGGCATGCAGCGCAGTTCGAGGCGTTCGAGGCGCACATCGCGCTGGCCGAGAAGCACGGCATCGCGATGCAGATCCACGACCGCGACGCCCACGACGCGGTGCTTGAAACCCTGGCGCGGGTCGGAGCGCCCGAGAAGACGGTGTTCCACTGCTTCTCGGGTGACGATGCGATGGCGCGGGTCTGCGCGGATGCCGGGTACTACCTGTCGTTCGCGGGCAATGTCACGTTCAAGAATGCGCAGAACCTGCGGGATGCTTTGCAGGTCACCCCGCTCGATCGCATCCTCGTCGAGACGGATGCTCCGTTCCTCACCCCCGTGCCCCTGCGCGGCCGTCCGAATGCGCCGTACCTCGTGCCCATCACCCTGCGTTTCCTGGCTGCCGAGCTCGAGATGCCCGTTGACGACCTGGCAGCGCAGATCGCCGAGAACACCCTCCGTGTGTACGGCCCGTTCACGGGCTGATCTCGCGGCAGGGCTGGGCGAATAGGGTGCCAGTGCGCATGGGGGACAATGGCAGGATGACCGTCACCCTGCTCGGCGCCACCGAGATCCGCCGCCTCGCCGCCGAGCTCGACGTCACCCCGACCAAGAAGCTCGGCCAGAACTTCGTCGTCGACGCGAACACCGTTCGCAAGATCGTGCACGTGGGCGGTGTGCAGGCGGGGGAGAGCGTCGTCGAGGTCGGGCCGGGGCTGGGCTCGCTGACCCTTGCGATCCTCGAGACCGGGGCTTCGGTGACCGCGGTAGAGATCGACCACCGTCTCGCCGCCCGGTTGCCGCAGACGGCCGCTGACCACGGCGTTCCAGACGGCTCCCTTACTGTCGTCGACGCCGACGCGCTGCGGGTCACCGAGCTCCCCGGCGATCCGACCGTGCTTGTCGCGAACCTGCCCTACAACGTGTCCGTGCCGGTGCTGCTGCACTTCATGGAGACGTTCCCGAACCTGCAGCGCGGCGTCGTCATGGTGCAGGCCGAGGTCGGTGAGCGCCTCGCGGCGCCTCCCGGTGGCAAGACCTACGGTGCACCGAGCGTCAAGGCCGCCTGGTACGGGCCCTGGCGCCTGGCCGGCACCGTGTCCAGGCAGGTGTTCTGGCCGGTGCCGAACATCGACAGCGTTCTCGTCGCCTTCGAACGCGACGCGCAGCCCCGGGGCGACGAAGACCTGCGTCGGGCGACCTTTCGGGTCGTGGATGCCGCGTTCCAGCAGCGGCGCAAGATGCTGCGGCAGGCGCTCGCTGCTGTACTCGGTGGCACGGCGGCCGAGGCATCCGCTCTTCTCGAGCGCGCGGGCGTTGCGCCGACCGCCCGCGGTGAGGAGCTCACCGTCGACGATTTCATGAGAATCGCGCAGACGCTTCAGGGCTAACCTGGTGTCGTGACCGAATCGCCGCGCTTCCGCTCCGACGTCCCCGACATCCACCGCCCTTATGCGGCGAAGGATGACCGCTACCAGCAGTTCGAGTACCGCCAGGTCGGCACCTCGGGGCTGTTCCTCCCACCCATCTCTCTGGGCCTGTGGTGGAACTTCGGCGACAACATCCCGCTCGACAACCAGCGCGCGCTCCTGCGTCACGCGTTCGACCGCGGCATCACGCATTTCGACCTGGCCAACAACTACGGCCCCCCGCACGGGTCGGCCGAGAAGAACTTCGGGCGCATCTACCGCGAGGACTTCCGCCCGTACCGCGATGAGCTGATCATCTCGTCCAAGGCCGGCTGGGACATGTGGCCGGGGCCCTACGGCGACCTGGGCAGCCGCAAATACATCCTCGCCAGCGCCGAGCGGTCGCTGGAGAGCATGAACCTCGACTACGTCGACATCTTCTACTCGCACCGCGTCGACCCGGTGACCCCGGTCGAAGAGACCATCGGTGCGCTGGACACCCTGGTACGGCAGGGCAAGGCGCTCTACGTCGGCATCTCCTCGTACAGCGCCGAGCGCACCGCGAAGGCCGTCGAAGTCGCCCGCGACCTCGGCACCCCGCTCGTGATCCACCAGCCCTCGTATTCGATCCTCAACCGTTGGATCGAGGCCGAGCTCACCGACACTCTGCGCACCGAGGGGCTCGGTGCCATCGCGTTCACGCCGCTCGCCCAGGGGCTGCTCACCGACAAGTACCTCGCCGATGGCACGGCGCATCGCGCCCAGAAGCGTGCGTCGATCTCTGAGAAGCCGCTCTCCGCGGAAGGGCTCGCGATCCTGCGAGGGCTGAACGAGATCGCGACCGAGCGCGGTCAGTCGCTCGCCCAGATGGCCCTGCAGTGGACGCTGCGCGACCCCGTGGTCGTCTCGGCCCTGATCGGCGCCTCTCGACCAGAGCAACTCGACGAGAACATCGCCGCCATCGGCGGGCCGGCGTTCTCGGATGAGGAGTTCGCCCGCATCGACGCGCTCTCGAACGGGATCGACGTCAACATGTGGGCCACCTCGTCCGCGCTGTGAGCTGACCATGAGCCTCGCCGCCTTCCCCGAATCCGTGCATGTGCGCGCCCCGGGGAAGATCAACGTCTACCTGGGCGTCGGCGGCCGTCATGACGACGGTTATCACGCCCTGGCGACGGTGTTCCAGGCGGTGTCGCTCTATGAGGATGTGCACGCCACCGAGGCCGCCGACTTCACGCTGAGCGTATCGGGCGTCGACGACGCAGAGAGCGTGCCCGTCGACGACCGCAACCTCGCGATGCGCGCCGCGAAGATGCTCGCCGCCGCCACCGGATACGAGGGCGGCGTGCACCTCGACCTGCGCAAGAGCGTTCCCGTCGCCGGGGGCATGGGCGGAGGATCGGCGGATGCTGCGGCCGCCCTCGTCGCGTGCGATGCGCTGTGGGGCACTGCGCTTCCGCCGCAGCGCCTGCACGAACTAGCGGCGCGACTGGGCGCCGATGTGCCGTTCGCCCTGCACGGCGGCACGGCCGTGGGCACGGGGCGCGGCGACCAACTGAACCCCGCCCTCGCGCGAGGCCGGTTCGACTGGGTGCTGGTCACCAGCGGCGACGGGCTCTCGACGCCAGAGATCTATGCGCGGCTCGACGAGCACCGAGCCGAGAACGCTGCGCTCGCCGACGATCCGCCGATGTCGCTGGACGTTCCGATCCCCGTCCTGCAAGCGCTGCGCGCGGGCGATCCGCACTCGCTCGCCGCCAGCATATTCAACGACCTCGAAGTATCGGCGCTGCTGGCACGCCCCTCTCTCGACGACGTCATCAACGAGGGGCTGCATGCCGGGGCGCTCAGCGGTATCGTGTCGGGTTCCGGGCCGACGATCGCGTTCCTGTGCGAGACGGCCGAGAGCGCGCGCTACGTGCAGGCCGAGCTGCAGGCCACCGGACGCACGGCCCTGCACGTGCACGGCCCGGTGCCGGGCGCTCGCATCATCTCCTGAGTTCACGGAATCTTCACCTGAGCTGTGATCGGGAGGCCGTCGGTGCGGCCTACCGTTGAACCCAGATGACACCCCACTACCTCAGGAGCGATCATGGGTCTGTTCAACCGCAAGTCGATGGAACAGCGTCAGCAGGACGCGATGAAGATGGCTGACGACATCGGACAGGGGAAGGGCTTCTACGGCAAGATGACGAAGGCGTTCCTGGGCAGCGAGTTCACCGAACAGGTCGCGCAGGCGACCTCGTCGATGCACCAGGCCGACCATGCATCCGCTCTGCGGGCACAGGGCGCACCGACCGAGACCGTCACGGTGCTCGGCATCCAGGACACCGGGCAGTCCGTCAACGACAACCCGCACATCGTGCTCACGGTCGAGGTCGCCGGAACGCCGACTGCACTGGCGACGCTGGTGTCGCGCCTGGAGATCCCGCGGGTAGGTGAGCAGGTGCTCGTCGTGCGCGAACCGCAGACCGGGACGCTCCTGTACGCGGGGTTGGCGCCGCGCACCTGATCGTTCGGATCGGACGACGCGACGCCTCCCGCGGATGCGCGAGCTGTGCTCGGGGGACATAATGGGATGATCCATGTGACCGTGCACACGCAAAGGAGGCGTCTCGATGGCTGCCTCCGGCGAACGTGCTCGCGTCCCCAGCATCCGCGACGTCGCACGGCTCGCCGGCGTCTCGCATCAGACTGTCTCCCGGGTGCTCAACGACCATCCGAGCATTCGTCCTGAGACGAAGAAGCGGGTTCAGGACGCCATCGTCGTACTGGACTACAAGCCCAATCTCGCAGCTCGCGCCCTCGTCACCAGCCGCACCAGCACGATCGGCGTGCTGTCGGCGACGATCGGGGAGTTCGGCCCCACATCGTCGATCGCCAGCATCGAAGATGCCGCGCGGGCCGAGGGCTATTCGGTCACGACGCTGAATCTGCCCGAGACCACTCCCGAGGCGATCGGCGACGCGATTCGTCAGCTCGCGGGGGAGCAGGTCAGTGGGATCGTCGCCCTCGCGCCGCAGGTGCGGGTCTTCAACGTGCTCCGGGGCATGGCGGTCGGGGTGCCGCTGGTGAGTCTGCAGACGGCATCGGGGTCCGACGGATTCACGCTCTCGGCAGATCAGGTCTCGGGTGCCCGCGCGGTCACCGAGCACCTGATCGGGCTCGGACACCGTGACATCCTGCATCTGGCCGGCCCCCAGGACTGGATCGAGGCCGAGTCGCGCATGCGCGGCTACCTCGAGGCGCTGCGCGAGGCCGATCTGCCCACCATTCCGCCGATCCGTGGAGACTGGACTGCCGACTTCGGTCACTTCGCCGGCGGCGAGCTGGCTCGTCGCCGCGACTTCACGGCCGTATTCGCGGCGAACGATCTGATGGCGATCGGGCTCATGCACGGCTTTCGAGATGCCGGGATCGACGTGCCGCGCGAGGTCAGCGTCGTCGGTTTCGATGACATACCGGTCGCCGCGCACGTGTGGCCGCCGTTGACCACGGTGCACCAGGACTTCCCGGTGCTGGGGGCGCGTGCCGTGCAGATGCTGCTCGCCGAGATCCGCGGCGAGCAGACGCCGGAGTTCGGTCCGATCGAGCCGCAGCTGAGGGCGCGATCCTCGAGCGCATCTCGATAAGACAACGACGAGTACGCTCCACTTGACACCGGAGTTCAAGAGGCGCAATATGGTGTCTCATGTGAACGGTCACATTGAGAGTGACCGTCAAGCAATCGAGGAAGATCCGTGAGCAGCACAGCAACGATGCCAGCCGTGGCGGGGCCGATCCTGGAGATGCGGAGCATCACCAAGGAGTTCCCGGGCGTGAAGGCCCTCTCCGATGTCTCGATCACCGTGCGCACCGGCGAGATCCACGCCATCTGCGGCGAGAACGGTGCGGGCAAGTCGACCCTGATGAAGGTTCTGTCGGGGGTCTACCCCTATGGCAGCTACGACGGCGACATTCTGCTCTACGGCGAAGAGCAGCGCTTCAAGGACATCGCGGCGAGCGAGCAGGCCGGCATCGCCATCATCCACCAGGAACTCGCTCTGATCCCCGAGCTCTCGATCACCGAGAACATCTTCCTCGGCAACGAGATCTCACACCTCGGCGCGATCGACTGGCAGGCGGCCAAGACGCGTGCCATCGAGCTGATGGCCCGCGTGGGCCTCGACGAGGATCCTGACCTCGCGATCAAGAACCTCGGCGTCGGCAAGCAGCAGCTCATCGAGATCGCCAAGGCGTTGAACAAGGACGTCCGTCTCCTCATCCTCGACGAGCCCACCGCCGCGCTCAACGAGACCGACTCCCAGCAGCTGCTCGATCTGATCCGGGGCCTGAAGGCCAAGGGGATCGCGTCGATCATGATCAGCCACAAGCTCAACGAGATCGAGCAGATCGCCGACGAGATCACGATCATCCGCGACGGACGCACCGTGGAGACGCTCGACATCGCGGGTGGCGGGGTCAACGAAGACCGCATCATCCGCGGTATGGTCGGCCGCTCGCTCGAGAGCCGCTATCCGGACCGCACCCCTGAGCTCGGCGAGGTGTTCTTCGAGGTCAAGGACTGGCTCGTCCAGCATCCGACCGCCTCGGAGCGCATGGTGGTGAAGGGCTCCAGCATCAACGTGCGCCGCGGTGAGGTCGTCGGCATCGCCGGTCTCATGGGTGCCGGGCGCACCGAGCTCGCCATGAGCATCTTCGGCCGCTCGTACGGAATCTATCTCGGTGGGACGATCATCAAGGACGGCAAGGAGATCGTCCTTCCCGACGTCGCATCCGCCATCCGCCACGGCCTCGCCTACGTGAGCGAGGATCGCAAGACCCTCGGGCTGAACCTGCTCGACACCATCAAGCGCGCGATCGTCTCTGCGAAGCTGACGAAGATCGCACGCCGCGGCGTCGTGGACGACCGCGAGGAGTTCGCGGTCTCCGAGCGCTACCGCAAGGCGCTGCGCATCAAGACCCCGACCGTCGACGAGGGCGTCAACAAGCTCTCCGGCGGAAACCAGCAGAAGGTCGTCCTGGCGAAGTGGATGTTCACCGACCCCGACCTGCTGATCCTCGACGAGCCGACGCGCGGCATCGACGTCGGCGCCAAGTACGAGATCTACTCGATCATCAACGAGCTCGCAGCATCCGGAAAGGGCGTCATCGTCATCTCCAGCGAGCTGCCGGAATTGATGGGCATCTCCGACCGCATCTACACGATCTTCGAGGGACGCGTCACCGACTGCATCCCCGCTGATCAGGCAACTCCGGAGGCGCTCATGCGCAGCATGACCTCCACGAACCAGAAGGCAACGGCATGAGCACGACGACTGAGACCGAGAAGCGCGGCTTCCATTTCGGCGACATCAAGAAGATGCTGGGCGGCGGCGGCACCTCGTCGCTGCGTCAGTTCGGCATTCTGGGAAGCCTGTTGGTGATCGTCCTGTTCTTCCAGGTCGTCACGATGATGCGCAACCCGAGCGGTGCGACGCTGTCTCCGAACAACCTCATCAACGTCATCAACCAGTACTCCTTCATCCTGATCCTCGCGATCGGGATGGTGATGGTGATCATCATGGGCCACATCGACCTCTCGGTCGGCTCTGTGGCGGCGTTCACCGGCATCATCGTCGCCAAGGCGATGACGGACTGGAGTCTGCCCTGGCCGGTGGCGATCATCCTGGGCCTGGTCGTGGGAGCTCTGGTCGGCGCCTGGCAAGGATTCTGGGTCGCCTATGTCGGGGTGCCGGCGTTCATCGTGACGCTGGCGGGCATGCTGCTCTTCCGCGGTGCGAACCAGTTCATCGGTCAGTCCACGACGGTGCCGGTGCCGAAGGAGTTCGTCGTCATCGGCGCCGGGTACATGCCCGAGATCCCGATCCCCGGCCTGAACTTCAACGTTCCGACGATGATCCTTGCCATCGTCGCTGTCGCGTGGGTCATCTTCTACGAGCTGCGCACCCGTCGCATCCAGCGCCGGATGGGATCGGAGACCGCCCCGACCTGGGTCATGGTCACGAAGGTCGTCGTTCTCTCCGTCGTCATCATCGGCGCCGGCTGGCTGTTCGCAACCGGGCGCCCCGGTACGAGCTTCCCGATCTCCGGGCTGATCCTGCTCGCACTGGTGATCCTGTACACGTTCATCACCCGAAACACGGTCTTCGGACGCCACATCTACGCGGTCGGCGGCAACCGCCAGGCAGCCCGGCTGTCTGGTGTGAAGGATCGCTGGGTCGACTTCTTCGTCATGATGAACATGTCGGTGCTCGCAGCCCTTGCCGGAATGATCTTCGTCGCCCGCTCGCAGGCCTCCGGCCCCGGCGACGGCAACATGTGGGAGCTCGACGCGATCGCCGCCGTCTTCATCGGCGGTGCGGCGGTCTCCGGCGGCATCGGCACGGTGATCGGCTCGATCATCGGTGGCCTGGTGATGGCATTCCTCAACAACGGTATGGCGCTGCTCGGGCTGTCCGCCGACGTCGTCTCGATGGTGAAGGGCCTCGTGCTGCTCTTCGCCGTCGGCATCGATGTCTGGAACAAGCAGCAGGGGCGTCCCTCCATCATCGGATTCTTCACCCGTCGCCGAGCCCGAACGGATGATTTCGGCTCGTCGACCCTGCAGACCCCCGTCGCCGACGGCGCGAACGGGAAGAGGGGCACGTCCTCGCGTTGAGCGGGCGTTCCCTGACACCTTGAGAGAAAGTGATCGCATGAAGAAAATCGCAGTAGCGGCGACAGCGTTGGTCGTCACGGGTGCCCTGGCCCTCACCGGCTGCGCCGGCGGAGAGCGCGGTGGCGGCACCGATGCAGACGGCGGCGAAGAGGTCGTCGGATTCGAAGAGGGCTCGACGATCGGTGTCGCGCTCCCGGACAAGACCAGCGAGAACTGGGTGTTGGCAGGCCAGCTGTTCAAGGACGGACTGGAAGAGGCCGGTTTCAAGGCCGACGTCCAGTACGCACCGGCCAGCAACACTGTCGCCGAGCAGCAGAACCAGATCCAGGCCATGGTCACCGGTGGTGCCAAGGTCATCATCATCGGCGCGAAGGACGGCAAGCAGCTCGCCACCCAGGTGCAGGCCGCGAAGGATGCCGGAGCATACGTCATCGCCTACGACCGGCTGATTGAGAACACCGAGGCCGTCGACTACTACGTCGCCTTCGACAACTTCAAGGTCGGCCAGCTTCAGGGCAACGCCCTGCTGGAGGGCCTCGAGGCGAATGCCGGGCACGACGCTCCGTACAACATCGAGTTGTTCTCCGGCTCGCCGGACGACGCGAACTCCGCTGTCTTCTTCGGCGGCGCGATGGACGTGCTGCAGCCGAAGATCGACGACGGCACGCTCGTCGTCACGTCGGGTCAGACCGAGATCGGTCAGACCGCGACCGAGGGCTGGCTCGCCGAGAACGCGCAGAACCGTATGGACACGCTGATCACCTCCACATACGGCGGCGACACGGTGCTCGACGGCGTTCTGTCCCCGAACGACACTCTCGCCCGCGCCATCCTCACCTCGGCGACGCAGGCGGGAAAGGATGTCCCGGTCGTCACCGGCCAGGACTCCGAGGTCGAATCGGTCAAGTCGATCATGGACGGCGTGCAGTACTCCACGATCAACAAGGACACCGCGCTGCTCGTGGAGCAGTCCATCAAGATGGTCGGCCAGCTTCAGCAGGGTGAAGAGGCCGAGGTCAATGACACCGAGCAGTACGACAACGGCGCGAAGATCGTTCCGGCGTACCTGCTCGACCCGGTCATCGTCACGAAGGACAACGCCGCAGAGGCGTACGCCAACGTGCCGAGCCTGCTCGAGATCGTTGAGTCGTACGAGTAAGTCGTCTCCGACGAACGCGAGCCGTCCGGACCTTCGGGTCCGGGCGGCTCGCTCGTTCGCGGCGGACCGCTCAGTTCGTGAAGCGGCGAAGGTGTAGGGTGCGCAGCTCGTCGGCGAACTCGGCGACGGGGCCGGATGCCTCCTGCCCCGGCGCGACCGCCGTGATCGGCAGCGCGGCTACCGGTGACGGCGCGGCGCCGCGGCCGGCAAGCCAGGAGCCCAGCTGTTCCGAGCTGGCCGCGTAGACGATGCGGCCGAGGCCCATCCAGGCGTGCGCCGCTGAGCACATCGGAGGTGTAAACGGTGCTCCCCGCGCGCTCCTCGGCCGTGAGACCGGTGGCTGACCAGCGCGCAATCTCGAATTCTGGATGCCGGGTCTGATCGCCGTCCTGGACGCGGTTGCGGTCCTCGAATCGCACCACACCTTCGGCATCGACGAGGATCGATCCGAACGGTTCGTCGCCGTCATCCAGTGCTTCGCGGGCCAGATCGACGCAGCGGCGCAGGTGGTCGCGCTCCTGCGGAGTCGGTTCGTAGAAGTCGGTCATATGACCGAGGGTAGCGGCCGAATTCGGACGGGAGAACCTGCCGTAGCCTGGGAGGGACATGGCACATCTTCTCGGGGCCGAGGGCCTCCATCTGGAATACCCGACCAAGGTCGTCTTCGACTCCATCACGCTCGGAATCGAGGAGGGGGACCGGATCGGCATCGTCGGCCGCAACGGCGACGGCAAGTCGTCGCTCCTCGCGATGCTCGCCGGCCGGAAAGAGCCGGATGCCGGGCGCGTGACGATGCGCGCCGGGACGACCGTCGGCGTGCTCGACCAGGCCGACACGCTCGATGACACTCTGACGATCGCGCAGTCGGTCGTGGGGGATATGCCCGAGTACGAGTGGGCGGGCGACGCGCGTGTCCGCGACGTCATCCAGGGCCTGCTCGGTGATCTGGACTGGGATGCCGCCGTTGCGGGACTCAGCGGCGGGCAGCGGCGCCGGGTGGCGCTGGCCGCGCTGCTGGTGCAGGACTGGGACATCATCGCGCTCGACGAGCCGACGAACCACCTCGACGTCGAGGCGATCACCTGGCTCGCCGGGCACCTCAAGAAGCGCTGGGCCGTGAACTCCGGAGCCTTCCTGGTTGTGACGCACGACCGGTGGTTCCTCGATGAGGTGTGCACTGAGACCTGGGAGGTGCACGACCGGATCGTCGAGCCGTTCGACGGCGGATACGCCGCATACATCCTGCAGCGTGTGGAGCGCGACCGGATGGCGGCGGCCAGCGAAGCGAAGCGGCAGAACCTCGCCCGCAAGGAGCTGGCCTGGCTGCGCCGCGGAGCACCGGCGCGCACGAGCAAGCCGAAGTTCCGCATCGATGCGGCGAACGAGCTCATCGCGGACGTTCCCGAGATCCGCGACACGGTCTCGCTGCAGTCGCTCGCCACGTCGCGGTTGGGCAAGGACGTCGTCGATCTGCTGGATGCCGGGGTCACGTACGACGCCACCGACATCGGCCCCGCGCGTGAAGTCCTCCGCGACGTGGAGTGGCGCATTGCGCCGGGGGAGCGCACCGGCATCCTCGGGGTGAACGGTGCCGGAAAATCGACCCTCCTCGGTCTGGTCGCCGGCACCATCGAGCCGACCAGCGGGCGCGTCAAGCGCGGGTCGACGGTGCAGGTGCGCACGCTCACGCAACGCATCGACGAGCTCGCCGAGCACTGGAACGATCCGGTGCGCAAGGTGATCAACGGACTGCGCACGGAGTACACCTTCGGCAACGGGTCAAAAGCACAGGCGCTGACCCCTGGTCAGCTGCTGGAGCGGCTCGGGTTCTCATCGGCGCAGCTGTCGACGCCGGTGAAGGATCTCTCCGGTGGCCAGCAGCGCCGGCTGCAACTGCTGCTCGTGCTGCTCGATCAGCCGAACGTGCTGATCCTCGACGAGCCGACCAACGACATGGATACCGACATGCTCGCGGCGATCGAAGATCTCCTCGATTCGTGGCCGGGGACGCTTCTGGTCGTCTCGCACGACCGCTACTTCCTCGAGCGGGTCACCGACCAGCAGTACGCCGTGATGGGTGGCCATCTGCGCCATCTGCCTGGCGGCGTGGAGGAGTATCTGCGTCTGCGGGCTGCCGAGCAGAACGCCCCCGCCGCGACTCGCCCCGCCGGCTCAGCTCCGAAGCTGGATGGCGCAGCGCTCCGGACCGCTCAGAAAGAGGTCTCGGCGCTCGAACGCAAGATTCAGAAACTCACCCAGCAGATCGATACGGCCAAGCACGCCCTCGTCGAGCACGACCAGTCCGACTACGAGGGGCTGGCGGAGAAGATGAAGCAGATCAGCGCCCTCGAGTCGGAGGTCGAAGAGAACGAGACGCGCTGGCTCGAACTCAGCGAGCAACTCGACTGAGGTAGTGGTCGAGAAGCTGGGGGCCCCGCAGGGCTGCCTCAGCAGGGCTCAAGTCCGCCAACTGAAGTGACAGACCGTCGATGACGGCTTGCAGGATCGCGGCATCAGACTCGACAGACTGATCGATTTCGCGGGGGAGGACGCTCGGGCTGTCGGATGACGTCGCCCTCGCGCGCAGTAGACACTGGTAAAGCGCCGCGAGCTCGTCCGCAAAGTTCTTCTTCAGCCCTGCCAATGCCGAGTTCGTGTCGGCTTGTGTTGTGAAGGCAAGCCACACCTTGAACTCGCGCTGTCGTTCGTGTGTGAGCGGAAGAAGTTCAAGCATGATCGCCCGCGTCCAATCCTGCGTCGGACCGGTTCGCGGCTTGGCAGACAGGCGCTGCGTGAACTGCGCTGCGAGGAGCTCCATGGCGTAGTGAATCATCTGGGCACGCGTGGAGAAGTGGTGTTGGACAGTTCCGCCGGTAACGCCAGCCTCAGCGGCCACGGTCCTGACACTGACCCCCGTCATGCCATCCCGCGCAACGACGCGCCACAGCGCTTCAGCGACCCGATTCTTGCCGTCTCCTATTGCAGGTTCCATGGACTCACCTTACACTCGTACGAGACCCATACGAATGTAAGAGAGTGGTGTGAGATGGTAGCGACCGCAGAGTCTGCACGTACGAAGTCCGAGCCGACCGCGGGGCGCATCGCCGCGTCGTGGGTGGCGACCGTGCTCGCCTTGGCCGTGCACAATGGCGAAGAATGGATGTCCGGCCTGACGGGATGGATTGCCGAACATCCATGGATGCCGGGCAGGGCACTGCACGGGGACCATGCCCAGTTCGGTCTCGCCCTTGTGATCGTTACCGCTGCGGTGCTCACGATCGCCGTCATTGCCGTGGCATCGCGGGCGCGGTGGAGCGCGGAGGCGCTGGTGTGCGTGGCCTACGCCTTGATCATCAACGCCGGCAGTCACCTCGTCATCAGCGTGCTCTCCTGGAGCCCGATGCCTGGAGTAGTCAGCGGCAGTATCCTGTTGCTTCCTCTCGGTCTGGTTATCGTACGAACGATGCCACCCCTCCGTTGGACGGTGCCCACGGTGGTGACGACAGTGCTCTCGGCTGTGGTGCTCGTGGCGGGTTCGCTCCTCGTCGCAGCCGTCCTCGCGCCCATGATCTCGACCATTTCGTGAGTGCAGATCAGCAGTACGCCGTGATGGGCGGCCATCTGCGCCATCTGCCCGGTGGCGTGGTGCACGACCAGTCCGACTACGAGGGACTGGCCGGGAAGATGAAGACGTCGCGCCACCGTGACGCTCTGTGACGGAGCAATTACGCGTCGATTCTGGCGCGCGCATAGCGTGGAATCATCCCACCAGGAAGGTTCTGCCATGTCCCGTCGTCTCAACTCTGTCGTGGCCGCGTTCGCGGCCGTTCCGCTCGTCATCGGCCTGGCCGGCTGCGCCTCCGCGTCAGGCGGCGACGAAGGCGAGGGCGAAGCGAACGAGACGGTCAGGATCGGGGTTGTCGGCGAGTCCGACGAGCAATGGCCCGCCTTCATCGATGCTGCGGCAGAAGAGGGCATCACGGTCGAGCTCGTGGACTTCGGGTCCTACGAGCAGCCGAACCCCGCACTGACCGAGGGTGAACTCGACCTGAACCAGTTCCAGCACATCGTCTACCTCGCCCAGTACAACGAGGCGTCCGGCGAGAATCTCACCCCGATCGGATCCACAGCGATCTATCCGCTCGGTCTGTACTCGACCAAGTACGACGACGTCGACGACATTCCCGAGGGGGAGACCGTCGCGGTTCCAGACGATGCGTCCAACCAGGCGCGTGCGCTGCTCGTGCTGCAGTCGGCGGGTCTCATCGAGCTCTCCAGCGGCGGTACCATCTTCTCTGACGTCGCAGACGTCGATGAGTCGGCGTCTAAGGTCAAGGTCACCGCTCTCGAGGCGGCGATCCTGCCGACCTCGCTCCCTGACGTCGCGGCATCTATCTTGAACAACGACTTCGTCGAGGCCGCGGGCCTCACCTTCGAGGATGCGATCGCGCAGGATGACCCGAGTGATCCGAACGCGTTGCCGTATGTGAACGTCTTCGCGGCACGGGCTGATGATGCTGACAATGAGACATACGCCAAGCTCGTGGAGATATTCCAGACGAATGAGGAGGTCCAGGCCGGGCTCCTCGCATCGTCCGGTGACACGGCGGTGCCGCTGCAGACGCCGGTGTCCGACCTCGTCGAGTCGCTCTCGACCGTCCAGGAGGACGTTGCGGCCAACGGCTGAGATTACCCATGTGACAATCGGGCGGCGCGCTCTGCGTCGCTCGATTGTCCCGTTCCTTCCGCACTGGAGAGACCCATGCCCATCGTGACCCTCGAGAATGTCTCGAAGGCATATCCGCCCACGCGGGCGGCCGATGCCCCCGTCGTCGCCGTCGACGATGTCTCGCTGCATGTCGAGAAGGGTGATGTCTTCGGGATTATCGGCTACTCGGGTGCTGGGAAGTCCACGCTCGTGCGTCTCATCAACGCGCTCGAACCGGCAACCGGTGGCAGGATCACCGTCAACGGCACCGACATCACAGCTCTCTCCGAGCGCAACCTGCGCCGAGTGCGCGGCGGCATCGGAATGATCTTCCAGCAGTTCAACCTTTTCGCAGCGAAGTCCGTCAGGGCGAACATCGCCTATCCATTGAAACTCGCGGGGTGGGCGAAGCACGACATCGACGCACGCGTGACCGAACTTCTGGCTTTCGTCGGCCTGAGCGACAAGGCACGCTCGTACCCCGAGCAGCTCTCCGGCGGGCAGAAACAACGGGTGGGCATCGCTCGGGCGCTGGCCACCCGTCCCGCGATCCTGCTCGCCGATGAGGCGACCAGCGCGCTCGATCCGCAGACGACTCACGAGGTGCTCGCACTTCTCAGACGAGTCAACGAGGAGCAGGGCGTCACAATCGTCATCATCACGCATGAGATGGACGTCATCCAGACGATCGCCACGAAGGTCGCCGTGATGGACTCCGGCAAGATCATCGAGCAGGGCGACGTCTTCGAGGTGTTCTCGAACCCACAGCATCCCGCCTCGCAGCGCTTCGTCGGCACCGTGATCAAAGGCATCCCGTCGCCGTCTGAACGTGCCCTGTTGCAGGAACGGCACCGTGGCCGTATCGTCACCTTCTCATTCCGAGACGGGGATTCGTCTCAGGCGCAGGTCTTCGTCGATCTTGCTGGGGCCGGGCTCGATTTCGAGTTGATTTACGGCGGCATCAACGACATCCGCGGCCGCGCATTCGGTCATCTCACTCTCGCCATCCGTGGCACGGATGCTGCGATCGACACCGTGCTGACACGGATCCGCGCGCACGTCGCAGTCACCGAGATCGCCGAAGGCGGGGTGCTCTGATGGATCGCCTCCTCGAACTGCAAGGCGACTTCTGGACGGCCGCCGTCGAGACCCTCTACATGACGTCGTTCGCGCTGGTGCTCGGCGGCGTCCTCGGCCTCGTGATCGGCGTCGCCAGCTATGCCACGCGCGGTGGAGGTGTGCTTCCCAACCGTCCGGTGTACGCGATCGTCAACCTCGTCATCAACTTCTTCCGCCCCATTCCATTCGTCATCTTCCTGGCGGTGCTGCAGCCTTTCACTCGTCTGGTCATCGGCACCGGCATCGGCATCACCGCCGGCGCCTTCGCGATCGGCATCGCCGCATCTTTCGCGATCGGACGCATCGTCGAGCAGCATCTCGTCTCGGTCCCTCCTGGCGTGATCGAGGCCGCACGATCGATGGGCGCGGGGCCCTGGCGGATCCTCCTCACCGTCGTCATTCCCGAAGCGCTGGGCCCGCTGATCCTCGGCTACACGTTTATCGTCGTTGCCATCATCGACATGACCGCGATGGCGGGGCTCATCGGCGGCGGGGGCCTCGGCGCGTTCGCGCAGATCTACGGCTTCCGTCAGTTCGAACCGGTCGTGATGTGGGCGGCGATCGTCTTGATCGTGGTGTTCGTGCACCTCGTGCAAGTGCTGGGCACGTGGCTGGCGCGCAAGGTCATGCGCCGCTGACCGGCGGAACTCGTCTGATCACGGCCGGATGATCACCCCGGTGCCTTCTGGCAGCTCGGCGAGCTTTGTGATCGCGGACTCGTCGAGGCGCAGACATCCGTTCGAGATGTTCCCGCTGCGTTCGTCGTGGTAGTGGAATGCCGTGATCGCGACGCCCTGGCCGCCGAAGCCGTCGAGCGTCGGCGACTGCACCGACAGATAGACCACGGGCAGGCCGCGGGTGTAGTCGAACGAGGTGACCTCGGAGAGGTGGATGAAAGACCGGCCGATCGGAGTCGGCGTCTGATCGGTGCCCCACCCGAAGTCCGTCGCGATCCGTTCGGAGGCGCCGTCGCGGACGATGTCGATGGTGTGGGCCGAGAGGCTCACCTCGACGGTCGTGTCCGTGGCCGCCAGCTCGATGTCGGACACGCGCAGCCACCCGGTGAGCTGTGCGGAATCTCCCGCCGAGGGGAGGTTCTGGCGCCCCGTGAGCAGCACCCGCACCCAGTTCTCCTGCTTCTCGACGACCGCGACGGTCGTGCCGCCGTAGCGGTAGTCCCGCGGCAGTGCGGCCACCGGCTCGGCGAGCGGGTCGGCCCAAACCGGGATGACGTCGGTGGCAGCACGCGCGGTGTAGCCGGAGAACGGAGCGTCGAGGTCGTCGTCGACGGGCAGTTCAGGCAGCACGGCGAACACATCGGCCGGGGGGAGCGCCGAGGCGTCGTACTCCCCGGCGTTCGCCGGAAAACCGGTGGGGGTCGGAGTGGGCGAGGGAGTGGGCGTCGGTTTCGTGATCTGGGCGGGGGCGGTGGACCGTGTGGATGCCGCGGCGTCATCCGGGCGCGGCCACATGGCGACGGCCACGCCGACAAGAGCCACGATCAGCACGACGATGAGGGCGATGAGTAGCCAGCCGCGCTTCCCGAGCCGGCCGGCGGAATGCTCTCGAATGGTCACGTCGTCCCCTTGCGTCGCGCTTCCCGAGGGGGTATTGGCCTCACCGGGGAGCGTACTGCAGAGTGCGGTGGGTGAGGAACTCCCGCTCCCGGCCCGACAGCGGGTCGGTGAAGCGCAGCTCGCGCGCGAGCAGCTGCAGCGGACGCTCGTGGTCGTCGGGTTTCTCATCGGTGAGGATCGGGTACAGGTTGTCATGCAGGATCCCAGCGCCGATCGACGCGAGATGCACGCGCAACTGATGCATCTTGCCGGTGTGCGGGCGGAGCAGGGTGTGGATGACTTCGTCATCGGCATCGATCAGCTCGATGAGCGTCTCCGAGTTCGCCTCGCGCGCCGGGTCGACCTCGACGCACACCTGGCTGCGGAGCTTCTCGATGTGCAGGCGCACCGTGACCGGGAACGGGTCCTCCCAGTCGGCGGGCCGGGCCGACACCGCCTCGTACACCTTCTCGATCGCGCGGTCCTGGAACAGCATCTGGTAGGCACCACGAGTCTCGGGACGCGTCGAGAACATCAGCAGTCCGGCCGTTGCGCGATCCAGGCGATGCACCGGGGCGAGGTCGGGGTTGTCGAGCTCCCGGCGCAACCGCACGAGGGCCGAGTTCTGCACGTACTTGCCCGCGGGCGTGGTCGGCAGGAAGTGCGGTTTGTCGACGACGAGGAGGTCGTCGTCCTGGTGCAGGATCTCGACGTCGAACGGGATCTCCAGCTCGACCGGCGGCTCACGGTAGTACCAGACGAACTCCTCCGCATCGAGCGGGGTGTCGCGGGTCAGTGCCGAGCCGTCGTACGCGACGATCTCGCCGCGGTCGAAGCGTTCACGCAGCTGCTCGGGATCGAGGTGGAAGAACCGCTCGACCATGTATGCGCTCACGGTCGGCCACGGCCCCGAGCGCGGCACATGCAGACGGGTGGCCCCGACGCCGTCGCGCATGGGCAGGGGCGCGCGCATCGCCATCATGACGTCGCCATCAGGAATCGAAGCTCAGGCTGAGCTTGCGCAGCAGAGCTGCCATCCGGTCGCGGTCGGCGCGGGAGAGGGCCTTCAGCAGGTCGGCCTCGACGTCGACAAGGCGAGTGATGGCAGCATCCACGCGAATGCGGCCGTCATCGGTGAGCGTGACCAGCACGCTGCGCCGGTCGCCCGGATCGGCCACACGGCGCACGAACCGGCGCCCGACGAGGCGGTCGATGCGGTTGGTCATGGTGCCGCTGGACACAAGAGTCTGCTGGAGCAAGCTCTTGGGGGAGAGCTGGAACGGAGCGCCTGCGCGGCGAAGCGCGGAGAGTACATCCCATTCCCACGGCTCGATGTCACTGCGGCGGAAGACCTCGCGCCGTGCGCGATCGAGGTGCTTGGAGAGCCGGTCCATGCGCGACAGCACCTCAAGGGGTGAGAAGTCCAGGTCGGGACGCTGGGTGTTCCATGCGCCGACGATCCGGTCGACTTCGTCTGCCTCGCTCATCCCACCATTATCCGGCGTGCACGGTCGACCGTCCGACATGCTCACAGATCGACCGTCCGACATGCTCACGGATCGATCGGACAGGTTCACGGATCGATCGAGGTCAGACGAACATCACCCGGGGCTCGGGGCTGTCGATGTACTCGCGCCCGAGCGGACTGCGCCAGACAAGCGTCCCCTCCGGGGACTGCCGCACCGTCCAACGATGCCGTTCATCCACATCGGGATGCTTCAGCGGATGATGACTCGTACAGAAGCACGCCAGGTTGCAGAGCGAGGTGACTCCGCCGAATGCACGGTCACGGTTGTGGTCGAGCTCGCACCGCTGCGTCTTCGCGCGGCATCCGGGAAAGCGGCAATGCTGGTCTCGGGCCCGGAGATATCGTTTCATCCGGCTCGACGGCACATAGGTGTCGACGTTCGTGACCATCCCGCTCGGATCGAGGAACAACCGGGAGAAGCTCGGCGCCCGACCGGCGAGGTCGCGAGCGAAATCGGGGTGGACGGAGCCGATCCCGTCGAGCTCGGCCATCATGTCGTCGTGGCCCGCGAGAGTGCTCGCGGCGATCGTCACCTGAACCGTGGGGCGGAAGGCATCCATGTCGGTGCCGACGGCGGTCGATGCACTGGCTGTCAGCAGCAGATCGCAGCACAGATCGGCCCGGCGCTGGTCCATCGTGCGGTCGTCATCCATCGCCGCGGCCATCGCGGTGAGGCGGTCCCAAATGGCGTGCGCGAGAATCTCGGGCACGACCCCGATGATCTGCGCCATGCCGTCGGCGGTCGGACGAACACCCACCTCGCGTTCTTCTCGAGCATCGCGGTGTGCCTGTTCCTGCGCGACCGGTTGCAGCTTCGCCGCCACGGCTCGAGCGTGTGCCCGCGTGCGAGGAGCGGTCGTCTGGCACGCATACGGCAGCACGTCGTGCTCGTACGCGGCGCGCAACGTCGATCCGTCATCAGCATCATCGCCGTCGCGAGGTGCGGCCTCAAGAATCACCTCGGCGTGACGCCGGCTGATCCGCCCCGCTCGAAGGGCTCGCATCGTTTCAGGAAATCCATTGACGAGTGCTGCGGCATTCGCGAATTGGATGCTCATCGTCCCCGGGGAGACGCGGCCGGCTGCCGCGAACTCAGCGACCATCGATCGCTCAGCCATCGAACTGTGGATGATCTGGGGCCCGGTCTCGTACTCCAGAAGCGCCGCTCGTTCAGCGAGTACTTCTACACGACGAGCCTCCAGCGCTGCGATCTGCGCGCCGAGGTCGGCCCACTGGTCAAGCAGAGCAGCGCGACGCTCGTCTTCGAGCTCTCGCTCCGTTCGATACTCCGCTACCATCGGCATACTTCATTATCGAACAGAACTACGACACGCGCAATAGGAAACGAGATATTTGTTCGAAAGTCCCGACACCCAGCAAACGCGATGCCTCCGCCATGGCAGACTTGTCGGGCAGCCCGCGTCAGGGCCGCGGTCCGCCGTAGTGTAATGGCAGCACGACAGCCTTTGGAGCTGTTAGGTCCAGGTTCGAGTCCTGGCGGCGGAGCATGACGGAGAACAGACTCGCGATCATCGTCCTGGCCGCAGGGCAGGGCACCCGCATGAAGTCCAAGCTGCCCAAGGTGCTGCATCCGATCGCCGGGCGTTCGCTCGTCGGTCACGTGCTGACCACGGCATCCCATCTCGGCGCCGAGCACATCGAGGTCGTCGTCCGCCACGAACGCGACCAGGTCGCCGGTGCGATCGTCGAGCAGTTCCCCGACGCTGTGATCGTGGATCAGGATGAGATTCCCGGCACCGGGCGGGCCGTGGAGGTCGCCCTCGACGCCATCCCGGATTTCGACGGCGACGTGCTGGTGCTCTCGGGCGACTGCCCGCTGGCGGATGCTGTGACACTCTCGGCCTTCGTCGACGAGCACCGTGCCGCCGGCGCCGCGGCGACGCTGATGACCGCGGTGGTGGATGATCCGAGCGGCTACGGGCGCGTCATCCGCGACGGCGCCGGCGGCGTCGATCGCATCGTCGAGCAGAAGGATGCCACGACCGAAGAGGCAGCCATCGCCGAGATCAACGCGGGGATGTACGTCTTCCGCGCATCGGCGCTGCGCGAGCACCTCCCCGCGGTCGGCGTCGACAACGCCCAGGGCGAGAAGTACCTCACCGACATCCCCGGTCTGCTGCGGGGTGCGGGGCAGCGGGTCGCAGCATCCGTCGTCTCCGACGTGACGGTGACCTTCGGCGTCAACGACCGCGCGCAGTTGGCCGAGGTCGGCCGCCTGCTCAACGCCCGGATCGTGCGCCGCTGGCAGCTCGAGGGCGTCACGATCGTCGATCCGGCGACCACCTGGATCGACGACGATGCGAAGCTCGCCCCCGACGTCACGCTCATGCCGAACACGTACATCGCCGGTGCGACCGTCGTCGAATCGGGTGCGATGATCGGCCCCGACACGTCGCTGGTCGACTGCGAGGTCGGGCAGGATGCCGTCATCCGCCGTTCCGACGCCACGCTGGCCGTCATCGGCGCCGGCGCGAACGTCGGGCCGTTCGCCTACGTGCGCCCGGGCACCGTGCTGGGAGCGAAGGGCAAGATCGGCACCTTCGTCGAGACGAAGAACTCGCAGATCGGCGCAGGCAGCAAGGTGCCGCACCTGTCGTACATCGGCGATACGACGATCGGCGACCGCGTGAACCTGGGCGCCGGAGCGATCACCGCGAACTATGACGACATCGCCAAGCACCGCACCGAGATCGGCGACGAGGTGCACACCGGCTCGCACAACGTCTTCGTCGCTCCGGTTAGGATTGGTGACGGTGCAAAGACCGGAGCAGGAGCAGTCGTCCGCAAGGACGTGCCCCCGGGTGCTCTGGCCCTGAGTGTCGCCCCTCAGCGCAATGTCGAGGGGTGGGTCGAGAAGAATCGGGCCGGCACGGGCGCCGCTGCGGCGGCGGTTCGAGCCGGCGAAGCCGCGAACCGCGAAACTGCAGAGTAAAGGCAGGTTATGGGCCAGAAGAAGAAGACCGTTGCACTCGACCGGGACAACGGCGTGGCCCCGGGCCTCATCGCCAAGACGAAGAAGCGCCTCGTCGTCGCGGGCGGCCGCTCGCACCCCGAGCTGGTCGATGCGGTCGGCGAGGTCCTCGGCACACAGGTCGTTCCCGTCGAGCACCGCACCTTCGCCTCCGGTGAGATCTACTCCCGTTTCGAGGTGTCGATCCGTGGTTGCGATCTGTTTCTGATCCAGACTTTCGGCGAGCCGGTCAACGAGTGGCTCATGGAGACGCTCATCATGATCGACGCGGCCAAGCGTGCATCCGCCAAGCGCATCACGGTCGTCGCCCCGTACTACCCGTACTCGCGTCAGGACAAGAAGGGCCGCGGCCGCGAGCCGATCAGCGCCCGCCTGGTCGCCGACCTCCTGAAGACCGCCGGCGCCGACCGCGTCATGAGCGTCGACCTGCACGCCGCGCAGATCCAGGGCTTCTTCGATGGCCCCGTCGACCACCTGTTCGCCAAGCCCGTACTGCTCGAGCACTTCCGTGAGAATCTCACGGACGAAGACCGTGAGACGCTCACGATCGTCTCGCCCGACATGGGCCGCGTGCGCGTCGCCGACACCTGGTCGGACAGCCTGAGCGCCCCACTCGCGATCATCCATAAGCGCCGCGACCCCCAGGTCGCCAACCAGGTCTCCGTGCATGAGATCGTCGGCGCGGTCGAGGGGCGCACGTGCCTGCTCGTGGACGACATGATCGACACCGGCGGGACGATCGTCAAGGCCGCGCAGGCGCTGAAGGCCAACGGCGCGCGCCGCGTGATCGTCGCCGCCACGCACGCGATCTTCAGCGACCCGGCCAGCGAGCGCCTGCAGGATGCCTCGATCGACGAGGTCGTCGTCACCGACACTATCCCGCTCACCGAGTCGCGCCGGTGGGAGAACCTGACCGTCCTCCCGATTGCTCCGCTGCTGGCGCGCGCCATCCACGAGGTGTTCGAAGACGGTTCCGTCACGAGCATGTTCGGCGGCGACGCGTAACGGCACAGCCCGCACATAGCGGTGCCTCCTAGGCTCGAACGCATGATGAGTCGGTCCGTGTCGCCATCCGTCCGCCAGGGGGCCGCCGTCGCTGGTATCGCCGGGGCGCTCGTGCTCGCCGGCTGCTCGGGAGCCGCCGATGCCGAAGACCCATCCACCGCTGGTTCGGGCGACTACGTCGACGGCACGTACACGGCCGAAGGGTCGTACCAGACGCCAGAGACCGTCGAGCAGATCTCGGTCACCCTGACGCTGGAAGGCGGCGTCGTCAGCGACGTCGAGGTCACCGGGGATCCGCAGGCGCGCGAGACCGAGCAGTTCCAGGGCCAGTTCATCGACGGCATCGCCGATGAGGTCGTGGGGGTCTCGATCGACGAGCTGAATGTCAGTCGTGTCGCCGGCTCGTCCCTCACCAGCGGCGGCTTCAACGGCGCCGTCGAGGACATCAAGGCCCAGGCCGCGGGCTGACATGCCGACCTGGCGGTTCGACGCGATCGGCACGCGCTGGGAGATCGAGACCGACGAACCGCTCGACCCTGATCGGCGCGCCCGAGTCGATGCGGTGATCGCGGACTTTGACGCCACCTGGTCGCGGTTCGGTCACGATTCGCTGGTGACCCGTCTCGCGCAATCGGGCGGCTCCGTCCCGGTCCCCGCGGATGCCGTCGCCATGCTCGACGCGTATCGAGCGCTGTTCGCCGCGACCGGAGGTGCCGTGAACCCGCTGGTGGGGGAGAGCCTCGTCGCCCTCGGCTACGACGCGTCGTATTCGCTCACCGACGGTGAGGCCACCCCCGCGCCGCCCGACTGGACGAGCATCCTCACCGCGGACGCGGAGCGGCTGGCAGTGGCATCTCCCGCGCTGATCGACGTCGGCGCCCTCGGCAAGGGGCGGCTCGTCGATCTCGTCAGCGCGGCGCTCGCCGATCTGCCCGGCGCGCTCGTCGTGGATGCCGGTGGTGATATGACCGTGCGCGGAGAAGCGCGCATCGGCCTGGAGCACCCGTTCGACCAGACCAAGGCGATCGGCGTCGCCACCGTGCGAGATCAGGCCCTGTGCGCATCGGCGACGAATCGGCGCGCGTGGGGTGACGGTCTCCACCATGTGCTCGATGCGCGCACCGGGATGCCGGTTCGGACGTGGGCTGCGACCTGGGCGTTCGCTTCCGATGCGATGCCGGCGGATGCCGTCGCCACTGCGCTGTTCTTCGACGGTGGGCCGGCGCTGGCGGAGGAATGGGGCGTGGAGTGGGTGCGGATGAGTACGGCGGGCGTCGCGGAACGGTCGCCGAACGCGCCCGTGGAGCTTTTCATGAGGAAGAGTTGATGTCGTGACTTCTTTCACCTCTCTGCGACAGCGCGTGCTCGCCGTCCTCGGCGCCGTGTCGATGTATCGCCTGGCGCTGTCGGGGCTCGCGATCCTCGCCGGCATCGCCCTGATCCTCTCGCTGTTCGGCCTGGTCGGTCCTTCGCCCCTCGAGCTCGTCGTGTCTTTCGTCGTACTCGCCGTCGTGATCTCGGCGGTGGATGCCGCGTCGCAGCGCCTGCTGCACCTGCCCTGGCGTATGGAATCGTCGCTGGTCACCGCGCTGATCCTGCTGTTCGTCATGCATCCGGGCGCGGATGGCCCGGCGCTGATCGGCCTGGCAGCGACCGGCGCCATCGCGAGCCTCTCGAAGTACCTCATCGCATGGCGCGGACGGCATATCTTCAACCCCGCCGCCTTCGGTGCCGCCGTTGTGTCGATCGCGGGGTCGTTCGGCGCATTCGAATGGCTGGGGACCTCGGCATCCTGGTGGGTGGGAACGCCGGCGATGGCGGTTCCGGTCGCGATCCTGGGGCTCGCCGTGCTGTGGCGCATCGAGAAGGTGCGGGTCGTGCTCGTGTTCCTGCTCATTGCCGTCGGGACGGCCGTGGTGCGCCAGGCTGTGCAGGCGCAGCAATTCGCCATCGAGTTCGACCTGCCCACGGCGTTGTCATTCGCGGTGCTGCAGTCGCCGTTCCTGTTCCTCGGGGTCTTCATGGTCTCCGAGCCCCTGACGAGCCCGCCGCGGCGCTGGCAGCAGTTCTGGGTCGCCGGAGTCGTCGGTGTGCTGGCGGGCTGGCCGATCTTCATCGGCGATCTGTTCACACTCGGCCAGGAGCGGGCGCTGCTGATCGGAAACCTGCTCGCCCTCACCTTCGCACTGCGGGGGTCGGTGCGGCTGACACTCGAGAAGCGCGAGTTCATCACCCCGACCGCGCAGGAGCTGACGTTCAGAGCCCGCGGGAAGCTGCGGTTCCGTCCTGGCCAGTACCTCGAGCTGGACGTGCCCCATCACCACCCCGACGCCCGGGGGACGCGCCGCGAGTTCAGCATCGTCTCGGCGCCGGCTGATCTGCCGACGCTGCGGATCGCGTACAAGAACGGTGATCAGAAGCATCCATCGTCGTACAAGCGGGCGCTCGCGGCGGCGGAGCCGGGCGCGGTGCTCGCCGTCACCGGGACGTGGGGCGATTTCCTGCTGCCGAAGGGCGAAGCGCCGGTGCTCATGGTCGCGGCGGGTATCGGCGTCACGCCGTTCGTATCGCAGCTGCGCCAACTGCAGGCCGTTGGAGCGCAGCGCGGTGCTGTTCCGCGTGACGTCGTGCTCGTGTACGTGGCATCCGAGGCGTCAGAGCTCGCCTTCCGCGATGAACTCGAGGCCACCGGAGTGCCGACGGTCGTGTTCAGCCGTGATGCTCCGGCCGGACTGCCTGCGCACTGGACGTGGGCGCAGGGTGTGAGGCTGGATGCCGCGGGCCTCGAGCACGTCGTTCCCGACATCGGCGCCCGGCACACGTACATCTCCGGGCCGCCGCGGCTGATCGCCGACCTCGCCCCGGCGCTGCAGAAGGCCCGCTCGGTCACCACCGACGCCTTCGCCGGGTACTGAGTGGCACAGCTGGCCGGGGCGGTTACGCCGTCGGCACCGGGGTCACCGGAAAACGCACGGTGAACGTCGTGTCGCCGGGCTCGGATTCCACGGCGATCGTGCCGTGGTGACCCTCGACGATGGCCTTGGCGATTGCGAGACCCAGGCCCGTCCCGCCGGTCTGGCGGGCACGGGAGGTGTCGCCGCGGGCGAAGCGTGCGAACAGCTCCTCGCGCACGGCGGGGTCGATGCCCGGCCCGTCGTCGTGCACGCGGATCACGGCCTCGTCGCCCTCGCGGGCCACGCTGAGGGTGATCTCGGTACCGGCGGGAGTGTGCGTGCGGGCGTTGGCGAGCAGATTCGCGACGACCTGGTGCAGTCGCCCGGCATCGCCGAGCATCGCGACGGGCTCGTCAGGAACATCGATGTGCCAGATGTGATCCGGGGCGGTGGGCCGTGCATCCGAGACACCCTCCAGCGCGAGCTGGGTGAGGTCGACGGTGCCGTGCACCAGTTCTCTGCCCTCGTCCAGGCGGGCGAGCAGCAGCAGATCCTCGACCAGCCGCGACATCCGCAGCGATTGCGCCTGGATGCGCTCGAGCGCCGTTTCCGTGCCCGACGCGTCGGCCCCCTGGCTGAGTGCACGCAGCGACAGCTCGGAGTATCCCCGGATCGAGGCCAGGGGAGTGCGCAGTTCGTGACTGGCATCAGCCACGAACTTGCGCATGAGCTCCTCGTTCCGCTGCCGCGCGGCGAGGGAGTCGTTGACGTGATCGAGCAGGGTGTTCAGCGATGCGCCCACCAGTCCGGTCTCGGTGCGAGGGTCGGCTTCGGATGCCGGTACGCGTTCGGTGATCTCGACCTCACCGCGGTCCAGCGGCTGGTTCGCGACGCGCGTCGCCGTGCCGGCTACTGCCCGCAGCGGGCGCAGGCTGTAGCGGATCATGACCGTCGTCGTCAGCGCGAGCAGGATCAGTCCGCCGAGGGTCGCGAGGGTGATCACGGTGAGCAGCTGCGCCAGGGTGCTCTGGATCGCGTCGCGGGGAAGGCCCGTGACGACGTTGATCTTGTCGGAGAAGTCCGTCACCGAGGTCTGGCTCACGGTGAGCTGATACGAGGTGCCGCCCCGTCCATCGAGGGTGATCGTCCCGGTCGGACGACCGCTCAGCGCCTCGTCGATCTCGGCGAGCTCTTCATCGGTCAGGTCTCGCAGGTCTCCGGAACCGTTCACGACGACCCCGCTCGCGCCGCTGCCCGGTGCGGCGATCGCCAAGATCATACCGGTGGCGGGCGGAGCGACATTCTCCATCGTGTCGCGCGCGGTCAGGGGGGTGTTCCGCACCGCGGCGGGGATGGAGGCCTGCGTGACCAGATTCGTCGTGCGGATCGAGAGAGTTCTCACCTGCTCGGCGAGCTGACCTTCGAGCGCCGTTCCGAGCGTCGCACTGGTGATCACGGCGACGATGATGAGGATGAGCGACACGAACCCGATAACGGCGGTCATGAGCCGCGCCTGCAGGGTCAGCGGCCGCTTCGTCCCCTTTTGGATCACTGCGGGGCCTTGATCATGTATCCGACGCCGCGGACGGTGTGCAGCAGGGGCGTGCGCCCCACGTCGATCTTCTTGCGCAGGTACGAGATGTACAGCTCGACGACCGACGACTTGCCGCCGAAGTCATAGCTCCACACCCGGTCGAGGATCTGCGCCTTCGACAGCACCCTGCGCTCGTTGCGCATGAGGTATCGCAGCAGCTCGAATTCGGTCGCCGTCAGCTCGATGTCGGTGCCGTCGCGCTCGACCTCGTGGCTGTCCTCGTTGAGGGTGAGATCACCCACGCGCAGGATCGACTGGCCGTCGTCTGCCGTCGCAGCCCCCGTGCGGCGGATGATCGCCCGCAGTCGGGCGATGACCTCCTCCAGGCTGAACGGTTTGGTGACGTAGTCGTCGCCGCCGGCCGTGAGGCCGGCGATGCGGTCGCCGACGGCGTCCTTCGCGGTGAGGAAGAGCACGGGCACGAGGTTGCCCGACTCTCGCAGGCGCCGCAGCACGCTCATGCCGTCGAGGTCGGGCATCATGATGTCGAGCACGAGGGCGTCGGGTTCGAAATCACGCGCGACCTGCAGGGCTTCGAGCCCGGAGGATGCCGTTCGCACCTCCCATCCCTCCATGCGCAGCGCCATCGCGAGCAGGTCGGTGAGCATCTGCTCATCGTCTACGGCGAGGATGCGAAGCGGGGAGCCATCGGGGCGGTGCAGTTCGGGCAGATCGGAAGTCATGCCTCCATTCTGAGGAATCACCTATGTGATTTCTATGGAAAACGCTATGCGTGATCTGTGAGTTCCGCTCCGGATGCCGCGTCCGGCGCTCAGTGCGTGTCGACCGCCTCGATCTCGGTGCGGTCGCCCGACCAGAGCGTGTGGAAGGTGCCTTCCTTGTCGACGCGCTTGTAGGTGTGCGCACCGAAAAAGTCGCGCTGGCCCTGGACGAGCGCCGCCGGCAGACGATCTGCGCGGATGCCGTCATAGTACGACAGTGACGACGAGAACGCGGGAGCCGGGATACCGGCGTTCGCAGCGGCCACGACGACGCGACGCCAGGATGCCTGGCTGCCGGCGATGGCGTCGGCGAAGTACGGTGCGGTCATCAGTACCGGCAGGTCGGCGTTCTCGGCGTACGCGTCGGCGATGCGGTTGAGGAATTGGGCGCGGATGATGCATCCGCCGCGCCAGATCTTCGAGATCGCGCCGAGGTCGATGTTCCAGCCGTACTCGGCGGCGCCGGCGCGGATCTCGTCGAAGCCCTGCGAGTAGGCGACGATCTTCGAGGCATAGAGGGCCAGGCGCACGTCCTCGATGAACGCTGCAGGGTCCTCGACGGTGAACGCCTCGTCCGGACCGGGAAGGTTCACGGCGACCGCGCGCTGCTCGGGGTGCGAGGACAGCGAGCGGGCGAAGGTGGCCTCGGCGATGCCGGAGACGGGCACGCCGAGCGATAGCGCGGTCTGCACGGTCCAGGCTCCGGTGCCCTTGGCGCCGGCCTGGTCGAGGATCACGTCGACCAGGGGCTTACCTGTTTCGGCATCCACCTGGCGGAGCACCTCGGCGGTGATCTCGATCAGGTACGACTCGAGCTCGCCCCTGTTCCATTCGGCGAAGATCTCGGCGATCTCGGCCGGCGTCTTGCCCGTGCCGCGGCGGATGAGGTCGTACGCCTCGGCGATGAGTTGCATGTCGGCGTACTCGATGCCGTTGTGCACCATCTTCACGAAGTGACCGGCGCCGTCGTGGCCGACGTGCGTGACGCACGGCTCGCCCTCGGCGACGGCGGCGATGGACTTCAGGATCGGCCCGAGGGTGACCCACGACTCGTCCGAGCCGCCCGGCATGATCGACGGGCCCAGCAGTGCCCCCTCCTCGCCGCCGGAGATCCCGGCGCCGACGAAGTTGATCCCGGTCTCGCGGACGGCCTTCTCACGGCGGATCGTGTCGGGGAAGTACGCATTGCCGCCGTCGACGATGATGTCGCCCGGCTCGAAGACCCGCGTGAGTTCGTCGATCACGGCGTCGGTGCCAGCGCCGGCCTTGACCATGATGATCGCCGTGCGCGGCTTCTGCAGGTTGGCTGCGAACTCTTCGTAGGTGGATGCCGGGATGAACTCGGCCTCCGGATGCTCGTCGAGCAGAGTCTGCGTCTTCTCGTAGCTGCGGTTGAAGATCGCCACGTTGTTGCCCTCGCGGCTGGCGAGATTGCGGGCGAGATTCGAACCCATGACCGCGAGTCCGACGACTCCGATGTTCGCTGATGCTTCCGGCACAGACTGCTCCTCGATCGTGAAGTTGGGGATGGCCTCAGATTATCGCTGTACGTGAGGAGCCGCCGCATCTGTGACGTCGGGTGCAGCGAATTGCCGTGACGGCGGTTCAGTCCTTGCGGTAGCCGGTGCGTCCCATGGAGAAGAGCGCACCGACGGTCAGGACGGTGGCGCACAGGGTCATGGCACCGATCAGCCACAGGATGGCGTGCGAGAGGAAAGCGCCGTCAATCATGCCGGACTCCGATCTGCGTGTTCTGCGTAGGGAGGGTCTGTGTTTCAGCCTATCGGGTCATCGGGTACGATGGATGAGTTCCTCGGCGAGGGATGCTTCGCGTGCGCGGCATCCGTGATCGACGCGGCGAATCCAGCCTCGTGGCTTTTTCGCACGTCTGCGTCGGGAAGCCGACCACAAGACCCCCACGCGGTGAACTGTTCGCCGTGTGCCCCGAAGGAGAATCAATGTCTGAGGACACCAAGGTCCACGCCGAGGTCCGCGAGCAGTTCGGCAAGGGCTTCGCCCGCCGCCTGCGCGCCGCCGGCAAGATCCCCGCCGTCATCTACGGTCACGGTACCGAGCCCGTGCACGTGGCCCTCCCCGGCCACCAGGTCTCGCTGATCATCCGCCGCGCCAACGCGCTGCTCGAGCTCGACGTCGAGGGCACCGACCACCTCGCCCTCGTCAAGGATGTTCAGCGCGACCCCGTGCGTCAGATCATCGAGCACATCGACCTGCTCGTCGTGAAGAAGGGCGAGAAGATCCACGTCGACGTCCCGATCTTCGTCACCGGCGAGCCGTTCCCCGGCACCGTCGCCAACCTCGACGCGACCTCGCTCGCCGTCGAGGTCGAGGCGACCAACATCCCGGAGCACGTCGAGGTTTCGGTCGAGGGCCTCGAGGAGGGCCAGCACATCACGGCCGCCGATGTGAAGCTGCCCAAGGGCGCAGCGCTTCTCGCCGAACCGGAGACTCTCGTCGTCGCGATCTACGTGCCGATCGAGCAGCCCGAGGCCGACGCCGAGACCGAGGAAGGCGCAGAGGCCGCCGCGGGCGAGACCGCTGCTGAGCCCGCCTCCGGCGAAGACGCCGCGGAGTAACCGCACCGGCTTCACGAAGGGGACGCGAGCTGATCGCGTCCCCTTCGTCGTATGCCGAGCTGTCGTATTCTGACGACGTCGAGAGATGAGGGCGCATGGCTGACACCTGGCTGATCGTAGGACTGGGAAATCCCGGACCTCGGTACGAGACGACCCGACACAACGTCGGGCAGCTGGTCGTGGACGAGCTCGCCCGTCGGCGCGGTGAGAACTTCCGCGAGCACAAGGGCGGTGCACGCGTCGTCGAGACGTGGCTGCGCCCCGGTGCAGACAAGCTCGTGCTGGCCAAACCGAACTCGTTCATGAACGTCTCCGGCACGCCGGTCGCCGCCCTCGCGCGCTTCTACTCCGTCCCACCCGAGCGCACGGTGGTGATCCATGACGAGCTGGACATTCCGTTCGACGCGCTCAAGCTCAAGATCGGGGGCGGACACGGCGGCCACAACGGTGTGCGTGACATCGCCCGCGCGATCGGAACCGCCGACTTCCCGCGCGTGCGCGTCGGCATCGGACGCCCGCCCGGTCGTCAGGACCCGGCGGACTGGGTGCTCTCACCGTTCGGGAAGACCGAGCGCGAGACTCTGCCGATCCTCGTGTCGGATGCCTCCGATGCCGTCGAGCTGCTCGTCGCAGACGGCTTGCTTGCGGCGCAGCAGAAGCATCACGCGCCCCGCTGATCGACCGGCAGGATCACGCCCCGTACGTCACCGCGCCGGTGCCTGCGCCGACGCCCAGGGTGATGCTCAGCACGATGAAGAAGACGACCGGCGCGAGCACGGCCACGATGAGCGCGACGATGCCCCACACGCGGCCGCGGCGTTTCGCGATCGCGATGATGCCGAGCACGATCGCTGCGATACCGGCGAGCGTTCCCGCCCAGAATCCGATCTCGCCCATCAGCACCCGATCGCGCACCGGTGAGAGGAACGACAGGTCTGACGTCGTCGTATCGACGTACTCCATGACCGTGGGGAGGGCGTAGCCGATCTGGTAACCGGCGATCCCGCCGATGATCGGGGCCACGACGACCGCGACGATGGACAACACGAACGCCACGACGCCGAGCCCGGCAGACCGCGGTTCCGCGGGCTGGGGCGCCTGGTACGCGCCTCCGGGGGCCGCATAGCCGCCGACCGGTGCGGGGTACGCGCCGGGAGGGGAGGGATACTGCGCCGGGGGCGTCGTCGAATACGGGGGAGCGGCTTGGCCGGGTGCCTGTGGCACAGGCGGAGTCGGTCCGGTGGACGACGGTCCGTACGGGGATGGCGGCGGAAACTGCGGATCTGTCACGCACCCATCCTAGAGTGCGGGTCAGACGCGGCGGAGCAGCCCGACCTTCTCGTAGACGTCGGCGAGCGTCGCATCGGCGACGGCATCCGCCCGCGCTGCATTCTCGGCCAGTATGCGGTCGAGCTCGGCGGGGTCGTCGAGCAGCTCCTGAGCGCGGGCGCGGACCGGTTCGAACTCGGCGACGACGACCTCGGCGAGGCCCTTCTTGAAGTCGCCGTAGCCGCGACCGGCGTACTCGTCTTCGATGGCGGCGACCTGACGGCCGGAGAGGGCCGCGTAGATCGTGAGCAGGTTCGAGACGCCGGGCTTGTTCTCCCGGTCGAAGCGCACCGAGCCTTCGTTGTCGGTCACCGCGCGCATGATCTTCTTCGCCGATTTCGCCGGGTCATCCAGCATCCACAGAACGCCGGCGTCGCTCTCGGCAGACTTCGACATCTTCGCCGCCGGATTCTGCAGGTCGTAGATGCGGGCCGTTTCCTTCTGGATCACCGGCATCGGCACGACGAACGCCTCGCCGAATCGTGAGTTGAACCGCTCGGCGAGATCGCGGGTGAGCTCGACGTGCTGTTTCTGGTCGTCACCGACCGGCACTACGTCGGTCTGGTACAGCAGGATGTCGGCGGCCATCAGCACGGGGTACGTGAAGAGTCCGACGCTGGTGGCGTCCTGGCCGTACCGGGCCGTCTTGTCCTTGAACTGGGTCATGCGCCCTGCCTCACCGAACCCCGTGATGGTCGAGAGGATCCAGGCCAGCTCGGCGTGCGCACGCACGTGCGACTGCACGTACAGCGTCGACTGCGACGGCTCGATGCCCGCGGCGATGTACTGCGCGGCGGTGCGTCGCGTCTTCTCGCGCAGCGACTCCGGGTCCTGCGCGACGGTGAGCGCGTGCAGGTCGACGACGGAGAAGAACGCATCGTAGGAGGCCTGCAGATCCCGCCACTGCAGGAGCGCTCCGATGTAGTTGCCGATCTGGAGAGAGTCGGCGGAGGGCTGCATTCCGGAGTAAAGGCGAGGTTTCGTCACGTCATCAATCCTACGCGGCGGGGGAGGGCGCTCCTCCGCCGCGCGACATCAGCCGGCATGGATGCTGCGCGTCACCGTGAGTGCCATACGCTGAAGTCGTGTCCGCGTCGCCCCGTTCCCGAGACGGTTCCGTGTTCCTCGCGGCCTTGGGAGCGGATGCCGATCGGCTCCAGCCGGAAGTGCTCGAGTACGTCGCTGGTCCTCCACAAAGACATGATCACGGCGAAGGGCACGGCGTGTTCGAGGTCGCGGGCAGTCCGTTGCGGCGCCTCATGCTGCTGCTGCGACCGGTGGTCGGACCGGATCTTCTCGTCACGCGGATGGAGCGCAACGTGCCGTTCCAGGTCGTCAACCGTCCGCGTCGCGGCGATAGGGCGACACCGGCGCTGACGGCCACGCGCACCTTCCACTTCCGCTCCCACAGCGAGACATTCGTCGATATGCTCCTTCCCGGTGCGGCTCCCGGCACGGTGGTCGATGTTCTCGGGCGCCACCGTCGCATCGAGATCCTGCTGGAGTGCACGGCGACGCCGGCGGGAAACCTCAGCCTGCGTTCGCGTGCCTGCCGCATCCGCATCGCGAGAGCTCGCATACGCCTGCCCCGATTTCTTGGCGTCGACGTCGCGGTCGAAGACGGATACGACCCGCACCGCGAACGGCGGACGATCGTCGCCGAGGTGCGCAATCCCATCGTCGGGACGGTCATGGCGTACCGCGGGTGGTTCCGATACGCCTACCACCGCAACACCGACCCGGTGCAGGCTCAGTACGAGTAGTCGACGATGACCGGCGCGTGATCGCTCCACCGCTCGGCGTAGCTGGCGGCCCGCGCGACCCGATAGTCCGCGACACGCTCTGCCAGCGCCGGCGTCGCGAGGTGATAATCGATGCGCCACCCGGTGTCGTTGTCGAAGGCCTGGCCGCGCACCGACCACCAGGTGTACGGACCGTCGACCTCACCGTGGAAACGGCGGCCGACATCGACCCAGCCGAGTCCGGTGCCCGCCGAACCGTCGACACCGGTCACCTCGGCGCCTGCCTCACCGAGGAAGCGGTCGAAGTACGCGCGCTCGCGGGGGAGGAATCCGGACTTCTTACGGTTGCCGCGCCAGTTCTTGATGTCGAGCTCACGATGACCGACGTTGAGGTCGCCGGTGACGAGCGCGAGTGCGTTGTTGCTCCCGAGCTCGGTCGTACGCGTGCCGAGGGCCTCGAGGAACTTCCACTTCTCGTCCTGTTTCGGGGTGTCAGCCTCGCCGGTGTGCACGTATGCGCTCACCACCGTGAGCGGACGATCGCCGAGGAGGAAGTCGCCCTCGATCCAGCGCCCCTTCGAATCGAAGTCTTCGGCGCCGAACGCCGTGCGTGAGGACAGTACGGGGGTGCGGCTGGCGATCGCGACCCCCGCGCGCCCCTTCGCCGCACCCTCGTCATGGATGATCGACCAGCCGGGCAGCGCGGCCTCGAGATGCTCGTCCTGCCCACGGACCTCCTGCAGCGTGAGGATGTCGACGCCAGCGGTGTCGAGCCACCCGCTCATCCCGTTGCGGGCAGCTGCCCTGATGCCGTTGACATTGACCGAGGCGACGCGCAGATGGGGCATGGACCCAGCCTAACGAGAGCCCCGGACATCGTGGCGCGCCCGTGACCGCTCTGCGACGAGACGGTGCGCAGCCCGGGCGTCCGGCGCCGGGCGCTCCGGGGGATCGGCGAGGAGGGCGTTCAGGTCGTTCTCGGCGGCATGGGCGGCTCTCCGAGCGCTCCACGCCCGATACCAGGGTGCGCCGTCCAGTGTCGCGCGCGCATCGCGCAGGCGGATGCGCGCTGCTACGAGCAGCGCCTGATACTCGGCGATGATGCGCTCGTCTTCGGTCTGCCGGAGCATGGGAACGTCTCGATCCCGTGCGGCCACAGCGATCCAGGCCGCGGCGCTCAGCATGATGACGCCGTTGATGCGGAACCACAGCAGAAGCCCGACGAAGATCGCGAACGTCGCGAGCAGGGGATTGGTCGGCGAGTAGGCGAGCAGGAACCCCGCGCCGAACTGCAGGACCGTCATGGCACCGCCGCCGAGCAGCGCGCCCGGCCAGATCGTGCGCCACCGCAGCGATGTGCCCGTGAGGAAGCGCACCATCGCGGCCAGCGCGGAGGAGAGCAGTACGAACGAGACGACGATGGTACCCAGGCGGATCAGCAGATTCACCGCATCCGAACCGGCATCCCACCCGAGCAGCGCGAGCGCCCAGGTCAGCACCGCGGCACTGCCGTAGCTCAGCGATGACCCCGCGACCAGCGCGACTCCGAAGATGAGTGCTGCCAGGAGGTCGCGGGCCTTGAGCATGACGAAGCTGCGACGGTCCGGAGGGAGCCCGAACGTGTCGCGCACCGCGCGACGCGAGAAAGTGACCCAGCCGATCGCGGTCCAGATGACCGCGACGAGGGCGATCAGACCGGTGATGCTGAGCACCCCGGCCGTGCCGGCTGCGATCTCATGTGCCTGCTGCGGGGTGAGCAGCTCGCTCTGGTCGCTGATCAGCCCAGGAACGTAGCTGTTGATGACGTCGATCAGCGCATCGACGGCCTCTGTGCTTCCGCCCAGCCACAGACCGGAGATCGCGAAGGCAAGATAGATCGCGGCGAAGATCGCGAACAGCGCCTGATAACTCACGCCCGCGGCGAGGAGGAAGCCGTTGTTCTGCAGGAAATGCCGCCAGACCCGCACGGGGAACAGCGCGAGGGTGCGCTTGGTCAGCGCGCTGGCGCGTTCGACCGCGGCATCGAAGCGTCCGGGGTCATCGAGTGCTGCTCGTGCCTCGGCGGGGTCGGAATCGGACACGCCCCAACCCTACCGAGGGGATACGCGTGCTCGGGTGTTCTCGGAGACAGCCGGTGTCAGGGACGCCCACGCAGGACGGCCTGCTTGACCTCGGCGATCGCCTTGGTCACCTCGATGCCGCGCGGACACGCCTCGGAGCAGTTGAAGGTCGTGCGGCAGCGCCAGACGCCCTCCTTGTCGTTGAGGATGTCCAGGCGCACCTCGGCGTTGTCATCGCGCGAGTCGAAGATGAAGCGGTGCGCATTGACGATGGCGGCAGGGCCGAAGTACTGCCCGTCGGTCCAGAACACCGGGCACGACGAGGTGCATGCGGCGCACAGGATGCACTTGGTGGTGTCGTCGAAGATCGCGCGGTCGGCGATCGTCTGCACGCGCTCCTTGCCCTTCTCAGGGGCGGAGCCGGCGACCAGGAATGGCTGCACCTCGCGGTAGGAGGCGAAGAACGGCTCCATGTCGACGATGAGGTCTTTCTCGAGGGGCAGTCCCTTGATCGCCTCGACGTAGATGGGCTTCGAGATGTCGAGGTCCTTGATCAGCGTCTTGCAGGCGAGGCGGTTGCGACCGTTGATGCGCATCGCGTCTGAGCCGCAGATGCCGTGTGCGCACGAGCGGCGGAAAGACAGCGAACCGTCGACCTCCCACTTGATCTTGTGCAGGGCATCGAGCACGCGATCGGTCGAGAAGAGCTCCACGTCGTAGTCGACCCAGCGGGGCTCGGCGTCCTGCTCCGGGTCGAACCGGCGGACGATGAACGTGACCAGGAAGGCTTGGACGGCCGGATCTGCGGCTGCGGGGGCGTCTGCGACGGCGTTCGACATTCTCAGTACTTCCTCTCCATCGGCTGGTAGCGGGTCTGGACGACCGGCTTCGAGTCGAGTCTGATGTGATCTGCCGGGGTCGACGAGTGCGGGTCACCGGTCAGATAGGCCATGGTGTGCTTCATCCAGTTCTCGTCGTCGCGCTTGGGGAAGTCGTCGCGCATGTGTCCGCCACGGCTCTCTTCGCGGTTCTGCGCCGCATAGACGACGACCTCGGCGATGTCGAGCAGGAATCCGAGTTCGACGGCCTCGAGCAGGTCGGTGTTGAACCGGTGGCCCTTGTCGTCGATGTAGACGTTCCGGTAGCGCTCGCGCAGCTCGGCGATGACGCCGAGCACGTGCTCGAGCGACTCATGCGTGCGGAACACCTGGGCTCCGCGGTCCATCTCGTCCTGGAGCTTCTTGCGCAGCACGGCGACGCGCTCCGTGCCGTTGCTGTCGCGCAGGTGCTCGATCATGTCCTTGACATACGCGGCCGGATTCTCAGGCAGCGGTACGAACTCAGCGGTCTTCGCATACGCCACGGCGTTGTTGCCGGCGCGCTTGCCGAAGACGTTGATGTCGAGCAGTGAGTTGGTGCCCAGGCGGTTCGAGCCGTGCACCGACACGCACGCGCACTCACCGGCCGCGTACAGACCGGGAACGACGGTGTCGTTGTCGGCGAGGACTTCGGCGTCGTTGTTGGTGGGGATGCCGCCCATGGCGTAGTGCGCCGTCGGCATCACCGGCACGGGCTCGGTGACGGGGTCGACGCCGAGGTAGGTACGGGCGAACTCGGTGATGTCGGGGAGCTTGGTCTCGAGGACTTCGGCGCCGAGGTGCGTGCAGTCCAGGTAGACGTAATCCTTGTGCGGGCCGGCGCCGCGGCCATCGAGGACCTCCTGCACCATCGAGCGTGCCACGATGTCGCGCGGGGCGAGGTCCTTGATGGTGGGGGCGTAGCGCTCCATGAAGCGCTCACCGGACTCGTTGCGCAGGATCGCGCCTTCGCCGCGGGCGCCCTCGGTGAGCAGGATGCCGAGACCGGCGAGGCCGGTCGGATGGAACTGGAAGAACTCCATGTCCTCCAGCGGCAGGTTCTTGCGCCAGACGATGCCGACGCCGTCACCGGTGAGGGTGTGCGCGTTGGAAGTCGTCTTGAAGATCTTGCCGAAACCGCCGGTCGCGAAGATGACGGCCTTGGACTGGAACACGTGCAGCTCGCCGGTGGCGAGGTCGTAGGCGACGACGCCCGCGACCTGGGTGCTGCCGTCCTCGCCCGTGACCGTGATCAGGTCGAGCACGTAGAACTCGTTGAAGAAGTTGATGCCGAGCTTGACGCAGTTCTGGAACAGCGTCTGCAGGATCATGTGCCCGGTGCGGTCGGCGGCGTAGCAGGCGCGCCGCACCGGCGTCTTGCCGTGCTCAGCGGTGTGCCCGCCGAAGCGGCGCTGGTCGATCTTGCCCTCGGGCGTGCGGTTGAACGGCAGCCCCATGTTCTCGAGGTCGATGACCGCGTCGATGGCCTCCTTGGCGAGGATCTCCGCAGCGTCCTGGTCGACGAGGTAGTCGCCGCCCTTGACGGTGTCG
>NZ_JBQDVP010000015.1:0-3108 GCF_052102115.1 Microbacterium sp.
AGCACGCCGTGGGCTCGGTGCTCGCACAGGAGCTCGACGGTCCGAGCGAGCTCGTCCTCGCACTCGGGCCGTCCACCGATGGCACGACCGAGTTCGCGCAGCGACTCGCGGCCGATGACGCCCGCATCCGCCTCGTCGACAACCCCGCCGCGCACATCCCCGTCGGGCTCAACGCCGCGATCCGTGCGAGCCGCTACCCCACGATCGTGCGGGTCGACGCGCATTCCGAGCTCTCACCCGGTTACGCGCGGCGAGCGCTGGCGACGCTGGAGCGCACCGGAGCGGCGAACGTGGGCGGCGTCATGCGCGCCGACGGCAGGACCCCGTTCCAGAAGGCCGTCGCCCGCGCCTACAACTCCCCGATCGGTCTCGGCGGCGGCGCGTACCACGGCACCACGCACGAGGGCGAGGCCGAGTCGGCCTATCTGGGCGTCATGCGCCGCGCCGTGCTCGATGAAGTCGGGCTGTTCGATGAGACGATCCGTCGCGGTGAGGACTGGGAGCTGAATCTGCGCATCCGCCAGGCCGGCCACAAAGTCTGGCTCGACCCGCAGCTGTCGGTGACCTACTGGCCCCGCGAGAGCTGGTGGCGACTGGCGCGCCAGTTCCGCGCGACCGGGGCGTGGCGCGGAGAGCTGGTGCGCCGGTACGGCCGCAGCAACGGCCTACGATTCTTCGCACCCCCGGCGCTGCTGATGAACGCCGTGCTCGCCCTCATCGTCGGTGTGCTGCAGATCTCGCGTGTGCTGGGCGGAATCGCGTCGATCGTGGCATCCATCGTCTACCTGCCGCTGATCGCGTACGCCCTGCTCGTGACCGCCATGGCGCTCAAGCCCGGGGGCGGGCGTCCTGCCCGTGAGAGGATCTGGACGCTGGCGGTGCTGCCGACCATGCACCTGTCCTGGGGCTTCGGGTTCATCGGCGGCGTGCTGCGCGGAGCGCGCGACACGGTGGATGCTTCGCGCCTGGGCACGCGCAACACCCCGCTGCCGTGAACCGCGGTCGCCGGGCGGCCCGCACCGCGCTCAGCCGATGAGGTTGATCAGCGTGTCCAGCCCCATCCCGTAGTCGATGCGCACGACCGGCAGGGCGAGTTTGTCGGTGCCGATCTGCACCCGCCCCGGTTCGATCGTCCTGGCCATCTCATACCCCGCCATGGCGACGCCCTCTTTGGCCGTGTCGTTGAAGTGTCCGAACGGGTAGGCGATGACCTCGCGGACGCCGAGGACGTCGCCGGAGGTGTTGAGGTCGGCCGCGATCTCCTCCGCCGTCCAGTTGACCATCCGCCCCTCGCCGTTCTCCCCGGCCTCGTGCATGTCGTGGGTGTGCGAGCGCCGCAGGACGTACGGCGACGGTGCCGGATCCTGCCGATAGGCGGTGATCATGAACGACGTCGCCAGCACCTGGTGCTTGTCGACGACCGGCACGGCGAGATCGAACCAGGTCTGATCAGCGTCGTCGTCGGTGACGATCACCGACCGGTTCGGCAGGAAGAGCCTGCCGTCGATGAAGGCGCTCAACTCGTCCCAGGTCGGCATGTAGAAGCCCGTGGTCGCGAGGTGGTTCATCTGCGCGTCGAAGTCGCCGATGTAGGCGTAGTTGCCGCGGAGCCAGCCGTCCTCGCCCTCGGGGCGCGACGTGAACTGGTGGTACATGAGGATCGGGATCTGCGAACCGGCGGCCACGTTGTCCTCCGGGCTCATCCACGCTCCGTGCAGCACCATCCGCTGATCCGTGCATGCCACCGGCTCCGAGCCGTTCACCCGCCCGTCGACCTCGTACGCGGCAGCAGCCTCGGGGCTCGCGTACCAGCCGGCGAACACCTGCCCGTCCTGCGCGGGGATCGGCAGTGCGGCGTACAGCGCGTCCTGCGTCTGCAGCATCGGCTCCTGCGCGATCCCCTCGCCCTCGAAACTCACCGCACAGGCCAGCGGGTCGTCGGCGTCGGCGAGAAGCTGTTCTGCGGCGGTCAGACTCGGCGGCTCGGGCGTCGGTACGGAGGTGGGCTCGGACCTCTCCGCAGCGTTGGTCGCCTCTGCCGGCTCCGCGTCGCCGCTCAGCGACGAGATCAGGGCGAACCCTCCGGCCCCGAGAGCCACGATGACGACGGCCAACGACGCCACGACGGTACGACGGCGCCGACGCACGCGTCTTCGGGACTGCACGTTCGCGCTGCGCCGCGACGGACCGGGAGATCTCAACTCGGGCACTTGTTCACGCGTCCTCCGGTGGGCCGAACAGTCCCCTGCCCCGCGAGTGCAGCAGGTCGTACGCCTCGCCGAACGTTTGCGGCTCATCCGTGTCGGAGAGGCCTTGACGCGCGAGGAGCAGTCCCAGCAGGCCGCGCGCGGGCGGGGTCAGCGGCTTGTCCTTGTGGGCGTGCGCCGGATGCATGGGCTTCTCCTCCGGGTTCGGCGGAGTGAACGACGGCCGCGTCTCCGGCCAGTCAGAGGGATGGCGCGGCTGCTGCAGGTTGATGATGTTGAACAGGTCGTTCGCCCCGGCATCGCGCTTGGTGAGCGGCTTGAGCCCGTGCAGGCGGCTCAGCGTCGCGATCACGGATCCGTGATGCATCTCGTCGTTGATCACGGTTCCCGACCGCGTATACGCCGAGACGGCGATCGCCGGCACGCGGCATCCGAGCCGATCGAATTCGAACCCCATCTCGCCCGCACCGGAATCGTCGGGCGGCGTGGCCGCCGGCGGCGGTACGTGGTCGAAGCATCCGCCGTGCTCGTCGAACGTGATCAGCAGCAGGGTGTTCACCGCATTCGATCCGTCGGGCGTCTTGCTCGCGCGGACTGCCGTGTAGATGTCGTGGATGAGTTCGTCGCCCGCACGCACGTCGGAGTACGCGCTGTTGATGATCTCTGTTCCGCTGACGTCACTCTCGTGAAGGTGTCCGAACGGTGGGTGGAAGTCGTTGTGGTTGTACATCATGCGCGGTTCGATGAACGCGTACGCGGGCAGGTCGCCATGCTCGGCATCGGCGTAGAAGTCATCCATGGTGCCGAAATGCTCAGTGCGCCAGAACTTTTCCAGCACCGGGGCGTGCAGCACACCGGTGAACGACAGCATCTGCACTTCGTCGAAGTAGATCTTCCAGCT
>NZ_JBQDVP010000015.1:3208-6643 GCF_052102115.1 Microbacterium sp.
CCCATGATGTGCTTCGCCTCGTCGGTGGTGGGCGCGGTGCCCTTCTTCAAGCGTTCGAAATTGATGATGTAGTCGTGGAGGAACCCGCCCATGGTGGCGTGCTCGCCGTGCTGCGGGGTGTTGTACGGCGCTTCCATGCTCTCGACATAGAGCTTCGCGTTGCCTGCCGGCTCGACGGTGCCGAAGATCTGCGTGTTGACGTGCGGGAACTCCTCACCCGGGTCCGGATCCGGGTGAGCCATGATCTTGTCTGTCGCGCCCTCGTAGACGTGCGCGTCCACACGCGTGCCGTCTTTCGTCTTGTTGTAGTACTCGCCGAAGGCGAGCCCGTCGAAGCTCTGGCCCTCCGGCAGGTTCTCCTGGGAGTACAGGTACCCGAGCAGGTTGTCGAAGGAGCGGTTCTCGCCCATCACGACGACGACGTGGTCGAACCCGGGGGCGTGACGGGGTGTGAGTGCGCTGAAGTCGCTCTCTCCCTCGTGGAACCCCGTCCGGTCGCCCGCCGCGAATCCGACCGCCCCGCCCACGGCACCGCCCAGGAGCGCTCCGGCTGCCGCCGTGCCGCCGTAGCGGAAGAAATCGCGCCGCGATCGCTTCGTCGATCTCGTCTCGTCGTTCCCCTCGCGTTCACGCATGCCGACAGCCTATGGCCGACGCGCACAGTTCGACGTCGGCTCGCTACCCGGCGATGTAACCGAGATCGAGCAGCCGAGAGACGACGCGCTCGGCCGCATGACCGTCGTCGAGGCGGTTGAACTGGTTGCGCCACGCGGCGTAGCGCGGGGCGAAACGGCCCGGCACCGACGGGTCGCCGAGGGCTGCGACGAGCTGGTCCTGCGTCGACACCAGCGGACCCGGCGCCCGCACCGCGAGGTCGAAGTAGAAGCCCCGCAGCTGACCCCGGTAGTGGTCGAGATCGGGCACGAGGAAGTACATCGGCTTGCCCGTGACGCTGAAATCGAACATCACCGAGGAGTAATCGGTGATGAGCGCGTCGGCGACCAGCAGCAGCCGGGCGGTCTCCGGGAACCCGGTGACGTCGATGACGCGTGCGCCGGACTGGTCTCTGCCCGGCTGCAGAGTGCGCGAGTGTCCGCGCACCAGCACGACAGCATCCGTCTGCTCGGCGAGCCGCTGCGCGTCGACGAAATCGACGATCTCGGAGCGGTCGTCGCGCCAGGTCGGCGCGTACAGCAGCACGCGCTCCTGCGGCCCGATGCCCAGCACCTTGCGCGTCTCCGCACCGCTGCCGTCGACGAGCACGTCATTGCGCGGGTATCCGTCGGTCCAGATCGGCTTGCCGAAGAACGCATACGCCTTCTTGAGGATGCGCTCCGAATACAGGTTCTGCGCAAGCAGCGCATCCCAGCGCCGCGATTCCTTGACGATGGCCGCCATCCGCCGGGGATCGAATCCGGGACGGTGCAGCGCCAGACGCTTGAGCGGCGTGCCGTGCCAGGTCTGCAGCACCTTCTGGCCGGGCTTGCGGACGAAGCGCCGACGCAGCCAGTCGTTCACGATCAGCAGTCGTGCAGCTCCCCGGGCATGCCACCACTCCGGGCTCCCCTCGACGACGGCGACCGCGCCCTCCGGCACCCGGACCGACCGGTCGACGATGCTCCAGTACCGGGTGACACCAGGTGCGCGCGCCGCGATCTCGTGATCGAGCGCGTACGGGTTGCAGCCGGCGCTCTGCCCGTAGAAGCTCTCGAAGAACACGGCGTTCTCGTCGCCCCCGGGCTGCGCCACGTAGCGCTCCTCGAGCGCCCTCTGCCCCTCGGCCGTCTCGTACACGGCGTCCAGCGGCGGTGCGACCGTGACGATCGCGCCGCGGACCGAGACGCGCAGACCGCTCAGCAGCCACGACTCGGGCTCGAGTGCAGACAGGTCCTCGCCGTCGACGCGCAGCTGGTACCGGCCCGACGGCAGCGGCAGCTCGGAACCGCCCCACCGCGAGACGCGCAGGGGGAACGTTGCCTTCCACGTCTTGCCGCCGCCGGTGATCCGCGCGTCGACCCGCGCACGCGGACCGTCGAGCGTCGCCGAGGGCGGTTTGGGCCCGGTGCCGGCTACGACCAGATTCTCGGCCTGCTCATCGATGAGAACGGTGGTCATCGTGCTCCTCTCGGCGCGGGGACCGCCCGCGCACGTATGGCCTGGTAGACGCGGCGGGCGTTTCGTCCGTCGCGGTGAGCGTGCATCTGAGCGCTGAGCGTACTGGATCGCGCGGAACGCTCCGCGAATACCTGCTCGTCGGTGAGCAGCGACTCGACCTGCGCCAGCAGTCCATCCCAGTCCTTTGCGGCATCCGTGCCCGCGACGTCTTCGTACCGCCCGTAGAAACCGCGCGTGCGCGCGTACTCATCGGCATCCGGGGCGAGGTAGAGCACCGGCATCCCGAGCAGCCCCACGTCGTACGCCATCGAGGAGTAGTCGGTGATCAGCACATCGATGCCCGGCAGCGCCGGTGTCACATCCGCGAGGACCGATGACCCCAGCATCCGAATGCGCATGCTCGGCAGGGGCGGCCGGTAGGCACCGGCTCCGAGCGGATGCGAGCGGACGAACAGCACCGCGTTCTGCTGCTCGAGGATCGTGACGATGCGCACCCACTCCGCGGCCGTGGGGACGGCAGGATCGTCGGCCCCGTCGCGCCACGTCGGCGCGTACAGCAGGGTGCGCGCGCCCGTCGGCAGGGATCCGGCCGCGTTCTCGAGCAGAGCGGATGCCGCGGCTCGCCGTTCGTCCGGCGATCCGGCCGAGAGCACGTCGACGCGCGGCTCGCCTGTGACGACGACCCGCGCGTCGTCGAGAGCGAAGGCCGACTCCAGGCGTCCCCGTGAGCGATCGGATGCCGCGGGCATCAGGCGGATGCGCCGTGCCGTCTCGCGGTAGAAGAACGCCACCAGGCGTCGCAGCACGCCTGCACCGGGGACGGCGGGCACCTCGGTCGTGGCCGGCGAGTCGAGCCCGATGCGCTTGAGCGGGATACCGTGCCACAACTGCACGAGAAAACCACCGGCCACGGCGTAGCGGTTCACGTCGCCCTGACCGTGCGTGACGACGATGACGCCCGCGCGAGCCGTGACCCACCAGCCCCGCAGCGAGGACTTCCGGATCGTCGGGATGCCGAGCGCCGTCGCCGTCGCTCGCTCACGCTCCGACGAGGTGAGCCATACAGTGCTGTGCTGAGCCGCGGTCGCGACATGCCAGAGAGCCAGTGCTCCGTCGGCCACACCGGCACCGCTGCCGAACACCCACCGGCGTCCGCGCGGGACCAGGAACGTTCCCATGCGCCCTGCGGCATACAGCGGGATGCGCAACAGCTTCGCCGCGTTCCCGGAGCCGAATGAGAAGGACGCCACCCCGCGAGCCTATCGCGGGGTGGCGTCCTGATCTGGGAACGCGGTGGTCAGAGAGCGCTGTGGTCAGAGA
>NZ_JBQDVP010000015.1:6743-64080 GCF_052102115.1 Microbacterium sp.
GTGGTCAGAGAGCGCTGTGGTCAGAGATCCAACTCGCCGAGCGTCACATCGGTCTGGTGCGACTCGCCGTTTCGCACATATGTGATCTGCGCGTCGCTGCCGGCGGCTGCCGCGCGGACCTGGGCGGTGAGATCAGTGGCGCCGGTGATCGGCAGCCCGTTGAACTCGGTGACGATGTCGCCCTTGCGCAGCCCCGCCTCCGCCGCGGGGCCACCGCTGGTGGGGTCGACGATCACGGCGCCGGCGACATCTGCGCTCTCGACCGATGCGGCATCCTGAACCGTCGTGCCCAGCAGACCGTGCGTGGCGGAGCCGTTCTCGATGATCTCGTCGGACACGCGCTTGGCGATGTTCGACGGGATCGAGAAGCCGACGCCGATGGAACCGGACTCCTCGGCACTGCCGGCCGTGGCGATGGCGACGTTGATGCCGATGAGCTTGCCCTCGCTGTCGACGAGCGCGCCGCCGGAGTTGCCGGGGTTGATCGCCGCATCCGTCTGGATGACCGAGATCGAGATCGACTGGCTCGCGCCCTGCTGCTCGGTGCCCGGGAGGTCGAACTGGAACGGACTGCCCTGCCCGCCCTCGTCTTGCGGAGCGTCCTCGGTCGCCGAGTCGGGCACTGCCGATGAGGCGATCTGGATGCTGCGGTTCAGCGCGCTGACGATGCCGGTGGTCACCGAGTTGGACAGCCCCAGCGGAGCGCCGACGGCGACCGCTGTGGAGCCGACGTTGATCTCGGACGAATCGGCGAACTCGATCGGCTTCAGGCCTTCGGCGCCCTCGAGCTTGATCACCGCGAGGTCGTAGATCGGGTCGGTACCGACGATCTCGGCGTTGTAGATGTGGCCGTCCGAGGTCGTCACGCGGATGGTCGGTTCCGCTTCGGCGCCGCCGAGCGTGGCGACGTGCGTGTTCGTGAGCACGTAGCCGTCCTCGCTGAGGATGACGCCGGAACCGCTGCCCGACTCGCTCGACCCTGCGGCCTGAATCGTGACGACGGAGGGAAGCACGTCCGTCGCGATCGCCGTGGTCTCGTTGACCGAGCCGGGGTTGTTCACCGTGATCGTGTCGGGGCTGGTGGCGGTGGACCCGGACGGCTGCGCCCAGAGCGTGCTGCCGAGGTAGCTCGTACCGAGACCGGCGGCACCGCCGACGAGGGACGCGGCGACGATGAGAGCCGCGACCTTGCCGGCGCCGAAGGACTTCTTCTCCTTCGACTTCGTCTGGATCGGCGTGACCGGTGCTGTCGAATCAGCACCGCCCGCGGCGTACGGGGTGACGGGAACGGTGTGCGCGTGGGGGTCGGCGGGGGTGGGGATGCCGAAGGCTGCGCCCTGTGCCGTGCTGCCCGTCGGAGCCGGGTGCTGCTCGGACGGCTGCGCGGGGGGCGCTCCTGCCGCAGAGGTGAACGCGGACGGCATGTCGTGACCGGCACGGGTGCTGTCCGGAGTCTGCGGTGCAGGCTGCTCGGGGGACGCGGGCTGGTCGGGGGTGTTGTTCTCGTTCATGTCTGCTCCTTCATCGACGCCATTTCAGATTGCCCCCCGTAGCTGTGCGTTCGGTATGGGCAGGGTGAGTGCTGCCTATGGCCTTAGCCTGGTTTGCATGAGTGCTATTCCCGGCGCCTGGCGGCGCACTGCGGCGGGAGCGGGCCTGCTCTCCCCTGACGGCGTCGTTGCGCCCACCATCTTCGCAGAGATGTCTGCATCTGCGGTGAGAACGGGGGCGATCAATCTCGGTCAAGGATTCCCCGACGAAGACGGCCCCGACGAGGTTCTCGAGGCCGCCCGCGATGCGATCTCGCGGGGCATGAACCAGTACCCGCCGGGGCGCGGAAACCCCGACCTGCTCGCAGCGATCAGTGAGCATCAGCGGCGGTTCTACGGGCTCGATGTCGACCCGGAGACCGCGGTGATCGTGACCGCCGGCGCCACCGAGGCGCTGACGGCGACGCTGCTCGCCCTGATCGACTCCCCCGACGACGAGGTCGTCGTCTTCGAGCCGTACTACGACTCGTATGCCGCCGCGGTCGCGCTGGCCGGTGCGCGGCTGCGCACCGTTCCTCTCCGGCGGCCGGATTTCCAGCCGGACCTCGAGGTGCTCGCAGCATCCGTCACCGACCGCACCCGGATCATCCTCGTCAACGATCCGCACAATCCCACCGGCGTCGTTTTCTCACCGGAGGTGCAGGCCGAGGTCCTGCGGCTGGCAGAGAAGCATGACGCGGTCATCGTCACCGACGAGGTGTACGAGCACCTGACATTCGCCGGCGCGCATGTGCCGCTGGCGACACTGCCCGGAGCAGCCGAACGGACGTTGACGATCTCGTCGGCCGGCAAGACGTTCTCGGCCACCGGTTGGAAGATCGGCTGGGTGCACGGACCCGCCGACCTCATCACCGCCGTGCTGACCGTGAAGCAGTACCTCACGTTCGCGAACGGGTCGCCCTTCCAGCCGGCGATCGCTGTGGGGCTGCGCCTGCCAGACGCCTTCTTCGCGGATGCCACAGCCGCCCTCGTGCACAAGCACGAGCTCCTCGGGACCGGGCTGCAGGCGGCAGGGTTCGAGATTCTGCCCCCGCAGGGCGGGTACTTCACAGTCGCAGACGCCTCACCTCTCGGAGGGTCGGATGCTGCCGACTTCTGCCGCGCGCTGCCCGAGCGCGCCGGGGTCGTTGCGATCCCGTTGAGCGCCTTCGTCAGCCCTGAGCACCAGGGCGATTACGCCGGGCTCGTACGGTTCGCCGCCTGCAAGCGCATCGAGGTGCTCGAGGAGGCCGTGGCACGTTTGGCCGCCGCGTCGTTCTAGCGGTTCGCGCGGTTTCGACTCGCCTGCGGCTCGCGCGGTTTCGACTCGCCTGCGGCTCGCTCGGTTTCGACTCGCCTGCGGCTCGCTCAACCCGTTTCGTCGCGGTCGCTGCGCTCCCTTGCTCAACGCCCCGCAGAGGAAGCACCCTCGCCCCGTCGAGCCTCGGGGCGGTGCGACTCCCGCGGGTCGTTGAGCGAGCGGAGCGAGACGAAACGTCGACTCAAGCCGGGACGACGCGGTAGCGGCGCAGCCGCAGCACAGGGTTGACCTCACGGACCTTGGCAATGGCATCCGCGGTGATCTCCGCCACGGCGATGCCCTCGTTCGTCCCGACGCCGGCGAGCACGACGCCTTGCGGGTCGATGATCTGCGAATGTCCGACGCCGATCGGCGTGGGGTGGTCGGCGGCTGCGACGTACACGGTGTTCTCGATCGCCCTCGCTGCGAGAAGCATCGTCCAGTGCTGCTCCTTCAACGGCCCGCGCACCCACTCGGCGGGAACGACGATGACGTCGGCTCCGGCATCCACGAGCGTGCGTGCGACTTCAGGGAAGCGCACGTCGTAACAGGTCATCATCGCCACGCGCAGACCGTCGATCTCGAGCGTCTGCGGCGCATCGAGCGCGCCGGGTTCGATCCAGTCCGACTCGGTCTGCCCGAAGGCGTCGTAGAGGTGCTGCTTGCGGTAGACGGCGCGCAGGCCCGTGGCATCCACCGCGACGAGCGCGTTGCGCACCCGCTCCCCCGCCGTTCCTGCAGAGGCCGCACTCTCGACGAGACCGGCGATGATCGTGACCTCATAAGCAGAAGCCGTCGCCTGCAGCGCCTGCACGAAATCGCCATCGATCGGCTCCGAGTTCTCGGCAAGGGACGGATCCATCGGGTCGACGAAGTAACTGGAGTACTCGGGAAAGACGACCAAGCGCGCTCCCCGCGCCGCGGCATCCGCCGTCAGTTCCGCGATGCGCGCGCGGTTGTCCGAGCGCGACGCGGTCGGACGGAACTGGCAGACGGCGACGGTGAGCGCGGACGAAGACATGTTCCCATCCTCGCACCCGGCCTCGATGTGACGAACCCTCCGAAGCGTGCTAGAGTAAATTCTTGTGCCGCGGGGTGGAGCAGTTCGGTAGCTCGCCGGGCTCATAACCCGGAGGTCGTAGGTTCAAATCCTGCCCCCGCAACGAGAATGCGACACAAGAAAGGCCCCTGATCAGGAGAAATCCTGACAGGGGCCTTTCGCTTGCGCCCGCGGAACGGTCGCGATTCAGAACGGAAGCGGACTCTGATCCGGCGAGACGATCAGCAGTCCGACGATCCTCGACTGCTCATCGACCGCAACCCGCCCCATGACCTCGCCGGCTTCGCAGTTCACGGTCGTGACACCGACGACGGTGCCCAGCACCCGCTCATCTTCGTCGATCCGCTCACCAGCAGGCATCACGACATGGGTGTCGCTGAAGGACTCCTTCTTCCCCACCTCACCGAGCACCCGTTGCCAGGTCTCGGCGATAAGCGATGGCGTGAGCTCCTGCCGAACGTCTGGATGCAGCAGCGACTCGATGCGCTCGTACTCGCCGTTGCGGATGTGATCGAACACCTGCTCGGTCAGATTGCGGATCTTCTCTATGGACACCGTCGCTCCTGTCGTCGTGCGGCCATCAGCCGGGTTGGTCACGGCACCGAATCGCTTGAAGGCTGCCTGCCGGGACATACCCAGCGCTTCTCCTACTTCGGCCCATGTCTGCCCGTTGCGGCGAGCGTCTCGGACTGCTGCCCCGAGTTGATCTCGGGCCTGCTCCAACGCCGCCTGGGCCTCGCGTATCTGCATACCCAGCAGTCAACCGTAGGTTGACACTCCCTGTCAACCTACGGTTGACGCATCCAGGTGCGCCATCGCAAGCGAGAAGGGTTTCCCGGGTGGGATTGCGATCTCACCCGGGAAACCCTTCTCGCATCGTCAGCGGAGCGACGCCTCCGGTCACTCGGCGGCGGCGCCCTCCAGTTCGAGCAGCTCGGTGACGGCAGCCGTCAGCCGGTCATCGGCCTCGGCGAATGCCGTGAGGTCGCCAGCCTTGAGCGCCGCGTCGCGGTCGGTCATCGCCTGCTGAGCGGCCTCGAGCGCTGCCTGGTAGGCGTCGGTCTCGGTACCGGGATCGGTGCTGCCCTCATCCGGAGTCGTGCCTTCGTCCGGCGGCGTGTTCTCATCGGGCGGCGTTCCCTCGTCGCCCGGGGTCGGATCCACTTCGTCATCACCGCCGGCAGCACCCGAATCACCACCGAAGATGGTGTCCATCGCTTCGGTGAGGGTGTCTTCGAACGCGACGCTGTCGCCGAAGGTGACCAGCACCTTCTGCAGCAGCGGCAGTTGCGTGCCCTCAGACGATTGGACGTACACCGGCTGCACATACAGCAGTCCGCCGCCGACCGGCAAGGTGAGCAGGTTTCCGTACTTCACCTGCGACTCGCCCTGCTGCAGCAGGTTCAGCTCTCGCACCACATTCGGATCGGAGTTGAACGTGTTCTGCACCTGACCGGGGCCGGGCACCGTCGTGTCGGCATCGATCTCGAGCAGATTCAGCTTCCCGTAGCCTTCGGCCTTCTCACCCGCCGTGGATCCGGCATCCGAATCGACGGCAAGGTAGCCCATCAGCACGTTGCGACTGGTGGTTCCCTGCGCGGATGACGGAATGAACGTCGAGAACATCGAGAACCGCGGCGATTCCTGGCCGGGCATCTGCATCGACAGATAGTACGGCGGCTGCAGCTGGTTGTCGTTGCGCGGGTCATCCGGCGTCTGCCAGCGGTTGTCCTGCTGGGCGAAGGAGCCTGCCGTGTCGACGTGGTAGACCCCGAGGATCTCACGCTGAACCTTGAACAGGTCGGTCGGGTACCGCACGTGGCTCATGAGCTCGCCCGACATCTCGCTGATCGGCTCGACCGTCGTGGGGTACACGTTCTCCCAGGCGTTGAGGACCGGGTCCTCTTCATCCCAGGCGTAGAGCGTCACCGAACCGTCGTAGGCGTTCACCGTCGCCTTGACCGAGTTGCGGATGTAGTTGATGTCGTCGAGCGCGAAGCTCGGCGCCGTCGTGTTCGAGTCAGCAATCGCATCCGACAGGCTCACACCGGTCGAGTACGGGTACGTCGCGCTGGTCGTGTAGCCATCGACGATCCAGACCATCTCGCCGTCCACGACGCTCGGGTACGGGTCGCTGTCGAGCGTGAGGTACGGGGCCGCCTTCTGCACGCGCTCGACGGGGTCGCGGTCGTAGAGGATCTGCGAGTCGGCGTTGACCAGGTCGGAGAACAAGATCTCCGCCTCCTGGAACTTCAGTGCATAGAGCAGCTTGTTGAACGCGTTGCCGATCGCGGGGCCGCCTTCGCCCTCGAACGTCGTCTTGGTCTCATTGGCGCCGTCCTCGCCGCGCGGGTAGTCGATCTCGACCGGCTCCGTGCCTTCTGGAGCACCGACGATCGAGTACTGCGGCGAAGTCTCACCGAAGTAGACGCGCGGTTCGAAGTTCTCGGATTCGGTGAGGAATCCCGACGACGGGATGCCGCGCTCGAGGAAGACCGGCTCGCCTTCACTGGTGCGCTGGTTTCCGGCGGCGACGACCAGACCGTAACCATGCGTGTACACCGCGGTGCGGTTGTTCCAGTTGTTGCTGTCGCCCAGGCGCCCCACGTCGAGCTCGCGCACGGCGACGACGGTGTCCTGCGTCGACCCGTCGATCTCGTAGCGGTCGACGTCGAGCGTGTCCTGGAACTGGTAGTAGCCGCGGAACTGCTCGAGCTGCTGCACGGTCGGGCTGATGATGCTGGGGTCGAGGATACGAATGGATGCCGTGGTGTCGGCGTCATCGCGCAGCTGGCCCGCCTCGGCGGTGGTCTCGGCCTTGAACGGCGTGACGTCGAGGTCGTTGATGCCGTACGCCTCTTTCGTGCCGTCGATATTGCGCTGGTAGTACTCGGCCTGGAAGCTGTTCTGGTTCGGACGCACCTGGAAGGTGTCGACCACCCACGGGTACCCGAGGCCGACGACGAGGGATGCCACGATCAACAGGGCCGTTGCGACCAGCGGGAAGCGCCAGCGGCCGATGATCGCCGTGACGAAGAACAGGATGGCGACCAGGGCCGCGAGGATCGCCAGAATCGCAAGACCCGGGATCGTCGCGTTCACGCTGGTGTACGCGGCACCCGTGATCCGATCCTCTTCGGTGACGAGAGTCTTGTACCGGTCGAGCCAGAGGCTGACCGCCTGCACGATCAGGTAGAGGCCGGCGAGAACGGCGAGCTGGATGCGGGCGGGCTTGGAAATGCGCAGCTCGCCCTGGCCGATGCGCACCGAGCCGTACAGGTACGACACCAGCGCCGTGACGACGAGGCACAGCAGGATCACTGCGGAGACGAACGCCAGCAGGATCGAATAGAACGGCATCGCGAACAGGTAGAAACCGGTGTCCAGGCCGAACTCCGGGTCGGCGACCCCGGTGGCACCGCCGCTGAACCACAGCCACACGGTCTCCCAGTTGCCGGCCGCGGCGAAGCCCGCGAAGATGCCGAAGAAGATCGGCATGCCCCACATCGCCAGCCGCCGCAGCGGCTCGATCACCTCTTGGTAGCGGTCGAGCTGCGAGCTCAGACGCACGTACACCGGCCGCAGCCGGTAGGCGAGTTGGATCACGACGAACAGCGGCACCGCCATGCCGAGGAAGCCGACGACGAACATCACCGCCGCGGCGATCCACTGCGTGGTCAGCACGTTCGCGAATCCGAGCTGGTCGAACCAGAGGAAGTCTGTGTAGAGCGTCGCGAAGGCGAAGAAGGCCGCGACCAGCGCGGCGATGATCACCAGCGAGATCGTGACGATCCGTCGGGAGGTTCGGGGCGTGGCCGGGGTCGGCGCTGAGGTCGTGGTCACCTGACCATCCTATGCACGTCAGCTATGCGTGGGCCGCGTACGGGGTGACGCTCCGGTCACGATGTCGTGCATGTCGGCAGCGCATCGACGTCTCCGCCGTCGGCGATCACGTCGAGCGCGTCGAGCGATTCCTCGAGCGTCGAGGTGCTGATCACCTGCAGCCCGTCGGGGATGTGCCCGACGACCTCGTCGCAGTTGGACGCCGGTGCCAGGAAGTAGTCCGCCCCGGCATCCCGCGCGCCGTACAGCTTCTGACGGATGCCGCCGATCGGCCCGACCGCGCCGGTCGCGTCGATCGTGCCCGTGCCGGCGATGTCGTTGCCGCCGGTGAGCTCCCCCGGCGTCAACTCGTCGACGATGCCGAGCGCGAACATCATGCCCGCGCTGGGACCGCCCACGTTGTCGAGCTGGATCTGCACGTCGAACGGGAAGTCGTACTCCGTCGTCAGTGTGATGCCGATCAGCCAGGTATCGACGCCGTTCACCTGCTCCTTCTCGGGCGTGATCTCGATCTGCTGCACGTCGTCGTCGCGGCGCACGGTCAGCTCGACGACATCGCCCTCTGCTTCCTGGATCGCGTCGCGCAGCGCCGTGGCGCTGGTCACGTCGACGCCATCGATCTGCTCCACGACATCGCCCTCTTCGAGCAGCCCGTCAGCCGGGGAGCCCTCGACGGCGGACACCACGTCGACCTCGGCGCCGGTGTCGTAGTCGAGCTCGTGCAGCGCCGCCGCCGTCGCCTCATGCTGCGAGTCGACCATCAGTGTGGCGTTGCGCTCATTGCGCTCCTCCGTGGTCACGCCCTCGGGGAACACCGCGTCGATCGGCATCACAGCCCGTGACGCATCCATCCAGGCGATCGCGAGCTCGAACCAGGACGGCGTGCGCTCACGGTTGCCGACGACCTCGACGGTGGTGAGATTCAGGCTGCCGCTGGTCTCATAGGTGTCGGCGCCGTCGATCTCGATCAGCGGCACCTGCTCGTCGTCGGTGCTGGCCGCACTGCCGAGGGTGTCGTACACAGGGCCTGGTCGCTGGATCACGTAGGGCGTGGGCAGGAAGGTGAGCACGACCAGCGCGATGAGCGCCACGATGAGCGCCCATACTCCGAGCCCCACGCGGGCAGGGCGGGTTCGAGTCACGTTGTTCCTCCGTCGTTCGCGACCGGCGTACAGCGATCTGCTCGCGTCGGGGGTGCGTGCAGAAACCTGCAACTAGCGTAGATGGCACGGCTAGCGACCTGCTGAGAGGCGACCGAAATGTCAGACAACGACCCGAACCCGGAAGACTTCCAGGAGTTCCTACGCAAGATGATGTCTGGCGAGGGCGCCGGCGACTTCGACCTGAGCGCGCTGCAGAACGCCTTCGGGGGTGCCGAAGGCCTGCAGATCGACCCGGCGATGATGGCCGCCCTCTCGCAGCAGCTGCAGAACGCGTTCAACGGCGACCCGTGGGAGAACACCCTGCGCCAGGCGCAGCACATCGCCAACCGTGAGGGGCAGGGCATCACCGACGGGTCACGGCATTCGCTCGTGGACGCGTTCGCCCTCGCGAACCTGTGGCTCGGCGAGGCGACGACGATCTCGGAGCTCTCCGAGAGTCCGCTGGCGATGACCAGAGGCGAGTGGGTCGAGAAGACCCTGCCGGTGTGGAAGGAGATCGCCGGCCCGGTGTCGACGAGTATCGCCGACGCGCTCACGAGCGCCCTCGACACGCAGGTGCCCGATGACATGCGCGGCGCGATCCAGGGTGCCGGCAAACTCATGCGGGGACTGGGATCCTCAGTCTTCGCGGCGCAGTTCGGCCAGGTGCTGGGAAACCTCTCGCTCGAGGTCGTCTCGGGAGGCGATGTCGGCATCCCCGTGCTGCCGGCGGGCATCGCGGCCGTCATCCCCCAGAACATCACGGCGTTCGGCGAGGGACTGGAGATCCCCGAGGACCAGATCGCCCTCTACCTCGCCACCCGCGAGCTCGCCTACGCCCGCCTGTACCGGCACGCCAAGTGGCTGCACCTGCAGGTGATGTCGCAGATCACCGACTTCGCCCGCGGCGTGACGGTCGATGTCGAGGCTCTCGAAGACGTCGCGAGCAGGCTCGACCCCTCGAACCCCGAAGAGCTCCGCGCCGCGATCGAAGGCGGTGCGCTGCTGCCGGCGCAGACCGACGCCCAGCGCGAGGCGCTCGGCCGCCTGGAGAACATCATCGCCCTGATCGACGGATGGGTGGATGTCGTCACCGGCGAGGCCGCCTCGCGTCTCCCCGACGGTGCTCGCCTCGCCGAGGCGGCTCGCCGACGGCGCGCTGTCGGCGGCCCTGCCGAGGATGCTCTGGGAGCCCTGGTCGGCCTGAAGCTGCGCCCACGGCGCATGCGCGAGGCCGCTGAGATGTGGCAGGAGGTGACGGATGCCGTCGGGATGGCCTCCCGTGACTCGCTCTGGGACTACCCGGACCTGTTGCCGACCGCGGACGACATCGACGACCCCACGGCGCTCATCGAACGACTCCAGGCGCTCGCCCGCGGCGAGGAGCCGGCGGCGGACGAGTTCGACGAAGCTCTGGCGCGGCTGCTCGACGGAGATGACTTCTCCGGCGACCCGGGCGACGGTTCCGGCGACACCGGCGATGAATCCGGTGAGACCGGCGATGAATCCGGTGAGACCGGTGACGATTCCGGCGAGGGCGAGAAGCCCGTCTGAGCGACGCGGGCGCGACGGCGCTCACTCGTTCTGCACTTCTCGACCTCTGGCGAAGTTGTCCACCGATCGACGTTCTGGGCCCCGCCGCGTCCGCAGGCTGAGCAGAATCGGGGCATGCCTCCCCTCACCCCGACGGCGCTGACCCGGATCGATCCCGCCCATCCCCTGCTCTGGCGCGACGTCGACACGATCCAGTTCGGCCTGGACGTGCACCGGCGCCCGGAGAGAAAGCGCGACGCCGACAACCCCGGTCCGCTGCAGGTGGCGCTGACCGAGCCGTGGATCGAGCCGCTGCTGCAGGCGATGCGCACGGGCTTCCGCCGCAGCGCCTTCGATGTCATCGCGCACGGTGTCGGCGCACCGCGCGAAGCCGCCCGCGAGCTGCTGCGCCGCCTCGAACCGATCCTGGTGACCGATCTGCCCCCGTTCGCGCCGGTATGGATCGAGAGCGTCGGTATCGACGACTCCCGGGTCGAGGCCCGCATGGAGCTCGCGCTGCACGACGAGGGCATCGCCACCGCTCCGCGCGCAGCCGCGGGGTCCGTCGGCGTCGTGCTCGTGCGCGGCGCAGCATCCGCCCATCAGCTCGCGCGCTATCTGCGTGACGACCTCGCGCACGTTCCGATCGCTTTCGAGCCCGGCGGCATCACCGCCGGCCCCCTGATCATCCCCGGCGACACGCCCTGCCTGTCGTGCCGCGACGCACACGAACGCGACCGCGATCCGGCCTGGCCGCGGTTGCACGCGCAGTTGATCGGCGCGCACTCGGGGCGCATCACGGCGGCCCGCACGGCCGAGGCGGCGGGGCTCGTCGCCCGGATCCTCGGCGACGCCGGCGGCGCGACGCCGGCGAAGTCGGTGCGGGTCACCCCCGACGGCCGCCGCGCGTGGCGCGAGGTGACCTTTCACGAAGAATGCCGGTGCCGCGAGCAGTCGTTCCGATCTCCTCCAGGAATCGCGATGGCCGGCGCTCCCCGCGCCCTGCCGAGCGCGACCAGGACATCTCCAGCGTCCGCGCGGCTCGCGTGATGCCGACGTAGGCGAGCCGGCGTTCCTCGTCGATCGCGTCGAATCCGGTGGCGTATGAGATCGGCAGCGCTCCCTCGGCGCAGCCAGCCAGCAGCACGTGCGGCCACTCCAGACCCTTCGCAGCGTGCAGCGTCGAGAGCGTCACCATCTGCATCGTCGGTTCGTGCTGGTCCTTCGCCCGGGCCATCAGCATGTCGCTGAACGACCTCAGCGTCGTCTCGCCCGGCGTCTCCTCGGCCAGGCGCAGGATCGCCCGGCGGGCCTCCCATCCGTCGCGCTGCGCGCCGCCCGCAGCCGGCGGCTCGTCGGTGAGACCCAGTTCGCGCAGCACCCGGCGCACGTTCGGCAGAAAGCCGCGCTCTGTCGGCGCGACGGACGCGCCCCGCAGGGCGAGGACGATCTGGCGCACCTCCGGCATGTCGAAGAAGCGCTTGCCGCCGAGCACCGTAGCGGCGATGCCGGCATCGGCGAGAGCCTGCTGAATCGCGGCGGATTGCGCATGGGCGCGGTACAGCACGGCGATCTCTGATGGCGCGGAGCCGGCAGCGACCCGCGCCGCGATCGAGGCCGCGATGCCGGCCGCCTCGTCCGTCTCGCTGTCGTACGCGGTCACCGTCGGGGTGTCGGCGGTCGGAGCCTCGCGCACGGCGACGAGTTCGAGCGCACCCGGCCGCCCCTTCATCAGCGCGTTCGCGGCGGCAAGGATCGGCGGCTGCGAACGGTAGTTCGTCTCGAGCCGCACGATCGTGGCGTCGGGGAAGGTGCGGCCGAACTCCAACAGGTAGCGCTGATCGGCGCCGGCGAACGAATAGATCGTCTGGCTGGCATCGCCGACCACGCAGATGTCGCGTCGCTCGCCCAGCCAGAGCTCCAGCAGCCGGTTCTGCAGCGGCGAGACGTCCTGGAACTCGTCGACCGTGAAGTGGCGGTACTGCTCGTGCACGGATGCCGCGACGCGGGGCTCGGCCTCCAGCATCCCGGCGCACGCCAGCAGCACGTCCTCGAAATCGAGCTGGCGACGATCGTCCTTGAGCACCTCGTAGGCGCGCTGCAGATCCGCCAGCTGCTCGGCGCTCACCCGACCCACCGACCGACCGAGCGCCGCGTGCTGCTCGATCGAGCGCATCGACACCTTGCGCCACTCGATCTCGCTCGCGATGTCACGCAGCGTCGCCGTGTCTGGTCGCAGCCGCAGCTGCTCGGCCGCCTGCCCCAGCAGTCGCACCTTGTTGTCGACGATCTGCGGGGCGGGTGAGCCGGCGAGCGTGGGCCAGAAGAAGTTCAGCTGGGCCAGGGCCGCGGCGTGGAAGGTGCGCGCGGCGACCCCCTCGATGCCCAGCGCCCGCAGCCGACCCCGCAGCTCTCCGGCCGCCTTCGCTGTGAAGGTGACCGCCATCACGCGGCTCGGCGTGTACGCGCCGGTGTCGACGCCGTGCGCGATGCGATGAGTGATCACCCGGGTCTTGCCGGTGCCGGCGCCGGCGAGAACGGCGACGGGTCCGCGCAGCACGGACGCCGCCTCCCGCTGTCGTTCGTCGAGCGCGTCGAGTGCGCTCACGCACCCTCCTCGCACCAGTCGACGATGAGCGCATGCGCGATGGACGCCGCCCCCGGCAGACCGACCGGCCCGTTTCCGGCCAGGGCCGAGCGGATCTCGTCGCGGGTGAACCAGCGGACGTCGATGATCTCCTCGCCGTCGGGTCGGGCGCGGCGCTGGTCGGATGCCGTCGCGCGGAAACCGACCATGAGCGAACGCGGATACGGCCACGGCTGCGAGGAGACGTAGCGGACCTCGTCGAGGAGGACGCCGGCCTCCTCTTCGATCTCGCGGTGGACGGTGGTCTCGAGCGACTCGCCGGCCTCGACGAACCCGGCGAAGCAGGAGTACATCCGCCCCCGCCAGTTCGCGTTCGCGCCCAGCAGCAGCCGCTCGCCGTCGGCGCTCTCGACGGCGACGATCACGGCGGGATCGGTGCGGGGGAAGATATCGTGCGCGCACCTGTCGCAGCGACGCGACCAGCCGCCCTGGCCGATGACGGTCTCCGAACCGCACGCCTGGCAGAACCGCGCATCCCGCAGCCATGAGGCAAGGGCGACCGAGGTGACCAGCAGGTCGGTGTCCTCGGCATCCAACATCCCGCCGGTGTCGCGCACCCCCAGCCAGGTCTCGGCCGGAGCCGCGTCGATCGAGTCGGCCTCTGGTCCTGCGGCGGCCAACAGCAGCGGTGTGCCGCCGCTGTGCTTCCCGAGCAGCCCCCACTCGGCGCCTTCGCCGACCTCGGCCGGCGTGACGGTGACGATGCCGCCGTCATCGATCCGTGCTCGTCCGCCCCGGACGACGATGACCCGCGCATCGGAGGATGATCGCAGCGCTTCGAGGATGCCCTGGTCGTCGCGGAGATGCCCCGCCCGATCGAACTGCGCACCCTGAACGGTCATCGACTCCCTCTCTCACAGGCGTGGCGTAGGCGGAACCGCACCCGAGCAGACCTAACCTGGGGATCATGGCACGGTCTCCCTTTACTCTAGCGGCGGCGGTCACAGCCGCACTGCCCGGGGCGGAGGTCGTGGGTGCGCGCTCCCTCACCGCCGACGGCGACGGACGCTTCGACTCCGCGATCGCCACACTCGCCGACGGACGCGAGCTCGCGATCAGGGTCGGCGATGACGACGAGACGTCGCGCGAGCTGGCTGCCGAGGCGATCGCCCTGCGTGCGCTGACCACCGGCGCGCGCGCGATGCTGCCGTTCCGCGTGCCGGAGTTCGTCGGCGAGACGCAGCTCTCCGAAGGGCGGGCACTCGTCGCCGACCTGCTCCCCGGCTTCCAGATCGAGGCCGGCCATGTGCCGCCCGGCCGCGGGGCGGCAAGTTCCATGGGGGCATCGATCGCCGCCGTGCACGCTCTGCCCGCGTCCGTCGTCCGCGGTGCCGGACTCACCACACGCAGCGCCGACGAGGTGCGCGCCGAGATCCGCCAGCTCGTCGACAGGGCTGCGGCCACCGGCCGCGTGCCGGCGCGTCTCACAGTGCGCTGGCGGGAAGCCGTCGAGGACGACGATCTGTGGCGGTTCGAGTCCGCCGTGATCCTGGGCGGCATCAAGGCGACATCGTTCCTCTTCGAGGACGACCCAGAACGCGGCCCCGAGGTCGTGGGCGTTCTGGACTGGCACGGGCTGTCCATCGGCGACCCCGCCGTCGATCTCGCGTGGCTGTCGTCTGCTCCGGATGCCGCCGCAGACGTGCACGCGGCCTACGCCGAAGCGTCGGACCGGACGCCGGATGCGGCGCTCGCCGTCCGTGCGCGGATGCTGGCCGAGCTCGAGTTCGCCCGCTGGCTCGTGCACGGCGATCAGCTCCGCCGGAATGACATCGTCGACGATGCGGCGACGCTCCTGGAGGCCCTCGCCGAGGGACTGCGTGAGAACGATCTGTCGGTGATCGCAGCGCGCGGCGAAGGCGTCGACTCGGCGCTGGACGCCCTGGACCGGGTGCCCGAGACGGCGGCGACCGGCACCGGCTTCTCGATGCAGACCGATGCGTACAACCCGAGCGATCTGATGCCCGAGGAGCTCGCTCCCGACGACGAGCAGGCTCCTCCCGGAGATGCGACGGAGGACCTCAGCGAGGTCGCGGATTCCGGTCTCGTCCCGGCCGTGGACGAGGTCTCGGATACCGAGGCCAACGCCGAGTCGACGACGCCGGGCGAAGTCGACGATCATGACCCGGCGGGCGAGGCTCAGCGGGCCGCCCGCGCGGCGCTCCAGCGCTGGAGCAATTCCGCTTCGGAGTAGACCCGGTCACCGCGGATGACGAGGTCGTCCGCGACGTAGTACAACGCGACATCGATCTCGTCCAGCGGCACGCCGAATCGGCGATGGTAGGCGAGGCGGTACAGCGCCAGCTGCAGCATCCGCTCCTCCTGCTCGGCAGGAGTGCGCGGCGCGCGACCGGTCTTCCAGTCGACGATCTCGATCCGCCCACCGCGATCCTCGCGGCGGTACACGGCGTCGAGCTTGCAGATCACGATGTGGCCTTCGGCGTCGACCGTGTCGGAGCCCAGCGCGAAGTCGATCTCGATCTCGACGGCGATCGGTCGGAGCCGCGCCCATTCGCTGCGCTCGAAGATGTCACGCAGCTTCTGGAGGTCGGCGTCATCGGCTGCCGAGACGCTCAGCGGATCGGGCTGCTCCTCGTCGCTGTCCCAGAGCGCGGCGTCGGCACTCGGTCCGGCCCCGACGAGACCGGAGCGATGCTCCACCCAGGCATGGAAGAGGGTGCCCAGCCGGGTCTGCCGATACGGACGCTCTGGCATGGGCCGGGCGAGTTCACGGACGGTGCCGTCGAAGTCGGTGACGTAATCCTTGAACCGGGATGCCGGCACCCGCGTCGGCGGGTCTGCCACGGTGCCGCGCTGGCGTTCCGCGCGCTCGGCGAGCAGCCGTTCGAGCTGCGGGGTCGGCGCTGGCGGTTCGCCCTGGAGCGCAGCACGCACTTCGGTCGCTGCGGCCTCGACCTTCCCGCGGCGCCCCCCGAGCGGGTCGAGCGGCCACACCGTGGTCTTGCCCTCGCCCTCGTAAGGGTTTTCTTCGGCGTCGACCTCGGCCACCGGTTCCGCTCCGAGGACCTCGAAGGCCTCGAGCAGGTACGGTCCGGCGGTCCGCGGCTTCTTCTGCCCGGCCCAGTGCGAGCCGGTGAGCAGCAGGTCGGTGCGGGCGCGGGTCACCGCGACGTACGCCAGCCGTCGTTCCTCCTGCTGCTGGTAGGCCCGGTAGGCATCCTTGAAAACGATGATCGCCCCGGGAGCGGTCTTGCTCCTGCTGGTGAGCGAGGCGACCCCGGCTTTGAGTCGCTTGGCCGGATCCGGCTCATCGTCTGTCGGCGGCATCCACGAGAACGTCGGCAGAGCGTCGCTGTCTCCGCGGAGTGCGAACGGCAGCACGCCGAATCCGAACCATCCGGAGGTGTCCGTCGGCCTCGACGGCAGTTCCCCCTCCACCATGCGCACGACGGCCACGGCATCCCATTCGAGTCCTTTGGACCCGTGGACCGTGAGCAGCTGCACGACACCGGGTTCGGGCGGCTCGGGGCGCGGCATCAGCTCGTCGGTGCTCTCGGCCTTGTCGAGCCAGGCGAGCAGGCTCCCGATCGTGCCGCGCTCGTCGGCGGCGAGAAAGGTGCGCACCTCGTCGGTGAAGGCCCGCAACTGCGTGGTCGCGACGCGGGCGGGGCCGCGCGTCTCGTTCGCGGCCAGTTCGATATCGAGCCGCAGCTCCCCCTCGATGAGCCGGATGAGCTCGGGGATCGGCTGCGCCGCGGCCCGGCGCAGCCTCTCGAGCATCTCTCCCGCCGCGCGGATCCGGGCGCGGCCCTCCGGGGTGATCTGCTCGAGCAGCCGGTAGTCGTCGCGCAGCCCGCGGACCACGTCGACGGCATCCACGATCGACACCGCCTCGTCCGCGCCGCGTGAGGTGCGGATGCGGGCGCGCAGCTCGTCCGGCAGGGGCAGCAGTCCACTGTCGCGACGTGCGAGTTCTCCGGCCAGGTCGTACAGCGCCCCCATGTCGGCGACGCCGAGGCCGAAGCGCGGCCCGACCAGCAGGCGGATCAGTGCCGACCCCGCGTTCGGATCGTGGATCACCCGCAGCGTCGAGACGACATCGACGACCTCGGGGGTCGCGAGCAGCCCGCCGAGCCCGAGGATGCGATGCGGGATGCCACGGGCGGCGAGCGCCTCGGCGAAGGTCTGCATGTGCCGTTTGGATCGGAACAGGATCGCCCCCGTGTGCGGCTTCTCGGGGTCGGTGTGCGCGGCGCGGCGCTCTTCGAACCATTCGGCGACTTCGGCGGCCTCGTCGTGCACGGTGAACGGATACCGCGTCTCGACCCGGCCGGGGCCTGCTCCAGGCCGGGCACCGAGCGGCGGCACGTCGAGCCCTGGTCGCTGGAGCGGCTCGAGAATGCGGTTGGCGATGTCGAGGATCGCACTGTCGTTGCGCCAGCTGGTCATCAGGCTGAAGGTGTGCGCGGGCTGCTCGTGGGCGAAGGTGCGCGCGAAGGCGTAGAGGTTGTCGGCACTGGCGCCGCGCCAGCCGTAGATCGACTGGTGCGGGTCGCCCACGGCCATCACGGCGGAGTCGCCGAAAACGGCCGCCAGAAATCGGGTCTGGATCACCGACGTGTCCTGGTACTCGTCGAGCAGAACGACCCGGTGCTGCTCACGCAGATCGGCACGCACATCCGGTGACGACTCGACGATGTCGAACGCGCCGCTGACCTGATCGGCGAAGTCGAGCACACCACGACGGAGCTTCTCGGACATGTACTCGCGTGCCAGTGCGGCGAGGGTCGGGAGGGCGAGCAGGTTGTCCGCCGCCTTGGCGACCTCGGGCTGGCTGCGATACGGCTCGAAGGCCGCGGCCTGCTCCCGTGCGATCCGCTCGGCGCGCGCGAGGTCGGCCCGGTGGTCGAGCGCCGCACCGGCGAGGCGCTGCACGGCGTCGACGACGGTGGCGACCGACAGCTCGATGTCTTCGAGCTGCGGCAGGTCGGCGCGCAGCACGACCTCGCGCGCCAGCATCCACGACGCCGCCTGGCTGAGCATCGCGACGTCGGAGTCGCGCCCGATCCGGGCGGCGTGCTCACGCACGATCGAGTCGGCGAAGGCGTTGTACGTCGAGACCCGCGGGCGGATCAGCATCTCCTCCGCGGTGCGCGGGGCCGCGGCATCTGCATCGGTGCCGTACTGGGCGACCAGCCCGTCGAGCACCTGTGCCCGCACACCCGGGCGCACAGCGGGGTCTGCGGCGCTGATGCGGGCGAGGGCTCCAGACGCCACGATCTCGGGGATGTGCGGAAGCAGACCGCGCCGCCCGAACTCGTCGATCACCGCCAGGCGCGCACCGATCCGCTCGGCGAGCTCACCCGCGGCCTTGCGGGTGAAAGTGAGGCCGAGGATCTCGTCCGGGCGGACGTGCCCGTTCGCGACGAGCCAGACGACGCGGCCCGACATCGTCTCGGTCTTGCCGCTGCCCGCGCCCGCCACGACGAGCGCCGGGGTGGGCGGAGCCTCGATGACGCGCTGCTGGGCCGCTGTCGGCGGTGGCTGCCCCAGCGCTGCGGCGATGTCCAGGGCGGAGAGCCCCGGACCGCTCTCGCTCCACGCCGTCATGCGCTCACTGCCGGAACGGTATGGATGCGGCAGGGCTGGACGCGCCACTGCACATCGGCGCAGTGCGCCTCGACGTGGGCGGTGAAGCTGCCCGCGGACATGCCTCTGGCGGCATCGGCGAGTCGGTTCAGGAATCGCGCGCGCCCCTCGCCCTCGAGGGTGTGCTGGTGGGCGACGCGGTATGAGCTTCCCGACAGCGTCTTCGAGACGATCAGCAGCCGTGCGCCGGTGAGCGCCTCCGGCAGAGCGTCGGCGATGAGCCCCTGTTCCACGGCGATCTGGTAGGCCGCGAGCTGAGCGTGATCCTCGACCTTGGCGTCGGACTCGGGTTCGTATTTCCCGGTCTTCAGATCCACGACCACGACGCGCTCGCCGTTCGCGCCGGCGCCCATCGTCGCGGCGCCGTTGCCCCGGGCGGCCGCGTGCTCGCCCGAGCCGGTCGGATACATCTCGACCCGGTCGATGAAGCCGTGCACGACGGCCCGCCCCGGCCCGTTCGCCTCTTCGCCGACGCGCACAGCGGGAACGGCGTCTGTGCGATCACCCGCGGTGTCCACGTCGACGGCGAAGCGGAACTCGACCTCGCTGGCGAGCACCCGGCCGCCGTCCCTGGCGACCTCGCCCAGATAGTCGTGCAGTCGGTCGACGTACAAGTCTGCCCGGCGTCGCTCCTTGCGGCTGATCCACTCGGTCTCGAAATCGAGCTCGCCCCAATGCTCGGCGACGACGGCCCGCATCCGTTCGATCTCACCGTCGGGCGTCTTCTCCATCGCCTCGTGGATGATCGTCCCGATCCCCGCCGAGGCTGGGAGAACCGTGTCGCCCCCGAGTGCCGAGATCGCCCAGTGCAGCTCGCACTCCTCGAACGACTCCATCCGCGACGGCGACACCCGCGCGCCCTCGACGGCGAGATCGCGCAGCGGAGCGGCGGTCGATGGCCCTGCCGTGCCGTACCACTCGGCGGGATCAGCACCGGGTACGCCCTCGCGCGCGAGCACAGCCAGCTGATCGGCCGACTCCGCACGGACGGCAGGGGCGGACGCGCTCGTGAGCGTGCGGCGGTGCCGCGCGACCAGCCCGCGGAGCGTGAGGGGATGCTCGGCAGCAGGGTGATCGGATGCCGGCGGCGGCTCCGGCAGAAAGGCGAAGAAGGGGCTCGGACCGGTGTCATCGTCGTCGACGGCTGTGACGAGCGTCCGGGATCGCGCGCGGGACACCGCCCGCACGAACAGACGGAGTTCGTCGTGCAGAGCGTCGCGGCGCCGGTCGAGAACGCCGGGGTTCGCGGCCGGGGTGCCGGTGCGGGCCGCCGTCACGGCATCGGCCAGGCGCCACGTCTCGAGCAGTCCGCCGCGCAAGCGGGTGTTCGGCCAGACGCCGTCCTGCACACCGGCGACGACGACCGTCTCGAACTGGGTGCCCAGAGCCGTCGCCGGGGTGAGCAGCGTGACGAGACCGGGCCGATCGGGTGTGGACAGCGAGTCCTCCGGCACCTCGCTGTCGAGGATGTCGCGGACGAAGGCCTCGGGCTTCTCATGGGGGGTGCGCTCGACGAAGCGCTTGGCGGCGTCGAACAGTGCGACCAGGGCGTCGAGTGCTCGGGCGGTGTCACCACCGCCGGGCTGCTCGGCGGCAGCCTGCCAGTGCCGGGCGAGCGGAGAACCGTCGAGGGCGCGCGCCCGATCCCAGATGCGCCAGAGCAGCTCGTGGATCGTCTCCCCCGCCTCGGCCGCCGCGGCCGTCTCGGCGATCGTGGTGGCGAAGCGTGCGGCGGTGCGGGCCTCCGGTGCATCGATGAACGTGAAGTGCGCGGGAAACGCCATCGCCTGCCGCAGCAGCTCGGATGCCGGGGTCGATCCGCCGTCGGCGAGCTCCACATGCCGCAGGCGTGCGCGCAGGCGTCTGAGACCAACAGCATCCAGCCCGCCGAACGGCGAGCGCAGCGCGTCGACGAGGTCTTCGGCTGTGCGCTCGTCGGCCGGCTGCAAGGCGAGGCGCACGACGCTCACGATGTCGCGGACGACGCCCTCGCTGCCCAGCGGGCGCTGCACGCCGGCGGCCCGCGTCGGCACCTCGCGCGCGGCGAGCTCGGTCTCCAGCGACGTCACCTGCCGGGTGTCATGCGCGATGACCGCCATATCGCTCCAGGCGATGCCAGCGCTGAGATGCCAGTCGCGGAGGGTGCCGGCGATCCGGTCGACTTCTTCATACGGTGAGGATGCCAGAAACGTGCGCACCGCCGGGTCCGGCGACTCCGGTGCTGGCCCGGGCGGACGTCGGTGCTCGACGCGGCCGGCGACGCCGATCGCCTGCGTGACGGTGCGAGTGAGATCGGTGAGTGCGGGATTCTGCCGGTGCGCGGTGTCGAGGACGAACACGTCCGCGAGCAGCCCGGAGAGCTCATGGAACAGTTGCGGGCTCGCGCCGCGGAAGGCGCCGGATGAGATGTCGGGGTCGCCGAATGCCATCACGGCGATGCCGCGCGCACGCAGCGCCCGCACGAGCGTGATCCCGCCGCGAGTGAGCTCCTGCGCATCGTCGATCAGCACGACGCGCAGAGCCGCGAGCGGACCGAGAGTCGCGGCATCCGCGTCGCGCAGGATCGCCGCGGCTTCACTGACGAGATCGGCGGCGTCGCGGTAGGCGGTGCGCATGCCGGCGAGCACCGTACGGTACTCGTCGATGAACGTGCCGGCGGCCGCCCAGACCACCCGATCCGAGCGCTGGAGCTCATCGGGCAGCACGCCGAGTTCGGTGCACTCGCTGAGGAAAGCGCGCAGCTCGGAGCGGAACTCCTTCGACGCCCGCACGCCCGGGGGCAACGAGTCCGGCCAGCGACTCAGCATGCCGTGCTGCTCATCGTCGGCGTCACCGGCGAGCAGATCGGCGATGATGCGATCCTGATCGGCTCCGGTGAGCAGCGCCGGCGGCTCGTCGCCCGCGTGCACCATCGCACCGCGCACGACCTGGAACGCGAACGACCCCAGCGAGCGGGCGAGCGGACCGGGCGTGGCATGGCCGATGCGCACGCCGATGCGATCACGCAGAACCGTGGCCGCCTGGCGGCTCGGGGTGAGGACGAGCACCTCCTCGGGCAGCAGCTCCCGCTCCCCCACGAGGGAGACGACGCGGTCCGCGAGGGTGGACGTCTTGCCGGTCCCCGGCGCGCCGATGACGACCCCGGATGCCGCCACGGGTGCGTCGACGACGGCGCGCTGCCCGGCATCCCGTTCTCTGCTGGCGGCGCCCTGGGCTCTGCTGGCGGCGCCTCGGGTCATGGCATCCACGGTATCGGCCGCCGACGACATCGCCGGCCGGCGGCGCGCCCGGCTGGCGTGTGCGCCCAGGGCGAAACCGGTCGCGCAGCCGATCCGTCGTCGCAGCCCCCGGGGTAGAGTCGTCTCAGTCCCCGAATCTTCAAGGAGCACGCGTGGAAATCCGCATCGGCATCATCAACACCGGCCGCGAGCTGAACTTCGAAACCGCCACCGGCGCAGAGGAGATCCGCACCCAGGTGGCAGCCGCTCTCGAGCAGAACGCCGCCCACGTGAGCTTCATCGACGTCAAGGGCAACTCGTACATCGTGCCGACTGCGAACCTCGCCTACATCGAACTGGGCACCGAGGAGTCTCGTCGCGTCGGCTTCGTCGCCTGACCCGAGATGTACATCCTCCTCGCCCTGATCGCCGCGTGCGCTCTCGGCATCGCCGTGCACTATCTCATCCCGCAGCGTGAACTGCGCGGGGTGATCGTCGTGCCCGCGGTGGCGACGGCGGTGTCAGCGATGATCTACACGATCATGCAGTGGACGGGCGTCGGCCAGGACAATGGATGGCTCTGGCTGGTGAGCATCGTCGGCGCCGTGGTGATCGCCGCTGCGGCAGGCGTCATGATCACCGCCGCCCGGCGCCGATCGGATGCCGCCAAGCGCACAGCACTCGGCATCTGACTTCGAGGGCATCTGTCCTCGAGCGGGCCGTCGGCTACGCGGCCAGCCCCATCGCGTCCATGCGGCGCGCGTGCGCGCCCATCAGCTCGGTGTACACCGGCTCGACGCGCTCTTCATCCGTGGCCAGGCGTTCGGTGCGCAGTCCCTGGCGCGCCACCAGCACGGTCTCCCCGACCAGGCGGCGCGCCCACATCGACAGCAGCGAGCGCCATTCGCCGTCGCTCTCGATGGTGCGCCGGAGGATCGCGACGATCTCACCGGTGTCGTCGTCCTCGCGCAGGATGTCGGCGACACGCGCACCGGTCGTGCCGTAGCTGGAGGCCAGGGCGAGGTAAAAGTCATCCAGCATCCCTGCCGTGGTGTACACGGCGAGCAGCGTCTCACGGGGGCGGACGCCGATGGTCTTGCGGCGGAACGCGTCGAGGTTCTCCCGGAACGGCAGCATGAGCTCGGTGGGGTCGTCGCCCTGAGCGCGGATGACGTCAACGATGCCGCGGTGCTTGCTCAGCGCCGCGCCGGCCGCACGCGTCAGCGCCTGCTTCTCGTCGAGCTCGGGCGTCGCGCGGATCAGCCGGGTGAGCGTCTCGAAGTACCCCAGCTGCAGATACGCCGCCTGCCCCAGGAAACGATCCAGCTCGGGGGCGAGCTCGGCGAAATCGACGCGCATCGCACCGCCCTCGTCGCCGCGGCTGCGCAGCGCCAGAGTGCGTCGGGGCTTGTCTCGCTGCCAGAACCACTTCACCACGGAATCAGACTACCTGCGAGCGCGGATCCCCGTGATTCGCCACCCCTCGGGTAGGCTGGAGGCGTCCTGCCGTCGGAGCAGGGCGCCGCGCCTGTGGCACAAGAGACGGCGTGGATCCGTGACGTGGCGGCTCGCATCTTCGCAAGGCCGCCGGACAGGCAACATAACAAGTGACTTCTTTCGCTGATCTCGGTATCGATCAGGACATCCTCGACGCGCTGGCCGCGAAGGGCATCGTCGACGCTTTCCCCATTCAGGAACAGACCATCCCCCTCGGCCTTCCCGGCCAGGACATCATCGGCCAGGCCAAGACCGGAACGGGCAAGACCTTCGGCTTCGGCATCCCGGTCGTCCAGCGGCTCGGCAAAGACCCGGAACACGGTGTGAAGGCGCTCATCGTCGTGCCGACCCGTGAGCTCGCCGTGCAGGTGTACGAAGACATCGACCTGCTCACCTCGAACCGCTCCACGAGCGTCGTCGCCATCTACGGCGGAAAAGCGTACGAGGGGCAGATCGACCAGCTCAAGGCCGGCGCGCAGATCGTCGTCGGCACGCCCGGTCGCCTCATCGACCTGGCCGGACAGCGCCTGCTCGATCTCTCGAACGCGACCGAGGTCGTACTCGACGAGGCCGACAAGATGCTCGACCTCGGTTTCCTCGCCGACATCGAGAAGATCTTCCAGAAGGTGCCGGCCGTTCGCCACACCCAGCTGTTCTCGGCGACGATGCCCGGGCCGATCGTCGCCCTCGCGCGCCGCTTCATGTCGAGCCCGATCCACATCCGCGCGAACGACCCCGATGAGGGCCTCATGCAGGCCAACATCAAGCACCTCGTCTACCGCGCGCACTCGATGGACAAGGACGAGGTCATCGCCCGCATCCTGCAGTCCGAGGGACGAGGCAAGACCGTGATCTTCACCCGCACGAAGCGTGCGGCCCAGCGTCTCGTCGATGAACTCGGCGACCGTGGATTCAACGTCGGCGGTGTGCACGGCGACATGGGTCAGGAGCAGCGCGAACGCTCGATGGCGGCGTTCAAGGCGGGAAAGCGCGATGTTCTCGTCGCCACGGATGTCGCCGCGCGAGGCATCGATGTCGACGACGTCACGCACGTGATCAACCACACGATCCCCGATGAGGACAAGACGTACCTGCACCGCGCTGGTCGCACCGGCCGCGCGGGAAAGACCGGCATCGCGGTCACCTTCGTCGACTGGGAGGACCTGCACAAGTGGGCCCTCATCAACCGCGCCCTGGACTTCGGTCAGCCCGAGCCCGTCGAGACGTATTCGTCGAGCCCGCACCTGTTCGAGGATCTCAACATCCCCGAGGGCACCAAGGGTCGTCTGACCACGGCGCCGAAGGCGGAGAAGCCCGCTTCCGAGCGCCGCCAGCGTCAGCCGCAGAAGGCTGCGGATGCTGCGGCCGAGGGCACCGATGAGGGCACCACGCGCCGCCGTCGCCGTCGTCGCCGTGGCGGCTCTGCCGGTGCGGTCGGATCGACGTTCACCGAGGGTGCCGAGACTTCGGCCGCCCGAGGATCGGATGCGCCGACTGCGGACCGCGACGCCGAAGGCGCCGGTACCCACGACGGCGATGCCACCAGCGAGCACCGCGACGGCAAGTCCGCCCCGCAGCGCCGTCGCCGTCGCCGCCGTTCCGGCGGTGCTGCGCCGGCTGGCGCCTGAGCTTCGCGGGTCACGCCCCCGGGTAGCGGGGGCGTGTTCCTGACGCCTGGGCGATGATTCGGGAGACCATCTCGTCGGCGGTGGTGTTCTCGCCGGGCAGGTTGGGCTTGCCGGCGCCGTGGTAATCGCTCGAGCCGGTGACGATCAGGTCGTGCTTCGCGGCGAGCGTGCGCAACGTGCGCTTTCCTGCCTCCGTGTTCTCACGGTGCTCGATCTCGAACCCGCCGAGCCCCGCGGCGATCAGCTGCTCGATGAAGGCCACCGGCATCATTCGGTCGCGCCCGGAGGTCACCGGGTGGGCGATGATCGCCACTCCCCCCGCCCCGGTGATCAGCCGGACGGCCGTGAGCGGATCCGGCGCGTAGTGCGGCTCGTAGTACCCCTCGCGCGGATGCAGGATGCCGTCGAACGCCTCCGACCGATCGCGGACGATGCCGCGGGCGACGAGGGCGTCTGCGATGTGCGGGCGGCCGACCGTGGCATCTGCCGTCGTCTGTGCGAGCACATCCGACCACGACAGTTCGTAGTCGCGGCCGATGTTGCGGACGATGCGCTCGGCGCGACCGACCCGGTCGTCGCGGATGCGGTCGGTCTCGGCGCGCAGCGCCGTGTTCTCGGGATCGAACAGGTACCCGAGCACGTGCACGCTGCGCCACTGATGCTTCGCAGACAGTTCCATGCCCGGGATGAATGTCATTCCGAGGGATGCCGTGACCTCTGCCGCCTCGTCCCATCCGGTCGTGCGATCGTGGTCGGTGAGGGCGAGTGTGCGGATGCCGTGCGCGTGCGCCTGGCGGACGACCTCAGCGGGGCTCTCGGTGCCGTCGGAGTGGTTCGAGTGCAGATGCAGATCGTTGGGTCCTGCGAACATCTGCACGTCGGTCATAATCCGACCATACTGCCGCAGACACGGGCTGGGGCGGAGCCCCCGCGGCAGGTGATTCACAGCGTGCGCCCGTAGGCTCGGGGGGTGTTTCGTCTGCTGGGGATCCTCATCACGGTGCTCTTCGCGATCGCATCGGCGATCGTGGTGTGGCCGCAGTTCTTCGACCTCGAGCAGACCTTCCCGTTCGCGCAGTTGGTCGCCGTCCGCGGGCTCGTCCTGGCCGCTTTCCTCGCGATCGCGGTGCTGTCACTGCTGCTGCTGTTCGCCCGGCCGCTGCGGGGATTCGCAGCATCTATTCTCATCGTCGCGCTGCTCGCCGCAGCGGCCACCGGAGCGATCGGCGCAGTGCGCGGATTCGGCACTGGCACTCTGCCGGAGAAGACCGATGCGAGCGTGCGCGTGTTGACTTGGAACACGGCGGGCGAGGCCGTCAGCGCCGAGACGATCGCCGATTCGATCCTCACGCAGGAGGTCGACATCGTGACCCTGCCGGAGACCGCGGAATCGGTCGGCGAGCGCATCGCGGTCATGCTGCGCGAACAGGGCCACCCGATGTGGGTGCACCACGTGCAGTTCGGCAACGTCGAGAACGGCCCGCAGGCGTGGGAGACGACGATCCTGATCTCGCCGGAGCTCGGCGAGTACTCGGTGATCGCGTCGTCGCAGGACGGCAGCAGCAATACCAGTTCGGTGCCGAGCGCCGTCGCGATGCCGCTGAACGGCACCGGCCCCACGATCGTGGCGGTCCACGCCGTCGCACCGCGCGTCGAGGCGATGGTGCGCTGGCAGTCAGACCTGAAATGGATCGCCGATCAATGCCCGGAGGGCGACTTCATCCTCGCCGGCGACTTCAACGCGACCCTCGACCACATGGCCGGACTCGGCACAGCGGGCGGCGATATGGGCCACTGCCGCGATGTGGCCGCACGCACGGGAACGGGCACCACCGGCACCTGGCCCGCTGAGTATCCGGAGCTCGTCGGCGCGCCGATCGACCACGTCATGGCCAGTCAGAACTGGAACCCGACCGGTTCGCTCGTGCTCGACGCCGCAGGTTCCGACCACCGTGCCCTCATCGCGCAGCTCGAGCCGGCCGGCTGAGCCGACGCACGAGCGCGAGCACCGCGCGCCACCCGAGCAGGAACAGCGCCAGGGTGAGCGTGGCGACGATGATGAACGGCAGTGCCGTCCCCTGGCCGCTCACCGCACGCAGTCCGAGGCCCAGCACCAACGTGACGGCCCAGACGACCAGGCCCGGGAGCATCCGCTCGGCCCGCACCCGGCGCGCCAACAGCACGACATGGGCGACGAGGGCCGCGACGACGAACGGCCAGATCGTGTTCACCAGCCCGGGCAGATCGCTGAAGATGCCCTCGGCGTGCGAGAGCCGCCCGATCACGCAGAACACGATCACGAGCACGAGATCGACGAGAATCACCACACTCCCCACCCTACGCAGGAGTGAGAGACTGGAGGTATGAGCACCGCAGAGAACGAGACGATCGAAGAGGCCCCCGTCACGAACCGCAAACAGCCGTTCCCGCGCGGATTCCTCGACACGATCTCGACCGGATGGGCCGACCGCCCGGAGTCGCTGCCCAGCGCGCGCCCGCAGGCCGCGTTCGCCGCCGCCCGGCGCGCAAAGGTGTCGGCCGCGTTCCCCGGCAAGCGCGTCGTGATCGAAGCGGGTTCGCTGAAGCAGCGCAGCAATGACACCGACTACCCGTTCCGCGCGCACTCCGCGTTCGCGCACCTCACGGGGTGGGCCGCAGACACCGAGCCCGACTCCGTGCTGGTGTTCGAACCGAGTTCCGCAGCGGCTGGCGGCGGCGGGCACGACGTGACCCTGTACTTCCGCGAGCGCGCCGACCGCACCACGACCGAGTTCTACGCGGACGCCACGGTCGGCGAGTTCTGGATCGGCCCGCGCCCCTCGCTCGCCGGGGTCGCCGCCGACCTGGCCGTCGCGACCGACCACCTCGCTGCCTTCGGCGCGACCAATGACGATCTCACGCTGGCGGATGCCGAGCTGGAGCGCTTCGTCTCGGAGCTGCGTCTGGTGAAGGACGAGTACGAGATCGCCGAGATGCGTCGCGCGGTCGAGATCACCGCACGCGGGTTCGACGACATCATCACCGCTCTGCCGGATGCTGCCCAGCACGCCCGCGGCGAGCGCGTCGTCGAGGGCGTCTTCCACCGCCGTGCCCGTGAAGACGGCAACGGCGAGGGATACGACACCATTTCGGCCTCCGGCCCGCACGCCTGCTACCTGCACTGGACGCGCAACGACGGCGCCGTGATCCCCGGCGATCTCATCCTCGTGGATGCCGGTGTCGAGGCAGACAGCCTGTACACCGCCGACATCACCCGCACGTTGCCCGTGAACGGCACCTTCTCGGACGTGCAGCGACGCGTCTACGACACGGTGCTCGAAGCTGCGGATGCCGCGTTCGCGGTAGCCCGGCCCGGTGTGAAGTTCCGCGAGGTTCACGAGGCCGCGATGGCCGTGATCGCCGCACGCACGGCCGAGTGGGGCATTCTGCCGGTCACCGCAGACGAGGCGCTGGATGCCGATGCGGGCGGCCAGCACCGCCGTTACATGGTGCACGGCACGTCTCATCACCTCGGAATCGATGTGCACGACTGCGCGCAGGCCCGTCGCGAGATGTACTACGACGGCGTACTGGAGGCAGGGATGGTTTTCACGATCGAGCCCGGCCTGTACTTCCAGATCGACGACCTCACCGTGCCGGAAGAGCTGCGCGGCATCGGCGTGCGCATCGAAGACGACATCCTGATGACGGCTGAGGGCCCGGTGAATCTGTCGGCCGACATTCCGCGCACGGCCGACGAGGTCGAGGCATGGATCGAGCGGGGTTCGAAGGCTTGAGCGGTTCCGGCCACCTCACGCGTCGCCTGTTCTGGACCGGCTTCGCCGCGTACACGGCGTTGGCCGCGTGGGCCGAGTTCGTGAACTGGCGTTCGAGTTGGCGGATGCTGGGCATACCCGCGCCCGTCACCGCCGAACGCCCGGCTACCGAAGCTGTCGTCGTGCTCGGCTACGGCAATCACGGTGAGAGCGCGAACTTCGTCAATCGCTATCGTGTGCGCGCCAGCATCCGCTCGATCGACCGGGACGCCGACACCACGGTCGTGATGTGCGGCGGCACGGTGGAGGGCGACACTCCGGAGGCGGTCATCATGGAGCGCTTCGCCCGCGAGGAGCTCGACTACACCGGGCGTATCGTCCTCGAACCGAGCAGCCGCTCGACGTGGGAGAACATCGAGAACGCGATCCCGCTCATCGAGCACGCCGACGTCATCAAGATCGTCTCGAACTCGCCGCACGCCGAAGTCGGTCGGGAGTATCTGCGGCAGCAGCGCCCCGACCTCGCCGATCGCCTCGTCCGCGCTGACGAGCACCGACTCGGTGAGATCGTGCCGATGAAGATCGGGGCGGCACTGCGGCTCATGTTGTTCCGTTGGCAGCACCGCTGACGCGGTATACTCAAAGTATGACAACGACGATCAAGGTGAACGATGAGCTCCGCGATCGGCTCAAGGACCAGGCGGCACGGGAAGGGCTCACGCTCGGCGCGCATCTCTCGCGACTTGCGGATGCCGAGGACCGCCGCCTTCGCCTGCAAACGCTGAAGACCGCGATCGCGAACACATCCCCATCGAATGCCGGTTCGCACGCCGCAGAGTCGGCGGAGTGGGAACGCACCGAGTTGACTGACGCAGAGTCTTCAGATTCGGGCGCATGACGAGGCGCGAGTTCGCGCCCGGCATGGTGGCCTGGGCGGCTCTTGAGCCGGTGCGCGGCCGCGAGCAGGGCGGACACCGCCCGGTACTCGTCGTCGCATCCGCCGGATACCTGGATGCTGTGACGACGCTGGTCATCGCGCTTCCGATCACGACGACGGACCGCGGCTGGCCCAATCACGTTCGAGTCGAGGGCCCGAGCGGCCTGGAGCGGCCGTCCTGGATCATGACGGAACAGCCGCGAACGCTCTCACGCGAGCGCCTGACCGGAGGCGCGGGAAGCGTCTCGGCTGTCTGCCTCGCATCCGTGCGGACATGGCTCGGCGACTTCCTCGATCTGTGACGCTCCGCGCTTCTGTTCGCGCGTCACTGCCTACCGCGGTAGGCCGTCCGCAACCAGCGGGGCGAGAGATGCTCCCACCTCTTCGGCCAGGCGTTTGCGGCCCTTGACCTCGAAGGAGTGGCCGCCGTCGTCGATCCAGGTGATGCGGGCATCCTGACAGGTTGCGACGACGTCCTCGAGCTGTGAGACGGGCCGGATGAACGGGTCGTTCGTGCCCTCGATGAACAGCTGCGGCACCGCGATCGCGGGCAGGTGTTCAGCGCGCAGCTTCTCGGGCTCCCCCGGCGGATGCAGCGGATACCCGAGGTAGACCAAGCCGTCGACCTCGACCCCATCGGCAACGGCCATCGATGCCATACGTCCGCCGTACGACTTGCCGGCCGCCCACAGCGGAGCATCCGGCATCCGCTCCCGAGCATGCTCCACCGCAACCCGCCAGGTCGCAATCGCGTGCGCTGCCGGCCCCGGCATGCGCCTGCCCTGCTCGCGATACGGGAAGTTGAACCGCATCGTCGAGAAGCCGAGCTCGTTCAGCGCGTCTGTGAAGCCGACGAGGAACGGATGCTCCATACCGGCGCCGGCGCCGTGCGCGACGAGCACCGTGCCCCGACCGTCCCCTGCACCCCACGTCGTCGAGACCGAGGTCGGCCCCTTCGGGAGCTCGACCGTCAGGCTCATGCGCGGATGAAGGGGATGGCGAACGGCACCTTCATGACCTTGCCGCTGGACGCACGCACCGTGCCGACGATGACCAGCACGATGTGCAGGAGCGAGATCACGAAGTACACCGTCAGCGGAAGGCCGATCGGGAAGAACCCGCGAGCGGCGCTCGTGCCCGACAACGCCGCGAGCATGACGAAGTGCGCGATCACCAGCACGACCGACACGAGGACGTAGGTGAACCCCCAGTTCGCTGCCGACCGCCCGTTCTCGCGTGCAATCCCGCCGTGCTTTGCCGCTGATCCGTAGCTCAGTCCCATCGCCACACCGGAGATGATGCCGCTGATGAAGGGGAACACCAGGAAAACGAGGAACCCGAGCGCCCACGACAGTGTTCCCGTCGGCGTGCGCACCGGCACGGGGTAGCCGTACGGCGCACCGGGCTGGCCAGGGTAGGGTCCGGGCTGGCCAGGGTAGGGTCCGGGCTGGCCAGGGTACGGCTGGCCCGGATACGGCTGGTACTGCTGGGCGGGGGCGGCTTGGCCCGGATACGGCTGCTGGACGGGCTGCTGGCCCGCGTAGGGCGGCGCCGGCTGGACGGGTGCCGACTGGCCCTGGTACGTCGGGTAAGGCTGCGCGGGCGCCGGGTACGGCTGCGCCGGTGCCGGCGGCTGCTGCGCGAATCCATGCGATCCGTTCGCCGGATGCTGTCCGTCCGCGGTCTGCGGCGCCTCATTCGACTCGGGCGTAGTCATCGATCCTCCTGGGTGAGCGGCTCAGCGGTGGTCGTCGGTCGGATTCGGCGTCGCGTCGGGGTTCGTGCTGTCGGCAGAGACGTCAGATTCGGCAGGCTCCTCAGACGCGACAGGCTCCTCAGACGCGACAGGCTCCTCAGACGCGGCAGGCTCTTCCGGCTCGGCCGGCTCGACCCGCTCTCCGTAGCGCGGCGCAGGGTCTGCTGGCCGCGGCGGGATGACGTGCCCGGACGGTGTCTGAGCAGCCGTCTCGGCATCCGCTCCCGGGGCGACACGCTCGCCGTACCGGGGAGGCTCATCGAGGTCGACGGGCGGGCGCACTACCTGGGTGCGCTCAGGCGTGCCCAGCGCCTCGCGCGCCTTCGCGAGCGACGCCGCCAGCACGGTGACCTCGTAGTGGTCAGCGGCGAGCTGGGTGACGCTCGCGAAATCACGACGGCGCCGGACGATCGCGTACGTCACCAGGCTCAGGATCATGCCGAGTGCGACGCCGATGAAGACGAAGCCGACGAACAGTTGGATCGGAGCATCCGGGTTCCCGATCACGAGGATCGCGGAGAGCAGCAGGCCGATGAGCACGCCGTTGACCGCACCCGACCGGGCGGCCGCGGCATAGCCGAGGCGCCCCGTGACGCGCTCGATCGTGCGCACGCCCTGCCCGACGATCGCGATGTCACGGGCGGGGACGTCGCCGGCGATCAGTTTCGAGACCGTCTTCTGGGCGCCCTCGTATTCGCGGACCGACGCGACGGTCTCGCCGACCTCTGCGCCGCTGGCCGGACGGTTCAACATGCTCATCCCGCCATTGTTCCATGCGCCGCCCCGGTCAGCCCGAGATCCGACCCCTGCGGACTACGCTGGGAGCGTGAGCACACAACGGGTTTTCGTCGCGCGCCTGGCCGGCTGCGCCGTTTTCGACCCCGTGGGCGACCGGCTCGGCAAGGTCCGGGATGTCGTCATCGTGTACCGAAGTACCGTCTCACCCCGCGTGATCGGCCTCGTCATCGAGATCCCCGGCCGGCGCCACGTCTTCATGTCGATCGGACGGGTCACCTCGATCCGCGCTGGCCAGGTGCTGACCACCGGCCTCATCAACGTGCGGCGCTTCCAGCCCCGCCCCGGTGAGGTGCGCGTGCTGGCCGAGCTGCTGGGCCGCCGCGTCGAGCTCACCGACGGCAGCGGCAGTGCCGTGATCGAAGACGTGGCGATCGAGCCCAATCGGCTCGGCGACTGGGACATCAGCCAGCTCTTCCTGCGCAAGCCGAAGACGAGCGCCTCCCCCTTCGCGAAGGGGCCGACGACGTTCGCGGCGTGGAACGAGGTCGCCGAGAAGCGCGCCCCCGGCGAATCCCAGTCCGCCGAGCAGCTTGTCGCGTCGTACTCCGAGCTGCACGCCGCCGATCTCGCGACGACGCTGCTCGACCTGCCGCAGAAACGCCTGATCGAGGTCGCTGAAGAGCTCCCCGACGACCGCCTCGCCGACGCCCTCGAGGAGATGCCCGAGGAGGATCAGGTGCGCATCCTGGACGGGCTCGGCGACGAGCGCTCGGCCGACATCCTCGACCACATGGAACCCGATGACGCCGCCGACCTGCTCGCGCAGTTGCCGAAGAAGCGCCTTGAGCAGCTGCTCGACCTCATGGAGCCCGAAGAGGCCGAGGACGTCCGCACTCTGCTCAGCTACGGCGCCGACACGGCCGGCGGTCTGATGACGACGGAGCCGATCATCCTGTCGGCCGACGCGACCGTCGCCGAGGGACTCGCGCTCATCCGCCGTCACGAGATGCATCCCGCGTTGGCCGCCGCGGTCTTCGTCACCCTCCCGCCGTTCGAGACACCCACCGGCCGCCTCCTCGGGGTCGTGCATTTCCAGCGGATGCTGCGCTATCCGCCCCACGAGCGCCTCGGCGCCATCGTCGACGACACGATGGAACCGATCGCCGCCACGGCATCCGCCGCGGAGACGGCCCGTCTGCTCGCGAGTTACGACCTCGTCTCGCTCCCCGTCGTGGATGCTGCGAACCGGCTCGTCGGCGTGGTGAGCATCGATGACGTGCTCGATTACCTGCTGCCGGACGACTGGCGAACGCAGGATGCCGATGACTCTCTGACCCCGGGAGGCGCGCGATGATGGCCAAGAGCGATCGCTCGGGTCTGGATGCCCCGCTCGGCCGCGGCGGGGCACGGCCGCGGCAGCTGCGCCCGGAGTCCCGTGACCGGTTCGGCCGATTCACCGAATGGGTCGCCAGAGCAATGGGAACCCCGGCGTTCCTCCTGATGCTGACGCTGTTCTGCATGATGTGGATGGTCTACACCGTCGTCGCCGAGCAGAACGGCTGGTGGCGCTTCGACTCCGCCGCCCTCGGCTTCACCGCGCTGACGCTCATCCTCTCGCTGCAGGCCTCGTACGCCGCCCCGCTCATCCTGCTCGCGCAGAACCGGCAGGATGACCGCGACCGCGTGCAGATCGAGCAGGATCGCCAGCGCGCGGAACGCAACCTCGCCGACACCGAGTACCTCGCCCGCGAGATCGTCGCGCTGCGGATGTCGCTGGAGGAGCGCAACTCCCAGGCGGTGACGCGGGACGTGCTGCGACTGGAGCTGCGGGCGCTGCTCGCAGACCTCGATGGGGACAATGACACGGAGGCCCCGGATGCGCGCACCGGGCCCGTCTCGGCCGAACCGCGCCGCCCGCGCCCATGAGTGTCGCAGACCGTGTCCGTCAGGCCGTCGGCGCCGTGACCGATCCCGAGCTGCGCCAGCCGATCGGCGAGCTCGACATGCTCCGCGACATCTCCGTCGACGGCGATCACGCCAGGGTTGGCATCGCCCTGACGATCGTCGGGTGCCCCGCCGCCGACCGCATCGAATCCGACGTGCGGCGTGCCGCGGCATCCGTCTCGGGCATCGCCGACGTCACGGTCGATGTCGGCGTCATGACCCCGGCCGAACGCAAGGCGCTCACCGAGAAGCTGCGCGCGGGCCGGCCGGTACGACAGATGCCGTTCGGCCCCGATTCCCTCACGCGCGTGATCCTCGTCTCCAGCGGCAAGGGCGGGGTGGGCAAGTCGACCGTCACTGCGAACCTCGCCGTCGCCCTGGCCGCGCAGGGGCTGGCCGTCGGACTCGTGGATGCCGACGTACACGGCTTCTCGATCCCCGGGCTCCTCGGCATCCCGGCGGGCACGCAGCCCACCCGCATCGACGACCTCATGCTGCCGCCGGTCGCGCACGGCGTGAAGGCGGTCTCGATCGGCATGTTCCTGCGCGACGGCGAGGCCGTCGTCGCGTGGCGGGGCCCGATGCTGCATCGCACCGTGCAGCAGTTCCTCACCGACGTGTTCTTCGGCGACCTCGACGTGCTGCTCATCGACATGCCGCCCGGGACCGGCGACGTCGCGATCTCGATCGGGCAGCTGCTGCCCCACGCCGAGGTCCTCGTCGTCACCACCCCGCAGTCCGCGGCATCCGACGTGGCGATCCGCAGCGGGCTGGTCGCCCGGCAGACGGGTCAGCGCGTGATCGGGGTCGTCGAGAACATGGCGGCCTTCACTCTGCCGGACGGTTCCGTGGTCGATCTGTTCGGCGCCGGCGGCGGCGCTGAGGTCGCCTCCGCGCTCTCGCAGCCCGACGACGACGTGCCGCTGCTGGCCTCGGTGCCGCTGAGCCCTGCGCTGCGCGCCGGCGGGGATGCCGGCGCCCCCGTCGTCCTCAGCGATCCCGATGACGACGCCGCCCGCACGATCCTCGAACTGGCCGAGCGACTGGCCGCGGGCGGTCGCGGACTCTCGGGCCGGTCCCTGCCGATGTCGGTCACGCAACGCACGGCCGACGAGGCGTGAAAGACTCGTGAGGTGACCGCAGAACCTTCCTCCCGCTCCATCGTCGTCGACGCGGAACTGCTGCGCGGCATGTCTCGGGATGCCCTGATCTACACGCTCACGAGGCCGCTCGCGATCATCGCCTACACGGCACTGGTCGCCGCCTTCATCATGAACGCCATCGTGCTGGGGCTCATCAGTGGCGTCGACGACGAACGCAGCAGCACCCTCACTCTGACGCTGCTGGCGATCGCCGCGCTCATCGCCGCATCGATCATCTTCACGCGTGCGTCGGTCAAGCGCGCGATCAGCACGGCGATGCCGACGGGAACGGCTGTTCGCGTCGAGGTCGGCCCGTCATCGGTGAAGCTCATGTCCAAGCGCGGCGTCTCGGACATGGCGTACTCGACGTTCCGCTCCGTGCGCGTCGGGAAGCACGCGGCAGTCCTGCAACTGCGCGGCACGTCTGTCGTCACGATGATTCCGCGGATGCTGCTCAGCGATGCCGACATCGCGGTGCTGAAGGCGAAGATCTGACCCGGGTCAGGTGGCCTCGAGGTCGAACGGCGGCGGCGAGTCCCGCGTGAACTCCGGGCGCGTCCGCGACGGACGCTGAGCCGGCCCGTCGGTGGGAACCGCCGTGACCGCCGCAGCAGCCGACGCCGTCGCGGTGGCGGTCGCGGTGGCCGTGGCTGACGGCGCCGTCGATGGGCCGTCCTCCATCAGGGCATCGCGGATGATGCGTCGCGGGTCGTATTGACGCGGATCGAGCTTGCGCCAGTCGACGTCGTCGATCTCGGGACCCAACTCGTCGCGCATCCTCGATCGTGTGTCGCGGAGGTATTCGCCGCCCTTGCGCACGAAGCGCGCGAAGCTCTCGGCGGCCTTCGGCAGACGCTCCGGACCGATGATGATCGCAGCAATCACCCCGATGAGCAACAGCTTCTCGAAGGTCAGGCCGAAATCCATGTACTCAGGCTACCCGCCGCGTCTGACGGCCACGAGCACCACGGGCGAATACTCTGGAGCAAGCAGGTCGAGGAGAACACATGAGCGAGAACGACGCGAACGCACGGTACATCCGCGAGGCGGTCATCGAACCGGCGGCCATGGCACGTGCGCGCACCCACGCACAAGAACTGGGTATCGCCTCGGTCAGCGCCGCAGTCGGCGCGCAGCTCGCCGTGCTCGCCGCGACGACCGCCGCCCGATCCATCGTCGAGATCGGCACCGGTGCCGGCGTCTCGGGTCTGTGGATGCTGCGCGGCGCACCGCAGGCCGTCCTCACCTCGATCGACAACGAGCCCGAGCATCTCGCCGCCGCACGCCGCAGCTTCGCCGAGGCGAAGGTTCCCGCAACCAGGGTCCGCTTCATCACCGGCCGGGCCGCCGACGTACTCCCCCGCATGAATGAGGACACATACGACATCGTCCTCGTCGATGCCGACCCCGAGAACGTCATCGAGTACGTCGAGCACGGTCTGCGCCTGGTGCGCACCGGCGGAATCGTCGCGGTGCCGCGTGTTCTCGCCGGCGGAAAGGCCGCCGATCCCGTGCAGCGCGACGCTGTCACCCGCGCGTTCCGATCGCTGATCCAGGAGACGCAGGAGTCCCCCGCTGTGCTCGCCGCGATCTCGACCTCGGGCGAGGGTCTGCTGCAGCTGGTCAGCGTGCGCACCGACTGACGAGGGTTTCCCCCCACGAGTGAGCGGCGCCGCGGCCGCCGCCGGGGCGCCGCGCCCTCAGGTGGGTGGGCAGTCGAGGAGTCCGTTGACGAGCGAGTCGACGTCGCCGGACACATCGCCGACGACATCATCGACGTCAGCACCGATGTCGCCGAGGGAGACGTCGGTCTCGTTGCCCGATCCGGTCGCATTCTCAGAGCCGACATCGTTGCCGGAGACGTCATTGCCCGAGCCGACCGGAGCCTCGATCGGCGCCGTGACCTCGTTGTCCGAGCCGACGGGCGCGTCGACCTCATTGCCAGAGGCCACCGGGGTGTCATTGCCCGAGGCCACCGGGGAATCGCTCACGAGCGGCCCCTCGACCAGTGGAGCGTTGATCAGACCGCCGTCGACGTTGCCGACCGACGCGTCATTGCCACTGGCGAGGACGGCGTCGCCAAGCCAAGTCTGCAGCCCCTCGATCGAGCTCATGAAGTCGGTCGAGCTGGAGGTGACCTCGTTCGTGCTGTCACCGCTGTCCGCGGCCGACGCGGGCAGAGCGAACCCGGCGATGGCGAGGGCGGCAGCACCCGCACCCGCTGTGGTGATGATTCCGAATCGTGTCATCTTGCGCATGATGTTCCTTTCGGTTCCGTGCAGCGTTCGCCGCGCAATGAGTCATTCGGACCCGTCGGCGCATCGGATGGGAACGTCCGCACAATGACGGAGGGGCGACGGATCCGAAGATCCGTCGCCCCTCCCGAGAAGGCTGGAAGTCAGCTCACCACGCCCGACAGGACGTCGTGCAGCTCCTTCGCTTCAGCATCGTTCACGGAGACGACCAGACGGCCGCCGCCCTCGAGGGGAACGCGCACGATGATCAGTCGCCCCTCCTTCACGGCCTCCATGGGTCCGTCTCCGGTTCTCGGCTTCATCGCTGCCATCGTGGCTCCTTTTCCCTCGGTGGTATGCATCAAGTTTATCGGTATGCTTCCGCCCCGGCGTTCGCGACGGAAGAATACGAAATGAACACTGCCGCGCAGCGCCGAGAAAGCCTCACGGAACCTGCCAGTACGTGTTGCCCAGCCCGTACATCTGGTGGATCCATACCCACTGCCCGAGCAGACACAGCACCAGCACCCCGGCCCGGTAGAGGCGCGAACGCGGCACGGCGAGCGCTCCGACGAGCGGGGTGAGCGGCAGCAGCAGCCGGAAGGTGCTCGACTGCGGGAAGAAAACTGCCAGCAGGTACAGCAGATAGCTTGCGCCCCACAGCCGCAGGTCAGGGCCCAGGCGCTTTACGTTGCGTGCGAACAGCATCCAGATCGCCGCCGCCACGAGGATGCCGAGGGCGATGAACCCCCACCAACCGGGCATGCCCCACTGCGAGAACCAGAACTGCGCGGCCTGCACCCAGCCTTCGAACGGTACGAACGCGCCCTCGCCGATCCCCCAATTGCGGCGCCAGGCGAGTTCGGTTGCCAGATACGAACCGGGGTCGCCGGTGACGACTCCGGCGATGACCTGCCAGGCGAAGCCGGTGACGGTCGCCAGTGCGCCGAGCGCGATGATGTGCACGATCTCGCGTACCGGCAGCGGGTCGCGGCTTCGACGCACCCAGCGCAGGATGCCGTAGAGCCCCAGGTACAGTGCGAACGCGAGGATGCCGGGGCGAGTGAATGCCATCACCGGGATGACGAGATACAGCCAGCCGAATCGTCGTCGCGCGACGAGATCGAGCGCGATCAGCAGCAGCATCACGAACAGCGCCTCGGCGTAACCGACCTGGAACAGCGCGGCCAACGGCCCCCACGCGAAGAAGGTCACCGCCCACATCGCCGCCGTGCCGCCGATGCGATCTCTGAGCAGACGGTGCAGTGCGATGCAGGCGAAGAAGCCGGCGACCAGCGAGATCATCAGCGCGCCCGCACCCCACGACCCGAACGGCAGCCCGACCACCTGCGCGGCATATGCGTAGACCGGCATGAACGCCCAGGCGTTCTCGGCGACCTGTCCGGACTCGGTGAGCGGCAGCGTCTGCGGATACCCCTCCCAGGCGACCAGCCAATACCACTGGGCATCCCAGCCCAGCACGAAGTCTGCGATACTCGCATCGGAGCCGAAGCGCGACCCCGGGCCGGCGAGATCTGCAGCCAACGCGAGGAACGCGGTCGTGATGACACGCCCCAGCAGGTAGATGATCGCGATCCGGCCGAAGACCGGAATCTGAGCCCAGTGCCGCGCCGCGCGGATCACCGTGCCGCGCATCGTCGTGTCGCCAGTCACCGGTCTGGGGTCAGCGCGCGGTGAGCCACGCGCGCAAACCGCGCTCGACCGCGTCGATCTGCGCGAACGGCACGCGCTCTTCATCGTGGTGCGCGAGGTGCGGGTCGCCCGGCCCGTAGTTGACCGCCGGGATGCCGAGGGCGCTGAACCGCGCGACATCGGTCCAGCCGTACTTCGGGCGCGGCTCGGCCCCGATGGCAGCGACGAACTGCTGCGCGATCGGCGAGTCGACACCGGGGCGCGCGCCCTCTGCGGAATCCGTGATCTCCACCTCGAACCCGTCGAGCACCCCGCGAAGGTGCGCTTCGGCGTCGGCTGCGGACTTGCTCGGAGCGAATCGGTAGTTGACTTCCACCTCGCACAGATCGGGGATCACGTTGCCGGCAACACCGCCGTCGATGCGCACGGCGCTGAGGCTCTCGCGGTAGGCGAGACCTTCGACCGGCACCGTCTTCGCGCGGTACTCGGCCAGGCGCGAGAGGATGGGCGCTGCGGCATGGATGGCGTTCTCGCCGATCCACGCCCGCGCGCTGTGGGCGCGCACGCCACGGGTGCGGACGACCGCGCGCAGCGTGCCGTTGCATCCGCCCTCGACCTGCCCATCGGACGGTTCGCCGAGGATGGCGAAATCCGCCTGGAACAGGTCGGGTCGGTCGGCGGAGAGCAGATTCAGCCCGTTCAGGGTGGCCGCGACCTCTTCGTTGTCGTACCACATCCAGGTGATGTCGACGACGGGGTCAGCGAGTTCGGCAGCCAGTTTCAGCTGCACGGCGACGCCGCCCTTCATGTCGACCGTGCCGCGCCCCCACAGGTGCGGCACGCCCTCGATGTCGACCGTGCGCGTGGGTACGTTGTCGTTGATCGGAACGGTGTCGATGTGCCCCGCGATGACCACGCGCTGAGCGCGACCGAGGTTCGTGCGGGCGACGATCGTGTTGCCGTGGCGGATGACGTCGAGGTGCGCGAGCGGCGTGATCGCGGCCTGGATGGCATCGGCGAGCAGGTGCTCACTGCCCGACTCGCTCGGGATGTCGCAGATCGCGCGGGTGAGATCGACGGATGACGCGGTCAGATCGAGCTGCATGCACCCAGCCTACGGCGCGCGGGCGTGGGCGAAGTCGCCGCACCGCACCGGTACCGTGGGAGGTATGAACAACGCGCGCACTGTCTGGGGCATCGGCCTGACCACGCTCACCGCGAGCGGCACCGCTCTGGATGCCTGGTACCTGCAGGTGGGAACCGGCGACCTGCCCGATGCCGACATCGCCGAGCTCGAGGCGCATACCGGCCAGGACGAGCGCCGCAACGTCCGCATCGAGACCGTGCAGCTGGCGATCGATCTCGATGCCGCCCCGGCATCCACCGCCGATGCGTATCTGCGCCTGCACGCGCTCTCGCATCTGCTGGTGCGCCCGAACGACCTCAACCTCGACGGCATCTTCGGCCATCTGCCGAACGTCGCCTGGACCAACGCCGGTCCCATGCATCCCGACGACGCGGCGCGGCTGCAGCCGCAGATGCGCCGTCACAGCATCCAGGTTCAGGGGCTCGACAAGTTCCCGCGCCTGACCGACTACGTCCAGCCCGCCGGCGTTCGGATCGCGGATGCCGCACGCGTGCGCCTCGGCGCCCACCTCTCCCCCGGAACCACCGTGATGCACGAGGGGTTCGTGAACTTCAACGCCGGCACGCTCGGCGCTTCGATGGTCGAGGGGCGCATCTCGCAGGGCGTCGTCGTCGGCGAGGGCAGCGACGTCGGCGGCGGGGCATCCATCATGGGCACGCTCTCTGGCGGTGGCACCGTGCGCGTCTCGATCGGGGCGCGCACCCTGCTCGGCGCGAACTCGGGCCTCGGTATCGCGCTGGGCGATGACTGCATCCTCGAAGCCGGTGTCTACATCACCGCGGGCTCCAAGGTCGTCCTCGCCGGCGGCCCGGACACCGCAGACGGCGGAAAGCGCATCGTGAAGGCGGCCGAGCTCTCGGGGCAGAACGGCCTACTGTTCTGGCGCAACTCCGTGACCGGCGCGATCGAGGCACGGCAGCGCGACGGCGCAGGGGTCACCCTGAACGAGACGCTGCACGCCTGAGCTTGTCTGAGCGCGCGGAGGCTTCGGCTCGCTCCGCTCGCTCAACCCGTTTCGGCTTCGCGCTTCGCGCTCCGCTCAACGCCCCGCAGGGCCGCTCCGTCCGTTGAGCCCCGCAGGGCCACTCCGGGCGTTGAGCCCCGCAGGGCCACTGCGTCCGTTGAACAGCGGCAGGTTCTCCGGGCGTTGAGCGAGAGCAGCGAGACGAAACGGGCTGAGCGAGGAGCGCAGCGACAAGCCGAAGCCGCCTCCTGACGCTCGACTCACAGACAGCACTGCTAGGCTTATGAGCGACGCCCCTCGCTGATGCGAGACGTCTGCGTCGTCGACACATGTTCCGCACCGGTCTCCGGTTGCGATCCTCTCGAACGGCGAACCGATGCGCGATCCCGCGCCGTCGCCCGTTTCCCGCAGCACACCCCGTGCTGTGCCTTCTTCTTCATGGAGTATCTCAATGCCCAGTTTTCTTGATCTCGGCGTGCCCGCACGCCTCGCCGACGTGCTCGCCGCGGACGGCAAGACCGAAGCGTTCGCGATTCAGCGCGACACGCTTCCCGACTCGCTCGCCGGACGCGACCTGCTCGGCCGCGGCCGCACCGGCAGCGGCAAGACCATCGCCTTCGCGCTGCCGCTGGTCGCGCGTCTCAGCGACTCGCAGAAGCGCACCCGCGCCCAGCACCCCCGCGGTCTCGTGCTCGCACCGACCCGCGAACTCGCCACGCAGATCGCGGCGACCATCGCCCCGCTCGCCCAGGCCGCAGGCCTGCGCGTCACCACCGTGTTCGGCGGTGTCAGCCAGCGCCCGCAGGAGCAGGCGCTGCGCAGCGGCGTCGACATCGTCGTCGCCTGCCCCGGCCGCCTCGAAGACCTCATGAAGCAGAAGCTCGTCTCCCTCGACGCCGTCGAGGTGGCGGTGCTCGATGAAGCCGACCACATGGCCGACCTCGGCTTCCTGCCCGGCGTCACCCGCATCCTGGCCGCGACCCCGGCCGGCGGACAGCGCCTGCTGTTCAGCGCCACCCTCGACCGCGGCGTCGACACCCTCGCCAAGCGGTTCCTCTCGAGCCCCGTCAGCCACGAGGTCGACGAGGCCAGCGTCCCGGTCGGCGAGATGACCCACCGCGTGCTGGTGACCACCGGAACCGAGCACAAGACCGGACTCGTGCGCGACCTCGCCTCGGGCACCGGCCGCCGCATCCTGTTCACCCGCACGAAGCACCAGGCGAAGAAGCTCGCCAAGCAGCTGACCGCTGCGGGCATCCCCGCCGTCGACCTGCACGGCAACCTGTCGCAGAACGCCCGTGAGCGCAACCTCGCAGCGTTCTCCGCAGACCCGGCCGACGGTGGCGTGCGCGTGCTCGTCGCGACCGACGTCGCTGCCCGTGGTGTGCACGTCGACAACGTCGACCTCGTCGTCCACGTCGACCCACCCATGGAGCACAAGGCGTACCTGCACCGCTCGGGCCGCACGGCTCGCGCAGGGGCCGCCGGCACCGTCGTCACGGTCGTGCTGCCCGAGCAGCGCCGTGATGTGAAGGACCTGCTCCGCAAGGCGAAGATCACCGCAGACCTCGAGCAGGTCAACGGTGCGATCGTCGACGAGCTCGTCGGTGAGCGTGCCGCGCACGTGAAGCCCGCTCCCCCGCAGCCGCAGCAGCGCCAGCAGCCCAAGAAGCCCAAGCAGCCGCAACAGGGCGGCGCCCCCGCCTCGGGCTCGCCCGCTCGTCGCCGCCGTCAGGGTCAGGGTCAGCCCGCGGCTCAGGGGCAGCGCTCCGGTGGCGGTCAGCGCTCCGGTGGGCAGCGCTCCGGCATCCAGGTCGGTCAGCGCGTCGACACCCGTCGTCCGCGCCGTGCACAGGGCGGCGGGGCTCAGGGGCGCTGAGCCTCTGGTTTCGACTCGCTGACGCTCGCTCAACCCGTTTCGTCTCCGGCGCTCCGCGCCTGCGCTCAACGACCCGCGGGAGCGTCTGAGCGTGGGGAGCGCCTGCGCTCAACGACCCGCGGGAGCGTCTGAGCGCGGGGAGCGCCTGCGCTCAACGGCCTGACGCGAAAGCCCCGGATGCCTCTTTCGAGAAGCATCCGGGGCTTTCTGCATCCGCTGGTCAGCGGGTCTGGAACGTACGCTCCGCCGGGCCGGTGTAGAGCTGCTGCGGGCGACCGATCTTGGTCTGCGGGTCGAGGTTCAGCTCACGCCACTGCGCGAGCCAGCCGGGCAGCCGGCCGATCGCGAACAGCACGGTGAACATGCGGGTCGGGAAGCCCATGGCCTTGTAGATCACGCCGGTGTAGAAGTCGACGTTCGGGTACAGGCGACGCTCCTTGAAGTAGTCGTCCGCGAGGGCGAGCTCTTCCAACTCCTTGGCGACGTCGAGCAGCGGGTCGGTGACGCCGAGTTCGCGCAGCACCTCGTCAGCGGCCTCCTTGACGAGCTTGGCGCGCGGGTCGTAGTTCTTGTAGACCCGGTGGCCGAAGCCCATGAGCTTGACGCCCTCTTCTTTGTTCTTGACGCGCTCGACGAAGCGCTGAACGCCCTGGCCCGAATCGCGGATTTCGGCGAGCATGCTCAGCACGGCCTCGTTGGCGCCGCCGTGCAGCGGGCCCGAGAGCGCCTGGATGCCGGCCGAGATCGAGGCGAACTGGTTCGCGCCGGTCGAACCCACCAGGCGCACCGTGGAGGTCGAGGCGTTCTGCTCGTGATCCTCGTGCAGGATCAGCAGCAGCTCGAGCGCCTTCGACATGACCGGGTTGATCTCGTAGGGCTCGGAGTGCACGCCGAAGTTGAGCTTGAGGAAGTTGTCGACGAAGCTCAGCGAGTTGTCGGGATACAGGAACGCCTGCCCGACGCTCTTCTTGTGCGCATAGGCGGCGATCACCGGCAGCTTGGCGAGCATGCGGACCATGTTCAGTTCGACGTGCTCGGGGTTGTTCGGGTCGGTCTGACCTTCGTAATACGTCGACAGTGCCGACACGGCCGACGACAGCACCGACATGGGGTGCGCGGTGTGCGGCAGCGCCGAGAAGAAGTGCTTGATGTCCTCGTGCAGGAGGGTGTGATGACGGACCCGGTCGTCGAACTCAGCGAGTTCTGCGGGCGTGGGAAGCTCACCGTAGATGAGCAGCCACGCGACCTCGAGGTAGGAGCAGTTCTTCGCGATCTGCTCGATCGGGTAGCCGCGGTAGCGCAGGATGCCCTGGTCGCCGTCGATGAACGTGATCTCAGACTTGGTGGATGCCGTGTTGACGAATCCGTAGTCGAGGCCGGTGTAGCCAGTCTGCTTGGTCAACGTCGAGAAATCGATGCTGTCAGCGCCGGCCGTGCTGCGCAGAAGGGGGAATTCGGCAGTGGTCTCGCCGATCGTGAGAGTGGCCTTCGTCTGCTGGTCTCCCGCTGCACTCACGCGGACCTCCTTGTACGTTTACGCGACCTGTCGGTCTGGTTCGTCCTGTTGGTCGGATAGATCGAGGCGATGCACGGCGCAGAGCGCCTGACCGGGTCACGGTCGAATCGCCATTACAGCCTAGTCGCCAGATTGGCCTACTGTGACAACCGCCAAGAGCCGCGCGACTTTCACGGTGAGAACCTACAGCGCAGAATCGCGCAGGCGCCGCGCACCCTCGGCGACCCGGTCGAGCGGCGCCGTGAGGGAGAGTCGCACATGCTCACCGGCATCCGCTCCGTAGAAGGGCCCCGGGCCGCCCAGGATGCCGAGATCGGCGAGCCTTCCCATCGACTCCCAGGCATCCCTGCCCTCCGTCGCCCACAGGTACAGGCCGGCCTCGGAGCCGTCGATGCGGAAGCCGGCGGCCTGCAGCGCGGGCAGCAGCAGGTCGCGTCGCGCGCGGTAGAGCTCTTTCTGCGCCGCGACATGGTCGTCATCGCCGAGGGCCGCGACCATCGCGTGCTGCACGGGCAGCGGCATCATGAGACCGAGGTGCTTGCGCGGTGCGAGGATCTCGGCGATCACGCGCGAACACCCGGCGACGAAGGCTGCGCGATACCCGGCGAGGTTCGACTGCTTGCTCAGCGAGTACACGCTCAGCAGGTTGCGCCGCGTTCCGCCCGTGACGCGCGGGTCGAGCACCGACGGCACGGGTTCGGTCGCCCAGGGTCCCTCCCAGCCGAGCTCCGCGTAGCACTCGTCACTGGCGAGCACCGCGCCGAGTTCACGAGCACGACTCACGGCCGCCGCGAGCTCGTCGAGCGTCCAGGTGCGGCCGTCCGGGTTGCCCGGTGTGTTGATCCAGATGAGCTTGGTGCCCTCCGGCCACGCCGCGGGGTCATCTTCGGCAATGGGAGTGGCTCCCGCGACGCGAGCGCCGACCTCATAGGTCGGGTACGCGACCCGCGGGAAGACGACGATGTCGCCGTCTCCGAGGCCGAGCAGCGTCGGCAGCAGCGCCACGAGTTCCTTCGAACCGACCGTGGGCAGCACGTTCTCCACCGTGAGATCGGAAACCCCACGGCGGCGGGCGTACCAGTCGACGATCGCCTCGCGCAGCGCCGGGGTACCGATGTTCTGCGGGTAGGAATGCGCGTCGGTCGCTTCGGCGAGCGCCCGCCGGATCACCTCGGGCGTCGGATCGACCGGCGAGCCGATCGACAGATCGACGAGGCCCTGCGGATGCTGCGCCGCGCGCTCACGAAACGGAACGACGGCATCCCACGGATAGTCGGCGAGATCCCGGACGCCCACGGCGACTACTCGCCCTGCGGGGGAAGAGCTGCGACGATCGGGTGGTCGTACTTGATGACGCCCACCTTCGCAGCGCCGCCAGGAGATCCGATCTCGTTGAAGAACTCGACGTTCGCCTTGTAGTAGTCCGCCCATTCCTCAGGCGTATCGTCCTCGTAGTAGATCGCCTCGACGGGGCACACGGGCTCGCATGCTCCACAGTCCACGCACTCATCCGGGTGGATGTACAGCATGCGCTCACCCTCGTAGATGCAGTCAACGGGGCACTCGTCGATGCAGGCTCGGTCCTTGACATCGACGCACGGAAGGGCGATCACATACGTCACCCCTCCAGTCTACGACCCGTTCTCGTGCAGCGGCGTCTCACGCGGAAGCCGCATCGGGGAGCGCTTCAGATTCGGCCAGGCGACAACGAGCACAGCGATTCCCACGATCAGGTAGATCCAGACCTGTCCGAGCGGGGTGTTCGGCACGATCACCGATCCGCCGGCTCCAGGACCCGAGATGATCAGCAGCATCCCGATCATGCCGATGGCGGTGGCGACGGCCGCTGCCCGGTCATGGGTGAGTGCGCGGACGGCGGTGAGAAGAGCGGCGCACGCGATCGCCCCCACGATGAGACCGATCGGGATCGGGCCCCACATGAGGCTGTGTGCGATGGTCCCCGCGGTTCCGTAGACGACGCCGACGAGAGCGGCGGCGATCCAGGACAGCGTTCGAGTCAACCAGTAGGGCACGCTGAGATCCTACGCCGTCAGCTCGCCCAGCCCACCAGGCGCAGCAGCGCGGCGACAGCGGCAGCGGCGATCACGACGACGAGGAAGGACTGACGCAGATACAGCAGTCCGGCGGCGACGAGCACGGCCGGAATCCGGGCATCCACGACGACCGCCTGGCCGGCTCCGAGCGTCTGCACGGCGACGAGAGCGGCCAGCAGTGCGACCGTCAGCAGGTCCGAGATGCGCGCTGGCCGCGGCGCCTCGAGCAGATGCGGCGGAATGAGGTACCCGAAGGCCTTCAGCGCCACGCAGATGCAGGCCGCCAGCAGGACGGCACTCCACACGCTCACGCGGATCCCCTCTGCTCGCTCGCTCCCAACCAGTTGAACCAACCGACGACGATGGCGACGACGGCCGCGATCAATACAGGAAGCCCCGGCATGACGAAGGGCGTGAAGGATGCCGCGATCACCGCGGCTGCGACCCCCACGGCGATCGCCTGGCGCTGCTTGAGCCGCGGCCACAGCAGGGCGAGGAAGGCGGCCGCTGCCGCGGCATCCAGTCCCCAGGCTTTGGGGTCGCCGAGCACGTCACCGAGGAGGGCGCCGAGCAGCGTCGTGAGGTTCCAGCCGATGAAGACGCCCAGGCCCGTCACCCAGAATCCGAGGCGGCGCAGCGGCGGGGTGCTCTGCGAGATCGCCACCGCCGTGGATTCGTCGATCGTCACCTGAGCGGCGGCAGCGCGACGCAGGAACCCGGAGCCGATGATCGGCGACATCCGCATGCCGTAGGCGACGTTGCGCACGCCCAACAGGACGGCAGAGGCGATGGCCGAGGGCAGTGCCGCGATCCCGCCCGCGCTGAGCACGCCGATGAAGGCGAACTGCGATCCGCCGGTGAACATCAGCAGGCTCAGCACGCAGGTCTGCCAGACATCGAGTCCGGATGCCACGGCGAGAGCCCCGAACGAGATCCCGTAGGCGCTGGTGGCGACGGCGACGCCGATGCCCTCGCGCCACACTTCGCGGCGCGCGGCGCCCGCGGCATCCATCGTCGTTCGATTCGATGAACGCATGCTCATCATTCTGAACACCCCTCGACGGATAGTCAAGTGAACGATCGTTTGGCATGATGAACGGATGGATGACCTCGGAACACGCATCGCCCGAACCCTGCGACGCGAGCGTGAAGCGCACGGCATGTCGGTGTCAGAGCTCGCGCGGCAGGCAGGTGTGTCCAAGGCGACCGTCTCGCAGCTCGAGAACGGTTCGGGCAATCCGAGCGTCGAGACGCTGTGGGCACTCGGTGTCGCGCTCGATGTTCCCTTCGCCGTGCTCGTGGACCAGCAGGCGAATGCCCCGACGCTGATCCGCGCCGACGACCACGCCGGCGTGCCCTCATCCGCGGCCGCCTACAGCGCCACGCTGCTCTCAGCGAGCCCTCCGGGCGCCCGCCGCGACGTCTACCTCATCCAGGCAGAACCAGGCGAACCGCGCCGATCAGACCCGCATCACGCGGGCACGATCGAACACGTCGTCCTGATCTCGGGCGCTGCCGACATCGGCCCCGCTGGCGCTCCGGTCCGGCTCTCCCCCGGCGACTATCTGTCGTACGCCGGTGATGTACCGCACGTATTCGAGGCCGTCGAGCCGGGCACGAGCGCGGTGCTCATCTCGGAGCTGCGCTGAGCTGCACGGCAACGGTCAACGGCAGCGGTCAACGGCGACGGTCAACGGCGGCACCGCAGTCGGTCAGGCGTTCGCGTCCTGGCGCTTCATGCGCGAGGTCTCGCGGCCGCGGACCGTCTGGTCGAGGATCACCTTGCGGATGCGGACGACCTCAGGCGTCACCTCGACGCATTCGTCGTCGCGGGCGAACTCGAGGCTCTCCTCGAGCGTGAGCTGGCGCGGAGGCGTCATCGATTCGAAGGAGTCCGAGCTCGCGGCACGCATGTTCGTGAGCTTCTTCTCCTTGGTGATGTTCACGTCCATGTCGTCAGCGCGCGAGTTCTCGCCGATGACCATGCCCTCGTAGACCTCCTGAGTCGGCTGCACGAAGAACGACATGCGCTCCTGCAGGGCGATCATCGCGAACGGGGTGACGACACCCTGACGGTCGGCGACGATCGAGCCGTTCTGGCGGGTCGTGATGTGCCCGGCCCAGGCGTCGTAGCCGTGCGAGATCGCGTTCGCGATGCCGGTGCCGCGCGTGGTCGTCATGAACTCGCTGCGGAATCCGATGAGGCCGCGCGAGGGGACGATGAACTCCATGCGCACCCAGCCGGTGCCGTGGTTGATCATGTTGTCCATGCGGCCCTTGCGGCTCGCGAGGAGCTGCGTGATCGCACCGAGGTGCTCTTCCGGCGTGTCGATGGTCAGGTGCTCGAAGGGCTCGTGGACCTTGCCGTCGACCTTCCTCGTGACCACCTGGGGCTTGCCGACGGTGAGCTCGAAGCCCTCACGGCGCATGTTCTCGACGAGGATGGCCAGCGCGAGTTCACCACGGCCCTGGACCTCCCAGGCATCCGGGCGACCGATGTCCACGACCTTGAGCGACACGTTGCCGATGAGCTCGCGGTCAAGGCGGTCCTTCACCATGCGGGCGGTGAGCTTGTGCCCCTTGACCTTGCCCATCAACGGCGAGGTGTTGGTGCCGACGGTCATCGAGATCGCCGGGTCGTCGACGTGGATCTGCGGCAGCGGGCGCACGTCATCGGGGTCGGCGATGGTCTCGCCGATCGTGATGTCCTCAAAGCCCGCGATCGCGACGATGTCGCCGGGGGCCGCGGAATCAGCCGGGTAGCGCTCGAGCGCGCGGGTCTTCAGCAGTTCGGTGATGCGGGCGTTCTGGTGGGTGCCGTCGGCGCGCACCCAGGCGACGGTCTGGCCCTTCTTCAGAGTTCCGTTGAAGACGCGCAGCAGAGCGAGACGCCCGAGGAAGGGGCTGGAGTCGAGGTTGGTGACCCACGCCTGCAGGGGGGCCTCGTCGTCGTACGACGGAGCGGGGATGTGCTCGAGGATCGCACCGAAAAGCGGCTCGAGGTCACCGTTGTCGGGCAGCGAACCGTTCTCGGGACGAGTGAGGGATGCCGCACCGGCACGGCCGGACGCGTAGACGACCGGCACATCGAGCAGGGCGTCGACGTCGAGGTCTGGCACGTCGTCCACCATGTCGGACGCCAGCCCCAGCAGCAGATCGTGCGCCTCTTCCTCGACCTCGGCGATGCGCGCGTCGGGGCGGTCGGTCTTGTTGACGAGCAGGATGACCGGAAGCTTCGCCTCGAGCGCCTTGCGCAGCACGAAACGCGTCTGGGGCAGAGGGCCCTCAGAAGAGTCCACGAGCAGCACGACGCCGTCGACCATCGACAATCCGCGCTCGACCTCGCCGCCGAAGTCGGCGTGGCCCGGGGTGTCGATCACATTGATCGTGATCTCCTGGCCGCCGGCGTGCTCACCCTTGTAGGTGATCGCGGTGTTCTTCGCGAGGATCGTGATGCCCTTTTCACGCTCGAGATCGTTCGAGTCCATGGCGCGTTCATCGACGTGCGCGTGCTCCCCGAACGAGCCCGTCTGACGGAGCATGGCGTCGACGAGCGTGGTTTTGCCGTGGTCGACGTGCGCGACGATTGCGACATTGCGGAGGTCAGAACGAAGGGCGTGCGCCATGCAAGTTTTCCTAAAAGGGATGTGGGGTGCGCCGGGATGCCGACGGTACACGATATCGCATGCTCACTGACCCTGCGCTGATCACGCATAGGACGCTCCCGTAACATCGGGCTGTGCACTCGTCCCCCGCATTGGCCTCGCCGACCCCGTCGCGTGCGCGGATCTGGTGGGAGATCGCCATCGTGCTCGCGCTCGGGCTCGGAGAATCGGCGATCTATTCGATCGTGCAGCTCACGTATCGGCTGACGGATGCCACGCCGCTGGCTGATCAGACCACGACCCTCAACCCGTCGCGCAGCGACCGCGAGATCTTCGACCTCATCTACCAGGTGCTCGGAATCGCGTTCGCGATCGTGCCGGTGCTGCTGGTCTGCTACCTCGTCTGGCAGCACACCCGGCCGCACCTCGGCGCGCTCGGCCTGGACGGCAGCCGCGTCGGCGGCGACATCGGCCGCGGCATCCTGCTCGTCCTCGCCATCGGCATCCCGGGTCTCGCGCTTTACGTCGGGGGCCGCATGCTCGGCCTCTTCGTCGCCGTGGATCCTGGCGGCCTCGATACGCACTGGTGGACCGTACCGATCCTGCTGCTGTCGGCGGCCCGCGCGTCGATCATGGAGGAGTTCGTGGTGCTCGGGTACCTGTTCTTCCGCCTGAAGCAGCTCGGCTGGGGTCTGTGGCCGATCATCATCGCGACCTCGGTGCTGCGGGCGACCTATCACCTGTACCAGGGCCCCGGCGCGTTCATCGGGAACCTTGCCATGGGACTGCTGTTCGGCTGGCTGTTCGCCCGGGGCGGGCGGCTGCTGCCGTTCCTCGTCGCGCACTTCCTCATCGATGCCGTCGCGTTCGTCGGATACCCGCTCGTGGCGCCGATGCTTCCCTGACGCGCGGCCGTTCGCGGTGGCGGTGAGATATCAGCGCGTGATGAGAACGGCCACGGCAGCCCAGACGGCCAGCACGGCGAACGCGAGGATCGACGCCCAGTCCCAGCTCCGCACGACGACGGCATCGGGGTGTGCGACAGCCTCCAGCCGCAGCTTCTGCAGTCGGGCGATGCCGTCGGCGGCTTCGCCGTTGCCGTCCTCACGCGTCCGTTCGGGTCCGATCCGGCGCGGCCGGGATCGCGACGGTCCGCCGAAGCAGCGCACGACCGCGCCGTCGTCGAGCGTCAGCTCGAGCTGCCAGCGCAACGCGATGCGTTTCACTCGGATCCAGGGAACCGCGGTTCGGCGCAGCAGATTCTGCACCTGAACGCCGGCGGCATCCGCGCGGACATCCGAGGCGATGCCCATGACATACACGACCCAGATCACGAGCAGCAGCCAGGGCGTGAGCAGCAGGGCCTCGCCGACGCCGGACCGGACGGCCGCCTCGATCAGCAGCACGATCGCGATGGCCGCGCTGACGCCGAGCAGCCAGGCCGCCCCGGTGACCCGGAAGACTCGTGGCGGCCGGGCCGCCGGCATCAGCTTGCGCCGCCTGTGCCGCCCGTGCCGCCCAGTGGCAGCGAGGCGCCGGGAATGGCATCCAGCAGACGCCGCGTGTACTCTTCCTGCGGGTTGCTGAAGATGTCGTCCACCGTGCCCTGCTCGACGATGCGGCCCTGCTCCATCACGCACACGAAGTCGGCGGCGACCCGCACCACGGCGAGGTCGTGCGTGATGAACAGATACGTCAGACCCAGATCGCGCTGCAGGTCGGAGAGCAGATTGAGGATCTGGTCCTGAACCAGCACGTCGAGGGCCGAGACCGCCTCGTCCAGCACGACGATGTCGGGCTTGAGCGCCAGGGCGCGTGCGATCGCGACGCGCTGACGCTGTCCGCCGGACAGCTCGTTCGGGTACCGCCAGGCGAGCTCTCGCGGCAACGCCACCTGCTCGAGCAGATCGAGGGAGCGCCGGTGCTGCTCTTCGCGCGTGCCGATGCCGTGCACGTGCAGCGGCTCGGAGATCAGGCTGCCAATGCTGCGCAACGGGTCGAGGGAACCGTACGGGTCCTGGAAGACAGGTTGCATGCGTCGACGCAGCTTGAACACGTCCGCGCGCGACATCGTGCTGGTCGCGTCGCCGTCGATGAGGATCTCGCCGTCCGTCGGCTTCTCCAACTGCAGCAGCATCTTCGCCACGGTCGACTTACCGGAGCCCGATTCGCCGACGAGAGCGAGCGTCTTGCCGCGCGGAATCGAGAACGACACCGTGTCGACGGCGCGGAGGTGCTCATGGCGCAGGCCGCCAGTGCGGATCGAATAGTCCTTGACGAGATCGCGCACCTCGACCACCGGAGCACCCGTCGGGGCCGGTTCGTCCGTCGCACGCGCTGTGATGCCGATCCGCTGCGAGGCCAGGCTCGGGGCCGCCGCGACGAGTCGCTGCGTATACGGATGCCGCGGATTGGCGAGGATCTCTGCACTGGCTCCCGCCTCGACGATCTCGCCCTGGTTCATCACCAGAATGCGATCGGCGCGCTCTGCTGCGAGCCCGAGGTCGTGCGTGATCAGCAGCACCGAGGTGCCGCGCTCGCTGGCCAGCGTCGCGAGGTGATCGAGGATCACCCGCTGCACGGTGACGTCCAGCGCACTGGTGGGTTCGTCGGCGATCAGCAGCTTCGGATCGGCGGCCAGGCCGATTCCGATGAGCGCGCGCTGGCGCATTCCGCCGGAGAACTGATGCGGGAACTGGTGCATGCGTCTGGCGGCGTCGCTGAGTCCGGCTTGAACCAGCACTTCTACCGCACGGTCGTTGATCTCTCGGCGTCCCTGCGCCAGTCCGTTCGCACGGACGGCCTCCTTGACCTGGAAACCGATCGACCAGACCGGATTGAGGTTCGACATCGGGTCCTGCGGGACGTATCCGATCTCGCGCCCGCGGATCCGCTCCATTTCGCTGCGGCTCGCCCGGGTGAGGTCCTTGCCGCTCAGATCGATGCTGCCACCCGTCACGGCGCCCGTGCCCGGCAGCAGATCGATGATCGCAGCGGCGGTCGTCGACTTGCCCGAGCCGGACTCGCCCACGATCGCGAGCGTCTCGCCCTCGAAGATCTCGAAGCTCACGCCATGCAGCACCTCACGGGTCTGCTTGCCGCTGCGGAATGCGACCTTCAGGTCGCGGATGCTGAGAAGCGGCGCGCTCATCGCTGTGCCCTCGCCTTCGGGTCGACGGCGTCGCGCAGCAGCTCGCCGAGGGAGATGAATGCCAGCACTGTGAGCGTGAGCGCCAGAGACGGCCAGAACAGCGCCATCGGCGCCGTACGGATGCTGGTCTGCGCCTGGCTGATGTCATTGCCCCACGACATCGTGCTGCCGCCGAGACCGACACCGAGGAACGAGAGCACCGACTCGGCGACGATCGCGGCCGCGAGGCTGAGCGTCGCGACGACGATCACAGGTGCCATGGCGTTCGGCAGCACGTGCGAAATCAGCGTGCGGAAGCGAGAAAGACCGACAGCCTCGGCACCCATCACGAAGTCGGCCTGTTTGACGCGCAGTACTTCGGCACGCATGATGCGCGCCGTCGACGCCCAGGCGAAGCCACCGATGGCCACCGCCAGGATGAACTCGTTCCGGACCGGCATCACCGACATCACGACGATCGCCGCGATGATGTACGGAATCGTGAAGAAGATGTCGCCGACCCGCGAAAGTACGGAGTCGAGCCAGCCGCCGTAGTAACCGGCGAACGCGCCCATGACCATGCCGAGGATCGTGCTGATGAGCGTCGCCAGAAGTCCGACGACCACCGAGGTGCGCGTGCCCCAGATGACGCGTGAGTAGACATCGCAGCCCTGACGGGTGAAGCCGAACGGATGCCCCGCCTCAGGCCCGCCGTTGCTCTTGGCGAGTACGCAGCCGTTGTTCGGCGCGACGTTGCTGAAGAGCCCTGGCCAGACCGAGACGACGACCACCAGCAGCACGAACGCCGCCGATACCCAGAAAAGCGGTCGGTGGCGCAGGTCGCGCCACGCGTCAAGCCAGAGATTGCTCCGTTTCTCATCAATGCGGACGACATCGACCGGTATCGAAGTCGTGTCGACGGGAGCGACGTAGTGTTCGCTGTTCGCATCAGTTCGAGACATAGCGGATCCTCGGGTCGAGCAGGCCGTAGAGCAGATCCACGACGATGTTGATGAACACGTAGACGACGACGAACACCGTCACGAACGATACGACGGTGGGATTCTCGCCGCGGACGATCGCTTGATACAGCGTGTTGCCGACGCCCGGCACGTTGAAGATTCCCTCGGTGACGGTTGCGCCCACCATCAGGATGCCGAACACGGTGCCGAGGTCGGTGACCATCGGAATCAGTGAGTTGCGCAGCACGTGCACCGGGATGACCCGACTGCGCGACAGCCCCTTGCTGTACGCGGTGCGCACCCAGTCCTGATTCAGCGTCTCGATCGTCGAGCTGCGAGTGAGACGCATGCTCGTCGCGTAGACGCTCAACCCCAGCACGATCGCCGGCAGCCAGAGATCACCCCAGTCGTTGCGGGCACCGACCGTGGGTCTGAACCACCCGAGTTGCACCGCGAGGAAGTATTGCGCCAAGAAGGCGAGCACGAAGATCGGCACCGCTACGAAGACGAGTGCGATGACCAGCATCGAGTTGTCGAAGATCCCGCCTTTGCCCAGCGCCGAGAACAGGCCGATCACGATGGCAAGGATGAACGCGATGCCAATCGCCATCACCGCGAGACGCAGCGTGACGGGGAACGTGCGGGCGAGGATCTCGATCACGGGCTGGCCGGAGAAGCTGATGCCGAAGTCGAGCCGGAAGATGCCGGAGATGTAATAGAAGTACTGGACGATGAACGGCTGATCGAGGTGGTACTGCTCACGCAGCCGCTCGAGCAGAGCCGGGTTGGGCTGACGGTCTCCGAACAATGCCGCGATCGGGTCGCCGGGCATCGCGAAGACCATGAAATAGATCAACAGGGTGGCGCCGAAGAACACCGGGATCGCCTGCAGGATCCGCTTGAGGATGTAAAGAGCCACCCTCGACCTCCCTTCGGGTAGGGGACGCGCAGGGCGACGAGGCGGTGGTATGCACCACCGCCTCGTCGCCTGTCAGTGTCAGCCGATCTTGGTGATCTGTTCGTACAGCGGCACCGAGTTCCATCCGAACTCTACGTTCTCAACCGTCTCGCCGAAACCGCCGACGACGTTCGAGTACCAGAGCGGGGTGGCCGGAAGGTCCTGCAGCAGAACTTCCTGCGCCTGCTGGAACAGGCTGTTCGCCTCTTCAGGGTCGGTCGACGAGATGCCCTGCGAGAGCAGGTCGTCGAACTCGGGGTTCGAGTAGTCGCCGTCATTCGAGCCGGCGTTGGTCGCGTAGAGCGGTCCGAGGAAGTTGTACAGACCCGGGTAGTCAGCCTGCCATCCGGTGCGGAAAGCGGTCTGGATCGTACGCTCGGTGATCTCACTGCGAGCCTCGGCGAATGTCGGGTACGGTGCCCCCGACGCCTCGATGCCGAGCGTGTTCTTGATCGAGTTCACGGTCGCGTCGACCCAGGCCTGGTGGCCACCGTCGGCGTTGTAGGCGATCTGGAACTCGCCAGTCCAGGGGCTGATCGCATCGGCCTCGGCCCACAGCTCCGCGGCCTTGTCGGGGTCGTACGCCAGAACCTCGGCGCCTTCGAGCGATTCGGACCAACCGTCGATGACCGGCGAGGTGAAGTCGCTGGCCGGGGTGCGGGTGCCCTGGAAGATCACATCCGTGATCTCCTCACGGTTGATCGCCATGGACAGCGCCTGACGACGCAGCAGGCCCTCTTCGCCGCCGAAGTGCTCGAGGCGCTCCGGGATCGTGAAGGACTGGAAAATGGCCGCCGGCTGGTTGACCGCACGGTCGCCGAGGTCGGACTCGAAGTTGGCGAACGCCGAGTCGGGGATGGCGTCGAGGACATCGAGCTCGCCACCGAGAAGATCGGCGTAAGCCGAGTCCTGCGAGGCGTAGAACACGATGTCCAGGCCGCCGTTGGCGGGGGTGCGCGGTCCGTCGTAGTCAGGGTTCGTCACGAGGTTGATCCCGACGTCGTGCTGCCAGGCGTCTTCACCCTCGAGCATGTACGGGCCGTTGCCGATCGGGCTCTCACCGAACGCCTCGATGTCCTCGAACGCGACATCGGGGAGCGGGTAGTAGGCCGAGTAGCCCAGACGCTGTGCGAAGTCCGACGCCGGCTTGTTCAGCGCGATCGTGAACGTGTAGTCGTCGACCTGCTCAAGACCGGTCAGCTCGGAGTCCTCGTCGTAGCTGAATCCCTCGATGTCTTCGAAGAAGTAGCTGGAGAGCTGCTCGTTCGAGGCGAGTGCGCCGTAGTTCCACGCCTTGATGAAGTTGTCTGCAGTGACCTCTTCACCGTCGCTGAACGTCAGACCCTCACGAATGGTCACCGTGAGGTTCTGCGGGTCCTCGACCGTGATGTCCTCGGCGACGTCGTTGAACACCGAACCATCGGCGGCATAGCCGATGAGCCCTGCGAACATCGCGTCGAGGATCTTGCCACCGCCGACCTCGTTGGTGTTGGTCGGGATCAGCGGGTTCTGCGGCTCTGAACCGTTGACCGAGATGATCGCCGAGGCGTCGCCCCCGCCATCGTCGCCGCCGGAGTCGTTGCCGCTTGCGCAACCTGCCAGCACGAGGGTGCTGGCGGCGAGCAGACCGGCACTCGCCAGCAGAATCCTGTTTCTGTTCACTTCGTCCTCCTGTGGACACGGGTTTATTGCGATCTCATCGAGTCGCAGATGAACTGAGCGTAACTTGCACGGCGGCGTGCACCTATCCCCGTTAATGAACCGTTACTGAGCGGTAACATCCCCCTGACATTCCGAGACTGCATTCCGCGGATGAGATCGACCGGAGTCCCGGCAACCTCGTCCGCGGAATGCAGTCTCGCGGCGTGGTGGCGGCGAATGGACGGGCGAACCGGGGACTCTGAAGCGCCCTGGGTCTGATGGAGACTCGCGCTATTTGATTCCCACCAGCTGACT
>NZ_JBQDVP010000016.1:0-60134 GCF_052102115.1 Microbacterium sp.
ACGCCACCGAGCTGCCTGCCGCCGCTTGACAACTGACCCCCACGTGGGATGTCTACGTCAGAACATGGGCAGGGTGGGTGTACGTCGCGTTCGTGTTCGACGCGCACTCCCGTCGCATCCTCGGCTGGCGGGCCGCGACGAGCATGACGACCCCGTTGGTGCTGGACTGCCTCGAGATGGCGCTCTGGACTCGGCGGCGCGAAGGCGCCACCGGCTTCGCCGGACTCACGCATCACACCGATGCCGGGTCGGTCTACACATCGATTTCGTTCACCGACCGGCTCATCGACGAGGGCATCGACCCGTCCGTCGGGTCCGTCGGTGATGCGTACGATAACGCCCTCGCGGAGTCCCAGATCGGGCTCTACAAGTCCGAACTCATCCACCACGAAGGCCCGTGGCGCGACGTCGATCAGGTCGAGGTCGCGACCGCCGGCTGGGTGCAGTGGTTCAACACCGACCGAATCCACGGCTCGATCGACGACCTCACCCCGCTCGAGGCCGAGCAGTTCAGCTACGCTCTGACCGAACCCCTCGAACGAGCGGGCTGACACCAGAAACCAGCCCTCCGGACACGCCGGGGCGACTCAGGTCCCGCCAAGAACGAGGTGAATCGTTGCGACGATGCACCCAAGCAGCACCGCGCTAGTCGCCGTTGTCGAGACAGCACGACCGCGAACCTTGGCGTCCATCTGCTCCACTTTCGCGCTCATGAGCAGAGCCTAGCGAGGCACAAGCGGCGGACGGGCGTCCGCCGTAAACGATCGTTTTCGGCGGACGATCGCAGGACAGCGAGGCACGACGCTTGGACGGCAGAGCCGTCAACGAAAGCGACTCGCGACTTCCGCCTCTTGCCGAAGCCGATCGAGTGCGTCGCGGTACTCGGAGTCCTCAGTCACATCGTCCTGCGAGAGAACTTCCCACGTGCTTTGCTCATACTTCGTTTCGAGAAGCTCGATGATGTCGTCGTACAGCGCCGTGAACGTCTCAGGAGGTGCAAACACCGTGACGGATAACTCCGCGAGTGTGAACCCGTCCAGCGCCGTCACGATACCCGCTCGGCATTCGCGGTCATCTTGTCCAAGGGTGCTCGCCGTTGCTCCCGAAGATTCCGCTTGCTACGGGAGAGCGGATAGCGGGCGTCAAGGCGGGGTTCGAGGAAAAGCCGGCCGAGGGCGATGACGATCAGTAGTCCGCCCGTCCAATACACGAGGAAAAGCACAAGCCCTGATGCACCCATCGTGAAGCTCAAAACGGTCAGAACTACTCCGATCCCGACATAGAGCCACCTCCACGCCGCGATCGTGCGGTCGCGCGCACTCTGCTGTTCGGTAGTGCGCGAATCAAGCGCTTCCACACGAGTGCCGAAGTCCTCGTCGTCGATGCTGGTGAAGAGCTCACTCACCGAAACGCGCAGGGCATCGGCAACGAGAGACAAAGTCTCGAGGCTCGCTTCATTGCCCGCTTCTAAGCGCTGAATTGTCCGCAACCCGACGCCACTCTCGGTGGCGAGCCGCTCCTGAGTCCAACCGGCGGTCTGCCGAAGGTCCGCGATTCGTGTTGTGTTCATGGAACTCATACTCGCCGTTCGCTCCCGCCTTCACCACGTCACGGGCCCGCCAGCAAGCCGCCAAGCTCCCGCCGCGCGGCCGCCACCGCGATCGATTCGCGATTCGCGGTTCAAGTGGCTCGGTCGCCTCCGCCAGAAGTCTCTGCCGAAACCCACTTACGGCCACCGTTTGTGAAGGGCGCTCCGGCGTACTTTCGCTGGCTGCGCCGAAAACGATCGTTTTCGGCGGGGTCGAGTATGTCGCTCGCGAAAGTGCAGCGTCCCAGCGCAGATCAATGTCGGCAGCAGTTTCGCAGGTGGGAATACTCCTGTAGCGGTAGTATCGCGTCATGGCTACTCAATTCAGCTCGGCGAGCTTCTGGATCCTGACGGCACTAGCCTCCGCCCGTCGTCATGGGTACGACATCCTGCGTGAGGTGGAGAGCGCGTCGGAGGGCCGGGAGGCGCTGAAGGTGACAACCTTCTACGCCACACTCGAGCGACTTGAGCGGGACGGGTTGATCCGCTCGGACGGGGAAGAAGTGGTAAGCGGGCGCGTTCGTCGATACTTCGTTCTCGATGACTCGGGCGCTGAGGCGTTGAAGGTCGAGGTCGATGTGCTGGAGCGAAGAGCGGGAGTTGCCCGCGAACGTCTCGGTTCGTTCCGGCCGGTGACCGCGCGAACGGCGATGGCATGAACGCGCCAGAAAGCGAGCGGGCGTTCCGCAGGTTGCTCCGATGGTATCCGCGTGCGTGGCGGAACGAGCACGGGCAGGCGCTGATCGGGATGCTGTTGGAAGACGCCGACCATCATGGGCGGCAACGCCCCACAGCTGTTGACACCCGTGCTGCCATGATCCACGGGCTCGCGGCGCGCTTGAACCCCCGCACTGCGCTGATCTCGGCGACGGCTGGGATGCTCGCGGCAGTCGCCGCCTCGATCGGTCTGATCTGGCTGGTAAAACCGGGTGCAGAGCTGCAGCACGAGGTGGCATTGATGCTTTCTGCGGGCGTCGCACCTGCCGCCACAGCGGTCTCTCTTGTTGCACTCTTGCGCTCCGCGGGTGTTCTGGGGGACATGCGCTCCTTGCTCACGGTTCTCGTTGCGGTGCTGGCGGGTGCCTGCGGGGGTCTTGCGGCGGTGTCGTGGAGTCGCGGCTTCGATAATGCCGACGCGGGCTTGCCCCAGACAGGGCTCGCCGCTGCATTCCTGCCTCTGGCTGCTTCCGGCCTCCTGCTATCCGCAATCGGGTTGGGTCTGGTGCTGTCCGCGATCCTCTCCCGATCGCGCTTACCGATTGCGGCACGGATCATCATCAGTGCCGCATGCGGTGTTGTCGCAGCGCCCATTCTTGGGCTGATGACGTTCATGTCACCACTCGTGAGCGGCCTCATCGCTCTGGTCGGACTGATCATCGCCGCACTGTCCCGCCGCGCACCATCGACACCTGCTGCTCCTCCTACAGCTCGGTGGCAGCCCGGCCGCCCGCGTCCGCTTGCCGTTCGCGTCGCGGGCCTTGCGGCTTTGCTGGCCGGGTCGTTGGGGGTGGCGTGGGCCTTCACCGGGGAGGCGTGGTCACCCCTTGGTGGGGACTCAACAACCGCGATGCGGCACGGCATCATCATCTTGAGCATCAGCACGATCCCTGCCCTCATTGGCGTGGGACTGGTTGCAAGCTCGCGCTCCCGAACCGGACAACGCGATATCTGGATCCCGGTCTGCGCTGCCAGCGTCGGGTTCTGCCTCCTCGCCCTCGACTACGTCATCTCCGCTGGGTCAGGCGATCTCGGCCCCATCTGGGTGGCAGCCGTCGCCTCCATCGGAATCGCTCTGGGATGGGCAGTGGCCGCGCCAACGCCGGTTGCCCTCATGCTGCGCGTAGCTATCGGGGCGGCGACGGCGGCGACCTACACCGTGCTGATCGGCATCACACTCACGCCCATGCTCACCTTTGTAACGCCACTTCTCGGGCTCGTGCTTGTCGCCACCCCTAGACGGCGCGCCGGCGCGCCTACGCCCGCAGTCGCGTAACCGAGACGCCCTACGTTCGTAAGAAGGGTCTGCCAATGATGCCAAGCGTGAAGACCTCCGGGTTCTTCTGAGCCGTCCGTGCGCGCATGATGGTTGGCAGGCCAGCCGAAAACCCTTGCTGTTTGGTGGTTACGACGAGCGTTTGCGGCAGGCATTCCGTGCCCTGCCTCCGGAACTCGCCGTAAACGATCGTTTTCGGCTGGGCCGTCGCGTGCACTCCGCGCATGAGTTCGGCGTTGGTCGCGGGGCCCACCTAGACTCCTGCGTGTGAACCGGGTGACGATGCGGCTGCTTGGCAAGTTGAGCCAGTTCAGTGAGGCCCACCCTTGGTCGCACAACGCGGCTTATTCCCCATGGATTCTTTGGCAAGCGCGCGTGGTGCGTCGACGGGGTGGCACTCGGGCTCTCGACGTGGGTTGCGGAACTGGGATCCTGCTTAAGCGACTGGCGAGGATCATGCCGGAGGTCGTGGGGATAGAACCGGACGACCGGACCGCTGCACGAGCGCGTGTCACGGTCGCCAAGGTGGATAACGCCACGGTGGTCGAAGCACCTTTCGATCCCGCTGCGTTCGATCAGGAGAGTTTCGATCTCGTGACGTTCGTAGCGGTACTCCATCATTTGCCGCTCGGGCAATCGTTGGAGGCTGCGCGAAGCTTACTCCGGCCGGGCGGACGCCTGGTTGTCGTTGGTCTCGCCCGCGAGGTTTCGGCTGACCTTCCGTGGTCCGTGACATCGATGCTTCTCAATCCCATAGTCGGATTGATCCGTCACCCGCATCGCGCATCCGAGGTTCCGGCGAGCATGACGGCTCCCACCTCGGAGGCAACGGAAACGTTCGATCAGATAGCACAGGTCGCCCGCGAGGCTCTGCCTGGGGTGAAGATGCGTCGTGGCCTGTTCTGGCGCTACACGGCCGTGTGGGTCAACGGTATCGGGTGAGGATTGAGGTGACTCCTCCCGCAACCCCTAGTACCGCCACCGCAAACGATCGTTTTCGGCTGGGCCGTCGCGTGCACTCCGCGCGTGAGTTCGGCGTTGGTTCACGATGCAGCCCATCCCGGACGTAGGCCACTCCTTCGCTTCACGATGAAACGCACCGTGTCCGGGCGGGTATCGAGCCAGACGCTGATGAGATCGCGAGCTTGACTCGGCACTTCTTGCAGCGTCAGCGCCTGCGAGACGGTGTTGAGTTCTGGAACTCTGATGTGCTACCACCGCCCGTCGGGATGGACGGTGACAACGTAGGGACGGGCCCGATTCGCGTTTGGCATAAGAGGGATACTCTACGCCGAGTCGCGGCTAGAAGCGAGGCTACTTCCGAGACGTCGCCCGACGGCCGACATAGTCGGTGTGGATCGCACCGGCGGCCGCGCGGTGTCGGTCTGTGACGTTGTAGCTATAGCCGAGGCTGTCGGCGACGATCGGTGCTGGCATCTCGAGAACGAGTGTCCGTAGGGCGGCGTTACGCGCACCGCGCAGGTCGATTCCGCGATCTCGGAGCTTGTTCATCATCGTCGACTGGTGCATAGGTTCACCCGGCCTGGCCCCAGGGAACAACCACTGACTGTTGCGATGCGCCGAGGTATTCGTGTTCGGCAGATCTCTCAGATGGGCTCGTACAATCTCGTCGAATGGCGTGGGCACGACGAGTTCATCGGCGGTGATAGCAACCGTCAGACGGTCACCAGCATCAGCAACTTGCGAGAGACGCATGCGCGCGATTCGAGTGAGCGGCTGCGCGTAGACGAGAAAGAGCATGCCTGCGACTTGCTCGGCCGTTTCGGACTCGACGTGCGTGTTGAGGAGCGTTCGAAGATGCTGCACGCGCTGCTGCTGCGTGATGATCGGCTGCGTCTTCGCTACGCGGTACGGGAACTCGACCGATGCGATGTGACCGTTCTTGACGCCCCAGCGCACGAATGTACGGGCGAGACTTCGCGTGGTGGGACCTCCAGTCAGCCAATCGTCTACATCTGCTTGCACGCATTCCGACGGCGTGTGTCCGCGTTCACGCAGATGACGGAGGAATCCGATCGCGGTGGACGTGCTCTGTTTGGCCGATAGGAACGTCCCTTTGCGCATTTTTCCTGCGGCGTCGAGGGCGTGCATTCGTTGTAGATGCACCCAGCGGGCGAACTGTCGAATCAGTCGCGCCTCGCTTGCGGGCTCAGCCGCGGTCATTTGATCGACCCAGGCTTGGAATCGTTCGATGTCGAAGTTCACACGTTCGAGGAGTCCGTGTTCGATGCAGAGCTGGCGGAGGAACAAGACTTTTTCGGGGGAGGGGTGCGTCGTGAACGTGTCATGCGTGAGCGGCGCAGCTCCGGTCGCGAGGTCACGCAGGAGCTGCTTCGCAGCGGGATTGACGGTGAGCCATATCGTGGCGCTTCGAGTGAGAGTCTGCGTTGAGAGAGCGTCGAAGAGTGGTCGGACGATGGGGGAGATGTCGCCATCGTCCCCGGCGAGGAGCCCGCTGAGATCGTCGGTGAGGCAGCAGTGCGCGCAGAGCCCTCGTCGTACCGGTTCGTCCTCGCGGCCGCAGCGAGTGCAGCGGAAGTCTTTTGGGATGTCGGCGCAGTCCACGCATGCTGGTTCGCCGTCGATGAGTCCGGGCAAGAGGCGCGTGGTGCCGCAGGAGATGCACGCACCGTGGATACGCGTGGCTCGCTGGTAGCAGCGGCGACAGATGCGTCCTTCCGGCCACGTCGTGGCGAACTTCACGCCGGACTGCTGGCAGCGGGCGCAGACAGCGTGGGGTTTGTCTGGTGGAATGTTCATTCGGGGCGGTGGATGCGGGCGCGTCGCGGGCGCATCGCGTCCTTCCGGTCGCTGGACCCGCCGTTCGTGCCGTTCGCGGCGAGCCTTGCAGGTGTTGCGACGACGGCGACGGGGCAGAGTTCTTCGAACGTGCAGTCGAGCACGTCAAGCAGTGCCCCTAAGAGCGCGATGTTCATTCGCTCAGGTTTTGCACCGACGAGCCTGTAGATCTGCGACGCCGAAAGCTCGATGCCACGGTCCTTCAACTGAGGGATGAGGTCGGAGATATTGTGCATGCCGCCAGCGGCCATCAGTTCGCGCAGCCGCCAGGTGTACTCGATACGTCTTTGCACGTTGTTCAGTTCTCCTTCGGGCTGTCGGTGGTCGTGGCGTGAGCCATGCGGGCGATTGCGTCGTTGACGACGCGGGCGCGGTAGTCGGGGGAGAGGCCGGTGTAGATAGAGGTTGTCGATGCGTGTTCGCGGCCGACCTGCTGCTGGATGAAGAAGGCGTCGTATCCGATCTCCACCAGGTGCGTGACGTAGGAACGGCGCAGGGAATGGAAGTCGAGCGTGTCGTCGAGGCCAGCTTCGCGCTTGACCTCGTTGAATGCGCGTGACACCGAGTCCGCCGCGATCGGCGACGCCCCGTGGCCGCGTTCACTCGGCCTGGGCTGACCCCATTTCTTAGGTCCGGTGATTGTGTGAGTCGTCCTGTCGCCCGAGGGGTCGGGCAGGGAGACTGGTCAGATCATGACGAACCGCAGGAAGCGGCACACCCCCGAGCAGGTCGTCCGCAAGCTCGGGCAGGCCGACAGGATGCTCGCCGACGGCGCGGATGTCGCCGGGGTGTGTCGGGAGCTCGGGGTGTCCGAGCAGACGTACTACCGGTGGCGTAACCAGTACGGCGGTCTCAAGGCCGACGACGCGAAGCGCCTCAAGGAACTCGAGAAGCAGAACGCCACGTTGAAGCGGCTGCTGGCCGAAGCGGAGCTGGAGAAGGCCGCGCTGAAGGAGTTGGCTGAGGGAAACTTCTAAGCCCGGGCAGGCGCCGTGCCGCCGTCTCGCACCTGATCAGAACACTGCAGGTGAGTGAACGGATGGCGTGCCGTCTGGCCGGGCTGAGCAGGTCCGCGTACCGCCGCCCGCTCAAGGGTGACACCACCGCCGACCCGGACCGGGCGTTGCGGGACTGGCTGCGCGGGTACGCGAAGAAACACCCCCGGTGGGGATATCGCCGGGCGTACCATGACGCTCGCGGTGAGGGGTGGGCGGTGAACCACAAGAAGATCCAGCGGCTGTGGCGTGAGGAGGGGCTCCGGGTCCCGCAGCGGCGTCGCCGCAAACGCGTCGGGTCCTCCACCGTTGATGCGCCCGCCGCGGTCGCGCCGAACGTGGTGTGGGCGGTGGGCTTCCAGTTCGATGTCGACGAACGCGGCCGGCCGGTCAAGATCTGCTCCATCGTCGACGAGCACACCCGTGAATGCATCGGCGGGCTGGTCGAACGCTCGATCACCGCCGGCCGGCTCACCGCCCACCTCGAGGACCTCGTCGCCGTCCGCGGCGCCCCAGCAGTGCTCAGATCCGACAACGGCCCAGAGTTCATCAGCGACGCGATGGCCGACTGGGCCGGCACCCGCACCGGCCTGTTCTACATTCCGCCCGGGTCGCCCTGGTGCAACGGGTACGTCGAGTCGTTCAACAGCCGCCTCCGCGACGAGTGCCTGAACATCAACAGCTTCTACTCGCTGCTACACGCCCAAGTCGTGATCGGCGACTGGAAGACCGAGTACAACCACGACCGCCGACACTCATCACTCGGGTACCTCGCGCCCGTCGACTACGCTCGGCAATGCACCCATCAATTGGAAACCGACGACTCGCACAGCGACCGGACCGAATGAAGGGGGCGGCCCAGGCCACAGCATGGTCGCCAGCGGCGCGACGAAGAGGGGACACACCTCTGTCAGCCATTCTTCGATACATTCGACGGCCCAGGCGAACTCTGGGAGTGTGAGCACCGCGCGGCGTTTCGGGGGAGACCCACGCATCGCCTTGCCGTGTCGGACATAAACGATGCCCAGGTCGTTGAACTGACGCGCCTGTGGGTTGGAGGCGAGATCGACGAGATCGAGCATTCGCACTTCGTTGCGGCGCAACCCCCACGCGTAGGCGGTCTTCATGAGTGTGGCAATACGGAACGCCGGGATCCAGCCTTTTGACCCAGCGCGTCGGATACGCACGACTCGTTCATCCGCGCAGTCAAACAGGTCTTCCAGCTCATTGCGGGTGTAGGGGCGTTTGCCCGGTTCGCCGATTGCGTCCTGCACATGACGGGCAGTGTTCCACTCATGGAAGACCTGAGCGGGGTGAGTGCCGAAGCGTTCCCAGCACAGCTCTCCCCATCCATACGTGGGGTCTGTGAGATATCCAAGAAACATGCGCAACGCATTCTGGTAGCCGAGCACCGTCGATCGCGACCCGCCTCTGAGTGCACGCAGCTCCATGAAGAAATGATCGACCTGCTCTACAGTCCACGCCCACAGATACTCCTCAGCGAAGTCACGAAACCGCTCAGCGAGGCGACGTCGACTAACGATCGTCGATAGCGACAGGTTCCTCGCGAGCTGTTGAGCCGACCATCCGTCTAGCATTGCCGCCCACACTGTCTCCGGCTCGTTCAGGATCGCGACCCCCGGGGTCAGCAACGCACGCACGGTCGCAGCGTCCGGAGAGCGGGGGGATTGAGTTCGCATTATGTGCGAAAGGATCGCATCATCTGCGAACTGGCGTCAAAAGCCCGGACAAAATACCAGGCCAGATGCAATTTGCGATCACCTTCTCACTGCCATCCGGGCGAATGAAGCGAGGATGGAGCGGCATCCATGCGAGGTCGTGGGCAAGCTAACCCAGGAGAGTCGTGGCAACCGGCGTATTCGCATCTACCGAGAACATGTCGTCTTCTAACTGACATAATGGGCATTATCGGCGTTACTCCGATGGTGGCCACTCACGGAGCCACACCCGCGCGGCTGCTGGGTAAAGTGGCTGCGCCACGCCTGCGTCATCCATTGGTCGCCACACGACCGGAACGATGGAGCCGTCGGATTCGGTGAGCGTTCCGCCGTCTTCGCTGGGCACGTGAACCATCCGTCCCGTGTACAGCGCGACAATCTCATGGCCAAGCTCACCGTTGTATCGGAAGATGTTCTCGATCATCCCCAGATGCGTGAGGTCGACGATGCCAGAACCGAGTTCTTCATCGATTTCTCGAATAATCGCGTCTCGGTGGGTCTCGCCCAGTTCAACTCCGCCGCCGATCAAACGATGGAATCCTGACGGGTTCTCTCGTGTCGGCGCATGCGCACTGACCAGATGACGGGTGCCATCTGTGTTCGGAGTGATGAGCATCGCCTTCACGCGGATGTACGAACGATCAACAGTCACGACTGATCCCCTCCGCCGTACACCGTCGACATGTCGGACACCGCGAGCCCGCCACGCAGCCATGCACGCAGCAGGTGTTTGTCTCCGCTCACCGCCAGCACATCAACGCCGCCAAGAGTCATTGCGCTGGCGCAGTGGATCGCGTCGAATCCACGCAGCGCGTACTCATGAGCGCACGCAACGGCGCCGTACATGAGGTCGGGGGTCAGCTCCATCACGTGCACCTCTCGCCACATGTCGTCGAGCAAGGTGCGGGCAGAGCTGGCCTGTGCGAGATCAATGCGCGAGGAACGCACCGCCGCAGCAATAGCCGACTGTGCTTCGACATATGTAACACGTGAGGTCACGATCTGCGAGGCGTCTTGCCAGAGCGCACGGCAACGCTGCTCACTTGCCTCGTGGATCAGTATGGGCGCGATACTCGAGGAGTCGAAGTACCCGATCACCTGCGCATCTCGATGACGAGCTCGCTGAGCCTCACACCAGGACCGGCGTCAATCGACTCAGGCAGCCTGCTGCGCCGGGACATGTCCGCTGGCCGCGTGACGACACCCTCCGCGACGAGCCGTTCCAACGGGCTCTCCTGATTGATAGGGACGAGCTTCGCCACAGGTTTTCCGTGGTCGGTCACGATGACTTCCTCCCCGGCGCGCACATCCGCGAGGTAACGGCTGAGGCCGTCACGCAGCTCCCTGACACCGACATTCATCACGCACTCCCCTATTTGTGGCGTTTTATTTACTCAAATATAGCCACAAAGGGTTCTCGACGGAAGGCTCAGGCCCCGACGTACTCGGCGAGGTGCTCCCCTGTCAGCGTCGATTTCGCCGCGACGAGATCCGCCGGGACTCCCTCGAACACCACCTGTCCGCCGTCGTGACCGGCGCCAGGACCGACATCGATGATCCAATCGCCGTGCGCCATAACGGCCTGGTGGTGTTCGATGACGATGACGGTCTTCTCGGCATCCACCAGCTTGTCCAGCAGACCGAGGATCTTGTCGACGTCCGCGAGATGCAGACCGGACGTCGGCTCGTCGAGCACGTAGATGTCGCCCTTCTCCCCCATCTGGATCGCCAGCTTGACGCGCTGGCGCTCGCCTCCGGAAAGCGTCGACAACGGCTGGCCCAGCGCGAGATACCCGAGCCCGACATCGTCGAGACGCTGCAGGATCGCGACAGCGGCGGGGATCTTCGACTCGGTCTGCGAGAAGAACTCGCGAGCCTCCGAGACCGGCAGGCCGAGCACTTCGGTGATGTCCTTGCCGCCCAGTTTGTACTCCAGCACCGCAGCCTGGAATCGCTTGCCGCCGCAGTCCTCGCAGGGTGTCTCGATCGTGTCCATGAATCCGAGCTCGGTGACGATCACACCGGAACCCTTGCACGACGGACAAGCACCCTCGGAGTTGGCGCTGAACAGAGCCGGCTTCACACCGTTCGCCTTCGCGAATGCCTTGCGGATCGGTTCCAGCATGCCGGTGTATGTCGCCGGGTTGCTGCGACGGGCCCCCTTGATCGCACCCTGATCGATCGCGACGACGCCATCGCGCTTTGATACCGACCCATGGATGAGCGAGCTCTTCCCGGAGCCAGCGACCCCCGTGACGACCGTCAGCACGCCCATCGGGATGTCGACGTCGACGTTCTGCAGGTTGTTCGTGGCTGCGCCGCGCACCTCGATTGCGCCGTTCCCCTCACGAACAGTCGGCTTCAGGGATGCGCGGTCGTCAAGGTGACGACCGGTGATCGTGTCGCTCGCTCGGAGGCCGTCGACCGTGCCCTCGAAGCAGACCTCCCCTCCCCCGCTGCCCGCCGCCGGGCCGAGATCGACGACGTGATCTCCAATCGCGATCGTTTCGGGCTTGTGCTCGACCACGAGCACCGTGTTGCCCTTATCTCGCAGCTTCAGCAGCAGTGAGTTCATCCGCCTGATGTCGTGCGGATGCAGACCGATCGTCGGCTCGTCGAATACATAGGTGACGTCGGTGAGCGACGAACCGAGGTGCCGCAGCATCTTGATGCGCTGCGCCTCTCCCCCGCTCAAAGTCCCGGACGGGCGATCGAGGCTCAGATAGCCCAGGCCGAGCGTCACGAAGGCGCCGAGGTTCGCCTTCAGGGCGCCCAGCAGCGGTCCCGCCCCTGGCAGGTCGAGCGCGTTCACCCAGTCGGCGAGGTCGGTGACCTGCATCCGGCACGCGTCTGCAATGCTGATGCCGGAGATCTTCGAGGACCGCGCTCCCTCGGTCAGGCGCGTGCCGTCGCACTCGGGGCAGGTCGCGAAGGACGCCACCCGTTCCACGAACGCACGGATGTGGGGCTGCAGGGCGTCGATGTCCTTCGAGAGCATCGACTTCGTGATCTTCGGGATCAACCCCTCATAGGTCATATTGATGCCGCTGATCTTGACCTTCGTCACCTCGCCGTAGAGGAAGAGGTGCCGCTGCTTCTCGGTGAACTGCTCGATGGGCTTGTCAGCCGGGTAAAAGCCAGACTGGGAGAAACCCTTCACCATCCAACCGTCAGCCGTGTAGCCCGGCACCATGATCGCGCCCTCGTCCAGCGATTTCGACTCATCGACGATCTGAGCGAGGTCAAGATCAGAGACCGCTCCCCTCCCCTCGCACCGCGGACACATGCCGCCGAGGTAGATCGCGTCCTTGACGATCTTCTTCTCGCCGCCCGGCCCGGTCATCACACCGCTCGCCTTCTGCGTCGGGATGTTGAACGAGAACGCCGTCGGCCCACCGATATAGGGATCGCCGAGCTTCGAGAACAGGATGCGCAGCATCGCGTTCGCATCGGTCACCGTTCCGACGGTGGACCGCGGGTTCGCCCCGAGTCGCTCCTGATCCACGATGATCGCCGTGGTGAGGCCCTCGAGCACATCAACGTCGGGGCGGGGAACAGACGGCATGAATCCCTGCACGAACGCGCTGTAGGTCTCATCGATCATGCGGCGCGACTCGGCGGCGATCGTGTCGAACACTAGCGAGCTCTTGCCGGAGCCGGACACGCCGGTGAACACGGTGAGGCGTCGCTTGGGGATATCGACGCTGACGTCTTTCAGATTGTTCTCCCGAGCCCTCTGAACTCGGATCAGATCGTGCGAATCAGCGGGACGGATAGCATCAGCCATGAGAAGAATCCTGCCACGCACCTCCGACATCGGAAACCTCTTGCGCGCTACGATGAGCACGTCCTCCCAGGACCTTCACAGAAAGGCATGCCCATGTCTGAATCGCTCACCGAAGCGAAGTCGCTGTTCACGTCGATCCGGGTCACCCTCGCGATTTCCGGCGTGATTGCGCTCATCGCCGGCATCGTCCTGCTCGTCTGGCCGCTGAAGACGGCCGTGATCGTCACGGGCATCATCGCCGCCTACCTCGTCATCGCCGGACTCGTCTACGTCGGACTCGGCATCTTCTCGGGACGTAAGGGCGGGTGGGCGCGTGCCGGACACATCGTCCTCGGCCTCCTGTACATCGTCGCCGGTGTCATCGCCTTCCTCAACCTCAACGCTGCGACCATCACGCTCGCGCTGATCACGGCGATCTTCCTCGGCGTGAGCTGGATCGTCGACGGCATCGTCGCGCTGACCCTGCTCAACAAGGACGGCTCGAAGGCCTGGACGATCATCTACGCGATCCTGAGCATCGCGGCTGGTATCATCGTGCTCTTCTCGCCGCTGCTCGCGGCCGTCGCACTGTGGTGGGTCCTCGGGATCACGCTCGTGGTCCTCGGAATCATCCAGATCGTGCGTGCCATCACGCTCGGTCGGGATGCGAAGGCCGCCACCGCTCCGGCAGCCGGGGTGACCCCGACCGATGTCGGAGACAGCGCCGCCGTCTGATCGGGCTCCGCTCAGGCGCGCATCACTCGGCGACGAAGCCGCTCGTATCGCCGACCAGCCGGGTATTGTCCGCGGGAACCGGGTCGACCGCTGCCTGCGCCACCTCCGCGGCGAACTCCGACACGTTGTAGAGACGCCCTGCGTCTTCTCGGCGTGCCGAGATCGCCCCGGGGTTGGCGCGTTCGAGCAGCGTCGCCGTGATGGTGCCTTCGATCATGTCCCCCGAGACGACGGTGAATCCGACGCCCTTCTCCTCAAGCGCCGGGATGAGCTCGCGCAGCGCATCTTCGCCGGCACGCTTGGAGAGAGCAACGGGTTCGTACTCGGGCATCGTCGGGGTCGCGCGAATGAAGTGGGCCTGGTGGCTCGTCACGAACACGACGCGTGACCCCTGGCCGAGCAGAGGCAGCGCGGCGTTCAGAACATTCAGCTGGGCGTCGCGGTTCAAGGTCAGGGCGTAGTCCGCGCCCATGCCGGACTCCATGCCGCCGGACGCATTGAGCACGAGGACGTCGAGTCGGCCGTACTCAGCGCGCACCTGCTCGAGCATCGTCGAGACGGATGCCGGATCGGTCAGATCCGCTCCGACCACGAGCGCACGCCGCCCGAGCTCACGAAGCTGCGCGGCGAGCTTCTCCGCCCGCGGTGCCTTGTTCCGGAAGTTGATCACGACGTCCGCGCCGGCCTCGGCGAAATAGCGGACGGTGTCCGCTCCGATGCCACGGGACGAGCCGGTGACCAGCGCGACCTTTCCGGCGAGTGAACCTGCGGGCAGAACGTCGGTCACGGGGGCTCCTTGCTGTGCGTGAGGCGCCACGAATCACGCGGCCAGAACACTTTACCAACGCCGCCGCCGCTCGTCCGATGCGTCCGCGCCGCGTGATAGGTTGACCGCAAAGGAGGGCGCCATGGACGACGTATCCGTCTTCTTCGAACTCGTCACCGAGTGGGCGTGGATCGGCTGGCTGGTCCTCATCGCGGTGTTTCTCGTCATCGAGATGCTCACTCTTGATTTCACGTTCCTGATGCTCGCGCTCGGTAGCGCGGTCGGGCTCATCACCGGCCTGATCGGCGTCCCGCTGTGGGCGCAGCTGATCGTCGCGGCGGCCGCAGCGGCGCTGTTCATCCTCTTCATCCGCCCGCCCCTGCTCAGGCGCCTCCGACGCGGTGAAGATCCGACCAAATCCAACGTCGACGCTCTGATCGGCCTGCGGGCCACCGCCCTCGCCGAGATCACCCAGATCAGCGGCCAGGTGAAGGTCAGCAATGGCGATACCTGGACGGCACGGACCGAAACCGCGGTCGCTATCCCGCTCGGCGCCCCCGTTCTCATCGCCTCCATCGACGGCGCCACCGCGATGGTCCGACCGGCGAGCGACTGATCCGGCAGACTGATCCGGCGACCTCGACTACCCCGACGACTAGGAGACCCCATGGACGATTCCTCGTTCATCCCAACCGCGATCGGCTGGATCCTCGCGATCGCCGTCATCATCTTCGTGGTGGTGACCGTTGCGCGCTCGATCCGCATCATCCCGCAGGCGACCGCTGGCGTGGTCGAGCGCCTCGGCCGTTATCACAAGACGCTCACACCGGGTCTGAACATCCTCGTACCGTTCATCGACCGCCTCCGTCCGCTCATCGACATGCGCGAGCAGGTCGTCTCCTTCCCGCCCCAGCCGGTGATCACCGAAGACAACCTCGTCGTCTCGATCGACACGGTCGTCTACTTCCAGGTCACCGACGCCCGGGCGGCCACCTATGAGATCGCCAACTATCTGGGTGCCGTCGAGCAATTGACGACGACCACCCTCCGAAACGTCGTCGGCGGTCTGAACCTCGAAGAAGCGCTCACCAGCCGCGACAACATCAACGGGCAGCTGCGCGTCGTCCTCGATGAAGCCACCGGCAAGTGGGGTATCCGCGTCGGGCGTGTCGAGCTGAAGGCGATCGATCCACCGCTGTCGATCCAGGACTCGATGGAGAAGCAGATGCGCGCCGAGCGCGACCGTCGCGCTGCGATCCTGACAGCAGAGGGAACGAAGCAGTCCGCGATCCTCGAGGCCGAGGGGTCCCGCCAAGCCGAGATCCTGCGTGCCGAGGGTGACAAGCAGGCCGCGGTGCTCCGTGCGCAGGGTGAGGCCGAGGCGATCCAGAACGTCTTCGCGTCCATCCACCAGGGTGCGCCGGACGACAAGTTGCTGGCGTACCAGTACCTGCAGATGCTGCCGAAGATCGCCGACAGCGAGTCGAGCAAGCTGTGGATCATCCCCAGCGAGCTCACCGAGGCGCTCAAGGGTATCGGCAGCGCGTTCACCCCGCGGGCGGGCGGTCAGTCGCCGGCTGGTGGCCCCGGCGCGTGAAGCACCCGTACTTCGCGAAGACACGGCATCCTCGGGTTCTCGCCCACCGCGGTCTGCTGACCGGTGAGGGCACGAGTCCCGTCGTCGGTGAGAACACGGCGGCTGCGTTCGCCGCAGCGCATGCGGCCGGCGCCGAATACATCGAGACGGACTGCCGGGTCACCGCCGACGACGATATCGTGCTCTTCCATGACGAGACGCTCACGCGCCTGTTCCGCGATGATCGGCGGGTCGACCAGGTGCGTACGAAGGACCTCGTCGAGCTGTTCGCCCCGTACGGCGGTCTGCTCACCGTCGGCGAGATGCTGGAGATGTTCCCCGAGACGCGGTTCAACATCGATGTGAAATCGGATGCCGCGGCCGCTCCGCTCGGCCCCATCGTCGCCCCGCATGCCCACCGCGTGCTGCTGACGAGCTTCTCCGATGCCCGCAGGCGCCGCGCCGTCGCCGCTGTCACTGCTGCCGGGGCCGCCCAACGCCCCGCCGCTTCGGCGGGACAGTCGAGCATGATCCAGGTGCGGATGCTGTCCGCGCTCCGCCTCTCCCCCGCACGCGTGCTGCGTGACCTCGACGCACTCCAGATCCCCGAACGGTACGGCCCGGTGCAGGTGCTGACGCCGGCCCTGCTGCGCGCTGCGCACCGCCACGACGTGGAAGTTCACGTGTGGACGGTCAACGATCCGGACGACATGCGACGGCTGATCTCCGCGGGCGTGGACGGCATCGTCACAGACCGCGCCGATATCGCTCTGAGCGCTCTGGGCTGACGCACGAGAACGAGGGCTGGGATTCGACTGTGAATCCCGCGCGATCGCTGTCCTATTGAGCCTGCACACAGGCGCGACCGGTATACCTGAGGGCGACGAGAGGACCACAAAATGGCAGATCGCAGCCTGCGCGGCATCCGACTCGGCGCCCAGAGCCTACAGAGCGAAGAGGGCGTCGTTTTCATGGAACGCCGCGAGACCATCTACAAGTGTGAGACGTGCGGCAACACCACGTCGCTGATGTTTGCTGCAGACGCAGAGCCTCCGCAGGTCTGGGAGTGCCGCACGTGCGGTGCAGCGGCCGTGCTGAGCGTCGACGGAGAGACCATCACCCCCGATGCCGCCGACGAGAAGACCGCCCGCACTCACTGGGACATGCTCATGGAGCGCCGCACCCGCGCCGAGCTCGAAGAGCTGCTCGAAGAGCGGCTTGCCTTCATCCGCGCGCGCCGCGGCGCCGGTGAGGACCCGACCCGCGAGAAGATCGGCGCCTAACCGGCACGACGGGCGCGCCACCACCCGAACAGAAGCGCGCCCAGCCCGCCCCACAGCAGAATCTGCTGAACCCAGGGGCCGACGACCACACCAGCGGTGAGGCCGGAGCGCAGCTCGACATCATAGAGCCTTGGTCCGGCCTCATCTGCGGTCAGTGCTGCCGGCGTCTGACCGTTCGGGGCGATCGTCTGGCTGGTGCCGACGGTCGAGACGTTGACCACGCTGCGCCCGGTTTCGATGGCGCGCATGCGCGCGAACGCCAGTTGCTGCAGATTCTCGTCGGTGCCGCGGAAGTCGGCATTGTTCGTCTGGAACACCAGCACCTGCGCGCCGCCATGGACCCCCTCAGAGATGACGTCGTCGTAGATCACGTCGAAACAGATGGCAAGGCCGACCTTCACGCCGTCGACGTCCACCAGCGGCGCGTTCGTGCCGTGACTGTATTCGCGCCCGATCAGGCCGATCAGGTCGGGCACGATCGCGAAGTAGAAGTCTCGGTTGGGGACGTACTCGCCGAACGGCACCGGATAGCGCTTGTCGTGGGTCTGATCTGCGCTGCCGTCCGGCATCCAGACCATCGACGTGTTGAAGAACTCGTCGCCGCGCGCTGTTGCAGCATTGGCCAACAGCGGCGCATCCGCCCTGTTGGCTATCAGCGTCATACGGCGAGCCAGGCTTTGGTCTTGGAAGGGATCTCCGCCGAGGCCGCCCTCGGGCCAGACGAGCAGATCCATGTCCTGGCCGTACAGCGGCTCAGTCGCTTTCGTCTGAGCGTCGACGATCGCGTACGGCTCACGCTCATCGAAGTAGCCGGTGGGCCCGTTTCCCTGCACCGCCCCGATGCGCATCGTCCCGGCGTCCGTGGTGGGGAACGCGGGCGTCACCAGCAGCACGATCACGGTCGCTGCAGGCGCGATCAGCAGCAGCGGACGCCGCCACAGCCGCAGGCGAACGCTCTCGATGAGCATTGCGACGGCGAAAACCATCAAAAAGCTCAATCCGCTGACGCCGACCCATGATGACAGCGTCGCCCAGGGGCTCTCGGACTGGGTCATGCCCAGACGAGCCCAGGGAAAGCCCGTGTAGGGGAAGGAACCGAGCAAGAGCTCCCTACCCACCCAGAGGGATCCGACGACCGCAGGAAGCAGCCCAAGGCGTCCTACGGCACCGGGAACAGCCCGCGGCAGCCAGCGGTACGCCAGCGTGATGAGGATGACGGCCAGCGCGGTCAACGCTGCTTCCAGCAGGGCCAGTGCCGCCCACGGAATGACGCCGAGATAACGCGACGTCCACGACACCAGCAGAAAGAAGAACACGGCTCCGTACACGAACCCGACCAGAAGCGCGCCGCCGGCGCGGCGCCCGATCAGCGCGAGAAGCAGGAGTGCGACAGCGGGGAAGGCGAGGATCCACGCGCTCACCGACGGGTAGGAGAGATCCATGAGCCAGCCCGCGAGGGCTGCCACCGGCACCGCGCCCCACAGCGGCAGCATCGCGCGGGTGCGGCGCCGGGGCGCGGCAGAGGAAGAGGACATCCGTTCCATCCTCACACTGCCGAGTAGGCGACGATGCCGCGACGCACCCCGTCGAGGGCCTGACGGGCGGTGCGCGCGAGCGTCAGATCCTCGGCGACGATCGAGAGCTGATCGAGCAGGTCGATCGTCTGCTTCGCCCACCGGACGAAATCTCCTGCGGCCATATCGGCATCGACGAGCACCCGGTCGAGCAGACCGCCGCGCGCCCAGGCGTGCATCGCTCCGGCGAGGCCCGCAGCGGGCGGCTCCGACCCGGGCAGGTCATGCGCCTGTTCGAGGTCGTCGAGCTCGGCCCAGAGCGTCGTGGTCTTCTCGTACGCAGCGCGGAACGCTCCGCGGGGCATCCCCCGCTCCCCCGCGTTCGCCTCATCGCGCCGCGGCTCATAGACGAGGCAGCACGCCATAGCGGCGAGCGACGGGGCATCCAGCCCCTGCCACAGACCCTGCCGCAGGGACTCGGCGACGAGCAGATCGCGCTCCCCGTAGATCCGACGCATCGTACGGCCGGCATCGGTGAGTGCGGTCTCGTCGCCGGTTCCGGTGACGTAGTCCAGGGTCGCCAGCACCTCGACAACCCGGTCGAACACGCGTGCCACCGTTCCCGTGCGGTTCGCGATCTGCTTGCGGATCCGATCGGTGTGCCGCTTGAGCTTCCAATACCGCTCTGCCCAGCGGGCGTGCGCCTCGCGGTCGGGGCAGCCGTGGCATCCGTGGCGCTGCATGCGCGTGCGCAGCGACTGGATCCGCTTCAGACGCTTGTCGCGCGCCGCACGGGGCCCATGGGACTGCCGGTTCTTCTTCTCGAGATCGCTGAGCTCGCGCCGGATTCCCGCGTAGTCGAAGAAGTCACCGTGGTCGCACTGCATGGCCTTCAGGTAGCCGTCCAGCGACTCGTCAGCCTCGCGCACCTGCCGTGCGAGTCCGACGACGGCGCGGTCGGCCTGGAACTGGGCGAACGACGATTCGAGGATCTGCCTGGCGCGCGGGCGCCCGAACAGATCGATGAGGTTGACGGCCATGTTGTAGGTGGGGCGGAAGCTGGAGTTCAGCGGATACGTGCGCCGCGAGGCCAGGGCCGCGACCGCCTGCGGGTCCATCCCCTCGGTCCACTGCACGACGGCGTGCCCCTCGACGTCGATGCCGCGACGGCCGGCACGACCGGTGAGCTGGGTGTACTCCCCCGATGTGATCGCCACCCGGGCCTCGCCGTTGAACTTCTCCATCTTCTCGAGCACGACCGTGCGCGCGGGCATGTTGATGCCGAGGGCGAGGGTCTCGGTCGCGAAGACGACCTTGACGAGCTTGCGGCGGAAGAGCTCCTCGACGACCTCTTTGAACGCGGGCAGAAGCCCGGCGTGGTGGGATGCCACTCCCCGTTCGAGGTTGTCCAACCATTCGAAGTAGCCGAGAACGCCGAGATCTTCGTCCTGCAGCGTCCGCGTGCTCTCTTCGACGAACTCGCGGATCTCGCGCCGCTCCTCCGGAGTCGTCAGACGGATGCCGGAGCGACGAACCTGCTGGACGGCGGCGTCGCAGCCGACGCGGCTGAAAATGAAGAAGATTGCCGGCAGCAGGTTCGTTCGTTCGAGAAGCTGCACGACGTCTGGCCGGTCCATCCGCTCGACCCGCTGTGCGTTCGCGGAGCGGACCGGCCGCCGACCGCCTCGTGGTGGGCGCGGGCTCTGCCGGCCAGCATGCCGTGCACTGTTGTACGACTGCGCGCGCTTGTTGCTGTCGTACCGCGATCCGGTGAAGGAGCGGATGCGCATGAGCTCTTGGTTCACCGTCGCTGTAGCGACACCAGCCCGATCGTCGAACAGCGGCAGCAGGTCGTCGCGCACGAGCACATGCTGCTCGAGGGGGACCGGGCGGATCTCCGAGACGATCACCTCGGTGTCGCCGCGGACCGTATCGAGCCAGTCGCCGAACTCCTCGGCATTGGACACGGTCGCGCTCAGCGATACCAGACGAACCCACGACGGCAGGTGGATGATCACCTCTTCCCACACCGCACCGCGGAACCGGTCCGCAAGGTAGTGCACCTCATCCATGACGACGTATCGCAGGTCGCTCAGCGCCGCCGAGTCGGCGTAGATCATGTTGCGCAGCACCTCGGTCGTCATCACGACGATCCGGGCATTGCCGTTGATGTTCGTGTCGCCGGTCAGCAGCCCGACGTTCTCAGCCCCGTAGACCTCGGTGAGTTCGCGGAACTTCTGGTTCGACAGCGCCTTCATCGGTGTCGTGTAGAAGGCTCTGTCCGAAGGCGTCTGCATCGCGAGGTGGATCGCGAACTCTCCGACGATCGTCTTTCCCGCACCGGTGGGCGCTGCGACGAGCGCGCTGTGGCCGCGTTCGAGGGCGTGGCACCCCTCGAGCTGGAACGGGTCGAGTTCGAACTTCTGCTGTTCGGCGAAGACAGCCGTCTGCGGGTGCGCGGCCGAGTCGCGCGCGGATGCGTAGCGCTCTGCGGGTGAGGTCATGCCTCGGCATCCGGGAGCAGGCCTTCGTTTTTCAGCTGCTTCTTCTTTCGTCGGTCGAACAGCATGGACACCCCCGCGGCCGCGAAGAACAGCACCACGAGGATTCCGGCGAGCAGCAGCATGCTGACGACGTCGGCAGCCGGGGTCGCAAGAGCGGCGAACACCGACGCGATGAGCACTGCGACCCGCCAGCCCTTGAGAATGGCGCGGCCCGTCATGACTCCTGCGAGATTGAGGGCCACCAGGAAGACCGGGAGCACGAACGAGACGCCGACGACGAGCATCAGCTTCAGCGTGAAGTCGTAGAACAGCTTGCCCTCGTAGAGGTTGTTCGCGCCTTCCGGGGTGAAGGTCGCCATGAGCTCGATGACGTGCGGGACGACCAGCGATCCGACGTAGCATCCGCCGAAGAAGAGCGGGATCGCTGCTGCCACGAAACCGATCGTGTACTTGACCTCTTTGCGGGTGAGGCCCGGCATGATGAAGGCCCAGATCTGCCAGAGCCACACCGGAGCCGCGAGGAAGATACCGATGGAGAGCGCCATCCGCATGCGCAGATCGAACGGTGCTGTCACTGTGGAGAACGTGAGTCCGACGACCACTTCCGGGTGCTCGTCGGCGATACGGTCGATGGGAGCGGTGATGAACTCGATGATCGGCTCGGTCACGAAGAACGAGATGATCATCGCGACGACGAGCGCCGCCGCAGATATCATCAGCCGGCGGCGCAACTCCACGAGATGCGCGCCGAGCGACATCCGGCGTTCATTGCGTGGTGTGTCCCCCGCGGCCGACTTCTTGTCGATCGCGGTCACCGTAGTCAGGTCGTCGGAGGGTTGCTACTGCCGCCGTCGCGTGTGGGCGCTGCGGTGGTCTCCGTCGCGGTCGATGTGACCGTCGAATCAGCGGTGTTCTGCGGCGCCGATGTGTCGTCGTCCTTCATCGCTTTCATCTCGCCCTTGAAGACGCGAGCGGACTGACCCATGCTCTTCGCCAGCGCCGGCAGCTTTGCCGCGCCGAAAAGCAGCAGGATGATGAGGACGAGGACGAGCAGGTGCCAACCGGTCAATCCAGCCATGATTTCCTCCCGGGTTCGAAATCTCTACGCAGTCTACCTGCGGAACCTCCATCACGGGTGTTCGTACAGTGCGAGTCCGGCAGTCGCCCATTCACGCGTCGCCGACCGCGCCGCGGCGGGTTCGCGCACCTCGAGATCGCCGCCGAAACGCGCGGCCACGCGCTTGATTCCGCGCGGGTCGGACAGACGGATGCTGATCAGCGCATCGTCCCCGTCATCACGAGTATTCTCGGGGCGCGCGTATTCGCCCAGCAGCGGCACCAGCCGGCGCGGAATGCGAACGGTGACCTCGGTGTCGACGCTTCCGGCGCCGAACCCCTCGGGAACGGGCGCGTCGGCATGGGTGATCGGGATGTCGGTGAGCTCGAGCTCACTGACCCTGTCCAGGTGGAACGTGCGCATAGCGAGCCGCAGATGGCACCAACCCTGCAGATACCACTGGCCGTTGGTGATCAGCACCTGCACGGGGTCGACCGTTCGCGTCGTGGGCGCGGCATCCGGCGCCTGATATCGGAACGAGACGGCGACCCCCTGTCGGAGCGCTGCGGCGACGGCGTCGCGCACCTCGTCCACCGCGCTCGGCGCGATCACGACGTCAGCGGGGGCCTCGGCGGCCGCTCTGGCGAGCTTGGCGAGGAGCTCGGCGACCAGCCCGGAGTCCGAGACGGCGGGCACGGCCGCCACCATCTGCAGTCCCGCCAGCAGCGCCGCCGCCTCACGGGCGGTGAATCGTGGCACGCGGCGCAACCCGACGTCATTGGTGATCTCGATGATGTCCTCTTCGTCGAGCAGGTCCCAGTTGATGTCGAACAACTCGTGCGGCTGCTGCCAGTATCCGCTGTCTCCCGGCAGACCGATCACGGTGAGCTTCTCGATCATCCCGCGCATCTCTTCCGCAGACACCTCGAACTCGGCGGCCGCCTCGTCGAGCGAGACCTGTCCGCGCTCGAGCAGATACGGCACCAGCGTCAGGTAGGCGCGAACGCGGTCGACCGCGAGCAGTGGCTTCGGCTTGTCGGTCATCATGCCTCTCCCCCGCCCTGCTCACTCTCGTGGGCAGCGATGATGCCGCGCAGACGTGTGACGACCGCATCGCGCAGTGCGGGCGGTTCGACAACGCGCACCTCGGGTCCGTACGAGGCGAGTTCGTCGGCGAAGATGTGCACGTCCACGAAGGGCACGCTGAATCCCTGAATCTGAGCGGTGGCTCGGCGCCCGAGCCGCAGCGCGGCCTCAGTGCCGGGGGTGATCTCCAGCAGCGCCGAATTGCGTTCGGCGACCGCCCGGAGCCCCGCCAGTGCCCGATCGCCTGCGTCATCGCGGAGCTCAGGTGCGAAGCTCTTGCGGGTGAGGACCACGTCGCCGACGATCCGGCTCAGTAGGAAGGTGCGTTCGCCGTCGGCATCCACGTCGATCCCGTACACGTGCCAGCGCGCTTCGAAATCGAGCAGAGCGAGCGGTCTGATCGTGCGCCTGCGCGGAGACTCCTCACCCGGTTTGAGGTAGTCGAAAATGGCAATGCGGTGCGCCTCGATCGCCGTCTGCAACGGGGCGAAACTGCTCTCGCGTGTCGTGATCCGCGGAGCGAAGCCGATGATCGGCTCGTCGCCGTCGATACCCAATGCGCGGATCTTGCGGACGCCGGCCTGTGCATCGGCGGATGCCGACTCGGCGCTCCACACGCTGCCGGCGAGCTGCAGGACGGCGAGCTCGGCCGGGCTGAACGAGATATCCGCGGGGAGGTCGTACTCGGCCTTCGGGATCCGGTAGCGCGCCTCGCGCAGATCGTTCGGATCGCTGGAGTCGCCGATCGTCTCGATCGGCACCCCGAGCGTGCGCAGTTCATCCTTATCGCGCTCGAACATCTTCTCGAGGGCATCGACCCTGGTGCCGGTCTCGGCACGTTGACGGTACCCGGAGACGCTGTCGAGGATCTGCTGTTTCGTGAGCCCGATCTCCGTGGCCATCAGCGCCACGACGAGGTTCGTCTGACGCTCCTCCGGCGGGATGCGGGCGGCCATCACTGCTGCGCTGCGGCCGGCGGGTCGATGCCGAGGATGTCGACGACGAAGACGAGCGTGGCGCCCGCAGGGACCGCTCCGCTCCCCTGGTCTCCGTACCCGAGCTCGGGAGGCACGACGATCAGTACCTGCGAGCCGACGGTCTGGCCAGTGAGGCCCTGGGTGAATCCGGGGATGAGGTTCGCCATGTCGAACGTCGCCGCACCGCGATCCCACGAAGAGTCGAACACCGTGCGCTCGTCCCAAGTGACGCCGGTATAGTTGACCAACAGCGTGTCATCCTCGGCGACCTTCTCGCCGTCGCCCTTGATGAGTGTCTGGACCTCGAGCTCGGTCGGTGCTGCGCTGTCGGGCACGATGATGCCCGGTCGGCCGTCAGCGGCGCGGACGACGGTGGGCATGCCCGATGCATCGTTGTACTGCAGAGCGCCCTCAGCCTTGCCGGGGAAGACCTTGACGACGTCGAACACCGCGACGACCGGTTCGTCGGCCTCGAGACCGAAGCCCGCGAGGTTCTGCGCACCGAAGTCTTCGGGCGAGATGACGGAGAGAACGCGCGAGCCCTCCGTCGCGCACTCGAGTGACGCTCCGAAGGCCGGAACGGTCTGCGCCCAGTACCCGACGCTCGCCAGCTGCGCGGCGTCCTCGTCGTAGGCGGTCGCCGCCACCGGTTCGCCGGTGCGTCCGGAGAACAGCGAGAACTCGAACACGGCGCTCTGGTTCGCACCGGTGAGTGCTGGTCCCGTACCGGTCACCACATCGCCGAACGAGCTCTTCTCCGCGCCGATGGGCGTGAACAGCTCGACTTCCGGCTGTTCGCCGACGTCACCCGTGATGTCGGCGAGGTCCTCGATGCCGCTCGTGGAGGCACTGCGATCGCAGGCGGCGCCGTCGTACGAGGGGCCGGTCGAGCAGCCTGTCAGCGCGACGACGGCGAGGGCGAGAGTGGCCAGAGCGGCAGAGGTTTTACGCACGCGCTCCAGTCTATTGCGCAGACCCATCCGCGTCGCGCGACGCGGCGGCCGCGCGTGCTCCTTCCGCGGCCTTGGCGGCCTCGCGGGCGCGCTTGCGCAGGTTCTTGTCCGTGATGTCCCTGTCGCCGACGGCTCCGGGGGTCCACACTTCGACATCCTCATCGCCGTAGCTGGACTTCGAGGCCCGACGCTTCGCCTCCGGCGCTGTCGTGCCCGGTGCGAGCCGGCGTGCCGTGAGCAGGAACCCGGTGTGGGCGACCATCCGGTGATCGGGACGCACGGCGAGTCCCTCAACGTGCCAGCCGCGCACCATGGTCTCCGACGCGTCGGGGTCCGTGAAGCAGCCGATGCCGCGGATGTACTCGGCCACGCGTGACAGCTGCGTCGCCGTGGCCACGTAGCAGAGCACGACACCTCCGGGCGTCAGCGCGTCGGCCACGACATCCATGACCTCCCACGGGGCGAGCATGTCGAGCACGACCCGGTCGACGCTCCCCGCCGGAAGCGCGGACGGCAGCGCGTCGAGCAGGTCGCCGACGACTATTCCCCAGGTGTCCGGGGCCCCGCCGAAGAACGTCTCGACGTTCGACCGCGCGACCTCGGCGAAATCCTCACGGCGTTCGAAGGAGAGCAGCCGGCCCGCCGGCCCGATGGCGCGCAAGAGGGACAGCGAAAGCGCACCGGATCCGACCCCGGCCTCGACGACGGTGGCACCGGGGAAGATATCGGCCTGCATGACGATCTGCGCGGCGTCCTTCGGGTAGACGATCGCTGCGCCGCGCGGCATCGACATCGCGAAATCGCGCAGCAGCGGACGCATCGCGAGGTACTCGTGGCCCGAGCTGTTCGCGACCACTGAGCCATCGGGCAACCCGATCAGATCGCGGTGGAAGAGCACCCCGTGGTGGGTGTGCATCTCACCGTCCGGAGCGAGCGTGATGGTGTGCAGCCGGTTCTTGGGGCCGGTGAGCTGCACGCGATCGCCTGCGCGGAACAGTCCGCTCGGCCGAGACGGGGCGGCGTTCACCGATTCGCTTCCTGATACGCGCGCACCGAGGAGAACACCCGGGTGACATCCGCCGCCGTCCGCCCCTCCAGTGTCGGCCAGAGCGCGTGCGCTCCGGCGTCGTCGAGCGGGACCATGTGCGGCACGCCCACCGCGACGGCCCCGGAGGCGACGCCGGCGCGCACACCCGTGGGCGAATCCTCGATCACCAAAGCATCGATGATGTCGATGTCGAGCAACTCGGCGGCCCGGAGATAGGGCTCGGGGTGCGGCTTCGGACGTTCGACGTCGTCACCCGCGACGACGTATTCGAAGGCGTCGAAGCCGATGAGGTCTACGACGCTGTGCGCCATCCGCCCCAGAGACATCGTCACCAGCGCGGTGCGGATGCCGGCGGCGTGCAGATCGCGCAGCAGCTCGCGCGCGCCCGGCCGGAACGGCACGCCCTGCGTGGCAAGGGCATTTCGCACCTCGTCCGTCAGCCGCGCGACGATCGCGTCCGGATCCATATCCACACCCGCATCCCGCAGAATGCGTGCGCTGTCGATCAGCCCGTTTCCGACCAGCTGCATCGCCTGCTCGTGGGTCCAGACGCCACCGAACGATTCGACCAGCGCGGTCTCGGCAGCCATCCAGTAGGGCTCCGTGTCGACCAGCGTTCCATCCATGTCCCAGAGGACTGCCTGCGGCGTATGACTCACCAGACCATGCTATCCGGGTGATGCACCACGTCAGCCGAGCGCGCACTAGCCTGGAGGGATAGCCGCATTCCGTCGGAGAAGGGAGAACGGATGGATGCACTCGGAGATCGCATCGTCGTGGTCGCCTTCGACGGCTGGAACGATGCAGGAGAAGCCGCCAGCGGCGCAATCGACGTGTTCCGCGAGAACGTCGACTACGAACTCGTCCACTCCGTCGATCCCGAGCTGTACTTCGACTATCAGTACACCCGGCCCTCGTCTCGGATGGATTCCACGGGCAAGCGCGAACTGCACTGGCCCGAGGCCGGGCTGTGGCGTCCGCGAACCGAGCGCGCCGAGGGTGAGCCGGAGTTCTGGCTGCTCACCGGAGCCGAACCCGCCCGCACCTGGCAGGCATTCGCGAACGAGTTCATCGACATCGCCCTGCGCGACGACATCTCCGGTGTCATCCTGCTCGGCGCGATGCTCTCAGATGTTCCCCACACCCGCCCGATCTCGGTCTTCGCAGCGAGCTCCAACGACCAGGTGCGCGACGCTCTCGACCTCGAACGCTCACTGTACGAGGGGCCGGTCGGCATCCTCAGCGTCATCGAGCACTTCGCCGAGACCGCCGGCATCCCGAGCGCGACACTGTGGGCGAGCGTGCCGCACTACGTCGCATCCGCTGCCCCGTCACCGAAGGCGACGCTCGCGCTGCTCGACCGGCTCGAAGAGCTCACGGGGGTCGATTTCCCCCGTGAAGGTCTGCGCACGGATGCCGCGACCTGGGAGGCATCGATCGACGCCGCCGCGGCGGATGACGAGGAGATGACCGAGTACATCCACCAGCTCGAGCGCACGCGCGACACGTGGGACTCGCCCGAGGCATCGGGCGACGCAATCGCCCAGGCGTTCGAGCGCTATCTGCGCCGCCGTGACGACGGGCCCGGCGACCGCAAGCGCTAAGCGGCGATCAATCCGGTGCTGAGCAGCACCAGCAGTGCGACGCCGAGCAGAATCCGGTAGATCACGAACGGCAGGAAGCTGTGCGTGGAGATCCACTTCATGAAGAACGCGATGACGCCCAGGGCGACGACGAAGGCGATGCCGGTGGCCGCGACCGTCTCACCGAGCGAGAAGTACTGATTCGGCGCATCCCAGCTCTTGAACAGTTGGAAGAAGCCGCTGCCGAAGACCGCGGGGATGGCGAGCAGGAACGCGTAGCGAGCGGCCGCTGCCCGCTCGTACCCGAGGAACAGCCCCATGGTGATCGTGCCGCCGGAGCGGGACACCCCGGGGATCAGTGCGAGCGCCTGTGCCAATCCGTAGAGGATGCCGTGCGGGTAGGTGATCTGGTCGAGAGTGCGGCGCTTCGCGCCCACGTAGTCGGCCACGCCGAGCAGGATGCCGAAGGCGATCAGCATGATCGCCACGAGCCACATCGACCGCAGCACGGTCTCGATCTGATCCTGGAACAGCAGACCGAGGACGACGATCGGGATGCTGCCGATGATGATCAGCCAGCCCATCCGCGCGTCCGGATCGTTGCGCGGCAGCTTCCCCACCAGCGCTCGGCACCATCGGCCGATGATCCGCGTGATGTCCTTCCAGAAGAAGACCACGACCGCGGCTTCGGTTCCGATCTGGGTGATCGCGGTGAACGCGGCGCCCGGATCCTCGCCCGAGCCGGTGAAGGTGCCCACGATGCGCAGGTGTGCGCTCGAGGAGATGGGGAGGAACTCGGTCAGTCCCTGGACGATGCCCAGGAACAGCGCTTCGAGCAGATGCATGGCGGGGCCTTCTGATAGTGCGAAAAGCGCGTCAGTACGAGCGCAGCAGATCGGCCAGCACCTGCTGGCCGAAGACAAGCGATTCTACGGGCACGCGCTCGTCGACCCCGTGGAACATCCCCGTGAAGTCCAGATCCGCCGGAAGACGCAGCGGCGCGAAACCGTACCCGGTGATGCCGAGCGTCGTGAGCGCCTTATTATCGGTGCCGGCCCCGAGCAGATACGGGATCACCGGGACGCCGGGATCATGGCGCCCCAGTGCGCCGACCATCGCCTCGACGAGCTCACCCTCGAAGGGCGTCTCCATGCCGATGTCGCGGACGACCGTCTCGATGACGATGTCGTCCCCGACGATCCGCTGCAATTCGGCGAGCACATCGTCCTCGGTGCCGGGGATCACGCGCACGTCGATAAGCGCCTCAGCGCGCTCGGGGATCACATTGTGCTTGTAGCCCGCGCTCAGAGCGGTCGGGTTGGCCGTCGTGCGGAACGTCGACCGCAGGAAGGCTTCGGCGGGCCCGGATGCTGCGGCCAGCTCATCCGGGTCGTCGGTCGAGCGCCCGGTGAGATCGCTCAGGCCCTGCAGCAGCGCCCGCGTGGTCGGAGTCAGTCGGATCGGCCAGCGAGTGCGTCCGATCGCCGCGACGGCCTCGGCGAGCCGCACGACGGCGTTGTCCTCGTGGAGCCGGCTGCCGTGACCGGCACGCCCCTTGGCGACCAGGCGGATCCAGATCAGCGCCTTCTCCCCCACCTGCAGCAGGTACGCACGGCGTTCGTCGACGGTGATCGAGTACCCGCCGACCTCGCTGATCGCCTCGGTGGCGCCGGCGAACCACTCCGGGCGCTCCTTCACCACCAGTGCCGAGCCCTCGACACCGCCGTTCTCCTCGTCGGCGAAGAACGCCAGCACGAGGTCGCGCTCTGGTTGCTCCCCCGCTCTGAGGATGTCACCGACGGCGGTGAGGATCATGGCATCCATGTTCTTCATGTCGACGGCGCCACGGCCCCACAGCATCCCGTCGCGAACCTCGCCGGCGAAGGGATCGACCGTCCAGTCCTCGGCCATCGCGGGGACGACATCGAGGTGTCCGTGCACGACCAGGGCGGGCTTGTCGGGGTCGCGCCCCGGCACGCGGGCCATCACGTTCGTGCGGCGCGGGATCGGTTCGTAGTACGCCGTCTCCAACTCCAGACCCTCGAGATGGGCGCCGACGTACTCGGCAGCTTCGCGTTCTCCGTTCGCCCTGCCGCCGCCGTAGTTAGAGGTGTCGATGCGGATGAGATCCCGCGCGATGCGCACGACTTCCGGATGCTGGGGTTCGGACATGGTCCCAGGCTATCGAAGCCTCTGCGGCACGCCCGGGTCGGTCTGCCGGTTCGTCGTCGTTCGCGAAACCTGGTAACGTTTCTCTTCGGTCGGCAACGATCTTCACCACCTGCGCGGGTGGCGGAATGGTAGACGCGCTGCGTTGAGGTCGCAGTGCCCGCAAGGGCGTGGGGGTTCAAGTCCCCCCTCGCGCACAGTATGAAAATGGCTCCTGGCCTGGGGTTTGGTTCTCCGGGTTGGGGGTCATTTTCGCTTCATGTGCTGAGATATGTGCTAAGCGCCACCGAGATGGGCCGCGAAGAGGCTGACTGCGGCTTTCTGCATCGTCGGGGTGACGTGGCTGTAGATGTTCATCGTGGTGGTGATGGTGGAGTGCCCCAGGCGCTCCTGAACCACTTTGGGGTGCACGCCCATTTCCAGTAGGAGTGTGGCGTGCGTGTGCCGGAGGCCTTTGATCGTGACTCGTGGCAGGCTCGGGTGCTTCTGGGCGAGCCAGTTCAGGCGTCGATCCCAGCGGCTTGTCATGGCGTCGGGTGAGCGTAGCTTGCCCTCGTCGTCGCCAAAGACGTAGGCGTTGGCTTTCCCGAACTCGAACGTGACCGTGGCCCGTGCCGCCTTGTGGGTTTTCAGGACGGCGAGGGTGTCGGGGTCAACGTCGATGACGCGGGCGTTGCCGGTCTTCGGGGTCTTCGTCTTCGTCCAGTCGTCGGTGTCCACGGCGCGGCGGATGCTGATGCGTTCCCCGGTCGTGTTGATGTCGGACCATTTCAGGGCGAGGGCTTCGCTTCGGCGCATGCCGGTGTAGGCGATGAGTCGCCACAGGGGGAAGAGTTCGTCGCCGCGTTCGTCGTGGTCCCAGGTGAGGAACGTGGCGAGTTGTTCTCCCGTCCAGGTGACGATCTCGGGTTTCTGCGCCCGGACCTGCGCTGATTTCGGGGCGTTGACCGTGCGCTTCTTCTTCGACGGGTTGACCGCGATCAGCCCGTCATCGATGGCTGCGTCGAGGAGTGCGCCGAGGACGACGTGCACCTTGTGGATGCTGTTCGCGGACAGCGGCTGTCCTTTCCCGTAGGTGTCTTTCCGGCCGCTCTTTTCGAGTTCGCGGTAATGGGAGCCGATGCGGGTGGCGGTGAGCTTGTCGATCCTGATCTTCCCCAGGTCGGGGGTGATGTGGTTACGGATGATCTTCCGATACCCCTTGATCGTCGATGCCGCCAGCCGCAGCGACGACACCCAGTGCTCCGCATACACGCCCACGGTGGGCGTCTTGCCCTGGAACTTCTCGTTCCGTGCCTTTTTCTGCAGCGCCTCGGTGAGGGCGGCTTGGGCTTCTTCCAGGTCGGTGAACCCTCCCCGCGTGACCCGTGTTTCGCCGAGTTCGGGCTTCTCGGGGTCTTTGAGGACGTAGATCTGGAACTTCCACCGCTTCCCCTTCCGCGTCATGTAGTTGCCCAGGGAGCCTTGGTGACGGGATCGGGAGCGTCGCTGCTTCTTCACCCCCTCTGGTGCGCCTGCCGCCCCGCTGGGCGGGGTGTCGTGCTCGGTCATGCTGTCTTCCTTTCTCTCACTGTCGTGCTGCCCTATTCGGTAAACAGGGAGGCCTTGGGGTCCAGTTGCAGGAGTCGCCCGGTCGTGTGGGCTTCGCGCGCAGCCTGGTCGTCGTAGCGTTCCTGGTAGACCTCGCGCGGGGTGACCCCGACCTGGCCTCGGTCGTAGCTGCCCATCATTTCCTCGGCCCAGCGCTTCGCGTTGATCGCATGCAACCGCTGCTCCCGCCAATACCGCACGAGGTCTTCCGTGGTCAGCTTCACCGTCCCCGCGATCCACGCCTGCACCTCCTCTGGCAGATACGACTCCGGCACCCCCGTCAGGGTCACCGCGTCAGCAGGCGGGGTGAGGATCGCTGCCGGGGTCGTGCGGAAGACGTAGGCGAGGGCGGTGAGGTCGTCCACGTCTACGCGGCGATCCCCGTTCTCGATCTTGCTGATCCCCGACGCCGAGAGCTTCCGGCCCGCGTCGGTCATAAGGCGCGCGGCGGTACGCACGTCCATCCCGATCGCCTGCCGCGCAGCCCGCAGATTCGCGGCGACGTGTTCATGTGTGACGCCAGCGGGATTACCCCGCACCCGTTCTGTTTCCATAGTAGGAACATACAAGCCCACTATTGACACGTCAAGCCCCGTCATGTATCTTTAGGAACTGTTCACACCGTTTTGGAAACAGGAGGCTGGCGATGCGCGCCGTGACTGTCACACTCGATGACCTCCGCAATTCCCGCAACGCCGTCATCACGCGCACCGAGGCCGCCGCCGCGCTCGGCGTCGATCCGCGCACGATCACCGCGAGCATCGACAATGGCACTATCCCGTCCGTTAGGCTCGGGCGGCGGGTGGTCATCCCGCGCGAGAAGTTCCTGCACCTCTTCGCAGACACCGCCTCCGAGGGCAGCGGCTCGTACTGATTCCGCTGGGCGCCGAATCGGCACCCCAGCGCCCCGGTTTCCGGTAGATGTCGGCGGTGCGACGTAAACTGACCTGAGAACGCCAACCACGAGGAGGCATCCGCATGGCTCTCAAGACTCCGGTATCCGAGGCCCATGTCCGGCGCGTGCTCGCGGAGGTCGAGGCCGGGCAGGTCACGGCCGGTGCGGTCGTCACTGACGCAGATCGGGAGATCGCCCGCCGTCAGGTGCGCGGTGAGCTGTCCGCGGATGAAGCGGTGCGCGAGGCGATCGCTGCGGCGCTTGACCGCTTCCGCGAGAAGTAAGCCGTCCGGGCAGGAGCGCGAGTGCCCGACCGCTACAGCTACCCGGACAGCCTGGTTCTGATCAACAAGCTCGGCATCACCGACTACGACCGCTGGAAAGCCGTCGAGACGGCCGCGATCCATCAGCGCATGGTCGAACTCACCGAGCACCCGATCCCCGGCCGATACGACCTCCCACACTTGCAGGCTATCCACCGGCATCTGACGCACGACCTGTATGTCTGGGGCGGCGACATCCGCGACACCGACACGCACCCTGGCGGCACGGGCATTGCGCATTGCCGCCCGCCGTTCATCGTGCCCGAGGCCGAGCGCGTCTTCGGTGAACTCGCCGCCCGCGACCACTTCCGCGGCCTGGACGCGGATGCGTTCTCTGACGGTCTCGCATGGGTGTGGGGTGAGACGACTACCGGTGTAAGTGCATTATCCGGGTGAGAACTATCCCGAGGCTTCCGAGCGACTGACGCGCTCTGGCGGCTCGCCAACATGCAGGGTTGTGACATGCGGCGGTCGCGCGTCAGATGGCCGCAGGCGGTTCCGGTGGAGGTATTCTCAGGTCTATACGCGGAGAGCCTCGAGCACGTCGGTGACTGTGTCCGCCGGCGGGTGATCTGCACGGAGATCGAACTCTGCAACAGCCGTCCGACGTGCGTCGTAGGCCTCGATCTTCGCGATCGTTCCTTCACGCCAGATCCGGGTGAACACGACTGTGGGATTCATGACGGTTCCTTCGGGGGCGAGGAGCCCGAAGTTGTATAGAGTCTCTGCCCACCAGTAGTTCGCTGTCTGCTCCGGGGGCTCCCACTCCGCGGCCTGGTTGGCGGTGATCTTGCGACCTAGTGCCTTGGAAGCTGCGGACGCGATCACGTTCCGATCTGCTGAGGCCGGAGTGGTGAATACCTCACCGCCGATGAGGGTGAACTCGAGCGTGTCCGGGCCGAGCAGGATCTGCCGGATGAGACCATCGTGCGGGCGGAGGTTCTCCAAGGTGGAAGCTTCCCGGATGGCGTCGCGCCAGAGCGCGGCGTCAGCGGGGTCTCGGTCTGTCCTGGTCATTGGTTCAGCGCGTTCTTCACGAAATCGGGGCATTTGCCGTCGATGCCCTCGCAGTAGGCGGTCACCACTCCGTACTTGTCACCCTGATATGAACGGAAATCCACGATGGTGCGCACCCAGACCGTACGAACGACCTTGCAGTTGTTCCCCCAGAAGTCGCACTTGACCTCGTTGGCGGCCAGTCGGTAGCGCCATGATGTGCCGCCGTCGGGGGTTCGTGTTGTAGCTTTCTGGGTGACTACGCGTGGTGTGCGGTATGTCAGGTTGTGCTTGTTGAGGATCTTGTCGTACGGCTGGGACCGCAGCACAACTTGCCGACCACCGAAGTCATTCCACCGGAAGAGTACGTTGTTGGTCGCGGCTGCTCGCGCGGTGGGCGCGGGCTCAGCCTGAACTGTCGGCGCGCTTGAGGCTGTACCGGGGGTCACCTCGATCCCGAGCTGAGCGAGCTCTTCGTCTGAAACAATCGAGCCGACACCGTCTCCGACGTCACCGAGAACCGAGAATATGACGCCCTCATCAGTTTCGGCGGTCGGGTTAGCCGACGTATCGAACCCGGATGCGGTCGCAGGGGTAGCGGTCGCTAAGGTGAATGCTGTAGCGATCGCGAAGAAGGAGAGCACAGTCCTGCTGGTGGCCTTCGTCAGATGCATTGACAATGCTACCTTCCACGAGTTGAAGTCGATTCTGCCATCGGGCGACAGCAGAAGAACTCTCTGATTAGGGTATCCTAAGTAAGTGAGCCCGTCGAGGGAGCGGGCGGGGAAGCCTGACGTCGGCCTGAGCTTGAAGAGCAGCCCCATCGAGAGCGCAGTGGCTGGCCACGCCAGAGCATATGTACAGATGACCGTTCATGTGAACCGCCGCAGGTTCACTGCCGCTGTCGCGCGGGGAGGGAACTGTCAGTTCAGCGGTGGTGGCCTATCGACTGCTGTTTTCTCGCAGCGCCGGGTAGTCGCCGCGGGTGCTACCTGAGAGGCGGGCGTAGTTCTCGAAGGTGGCGACGCTGAAATCGAGTATGTCTGCGAGGACTTTGGCGGGGACGGCTCCGGCGAGCCGGAACCGGGCGGCGTTCTGTAGCGCGGAGATGCTGGTGCCGAGAGGGCGCAGGCGTAGTGAAAGGTATTGCGGGTCGAGAGGCTGCCCAGGGAGACGGCCAGGGAACAGCCATGCGTCATCGTCTGCGTCGGGTCGGAGGTCGAGTTGCTCCCGGGCGAGCAGGGTGATCGGCGCGGGCAACGTGAGCGGACGGTCTCCGATGCGGAGGTCGAGGCCGTCGTTCTCGTCGCGGAGCTGGCGGCGATGCAGCGCGAGCGTCTTGGTTGCGGGCAGTCCGTAGACCGCGATCAGCAGCGCCGCAAGGCGCGCATCGAGCGCGATACCGCGATCCGTGGCGAGGGTGCGGATGACGTTTTCAAGGTGTGCCTCGGACGTGCTGATCGCGGGTTCTCGGCGCGGAAGCGTGGAGATGTCGAGGTCGGGTGTGATGTCGCGTTCGGCGGCCCAGGTGAGGAACTGTGGGAGCCATCGTCGTGCGGTGTGGAGGGTGATGAACTCCTCGATCTGTGCCTGAGTGAGAGCGCGCAGGGGCGTCTGTTGTTCCTCAGCCCAGGTGAGGAAGGTGACGAGGCCCCGCAGCGATGCTTTGACGTGCCGAGCTGCGCCGATAGCGATGTCGCCTTCGGCATCTCGGCTGGCTCGGCGTAGCAGCACCCATCGGGTGTAGGTGCGCAGCATCTGGTGGTGATCGGTGGCGGCTCCGCCGATGGTCTGCGTGGCCCAGGCCATCAGCTGCCGCGTGGCCGCCGCGTCGCGCGGTAGGGCACCGGCGTCGAGGAGGAGCGTGCGCAGGTAGATCAACGGCTTGCCCGGCCGCGGGGCGTCGAGGATCGACTCGACCGGCACCCGCCCAGAGGCGATGTCGCGGAGAACGTCGGTGCTCGGCCCCATGCGCAACCACTTGATGACCTGTGCTGGGCGAGGCTGGACGAGCAGGTAGTCGCGCAGTGCCCGCATCGGAGGAAGGAAGGCCCCGTCCGGGCCGGCGAGGATGTCGTTGCAGCGGTCGCTGAGAACGCACTTCCCGCAGAGGCGACCGTAGTTGTGTTCTTCGCTCCCGCAGCGGCGGCAGGCGTAGCGGGCGGGCTGCCCCGCGCATCCCGCGCAGCATGGGCGGTCGTCGTCACTGAGGAACGCGAGGATGCGTTTCTCGCCGCACCCGGGGCAAGGGGCGGCGTTGCGCAAGATGCGGTTGTGGCAGGCGAAGCAGTGCGGGCCGTGCAGGATGGTCGCGGCGATCTTCTTTTGTTGCCCGCACGAGACGCAACGCCGCAGTCGCCGGGGATAGCAGTTCAGGCAGACTCTTCTCCCGTCGATGCGCCCGACAGTGGTAACGATCTTCCCGCAGTTCTCGCACGCGAACGTCGGCATGCCGTCCGTTCCGCAGCGCTGGCAGACGCGCTGCCCATCGGCGTTGGTGGCGGTGAGCTTCTTCATCCGCAAGCACTGGGGGCACTCGCCACGCGATCGGCTCTGCGCGCAGCGGAAGCACTCGCGCTGTCCTTGCTCGTTGCGCTTCTTGACGACCTTCCGGGTGCGACACGTCGGGCAGAGCGGGAGCCGGACGCCCGTCACGCCTTCGCGTGCGAGATTCGCAAGAAGAACCTGGACGATGACGGTGGTCTCAGCGTGCACGTCAGCGGGATCGAACTCTTCGCTCGACAGCAGGCGGAGCACTCCGTTCCGTCGCGACGGTGCGATGATCCGCTCTGCCGCGTCGACGATGGCCTGTTCCAGCGCGGTCACGCCTTTGTTGGCCAGCGCCGCCGCGACGCGCAGCCCGAAAGCCCCGTCCGGCTGCGGGGTGCCGCGTGGGATCGTCACGGCTTCGGTCGCTGGATGCGCGCGGGGACGGGGCGCAGGTCACCGATGTCCTCGATCCTCCCGCTCGTGCCCGTCGCCTCCACCGACCGCACGGCAGCTTGATCGAGGACGAGCAGGTCGCTGGGCGTGCAGTCCAGGATCGTGCAGAGCGCGGCAAGGACCTCGACGTTGAGACGTTGCGGGGTCTGCGTCACCAGCCGGAAGACCTGCTCGCGGGAGAGCGCGACGCCTTCGGCTTTCAACGGTTCGAGGAGGTCGGTGGTCTTGAACATGCCGCGCTCGGCCATCAGCGTTCGCAGCCGCCAGGTGATCGTCTTCGTTGTCATCAGGTGCTTCCTTCCGGGAAGTAGAACTTGTCGATCGCCGCAGCCAGGACACGATTGCGGTAGTCATCGGTCACCGAGGTGTAGATCGCCGTCGTCGAGGCGTAGGCGTGACCGACTTGGGTCTGCACGAACTGCTCCGCGTAACCGAGCTCGATCAGATGCGTCACGTAGGAGTGGCGCAGGCTGTGCAGGGTCAACGCGCCGGGCAGCCCGGCCTCGTCGCGCAGCTGTGCGAACCGGCGGTCGAGGTAGCGGTCACCGACGCGCGTGCCGCGCTCGGTCGGCCATAGTCCCGGATGGTTGCCGGGGTTGAACTTCTCCCGAACCTGCTCGACGTAGACGCGCAGCCCGTCGATGGCCCAGTCGAACTCCGGTAGCGACAGTACCGAGCGACGCTTGGGGATCGAGCCTTTCGAGGACTTCCCGTGCCGCACGTGTAGCAGCCCGAACCGGCCCCATTGCGGTGTCTTCGCGTTCGTGCGCAGATCGACCACATCCAGACCCAGCGCCTCGCGGCGGCGTAGCCCCCACGCGTAGATCGTCTTCAGCAACTGCGCGTCCCGCAGCGCGGCCAGCGCGCCCTTGCGGCCCTGCTGTCGCAGCGTCTCCACTCGGGCGTCCGCGACGGCGAACAGTGCCTCCAGCTCGTCATAGTCCAGCGGGCGACGGCCCGGCGTGCCCTCGAAATCGACGGTGTGCGCGACCGTGTTCCACTCGAAGCATACCTGTGTCGGCACCGACCCGAACCGAGACCGGCACTCCGCGACCCAGCCGTAGCGCTGGTCGGTGATGAAGTCGCAGAACGCGCGCAACGTCAGGTGATAGATCCGCACTGTCGACCGCGCCAACGGGCGTGGGCCGCTGAACAGGCTCGTCGTAAAGTCCTCGACGTCACCCGGCAGCCACTCCCACGGGTATGAGTCCGCGAACCGCTGGAACCGCTCCACCTGCCAGCGGCGCATCTGAATAGTCTGCGTCGCCAGGCCACGGCTCGTCTGCTGGCGGGAAAACCCATCGAGCATTCCGCTGAACACGGCCGCGTCCTCATGCAACGGCACGACGCCCGGCTGCCGAAGCAGCAGCACCTCCGCATCATCACTCACCCCATCATTATTGCATCTAATGCAACGTTATGATGGGTGACATGGCTCACAACGCGGATCGCGCCCTTGCGAAACCGCCCGGAATCGTGGGGCCGAGCACCCATCCGGGGGCATCGGCGCTCCCCCACTCCAGGGCTACGCTGACAAGCAGGCGCGATCATGGCGACCCGAAGGCGCGGAAACACGCGGAATCGCGGGATGTTGCATCAGCTCGAAAAGTTCTCGGTTGGCGATCCATCCGTTCCGCGACGTGAACACGCGCAGCCAGCACATTCTGTTCAATCAGCTTGCCCGCGACGCCGGATGGGTCATCGACTGGTCGCAGATTCCCGGCGACGTGTTCGCCCACGCCCACACCCTCGCCATCGTGGAAGACCACACAGGCGTCGAGGCGCTGATACGGCCGAACCTCCACCAGCTCGACGCAGGTGCGCGACCTGGGGAGGCACTAACGGTGGAGCAGGTGCGCAGCTTTCAAGCGAGGGGTGTCTCGCGGACGCCGGACGTGCTGGATCGCGAACTCGACGCGGCCCGCCGCCGTTCTCACCTGGCGCCGCGGCCGTTCGAAACGGGGACGCGCCGCCCGGAACCGCTAGCGCCCCACGCCGGACGGTCTCTGTAATTCAACCAGGTCACGTCACAGGCTTAGCCGTGGCGCAGAGATTCCATGTGGCGATGACGGCACGGTGATCGCTGCCAGTGACGTGGAAGCTTTCCCAGTGGGTCGGGGTGGCGCCTCTCGCGAAGATGTGATCGATCGCGGTGAAAGCTGGGATGGGCTTTTCTTCGGGCCAGGTGGGCCAAGGGATGGGACCTGCCGCTTCGGCAGCGCTGCGCAAATCTGACGCCAACCGTCGAAGCACAGGGTGCGCGAACGAGGCGTTGAAGTCGCCCGCGATGATGAGGCGGTCGTCCCGGGTCTGCTGTACCCACGTGGCGATGTCGTCGATACCGGAACGCCAGCCGTTGGGTTGCCACACTGGCGGGGGCGGGTGGACGGCGGCGAGCCGGACAGCGCCTGCCCCTGGCAGGGTGGCAACGGCGCTGACCTGGTCGAACTCGCTCCCGGGGATATTCTCTTCCATCGACAGGGGGTATGCGGAAAGGATCACGCTTCCATTAGCCGGTCCGGGGGTGACCTCGCGAGTGCGGTAGGGCAGGACGTCGGCGAGTTCTTCTTCGGTGAGCACGGCGTCGATGAGTGTCTCGTCCGCCTCGAGCAACATGACGGCATCGGGCTCAGTCGTGCGGATGAGTGCCGCTAGAGCAACAGGGTCAGCACCGGCAAGCTTGGCGTTGAACGACAGCACCGTCACTCGTGCGTCGCTCTCACAGGTCTCTCCAACGTGAACCGGGGTGAGGGCCGGGACCCCGCTGATCACGGCGCCGATGATCAACACCAACGCTGCGGCCCACACCCGAAAGATCAACGAGGCGATCGCGAGCAGGAGGAGGATGAGGGATCCGAGGGGCACGAGCGCTTGAGCCACGGGAATCGCGGCAACACCGCGGATCTCAAGATAGGGCAGCACTGCGGCGCAGACCGAGATCACCGCCGCGACAGATGTCCAGAAGACCACCTGTCGCCGCGTTCTCCGCCGTGACATGCCCACGCGTTGGCTGCTCATCGTCTTCATCCTGCCAGTTTGGTCTCAGCACCGACTATCAGCTTCGGGATTCGCGCTGAACGTCGAGGGGGCACTGAGTTTCGATCCGAGATCGCGGACCTGGGAGTCCGAGTCATGCTAGTCACAGGCTGCGCTCCGGCCCTTCTCGCTGCTGATCCGGGCCGGTCCTCGTCGGTCCGACGTTGCGGCGCGTGAGGGCTTCCTGACGGGCTTGCAGAGCTTCGCGCTCGGCTCGTTGCTGCTCGCGTCGCTGGGTGAGCCATTTGGCGGCCTCCGCGACAGGGCGGGCGTCCAGCTCCGCAATGATGTCCCTTGCTTCGGCTACCTGCTTCCTGGCGTGTTCGGCGTCGGTTCTGGGGTTGGGGATGCGGAATGTGCCCCGCATCAGTCGTGCCTGTTCCGCGCCGTACACGTCGACGGTGAGGCGATCCCGCTCGACGGCCTGCCGCTGGGCCGTCTGTTGCTTTGCGGTTTCCGCTTCGCTGAGGGCCTGTTCAACCGCCCGGACCTCGTAGTGAGCGTCGGCCTGTCCTACGGCGATCGTCTGCGCCCACTCGGTGAAGGGTCGCAAGAGAGACGGTGCGGTGCCCCAGGTCTGAGTGACACGCTGCTCGATCTTCTCGACTGATTCCGCCGCGGTGTCGATGTTCCGGGCGGCGGCGCGCTTGCGCCCGAACCTCACCGCCCTCGCCTCCGCTCGGGCGGCATGGAGATGCGCGCGAGCGTGCACGAGTTCTTGCCCGTCCGCCCGCGCCCGAGTCTCCACTCCCGTGGTGACCGTCTGACGAGTGCGTTCCGCAAGCTCCTTCGCGTGGGTCACACGCTCGGCGTGCTTCTCGGCTTCGACCTGATGCGCCTGCTTCTGTGCGGCGAATCGGGCGGCGGCTTCCTCGAACAGGGCCGCGTGCTGCTCTGCGCGTTCGATGACCTGGGTGAGGCGTGCACGCTCGGTCTGCACGAGACGCACCGGCCCGTCCTCCACGAGCCCGCGCACGGCCTCTGCCGCGCGTTCGGTGGCGTCGGCGAGGCCGTGGTCGGCGCGGTCGCGTTCCATCGCAGCGATGAACTGTTCCTTGGCCTGTTCTTGGCTTTCGGCGACGACGTGCAACAGGTTCTGTTCCCGGCCGCGAGTCATGCCGACATACACGCTCGCGGCGCTGGTGGTATCGGTGAGGATCGTGTGCGATCCCGCCACGGTCGCGCCCTGGACTCCGTAGGCGGTCGCTGCATACGACAGGTGCGCGTGCTCGGCCACATACTCGGCGGGCAGGCGCATGGTGCGCTGCCGCTTCCGCCCGCTCCCCGCCTCGCGCACTCTGAGCGTGCCGTCCTGCTCGACGCGTTGCACGATCCAGTTCTGCCGGTTCGCGACACCAATGCTGGTGTTGTTCTTGCGTGTCTGGATCACGTCCCCGGCACCAATGGGGAGGCCGTCGCTTCCGGTTGCGGTGCGGTGGTCGTCGACCTCGCCGCGCGACACTCGTTCCTCACGGATACGCGCGTTCACAGTCCGGGCCTCGTCGTTGGACGTAACCGTGACAGCTTCTCCCTCCCGGCGCTGACCGGCAATGTGCTCGCGCACGTCCTCGTCGCTGGCGTGCAGGCGGATGAGTCCGAGCGCGGTAAGCCGGTCGAACACCGCGCCAGGCTTGTCGCCGTCGCGCATCCGCACCGTGACCTCGGCGTAGGCGGCGTCGGTGAAGCGATGCACCTCGGCCATGTCGAACGTGCGCCCCCGGAGCTGCGCGGCCGTATCGAGCACACCGCCGCGACCAACAGCCGCGAGCTGCGCCCGATCCCCGACGAGCGCGACCGTCGCGCCCGCCTCGGCGGTGACGGTCAGGAGGGCGATTGCGGTGTCTTGGTCGAGCATCCCGGCCTCGTCCACGATCACCCGCTCACCCCGCGCCAGCCGTGCGCCCTCTGCCGGACCGCGATAGCTGCGCCCGGTCCCGGGGTCGATGTCGCCGGGTGCGAGGCGCGTCCATACGCCGTCGCTATTCCATCGCCACCCATGCGCGTGCATGAGCGCCGCAACACTCGTTGCGGGCACGCCGAGTTCACCGTGTGCGACCTGCGCCGCGCGCAACGTCGGCGCAACCACCCGCGACGCCCGCCCGTGTCGTGCGGCGACTTCGATTGCAACGGCGAGCATCGTCGTCTTTCCGCTCCCTGCTGCACCTTCTACAACCACGAGCGAGTCGGTCGATGCGACCGCGGCCGCGGCGCGCTCCTGCCCAGCATCCAGGCCGAGCCTGCGCGCCGCCCGGCGCACGTCCGGGTGCCCAGGGCCTTGCTGCGGGATGCGCGCGGCGATGAGGTCGCGCAGCTCCGTCTCCGCCTGCACCACCCTGAGCGACGTGAGATGCGCGACATGCTCCGGGGCGGCCGCGCCGTGCGGGAGAATCGAGAAGCAATCCTCCATCGCCAACGCGGTGGCGATGTTCACGAATTCGCGTATCTCGGCCGATACGGCTTGCACGCCGTACTCGGTCATAATCCGGGTGACGTGCTCCTGCACCGTGTGCCGCGTCCACGCCGAACCACCAGCAGCGCACCGATCCAGCGCCCGGTTCGCAACAGTCTGCACGGAGAGGTCATCCAGCGACGCCGTCGCACGGTGCGCGGGCCGGCGCAACGTGGCCGGGTCGTAGCCGGCGTCGCGCAACTCGGTCACCCAGGCCTGTTCTTCATTGAGCGTGGTGGGCTTCTTCGCGAGCCGCTCATGCGCCCACGCTTTCGCCGCGAGACGCGCGGAGACGACCGGCCCCACAGTCTCGCCCGGATGCGCCGCCTCCCATTCCGCTTCGAGCCGTTCGAGGTGTCGGCGTACTTGCTCGCCACGCTTGCTCATCACGCCGTTGAACCGCTCAAGCTCGACCACCTCGCCCGATACCGGATCGAGAGTCAGGCCGTGCCGATCCAGCACCTCCGCAAGCTCCGGGTGCGCGGCGATCACAGCCGTACCGAGGGCGCGGATCGCGCCCTGCTGCTTGAACAGCGCCGCGGTGTCCAGCGCCCGCCACTTCCCGGCCGCCCATACGCGGGTGCCGATCTGGAAGTGGATATGCCGATGTGGATCACCCGCGCGGCTGGTGCGATGCGGCACCGCGACCGTCTGCAACTGCGAGACGGGCACCACCTCCTGCTTCCCACGCGGCCCCACACGGGTCACGGAGTGCTGAGCGAGCCAACGTTGAATCTCACTCACGGCGTCCTGCTGCGCCCGGTCGAGAGCATCCGAGACTTCGGGGTGGAGCGCGGCGGCGATCGACAACGACTTCGGGGCGTTCACGACCATCTCCGCGAACCTCGGCGACCCCTGCCTCCCCTCGCCCGGCAGGCGCGGCCTGCCCATCGACTCACCCGTGAGCGGATTGATCCAGTCCACCCAGCCCGCGTACGCCTCCGGGTCGAGCCCCAGCGCGGCGGTCACGTTCCCATCACCGTCAAGCGCGGTGAACTGCGCCACGGACGTGTCAGCGCCGAGGTAGTAGTCATCCGCGCGAGAGCGGTCGGCCTCGACATAACGGCGCGCATCGGCCCCGGCTCCTCGGAACAAGATCACACCGCCATGCATGAGACTCACCACCAACTGTTCCTACAATCGAAACACGAGCTACCTATCACGGTAGCATACGTCCATTCTTTAGAACAGTCGAAGGCTGACGTGGAACGACGCGAGGGCCAATGGGGATCGTGGTTGTTGGCTCTGGTCACGGTGTGGTTGCGGATGAGTGCTGTGGCTGTCGAAGGATGACGAACGCGTCGATGAGTCAGCCGTCAAGGAACGGCCTGGAGACTATGACGAGGCGTCGTGAGCGGCATCCGGTGGTATCGGTATTACCTCATATAGCGGGCACAGAACCGCGGCTTCGACGGGCGGCTGAGACCAGCCGCAGCAACGCTCGTAGGGTTGAGCGTCGTCACATGCTCGGATAGCGGGTGTAAACCCCGGTCCACGGGGTGCATATGTGGGTTCAGGTGGAAGTGCAAGAAGAAGCGGTGTGAGGGTCACCCGTTGATAGGGCGCCCCTCACACCGCTGATTTCAATGCGACGTCGCGAGTGAGTCGAGGTAGTTTTGCACCTCTCGTCGTTCACTGCTGGTCAGGGAGTCGTCAGTGAAGCTAACCACGATCCAATTCGACTGGTATGCGCCAGGTGCACTTTCGGCAAAGCCATGGGCATCCGCGCGTGTCGAGAACTTGAGGATCTCGGCGTGATCGGCACTGTAGGCCTGAACGCAGCCAGACTTGTCTGCGCACAGTCGAGTCGTGTCCTCGCGCATACCCTCAAGCGCCACTATCTCCGTCCCACTGTGTGTGAGATCGGCCAGATTGATGTCCTGACGGGTATCTCGTGACACCAGCGTGACGACGGCGACGACTATGAAGATCAGCAACGCAACGCCCGCGAGCGAGGCTGCGATCACCCATCCTAGACGTCTGGATCGCTTAGCTGCACTCACCTCCTGCACTTTACGGCCAGTTGCACTTGTAGGGGTAAGCCCCGCCATCTACAAGCCAGTTCGGGCGGTTGGCTCGCGTACCTTCGAGATCCCAGGTTGGTCCGCCGGTCACAGGCGTGTAGGCGCCGACAACGTGGCATTCGAACTGCTGGTGATACGTGGCTTTTGTTCGAGAGAGCGGAGCCTTGTTCGCCCATTCGTCCCACCCGGCTGTCTTCATGATGGTCTGGCCGATCGCCCAACCACCAACCGCAACACCGGACTGAACGGCCGTTCCCCATGCGGTCGGGGTTCCTGTGATCTTCTGCGTGCTGCTGTTCTGATAAACCGGACCGAACAACGCGGCGCCAAGCCAGGGGTCCGCAACGACTGGATACTCAAAGCTCGCCGACGTGTGGTCGACGACTTGCACCAAAGTGTTCCCTCGCAAGTCATAGTGTGTCGGAACCTGAGCGCCCGTCGCGTCAACGGCCCACGGCGGCGCAACACCCAGAACCAGCGTCTCTCCGCTGGTCACGAGAACTACCCCCGAGTCATCGATTGAGATCGCAGCGTCGTCCGGGAGACTCAGGCCGTAAGAGAACTCTTGCGGCGCAGCCGCCGACGCGATGATGGTGGTCACCTGCACGCTGCCATCGTTCTTGACGACCGGCACTGTGGTCGTGCCGTTGCCATTGTTAAACGCCACAACCCCAGGCTCAAGCACTTCTGCCTTTGCTTTGACATCAGAGAAGGGCAACAGCACGTCTGCGCCACCGATCTGCAGCGGCGTCCCCGACTCGGCGGGAACGGTTACCTGAACATCGCCTTCCGTGGCCTGGACAGCGCCATCGCTGGTCAGACGCGTCGCCGAACTGACGTTTTCCAGAACGTCCGACGCTTCTCCTATCTGAGCGTGATCTTGAACCGTAACCGTCTCCAACGCCTGTAGCGGATCAGGCTCTCCTTCCTCGGCATGCGCACCTGCGGGAACCATGACGGCCGCCAGCACGGCGGCGAGCGTCGCCGCCGCTACCGTGACCTTTCTTCTGCCTCCGGTTGTCGTCTTCACTGTTCTTCCTCCGATCAATGTAATGAGAATGATTCTCGCTCTCATCATGCCCCGGTCTGATGGATTTCGAAAGGGCGAGTTCGCGTCGCATGATCACTCCGATAGAGGAACTGAAGGTCGCAGTAGCTGGGCAGCATTGACCTCTGCCATGTGCTAACTCATGTGCTACCGACCGCGTAGGCATGCGTATCGCGGTGGAGTAATCCACAGGTGGGTCTCGCTACAACCGCGGAATCATGCGGCAGAACGCCGATCCACGATCCTGCACGCGAGGGGGAACTGGTCAGTTCAAGTCCCCCTCCGCGCACAGCAAGAAAAGCCCCCGTCATGGGGGCTTTTCTCATTTCCGGATCAGACCGCGCCGACGCCGAACACGAGCCCGAGCGCGTACGTCACAGCGGCGGCGCCGAACCCGATCGCAAGCTGGCGGAGAGCCCGGCGCAGCGGCGGCCCTCCCGAGAGGATGCCGACAGTCGCCCCCGTCGCAAGAAGCGCGACGCCCACCAGCAGCAGGGCGACGAGGATGGCGCTCAAGCCCTGCAATCCGAAGATCCACGGCAGGACGGGGATGATCGCACCGGAGGCGAACAGCAGGAAGCTCGAGATCGCCGCGGTCCAGTCGCTGCCGACGATGTCGTGGTCGCTCGATGCACCATGGGCGTGGATCGGCCCCGTGGCGGATCGCCGCACGCCCTCCTGCGCGGCGGCGATGATGCGGCGGGAGCGTGCGAGGGCTTCGGACTGGTCGATGCCGCGCGCGCGATAGACGAGGGCGAGTTCGTTCTCGTCTATGTCGAGGTCGCCCGCCGACTGCGCGGCATCTTCATTGGCCTCGGTCGAGGCGAGCAGCTCGCGCTGCGAACGGACAGACACGAACTCCCCCGCCCCCATTGAGAGGGCACCGGCAAGGAGTCCGGCGATCCCGCTGAACAGCACGAAGCTCGGGGCCACCCCCGTCGCTCCGATCCCGAGCACCAGCGCGAGGTTGCTGACGAGTCCGTCGTTGGCGCCGAAGACAGCCGCCCGGAAGGAGCCCGAGAGCCGGCGCCTGCCGCGTGCGGCGAGGCCGCGGACCACCTCGTAGTGGATCTTCTCGTCAGCACGCATCGCCGGAGTGGCGTACAACTCCGTGTCGTAGGGCGATCGCGCCTCTGCACTCTGCGCGAGCACGAGCACGAAGATCGATCCGAATCGCCCGGCCGCCCACCCGAGCAGCCGAGACCGCAGGCCTGCGCGTGGAAGCCGATCGGGCTCTCCACCGAGCAGATCCAGCCAGTGCTCCTCATGACGGCGTTCCGCGTCCGCGAGGCTCTGCAGGATCTCGCGCTCTTCACCGGTCTTGCGATCTGCAAGCTTCTGATAGACGAGCCCCTCCGCGCGCTCCTCGACGAGATACCGCGCCCACCGGCGACGGTCGGCCTCGGTCGGCTCTGCGGCTGAGGGCGCGCTCATATGTCCTCCGGATCGGGGCGGCGGGATGCGTTCGGGCGTCCTCAACGCTATCGGCGCGCCAGCGGCGGCAGTCCCGAAAAGCCCGGATTGCCAGCATTTCGGGGCTCCTAAGGGGCCGCGGCGCGGGCAGGATGCTACGAACGAACGCGCTTGCGGAGCAGATCGATCCGCTGCTGCAGCTGCGCCACAGTGGCCTGTGCCACGGCCGGACCACCGCAGAGCCGGCGGAGCTCTGCGTGCACGGCGCCGTGCGGCTCACCGGCCTGTCGGGCGTAGAGGCCGACGAGACTGTTCAGCAGCTGTCGCTGCTCTCGAAGCGTGCGGTGCAGCGGCGGCGGCAGTGTCGTGGTGGGTTCCGGCCCCTCGTTGGCCTCGCGCGCAGCGCGTAGCTTCGATTGGCGGGTCTGACGCTGCATGAGCAGCTCGTGCACGTGCTCGGGTTCGAGGAGCCCGGGAATGCCGATGAACTCCTCCTCCTCCGGGCTGCCGGGTTCGGCGAGCTGACCGAACTCACTGCCTTCGAAGACGACCCGATCGAAGTGGGCGAGCGAGGAGATCGCCTGATAGGTGAACTCCTGCGTCAGGGCATCCGATGCTTCCTCTTCGCGATTCGCGCTGTCCAGCAGCGAGTCGTCGAGCCCGTCGTCATCCGCGCTCTGCCGATCCAACGCATGGTCGCGCTGCTTCTCGAGCTCGTTCGCGAGCCCCATCAGCACCGGGACGTTGGGCAGGAAGATGCTGGCTGCCTCACCGCGGCGACGCGCGCGCACGAATCGGCCTACTGCCTGAGCGAAGAACAGCGGCGTCGACGACGACGTTGCGTACACGCCGACGGCGAGCCGTGGGACGTCGACCCCCTCGGACACCATGCGCACTGCGACCATCCAGCGGCTGCCGTCGGCGCTGAACCGCTCGATCCGCTCGGATGCCGTGGCGTCGTCGGAGAGCACGAGCGTCGGTCGCTGCCCGGTGATGCTGTGCAAGATCTTGGCGTACGCCCTGGCGACGGTCTGATCGGTCGCGAGCACCAGACCGCCGGCATCCGGCAGATGATGGCGGATCTCGGTGAGCCGCCGGTCGGCGGCCGACAGCACCGCCGGGATCCACTCGCCCTCCGGGTCGAGTGCCGTGCGCCATGCCTGGGAAGTGACGTCCTTGGTGTTGTCCTGCCCGAGGTGGGCCTCGAGCTCGTCACCGGCGCTGGTGCGCCATCGCATCTTGCCCGAGTACATGTGGAACAGCACCGGTCGCACGACGCCGTCGGCGAGGGCACGGCCGTAGCCGTAGGCGTAGTCGGTGGTCGAGATGCGCGCCCCGGATTCGTCGGGCGCGTAGGTGACGAACGGGATCGGCGCGGTGTCGCTGCGGAACGGGGTGCCAGAGAGCGAGAGTCTGCGCTTCGCGGGCTCGTACGCGTCGCGGATGCCGTCGCCCCAGCTGAGCGCGTCACCACCGTGGTGCACCTCGTCGAGGATCACCAGGGTGTCGGCATCCGCGGTGAGGTGGCGGTGCAGAGAGGGCCTGGCGGCCACCTGGGCGTACGTGACGACGACCCCGTGGTACTGCCGGGACGGTGCCCAGTGGCTGTTGCGGAATCGCGGATCGAGCCGGACGCTCACCCGGGCCGCGGCATCCGCCCACTGCGTCTTCAAGTGCTCCGTCGGGGCGACGACGATGACCCGATTCACCTCGCCCATGCGCAGCAGTTCGACGGCGAGGGTCAGCGCGAACGTGGTCTTTCCGGCTCCGGGGGTCGCAGCGACGAGGAAGTCCCGCTGATCACGCGCGAAATACAGGTCGAGTGCCTCGTGCTGCCAGGCGCGCAGCTTGTCCGCCGTCCCCCATGGGGCGCGCTGAGGGAAGGACGGAGAGAGCATCGACTCCAGGGTAATAGCTGCGGATGTAAGCTCGATCCCTGTCGAAGGAGAGCACGATGACCGATCCGGAATCCTCCCGAACGCCGTACGTATCCAACGAGGGCCCGCACCCGTGGCATCGTTTCGTGACCGTCGGCGATTCCTTCACGGAGGGCATCGGCGACCCGGATCCCGAAGCGCCGGGCGGGCACCGCGGGTGGGCAGACCGCGTGGCAGAGGTCCTCGCCTCACAGGTCGACGAGTTCGCCTACGCGAACCTCGCGGTGCGCGGCAAACTCATCGCGCAGATCGTCGCTGATCAGATCGAGCCCGCCGTCGCGCTGCGCCCCGATCTGATCTCACTCTGTGCCGGCGGCAACGATGTGATCCGGCCGGGGACCGACCCCGACGCCATTGCGGCGATGCTCGAAGACGCCGTGTCGCGCCTGGCGTCCACGGGTGCCGCGATCATCCTGTTCACCGGCATCGATACGGGGTTCACGCCCGTGTTCCGCCCGTTCCGCGGCAAAGTCGCCATCTACAACGAGAACGTGCGGGCCATCGCCGACCGTCACGACTGCATCGTGGCTGACCAGTGGGCTCTGAAGACCGTCCAGGATCCTCGCTTCTTCGATGATGACCGGCTGCACTACAACGCTCTGGGCCACCACGAGGTCGCACGTATGGTGCTGCGCGCCCTCAACGTGCCGAATGATCTGCAGGCCATGCAGCCGGATCCGTTGCCGGTACGCAGTTGGCGCGAAGCGCGATCCGAAGACCTCGGGTGGGCCCGTGAGCATCTCGTGCCCTGGGTGCTGCGGCGGCTGCGACACCAGTCGTCGGGTGACCTCGTCTCAGCCAAACGTCCCGACGCCGCACCGGTGATCCTCGTCTCCGACGACGACTGACGGCGGATCGTCAGGTCGACAGCGCCCAGAGCGCCACGGCCGCCGCGGAGGCGACATTGAGGGAGTCCACTCCCCCGCGCATCGGGATCGTGACGACGGCATCCGCAGCATCCAGCGCTGTGTCGGAGAGCCCTCCGCCCTCTGTGCCGAGCAGGAGCGCGACCTTCTCCGGCCGCGCCGCTGCGTATACGTCGAGCGGGACGGCGTCGTCGCTCAGTGCCAGCGCCGTCAGTTCGAATCCCGCGGCCCGCACCTCTTCGACACCCGTTCCCCAGTTGTCGATGCGTGTCCAGGGCACCTGAAAGACCGTGCCCATACTGACCTTCACGCTGCGGCGGTACAGCGGATCGGCGCACCGTGAGGTGACCAGCACGGCATCGGCGCCGAGTCCCGCCGCCGCGCGGAACGCTGCGCCCACATTCGTGTGCTCGATGAGATCTTCCAGCACGAGCACCAGCCGTGCCTCACGCAGCACCGCGCCCAGCACCGGAAGCTCCGGCCGGTGCATCGACGCCAGCGCTCCGCGATGCACGGCGTAGCCTGTCACCTGTTCGGCAACGCTGTCGGACACGACGTAGATCGGTGCGTCGCGATCTTCGAGAACTCTCTCGAGGCCGGGTACCCATCGTTCCTGCGCGAGCACCGACCGCGGTACGTGCCCCGCCGCGACGGCACGCTCGATCACCTTCGAGGATTCGGCTATGTAGAGCCCGCCCCGCGGCTCCTGCACGCGGCGGAGCGCCGTGTCGGTCAGGTTCCGATAGTCCGCGAGCCGCGGGTCCGATGCGTCGTCGACGTGCTCGATGTGCATGCCGACAACTCTGCCACCACACCCCGCGCTGCCACGACGCACCGTAGACTCGTCGGGGAGGTTCCGTGAGCGTGACGATCAATGCCGAGCTGGCTGCTGGCATCGAGAGATCCGCAGATCTCCTCCGCGGCCGCAGCATCGCCGTCCTCACCGGTGCCGGCATCTCGACGGATTCCGGCATCCCCGCTTACCGCGGCGAGGGGGCACGGACCCGCGCCGACCCGATGACCGGTCAGCGATACCTGGCCGATGAGACGGCGCGGCGCCGCTATTGGATCGGCGGACACCTCGGTTGGCGCGCCTTCGCCTCCGCCCAGCCGAACTCTGCGCACCTCGCGCTGGCCGAGATGGAACGCGACGGGGTCGTTTCCGGCGTCATCACCCAGAACGTGGATGGACTGCACCTGCGAGCCGGCAGCGCCCGCGTCGTCGAGGTGCACGGCACCATGCGCCGCGTGCTGTGCTTGAACTGCGGTCAGGTATTCGACCGTCGTGACATCGCCGTGCAGATCGAAGAGCTCAATCCGTGGATCACTGTCCCCGAGAACATCGTTCTGAACCCGGACGGCGACGTCGCCCCGGAAAGCAGCGACGGCTTCATCGTCCCCACGTGCACGATCTGCGGGGGCATGCTCAAGCCCGACGTCGTCTTCTTCGGCGAATTCGTCCCGGCCGACCGCTTCCGCGCGGCGGAGTCGATGCTGCGCGGCAGCGACGCTCTCATCGTCGCCGGCTCTTCTCTTGTCGTGAACTCGGGCGTTCGCCTCGTCGAGCGAGCCCGGCGCCGCGGCATCCCCCTGATCATCGTCAATCGCGAGCCGACGCGCGCCGACCCGTGGGCGCATGCCGTGCTCACCGGCGGCACCGGCGATGTGCTCCCGACCCTCAAGGAGCTGCTGTAGTGCCCCTCATCACCCTCGTCCGTCACGGCCAAACCGACTGGAACCTCGATCGCCGCATCCAGGGCTCCACCGACATTCCGCTGAACGAGACCGGACGCGCGGATGCGCTGGCCGCAGGCGAGCTCCTCAGCGGAGGATCGCATCACGCGATCTACGCCAGCCCGTTGGTCCGCGCGCACGAGACGGCGCGAATCATCGCTGACCGACTCGGACTCGCGGCCCCGGCGACAGCCCCTGACATGCGCGAGCGCGAGTTCGGCGAGGGCGAGGGGATGCTGGTCGAGGACTATCTCCAGCAGTTCGAGAACTGGCATGCGGCCCCGACCGGCGCGGAATCGCTCGACGTCGTCCGCGACCGCGCGCTGAGCGCGCTCGACCAGATCGCCCGGGAGTCGCGGCGCCGCTCAGCCCCGGCCGCCGAGTCCGTGATCGTCGTCACGCACGGCGGCGTCATCCGCTCTCTGCTGCACCACGCCTCCAGCGGCTCGCTGCCCCGTGAGGGCGACGTGCTGCGCAACGGCTCCCTGCACCGGTTCGAGGCCGGACCTGGCTTGCTCCGGCTTCTGGAGCCCGTGGCCCCCTAAGCGCCGCGCTCCGCCACCGCTCGCGCGTGCCGCAGCACCGGCTCATCGACCATTTGTCCGCAGAACCGGAAAACGCCCCGCTCCCCCTCTGCTGCGGCCAGCACGTCACGAGCCCAGGCCAGCGTCTCGGCGTCCGGTGCGTAAGCCGCGCGGATCGTCGCCACCTGTCCCGGATGAATGCACGCCGTCGCACGGAACCCGGATGCCGCAGCATCCTCGGCCTCCGCAGCGAGCCCCAAAGTGTCTTCGATGTCGATGTGGACGGCATCGATGGCGGCCTTGCCGTGCGCTGCCGCTTCGAGCAGCACCCGCGAGCGCGCAAGACGGGCCACGTCGCGATAGCGACCGTCGGCATGGCGGCTGGCGGTGCCGCCGAGGGATGCGACGAGGTCCTCTGCACCCCACATCAGCGCGACGACACGGTCGTGCGCGGCGATCCGGGCCGCTTCGCTCACGCCGCGGGCCGTCTCGCACAGGGCGATCAGCGAGTAGGACTCGTCGAAGCGGTCGAGGGCAGCGGTGTCCTCCGCCTTCGCGACCATCACGGTGCGGAACGGCGATTCGGCGAGCATGGCGAGGTCATCTGCGAAATCGGCCGTGTCCGGCGCATTGACGCGAACGATCACGCGGGCCGGGTCGAGGTCGGATGCCGCGACGTGCGCCCGCGCGGCGGATTTCGCATCAGGGGCGACCGCATCCTCGAGATCGAGGATCACGGCATCGGCCCGCTCAGCCGCCTTGGCGAAGCGCTCCGGGCGGTCGCCGGGGCAGAACAGCAACGCGGGACCGAGGTCGAACACCATCAGCTCTCCTTCGGTGCGCAGTGGACGAGAACTGTGCGGGTCGCCGTCGCGACGACGACGTCATCCTGATTGCGCCCCGTGTGCGAAACCGTGCAAATACCCTGACCCGGGCGCGAGTGCGACAGGCGCTTCTCGGTCACCACGCTCTCGCTGTAGAGCGTGTCACCGGCGAAAAGCGGATGCGGGAATGCGATGTCGCTGAGGCCGAGCTGCGCGACGAGCGTGCCCTGTGTGAGCTGCGCGACCGAGGCGCCCACCAGCGTCGACAGAGTCCACATCGAGTTCATCAGCCGCTGGCCGAATTCCTGGGTCTGCGCGAATGCGGCATCCAGGTGGAGAGCCTGCGTGTTCATGGTGAGGGCCGTGAAGAGCACGTTGTCGGCCTCTGTCGCCGTGCGCCCGGGGCGATGCAGGTATCGGTCGCCGATCTCGAACTCTTCGAAGTACAGCCCCCGCTGCACGATATCCGTCACATCAGTCCCAATCCACGAGCGATCACCAGCAACTGCACCTCGGTCGTGCCTTCGCCGATCTCGAGGATCTTCGAATCACGATAGTGCCGTCCCACCGCGAACTCGTTCATGAATCCGTTGCCCCCGAAGATTTGGGTGGCGTCGCGGGCGTTGTCCATCGCCGCATCTCCGGCGACGAGTTTGGCGATCGCCGCGGCCTCGGCGAACGGTTTGCCCGCATCACGCAGCCGGGCGGCATGGTGCCAGGCGAGTCGGGCGGTGTGCACGCGGGCGCGCATGCGAGCAAGCGTGAACTGCGCGTTCTGCCGGGTGCTCAGGGCCGCCCCGAAAACCGTGCGGCTCTTCGCGTACTGCACAGCCTCTTCGAGGCATCCCTCCGCGGCACCGGTTGCGAGCGCAGCGATCGCGATGCGCCCCTCATCGAGGATGCTGAGGAAGCTCCGGAAGCCCGTTCCGCGCTCTCCGAGCAGGTTGGCCGCCGGCACGCGCACGCCGTCGAAGGTGAGCGGGTGCGTGTCCGACGCGCGCCACCCGACCTTGTCATACGGCGCCTCAACGGTGAAGCCCGGTGTTCCGTTCGGCACGATGATCGTCGAGATCTCCTTGCGGCCCTCGCTCTCCCCAGTGACAGCGGTGACCGTGATGAAACGGGTGATCGGCGTCCCGGAGTTCGTGATGAACTGTTTGGCGCCGTCGATCACCCATTCGTCGCCGTCGAGGCGCGCGTTCGTACGTGTCGCACCGGCGTCGCTACCGGCCTCCGGCTCAGTGAGGCCGAATCCGGCCAGGGCGCGCCCGGAGAGGAGATCCGGCAGGAGCTCCTCGCGCTGCGCATCGTTTCCGAACCGGAAGATCGGCATGGCTCCCAGACTCACGCCCGCCTCGAGGGTGATGGCGATCGATTGGTCGACGCGGCCCAGAGCTTCGATCGCGAGGCCGAGCGCCATGTAGTCGCCGCCCTGTCCGCCGTACTGCTCCGGGAAGGGCAGGCCGAACAGTCCGAGTTCCCCCATCCGAGCGACGACATCCATCGATAGCGTGTGCGTCCGGTCGGCCTCGTAGGCCTGCGGGGCCACGACCGTGTCGGCGAAGTCGCGCACCATGGCGCTGAGTTCGAGTTCCTCTTCGGTGAGTTCTGCGGCCATGACGTCGTCCTCCTCGATCCACGCGGTGGCACCCAGCGCATGTTTTCGGTTACTGTTCACTAACCCGACAATTTAGGTTAGCGAGCGTTAACTGAAATGACAAGCCCCCTCACCGCGCGGGATCGCGCCAAGGCTGAGCGCGCGGACGCCCTCCTCGCTGAGGCCGCTAGACTGTTCGCGGAGCGTGGATACCCGGGTGTGAGCCTGGAGGAGATCGGCGCGGCGGTCGGGGTCTCCGGCCCGGCCGTGTATCGGCACTTCGCCGGCAAGCAGGCGCTGCTCGGTGCCGTGCTCGTCAAGGTCAGCGAAGACCTCGTCGACGGCGGCACACGTGTCTCGGGGGAATCCGACGGCGCGGACGAGCGGATGGCAGCCCTGATCGCTTTCCACGTGGATTTCGCCCTCGGCAACGCCGACGTCATCCGCGTGCACGACCGCGACCTTGCGCACCTGTCCGATGCGGACCGCGCCGAGGTGCGTCACCTGCAGCGCACGTACATCGACCTGTGGATCTCCGCGCTCACACCGCTGCACGATGCCCCGGCCGATGAACTCCGACTGCGCGTGCAAGCCTGCTTCGGCCTCATCAACTCCACCCCGCACAGCACGCGCAGCGCGTCGCGATCGAAGCGAGCCACCGCCGAGATCCTCACGGCGATGGCCCACGCAGCGCTCATCGCCTGAGGGTCGTCAGCGGTCAGCCCAGAAGCATCGCTCTCCCCGGCTCCTCCAGGATGTCGGCGACGTCTTTCACGAACCGGGCCCCTTCGGCACCGTCGACGATCCGATGGTCGAATGACAGGCTCAGCGTCATCACCTGGCGCAGCGCGATCTCACCGCGGTGCTCCCACGGCATCGATCGAACGGCACCGACAGCGAGGATGCCCGATTGCCCGGGCGGCAGTATCGGGGTACCGGCATCGATGCCGAAGACGCCGATGTTGGTGATCGAGAACGTGCCGCCGGCGAGCTCGGCCGGCGAGGTTTTGCCTGACCGAGCCGTCTGCGTGAGGGCGGTTACAGCATCCGCGAGCTGCGGTACCGTCATCCGCTCCGCGTCCCGGATGTTCGGCACGATGAGGCCCCGCTCGGTCGCCGCGGCGATGCCGAGGTCGACGTAGTGCGGCTGGACGATCTCGCCGGCTTCCTCGTCCCATCGGGAGTTCAGACCCGGCGTACGACTCAGTGCCAGGCAGACAGCCTTCGCGACGATGACGAGCGGCCCGATCCGGTGATCGGCGAGCGAGCGATCCGCACGCAGGCTCTCGATGAGGTCCATGGTCGCGGTGACGTCGACGGTGTGGAATGTCGTCACGTGCGGCGCCGTGAAGGCACTCTGCACCATAGCGGCCGCCGTGTGCTTGCGCACCCCCCGGATCGGGATGCGGGTCTCTCGCTCGGGAGTGTCATCGAAGATTCCCGGCTGCAGCGGCTTCGGCCGCCGGGGCGCCGAGGCGGACTCGGTGCGGCCGCCGACGCGCTCAGCGTACGAGTCGATGTCGTCGCGCGTGATCACGCGGTCACCGACCTCCGCCGCGACCAGCACGATGTCGATGCCCAGGCGCTTCGCATATGCGCGCACCGGCGGTGTCGAGCGGGGGCGCTCGCCCGTCCGGGTGGAGGCCGGGGCCTCCGGGAGCGCGTCGTGCGGGGCGGCCTCCAGCACGGCAGTGTCCGCCGCGGGAGCACCGGACACGGCGCGGCGCGCGCGTCGTTTCGGGCGCGCCTTGTTCGATGGTGCGGCACCGTAGCCGACGAGGTTCGGCGGGGTCTTCTCCTCCGCCCCCTCCGTCTTCTGCTCCCCCGCGGCGTCGGCGGGCGCGGCATCCGCCGGTGACGACGACTCGACCGCGAAGGCGATCAGCGGTGCGCCGACGTCGACCGTATCGCCCGCCTGGGCGTGGAGCGTTTCGACCGTGCCGTCGTATGGCGACGGGAGCTCGACCACCGCTTTGGCGGTCTCGACCTCGGCGAGCGTCTGGTTGAGCGTCACCGTGTCGCCCGGGGCGACCAGCCATTGCACGATCTCCGCGTCGGCGAGTCCTTCGCCGAGGTCCGGCAGATGGAATTCCTGGATCATGACTCTGCTCCCGTCAGGCTGTTCGGCCGGTCGAGGACGCGGTCGACGGCATCCAGGATCCGGTCGAGATCGGGCAGGTGGAACTTCTCCAGCTTCGCGGGCGGATACGGCACGTCGTGCCCGGTGACCCGCACCGGTGCCGCCTCGAGGTACTCGAAGCAGCGTTCGGTGATGCTGGCGATCACCTCGGCGGCGACTCCGGCCTCCCGCGAGGCCTCGTGCGCCACGACGACACGACCGGTGCGGCGCACGGAGGCTGCGACCGAGTCGTAGTCGACCGGTGAGATCGATCGCAGGTCGATGACCTCGAGCGACAGCCCCTCGTCCGCGGCGGCGGATGCGGCGTCCAGTGCGGTGGAGACCATTGCACCGTAGGTGATGACCGTGGCATCCGTGCCTTCGTGTACGACGTGAGCAAGCCCCATCGGCGGGGCGTCGGCCAGCGACGCGTCCAGATCGACCTCACCCTTGTGGTGGTACAGGCGTTTGGGCTCGAAGAAGATCACCGGATCGTCGGACGCGATCGCCTGCTGAAGACAGCGGTAGGCGTCCTGTGGGTTCGACACGGCGATCACCCGGAGTCCCGCCGTGTGCACGAAGTACGCCTCCGGCGATTCGGAGTGATGCTCGGCCGCACCGATGCCGCCGGCCCAGGGGATGCGGATCGTGATCGGCATCTTCACCCGGCCCTGCGTGCGGTAGTGCAGCTTGGCGACCTGCGCGACGATCTGGTCGAACGCGGGGTACACGAAGCCGTCGAACTGGATCTCGACGACTGGGCGGTACCCGCGGTACGCGAGCCCAACGGCCGTGCCGACGATGCCCGACTCCGCAAGTGGCGTGTCGATGACGCGAGCCGCCCCGAACTCGTCGAGCAACCCGTCGGTGATGCGGAAGACGCCGCCGAGCTTGCCGATGTCCTCGCCCATGATGATGACCTTGTCATCGTCCTTCATAGCCTGGTGAAGTCCCGCGTTCAGGGCCTTGCCGAGTGTGAGCTGGGTCATCTCAGGCCTCCTCGAACGTCGCGAGGTAGGCCGCGTACTCGTCGCGCTCCCGGGCGAGGCCGCTGTGCGGCTCCGCATACACGCTGTCGAATACGGCGAGCGGTTCGCGCGTCACCATGCCGAGGCAGGCGGCGCGCATCTCGCGAGCCATCCGGTCGGCATCCGCGTGCGCGGCGGCGATCTGCTCGTCATCGATCTCGCCGAGTCCGCGCAGGTACGCCTCGACGCGGGCGATCGGGTCGCGAGTCTTCCAGGCGTCCAGCTCGGCGGGGTCGCGGTACCGGGTCGGGTCGTCGGAGGTCGTGTGCGGGCCCATCCGATAGGTCACCGCCTCGATGAACGCCGGCCCCTTGCCGGCGCGTGCGTGTGCGAGCGCCCACCGCATCGCAGCCATGCAGGCGAGCACGTCGTTGCCGTCCACGCGCATGCTCGGGATGCCGAAGCCGGGAGCCCGCCCCGAGATCGGGAACTGCGACTGTACGGCGACCGGCTCGGAGATCGCCCAGTGATTGTTCTGGCAGACGAAGACGACAGGCGCCTTGTACGACGCGGCGAAGACCATGGCCTCGTTGACGTCGCCCTGGCTGGTCGCCCCGTCGCCGAAGTAGGTCACGGCGACCTCGGGCGCCTTCTCGTGTTTGATGCCCATCGCGTAGCCGACGGCATGCAGCGTCTGGGCGCCGATGATGATCTGCAGCGGAGCCATCCGCATCTGCATCGGGTCGTACGGAGCTCCCTCTTCGCCGCGCCAGACGCGCACGAAGTCGCCGGGCTCGGCACCGCGGGCGTAGATGACGCCGGTCTCGCGGTAACTCGGGAACACGAAGTCGATGGGATCGAGCGCGCGGGCGGTGCCGATCTGAGCGGCCTCCTGACCGTTGCACGGCGCCCACAAGCCCAGTTGGCCCTGCCGCTGCAGTGCGACGCCCTCGGCGTCGATGCGACGGAGGATCACCATGTCGCGATGCAGTGCGCGCAGTTGCGCTGGGTCGACGTCGGAGACGAGCGGGTCGAGATCAGGATTGCCCAGGCGTGTCCCGTCGGGAGCGAGAAGCCGCTCCGCGAGTTCGAGATCCTGCGCCGTGTCTGCGATCGGAGTGGTCTGCGGTGACATCTGCGTCCTCCTGTCGTGTGTGCCCTTCGTGGGGGCGTTCACGCCGTGCACCGACGTCTTCATCGGTTACCTCGAGGGTACGTCCGCTGATCAGCACGCTCAAGCATTCGCGCTCATCTTGAGCATGTTGCGCAGTTCGCAGCGATTGAACCTGCTATGGTTTGGCACTATGTCGACGCTTGATCGTGTAGATCTCGAACTGCTGAGTGCCCTCTCCGAAGACCCCCGTACGACCGTCGTCGCGCTCGCCGAACGACTCGGGCTCTCACGCAACACCATCCAGGCCCGGATGGCCCGTTTGGAGCAGACTGGAGTCTTCCTGTCGTACGAGCGCTCCTTCTCACCCGAGGTGCTGGGGTTCCCCCTGCAGGCCTTCGTCAGCATCGGGCTGCGACAGACCGAACTGCCCCGGATCACAGCCGAGCTCGCTCGCATTCCCGAAGTTCTGCAGGTGCACGGCCTGAGCGGCTCGATCGACCTGCTCGCGCGAGTGGCGTGCCGTGACGCACGTCACCTCTTCGACACCGACGCGCGAATCCTCTCGATCGAGGGCGTGGAACGGACCGAGACCTCGTTGGCGATGGGCGAGGTCATCCCCTACCGGGTAGCCGGTCTCATCGGCCTCGCGCGACGGGAACCCTGAGGAAGCGGCGAATAGCGCCGGCCGCCTCGGCGGGAGTCTCGTAGTGGATGAGATGCCCGACCCGGGCGATCTCGACGAGTTCGGCATCGGGGAACAGCGTCGCCAGACGACGCTCAGCCTCGATCGGGGTGATGTCGTCCTGCTGGGCGGCGACAAGCAGTGTCGGGACGTCGATCTCAGGGGCGAAGGTGCGCACGTCGTGCGAGACGCTCGCGACGAATGCGTCGCGCAGCACGTCGCGATCGGCGAAGTCGGAGAAGTAGGTGTCGTGCTGGTCGTGGATGAACCGTCGCAGTTCCAGATCGCGTGTCTTCGCCATCGTGACGCTCATCCCCCGCACGATCAGCCTGTTGCGCAGCAACGCCGTGCCGATTGCGGCGGGCAGCTTCGCCCCCAGCCCGTAGTAGAGCACGGCCAGTTTCGTCAGGATGCCCTTCGGCCCCTCCAGCGCGGGTGCGCCGATGGGGTTGATGAGGATGAGCCGCGGGGTTTCGAGACCGCCGGCGACAGCCGCTGAGGCAACGATCGACCCAAATGAGTGGCCGAGGATGACGGCGCCGGGCGCGACGGCCGCTGCGAACTCGCGCAGCCACTGCGCATACTCGTCGAGGTCGTGCGTGCGCCCCGGTAGCGGGGCGGTCTCGCCGAACCCGGGCAGGTCGGGCGCGATGACGCGCAGTTCGGGCAGATAGGCGAGCACGGGTTCGAGACCATGGTGCTCGCCGCGGAAGCCGTGCACGGCGATCACGGTCGTCGCATTCTCGGGCCCGTAGACCCAGTAGGCGGTGCGTCCGCCCCGGACCTCGACCTCGTGACGCTCTATCGGGATGCGGCCGAGACGAGCGGCATACGGCGACGAGACGGGCATGGCTCAAGTCTACGGGCGTGCCTCACCGGCGATGTCGGAGGTCGTCCCTA
>NZ_JBQDVP010000017.1:0-53203 GCF_052102115.1 Microbacterium sp.
GCGCAGGGCCGTCGTGGGCGAGGACTTCGGCGACGGCATCCGGGAGATCTTCGCTGCGCTCGACGCGCCGTGCGAAGATGCCCAGCGCCTCGGCGACAGCGGCGAAGTTCGGATTCTCGAGGTCGGTCGCGTACGTCACGAATCCCGCCGCCTTCATCTCGAGTTCGACGAAGTTGAGAGACGAGTTGTTCACCACGATCGTCTTGACCGGCAGTTTGTTCTGGGTGAGGGTGATGAGCTCGCCGAGCATCATCGCCAGTCCCCCGTCTCCGGCGAGCGCGACCACCTGGCGATCCGGTTGAGCGGTCTGCGCACCGATGCCGTGCAGCAGGGCGTTCGCCATCGAGCCATGGCTGAATGAGCCGATCAGTCGCCGGCGGCCGTTCATCGTGAGGTAGCGCGCAGCCCACACGGTGGGAGAGCCGACGTCCGCGGTGAAGATCGCGTCATCGGTCGCCGCCTCGTCGAGCAGCCGTGCGAGATACTGCGGATGAATCGGGTTCGAGCCCTTTGACGGCACCGCCAGCTCGTCGAGCTTGGCGCGCGTCTTGCGGTAGTGCGCGACGGCGTCTTCGACGTGCGAACGGTCATCCTTGGCGGCGATGCGCGGGAGCAGTGCGTCCGCGGTGGCGCGCACGTCACCCACAAGCCCCAAGTCGAGCGGATGCCGTTTGCCGAGCTGTGCACCGCGGATATCGACCTGGATGGTGGTCGCGTGGTCCGGGTAGAACTGCGGATACGGGAAGTCGGAGCCCAGCACCAGCAGTGCGTCGGCGGACTCCATCGCCCGATACCCGGAGGCGAAGCCGAGCAGGCCCGTCATGCCGACGTCGAACGGGTTGTCGTACTCGATGAACTCCTTGCCGCGCAGAGCATGGACGATCGGCGATCCCAGGCGGTCGGCGAGCGCGATGACCTCATCGTGCGCCCCTTCGACGCCAGCACCGGCGAGGATCGTCACCTTCTTGGCAGCGTTCAGCAGCTCTGCAGCTTTCTCGAGCTCGCGCGGGTTGGGGACGATCACGGGGTGGGCGCGATCGACGACGACAGCGCGATCGACGGGAACGTCGGCGAGTGCGACCTCGCCCGGGATCACGAGCACCGCGACACCGCGTTTCTCGATGGCCTCGCGCATCGCGATCTCGAGGAGGCGCGGCATCTGCACGGGGTCGGCGACGTACTCGACGTAGACGCTGCACTCGCGGAACAGCTCCTGCGGGTGGGTCTCCTGGAAGTATCCGGTTCCGATCTCGCTGGTAGGGATGTGAGCTGCGATCGCGAGCACCGGCACACGCGAACGGTTCGCGTCGAACAGCCCGTTGATCAGATGCAGGTTGCCCGGGCCGCAGGATCCGGCAACGACGGCGAGGTCGCCGGTGAGGGCCGCATCGGCAGCGGCCGCGAACGCGGCGGACTCTTCATGCCGCACATGCAGCCATCGGATCGTGCCGTCTTTGCGGAGCGCATCGGTGAATCCGTTGAGCGAGTCGCCCGGGATGCCGTAGACACGGTCGATGTGATTGGCGCGGAGCGTGTGGACGATGTTCTCGGCGACAGTGACCATGGCTCCGACCCTACTCTCGCCGGAGCCAGCAGGGGCCCGTGTCTGACGGTAGCCGTGTCTGACTGTGGCGCGAGGCTTCGACTCGCTGCGCTCGCTCAACCCGTTTCGACTCGCTGCGCTCGCTCAACGACCCGCATGGCGCCGCCCCCCGCATGGCCGCACCCCCGATGGCGCCGCACCCCCGCAGGGCGCCGCCCCCCGCAGGGCGCCGCACCCCCGCAGGGCGGCGCGCCCCCGGTCGTTGAGCGCAGGCGCGAAGCGCTGAAGACGAAACGCGTTGAGCGAGGAGCGCCAGCGACGAGTCGAAGCGTCCCCACGCAAGGCGGGCTGGGTCAGGCCGTGCGGATCAGTTTCTTGTTCACGAACTCGTCGGCAGCGAGCAGCCCGAGCTCGCGCGAGGTGCCGCTGCGCTTGACGCCGCCGAATGGCAGTTCCGGGCTGTCGGCGAGCACGAGATTCACGTAGACCATCCCCGCTTCGATCTGGTCGGCAACGCGTTGGGCTTGTTCATCGTCCGTCGTGAACACGTACGACCCGAGCCCGAAGGGCGTGCCGTTGGCGATCGCCACGGCATCCGCTTCATCCGCCGCGCGGTACACGACCGCGGCCGGCCCGAACAGCTCTTCGCGGTACGCGTCCATGTCAGCGGTGACACCAGTGAGCACGGTCGGGGCGAAGAACGCGCCGTCGCGCGTGCCACCGGTCAGCAGCGTGGCCCCTTGAGCGACGGCGCGGTCGATCTGCTCCTGCAGCCGCTCGGCCGCCGCCACGGACGAGAGCGGGCCGAGCACGGTGTCCTCCTGTGTCGGGTCCTCCGCCTGCACGGCGGCGAGCGCGGCGACGAACTTCGCCGTGAACTCCTCGTACAGACCGTCGACGATGATGAAGCGCTTGGCGCCGTTGCAGGACTGGCCGTTGTTGTCGAGGCGCGCGTCGACGGCGGCCTGAACCACGGCATCCAGGTCGTCCGTCGAGAGGACGAGGAACGGGTCCGACCCGCCGAGTTCGAGGGCGACCTTCTTCAGGTTGCGTCCGGCGATCTCGGCCACGGCAGCGCCGGCACGCTCCGACCCGGTCACCGACACCCCACGCACGCGCGGGTCGGCGATGATCGATGCCGCCTGCTCATTCGTGGCGTACACGTTGATGTACGCACAGTCTGGCAGACCGGCGTCCTGGTAGATCGCCTCCAGCGCCGCGGACGACTCCGGGCACTGCGGTGCATGCTTGAGGATGATCGTGTTCCCGACCGCGAGGTTCGGAGCCGCGAACCTCGCGACCTGGTACGCGGGGAAGTTCCACGGCATGATCCCCAGCAGCGGCCCGAGCGGCGCCCGCCGGACCACCGCCGTGCCTGAACCTTGGATCTCAAGCGGCTGGTCGCCGGTGATCTTGTCGATGTTGTCGGCGTAGAACTCGATGATGTCGGCGGCGAAGTCGACTTCCCCGACAGCGGCGGCGATCGGCTTGCCCATCTCCTTGACGATGATCGCGGCGAGCTCGTCCTTCCGCTCGCGGTGCAGTTGGGCGATGCGGCGGATCACCTCCGCGCGCTCGGCCGCCGGTTTCGCCGCCCAGACGGATGCCGCAGCATCCGCCCGCGCGACGGCATCGGTGACCTGCGCATCGGTGAACGTGTCGTACGTGGCGGTCGTCTCACCTGTTGCGGGGTTGGTTACGGCGTAAGCGGTCATCATCGTCCTCTCGCGGGTGCCGGTAATACTTGTGGGATCGGCGTTCAGTTGGGGATCAGCGTGTACTTCGTGGACAGGTACTCGTGGATGCCCTCGAAACCGCCCTCGCGGCCGACGCCCGACTGCTTGACGCCGCCGAAGGGGGCAGCGGCGTTGGAGACCACACCCACGTTCAAGCCCATCATCCCGGTCTCGAGCGCGTCGATCATGCGGTGCCCACGGGCGAGGTCCTCGGTGAAGACGTAGGAGACCAGCCCGTACTCGGTGTCGTTGGCGAGACGTACAGCCTCTTCTTCGGTGTCGAAGGTCGCGATCGCGAGCACCGGTCCGAAGATCTCCTCGCGGAGGATGTCGCTGCCCTTCGCCACATCGGTGATCACGGTCGGTTCGAAGAACGTGCCCTCGCCGTCGATGGCGCTGCCCCCGGCGCGGACGCTCGCTCCTCTGTCGACGGCATCCTTGACCAGCTGACCGGCCTTGTCGACGGCATCCGCGTCGATGAGCGGGCCAATCGCGACGCCGTCTTCGGTGCCGCGACCGATCTTCATCGCCTTCACACGCTCGGTGACGCGATCGGCGAAGTCGCCCGCGACCGAGGCGTGCACGATGAAGCGGTTCGCGGCCGTGCAGGCCTGACCGATGTTGCGGAACTTCGCGGCCATCGCCCCCTCGACCGCCTTGTCGAGATCGGCGTCGTCGAAGACGACGAACGGCGCGTTTCCGCCGAGCTCCATCGACACGCGCAGCACGCCCTCGGCGGCCTGAGCGATGAGCTTGCGGCCCACCTCGGTCGAGCCGGTGAACGAGAGCTTGCGCAGGCGCGAGTCGGCGATGATCGGTGCGGAGAGCTTCGACGACGACGAGGTCTGCACGACGTTGACGACGCCGGCAGGAAGCCCCGCCTGCTCGAGCAGCTTGGTGAAGAAGATCGTCGTCAGCGGCGTGAGTGCCGGGGGCTTGATGATGACGGTGCAGCCGGCGGCGAGCGCCGGGGCGATCTTGCGCGTCGCCATCGCGAACGGGAAGTTCCACGGCGTGATGAAGAACGACGGGCCCACCGGGCGCTGCGAGACGACCATGCGGCCGGTGCCCTCGGGGTTCGCTCCGTAACGGCCCGAGATGCGCACGGCCTCCTCGCTGAACCAGCGCAGAAACTCGCCGCCGTAGACGACCTCGCCACGTGCCTCGGCGAGCGGCTTGCCCATCTCGAGAGTCATGAGCAGAGCGAGGTCTTCCTTGTGCTCCTGCACGAGGTCGAACGCGCGACGGAGGATCTCACTGCGGGTGCGGGCGGGAGTGGCGGCCCACTCGTCCTGCGCCGCCGCGGCGGCATCGAGGGCGCGGATGCCGTCCTCCGCCGTCGCATCCGCGATCGTGCAGATGACGGCGTTGGTCGCCGGATCGTGCACGTCGAACGTGCGGCCGCCGGTCGCCGGCGCCCACTCACCCCCGATGTAGAGGCCGGTGGGGATGCTGTCGAGCAGAGTCTTCTCGTCGGATGCGGTGATGCTCATGGGTGATCTCCTTCACGGTTTTCAAGCTGCGGCGAGCGCATCGGCGAGGACGTCGAGGCCCTCGTTCAGCAAGTCATCGCCGATGGACAGCGGGGGCAGGAAGCGGATCACGTTGCCGTACGTGCCGCACGTCAGCACGATCACACCGCTCTGGATGCAGGCGCGGGCGACGGCTCCAGCGAGCGCGGCATCCGGGGCGTTCGTCTCCGGATCGACGAACTCGATCGCCGTCATCGCACCACGGCCGCGGACGTCGCCGATGCGCGGGTCGTCGGTCTGCATCGCGCGCAGCCGGTCACCCAGGATGCTGCCGATGTGCTGGGCGCGCTCGATCAGTCCATCGTTCTCGAACGCGTCGATCGCGGCGAGGGCGGCGGCGCAGGCGATCGGGTTGCCGCCGTACGTGCCGCCGAGGCCGCCCGCGTGCGCGGCATCCATGATCTCCGCCCGGCCGGTGACGGCGGCGAGCGGAAGACCGCCGGCGATGCCCTTGGCCGTGGTGATGAGGTCGGGTTCGATGCCGAACTGCTCCGAGGCGAACATGGTGCCCGTACGTGCGAAGCCGGACTGCACCTCGTCGGCGATGAATACGACGCCGTTCGCTCGGCACCATTCGACGATCGCGGGGAGGAATCCGTCGGCGGGGACGATGAAGCCGCCCTCCCCTTGGATCGGTTCGATCACAACGGCGGCGAGGTTCTCGGCGCCGACCTGCTTTTCGATCTGCGTGATGGCGAGAGCTGCGGCATCCGCTCCGGAGAGTCCGTCGCGGAACGGATACGACAGCGGTGCACGGTACACCTCGGGCGCGAACGGGCCGAAGCCGCTCTTGTACGGCATCGACTTCGCCGTGAGCGCCATCGTGAGGTTGGTGCGGCCGTGGTAGCCGTGGTCGAAGGCGACGACGGCTGAGCGGCCTGTGTGCTTGCGGGCGATCTTGACCGCGTTCTCGACAGCCTCGGATCCGGAGTTGAACAGCGCGGTCTTCTTCGCGAAGGTGCCCGGCGTGAGCCGGTTCAGCGCCTCGGCGACCTCGATGTACGACTCGTACGGCGAGATCATGAAGCAGGTGTGCGTGAACTGCGCCGCTTGGGCCGCCACCGCGGCCACCACCTTCGGATGCGCGCTGCCGACCGTGGTCACGGCGATGCCACTGCCCAGGTCGATGAGCGAGTTGCCATCGGCATCCAGTACGACTCCGCCGCCGGCTGCCACGGCGGCGATCGGCACGGTGTGCGCGACGCCGACAGGGACCGCCTCGGCCTTGCGCGCGAGGATCTCGGCGGACCGGGGGCCGGGGAGCGAGGTGACAAGGCGGCGCTCCTGGGCGAGCGTCGGCCCTCCGGTCGGAGTGGTGCCGGTCGCGTCGGAGTCGATGAGGGTCATACCGCGAGCGTAAGCCTGCGAGCGAACGGATGCATTCGCCTCTCTGTATAATTTGACCTAGAAGTTCGCCCGAATGTACAGCGAGATAGAGGACCCCGATGGCCGACCCCACGCTTCGCGGGCTGGTGCAGACCTCCGCACTCGGGCTGCGCCTCATCTCCGGCACTGATCGCGCGCTGGACCGACCCTTGCGCTGGGTGCACTCCACCGACCTCGCCGACCCCACACCGTTCCTCGCCGACGACCTCGCTCTGCTGACGACGGGCGGCCAGTTCGACGGCCAGATGACGGCATCCGCGTACGTCGACAGACTCGTCGCGCGCGGCGTGGCCGGTCTCGGATTCGGCACCGGTGTGAGGCATCCGGATCTGCCGGAGGGGCTCGTCTCGGCCTGCGAACGGGCAGCGCTCCCCCTGTTCGAGGTGCCGTACGCCACCCCGTTCATCGCCGTCGCCCGCGCGCACGCCGAGGCGGTGGCCGCGGAAGCCTTCGCGCGTCGCAGCTGGGCGTTGGACACGCAGCGCGCCCTGGCGGTGGCCGCGCTGCGCCCGCACGGCCTCGTCGCGATCATTGCCGAACTCGGCCGAAGGCTGGATGCCTGGGTCGCCATGTTCGACGCGTCGGGGGCTCTCACCCTCGAGCACCCTCCGGGCGGCATCTCCGGCGCCGCACACGATGACCTCGCCGCCCAGGTCGACGACATGCTCGCCCGCGGCACGGAGACCGGACGCTCCATCGCCGTCGACGGGCAGTCACTGCAGCTGTTCACTCTCGGACGCACTCGCGGGCTGCGCGGCGTGATTGCGATCGCCGCCCCGTCCTTGGACTCGGAGGCGAGGGCTGTGGTCACCTCGGTGATAGCGATGGCCGGACTCGCTCTGGAGCAGAGCGTCGAGCTCGAAGGTTCACGCCGTCGTCTGCACACCCAGCTGCTGGAGTCGCTGCTCGCCGACGACGACACGCTCGCGCAGCGCGTGCTCGGAGCGCTGCCCGCCGCGCCAGTGATCGTGGCCGTGGCGCCGGATGCCGTGCCCGGGGCGCTGGAGGAGTGGTGGGAGCGAAGGCGGTCCGAGCGCGGATCACGGGCTTTTCTCGCGGTGAAGGATGCCGGCGTCGTGATCTGTCTGCCCGAGTCGGATGCCGCGCTGATCGACGAGGCCGCTGCGCGCTTCGGCATCCGCATCGGAGTATCAGACCCGGTCGACTACTCCTCGTTCTCGCGCGCGCACGGCCAGGCGCTCGGCGCGCTCCGGCGCGGAGGCGACAGCGTCATCCGGTTCTCGGAGGCGGCGTCATCCGGAATCCTCTCGGCACTCCGCACCGACGACGCCACCCTCATCGCACAAGCCCGACTCGCCCCGCTGCGCGAGGCCGATCCGGGCTTGGAGCACACGCTGCGGGTCTGGCTCGAGCACGATGCCCGCTATGAGTCAGCGGCCATGGCTCTCGGCATCCATCGGCACACCCTGCGATCGCGGGTGTCGCAGGCGGCCCAGCTGCTCCACCTCGATCTGACCTCGTTCCCCGCCCGCGCCGAGCTCTGGGCTCTGCTGCAGTCTGCCCGCTGAGCCGCGAGAATCAGCCTGCTGCATGAGGCTCGCGCTGACGGGGTGATTGCCATGCGGCAAACTGATTCTCGCGGTCGGGGAGCGCTACGCGCGCGGCGCGTGCGCCTCCAAGAACTCGTACACGTCGGTCGTGTCCACACCGGGGAATGATCCGGTCGGCAGCGTCGCAAGCAGCGTGCGCGGGGTCTTGACGTTCGGCCAGGAATGCTCGCGCCAGCGCTCTTCGAGGTCGGCCGGAGCACGGCGGCAGCACACCTCAACCGAGTGCTTCGAGACACCGCGGTTGGAAGTGTCGCGCCCGACGAACCACTTCGTGTCGTCGAAGCGGACTCCGACGCTGACCGAATGCATCCCCTCGCTGGATGACTCGACGCGTGCCGTGCACCAATAGGTGCCGTTGCCGGTGTCGGTGTACTGGTAGTACGGGTTGAAACGGTCGTCTTCGTCGAACACGACCCGACTCGTCCATCGGCGACAGCACATTTGCCCCTCGATCGCGCCGAGGCGATCCGTCGGGAAGTTCACGTCGTCGTTCTCGTACGCCTTGGTGATCGTGCCCGACTCGTGCACCTTGAGGAAATGCACCGGAATGTCGAGGTGACGGGTCGCAAGGTTGGTGAAGCGGTGCGCGGCCGTCTCGTATGACACCGAGTACGCGTCGCGCAGATCTTCGATCGAGATCGCCCTGCGCTCCTTGGCATCCTTCAGCGACGGTACGACGTGCGCCTCGGGGATCAGCAGCGCCCCAGTGAGATAGTTCGTCTCCACGCGCTGCAGAAGGAACTCGGCATAACTGCGCGGCTCGGAATGCCCCAGCATCCTGCTCGAAAGCGCCTGCAGCACGGCAGTGCGAGCATCACCCTTGGCCGACACACTGCTCGACAGGTACAGTCGCCCGTTCGCCAGATCGGCGACGCTGCGCGTGGTCTGCGGCAGGTCGGGGGCATAGTGCAGCGTGAATCCGAGGTAGGCCGCGATCTCGGACGCCGTCCGCTGGGTCAGCGGGCCGCTCGGATGTCCGACCGCCGCCAGGATCTCGGATGCCTTCGCCTCGAGCTCTGCGAAATGATTGTCCTGCCGGCGCATGAGGTGCCGCAGTTCGACGTTGGCCCTGCGGGCCTCCTCCGGGGTCGCCGCGCGCTCATCCTTCAGCCGATCGATCTCGCTGTGCAGCGCGAGCATCGCCTTCAGAGCTTCAGTCGGCACAGTCTTGGCGATGCGGAACGGATCGATGCCGAGCGCCTGGAACGTCTGCCCCTTCATCGCACGCTCGAGTGCGATCTCGGCGGCACTGCGCTCATCGAGCGGCTCGCCCTCGAGCAGCGCGTCGATGCCGACGCCGAGTGCACGCGCGATCGCCTGCAGCTGCGTCAGCTTCGGCTCGCGCTTACCCGTCTCGATCATCGACATCTGGCTCGGCGCACGATCGACAGCGGACGCGAGGTCGTCGAGGGTCATCCCGCGCGCGGTGCGCAATTGGCGGATGCGACGGCCGATGGTGAGGGCGTCGGAGTCTTCTTCGGCGTCAACGGTGGTCATGGGGCTGATTCTGTCACGAAAGCAGAAGAATCATAATTCTTCTCCCCTCGAATGTGCATGTGGCCCCTTGAACTTCACCGAGAGTAGATGGCAAGCCCTCGATCTCCTCGTCGCTTTAACCGAAGCATCCGAGTCTCAACGCAAGCATCCGTCTCAACGCCAAAGGATTCCGATCATGACCATTCCCACCGCTCCCCCGACCACCGCTCCCACGCAGACGATCCAGCAGGGCCCGGCTCTCACCGTCACCGGTCCGCAGCGCGACCGGTTCGACGAGATCCTCACCCCTGACGCGATCGCTTTCCTCACCGAGCTGCATCACCGGTTCGCGAACCGGCGGCATGACCGCCTCGCCGACCGCATGCGCCGTCGGTTCGAGATCGGCAGCGGGCATGATCCGCAGTTCCGCGACGACACCAAGCACATCCGCGAGGACGCCGACTGGCGCGTCGCCGGCGCCGGGCCGGGGCTTGAGGACCGCCGCGTGGAGATCACCGGGCCCACCGACCCGAAGATGACCATCAACGCGCTGAACTCCGGCGCGAAGGTCTGGCTCGCCGACCAGGAGGACGCCACCAGCCCCACCTGGCAGAACGTGATCGGCGGGCAGCTGTCGCTGCGCGACGCCATCCGCGGTGAGCTGAGCTTCACGAACGAGGCGGGCAAGACCTACGAGGTCACCGCCGAGCAGACTCCGACGATCGTGATGCGCCCTCGCGGCTGGCACCTGGTCGAGAAGCACCTGACCTTCATCGATCGCACGGGCCGCAGCATGGCGGCATCCGGGTCGCTCGTCGACTTCGGCCTCTACTTCTTCCACAACGCCCAGGCGCTGATCGAGAACGGCCGCGGCCCGTACTTCTACATCGCCAAGCTGGAGTCCAGTGAAGAAGCCAAGCTCTGGGACGACGTGTTCACGTTCGCCGAGGAGTACATCGGTATCGACCACGGCACGATCCGTGCGACCGTGCTGATCGAGACACTGCCGGCGGCATTCGAGATGGATGAGATCCTCTACGAACTGCGTGATCACTGCGCGGGCCTGAACGCCGGGCGCTGGGACTACATCTTCTCGATCATCAAGAACTACCGCGGCCGCGGGGCACGCTTCGTGCTGCCCGACCGCAGCGAGATCACGATGACCGTGCCGTTCATGCGGGCCTACACCGAGTTGCTGGTCAAGACGTGCCACAAGCGCGGAGCCTTCGCGATCGGCGGCATGAGCGCCTTCATCCCGAACCGCCGCGACCCCGAGGTGACCGCTTCGGCCATCGAAAAGGTCTCGGCCGACAAGAAGCGCGAGGCCGGCGACGGCTTCGACGGTACGTGGGTGGCCCACCCCGACCTGATCCCGACGGCCCAGGCGGAGTTCGACGCCGTCCTCGGCGACCGCCCGAACCAGCTCGACCGGCAGCGCGACGACGTGAACGTGCGGGCCTCTGACCTGCTCGACCTGCGCATCGGACGCCCGATCACCGCGCGGGGCGTGCGCGACAACGTCTCGGTGGCGATCCGTTACATCGAGGCGTGGTTGCGGGGGCTCGGCGCCGTCGCGATCGACAACCTGATGGAGGATGCCGCGACGGCAGAGATCTCGCGCTCGCAGGTGTGGCAGTGGATCCACCAGGACCGCTCCACCGAGGACGGCGCCCGCATCACGCCGGAGTACATCGAGGGGCTGATCACCGAGGTGCTCGCACAGACCACCCGCTCTGCCGGTGACCGCTTCGACGATGCCGCCGAGATCTTCCGCGAGGTCGCTCTGGGCTCCGAGTTCCCCGCGTTCCTGACGCTGTCGGCCTATTCGAAGTTCCTGATCGAGGACTGACCGCGAGAATCGCCCTCCAGCATGAGAATCGCCCTGCCGACATGAGTTTCATGCGGCAGGGCGATTCTCATTCGAGCTAGGCGATCTCGCCGGCGGCCACCGTCTCAGCGAGTGCGTGCACGCGTGCGAGGTGATGCGCGGCGTAGAAGTCCGCGTCGGTGAGGCGCGCAGCATCCGCCTCCTCCGGTGCGTCGTGGGCGGCGACCGCGACGACGGCGAGCGCGTGCATCCATCCGCCAGCCAGCGTGCCGAGCAGCAGCAGGTACGGCACGCTCACGGACGAGGCATCGCGCCCTGTCCCGAATGCGAGCAGCGCGTCGGTGGCGCGTCGTGCGGCATCCAGCGCTCGCGAGAGACGTTCGGCGATGCGTCCGGCGACATCGCCGCCGGACGCGCGCAGCGCAGCGACCGTCTCGTCGATCGCCCCGAACAGTTCGCCGACGGTCGCGCCCTGATCGCGCAGCACCTTGCGGCCGATCAGGTCGTTGGATTGGATCGCCGTGGTGCCCTCGTAGATCGGGGTGATGCGCGCATCACGGTAGTGCTGCGCTGCACCGGTCTCTTCGATGAAGCCCATGCCGCCGTAGACCTGGATGCCGTCGCTGGTGACGTGCAGGGCCTCTTCACTGCTCCAGCCCTTGAGGATCGGCACGAACAGCTCCGCCATGCGCAGCACATCTTCGTCATTGCCTGCTCGGTCGAACAGGTCACCGACATAGACGGAGAGCGCGCGCATAGCGAACACCTGGCTCGACATGGAGCGCAGGATGCGTCGCACATCGGGATGCTCCGCGATCGGAGTGCCCGCCGGGCGCCCCTGCACCGCACCCTGCAGTCGTCCGGAGGCGTAATCCGCGGCCCCCTGGTATGCCCGATCGGAGACGCCGGTGGCCTGGTGGCCCATGCCGACCCGTGCGGAGTTCATCATGACGAACATGCCGGCCAGTCCTCCGTGCAGCTCGCCGACGAGGTAACCGGTGGCGTCCTCGTACGACAGCACGCAGGTCGGGCTGCCGTGGATGCCGAGCTTGTGCTCGATCGCCACGGTCTCGACGCTGTTGCGTTCACCGAGCGATCCGTCTGCATTCACAAGCGTGCGCGGGGCAACGAACAGCGACAGCCCTTTAGCTCCGTCCGGTGCACCGGGAGTGCGCGCGAGGACGAGGTGGACGATGTTCTCGGCCACGTCGTGATCACCCCAGGTGATGAAGATCTTCTGCCCGCTGATCGAAAACGTGCCGTCGTCGCGCGGCGTGGCCACCGTGCGGATCGCACCGAGGTCGGTACCGGCCTCGGGCTCGGTGAGGTTCATCGTGCCGGTCCACTCGCCGCTGACGAGCTTGGTCAGGTACGTCTCGCGCAGTTCATCGGATGCCGCGGCGTCGAGCGCGTGGATGGCGCCGGTGCCCAGCATCCAACACAGGGCGAAGGCCATGTTCGAGGCGTTCCAGATCTCGCCGAGCGCGGCTCCGACGGAGTCTGGCAGACCATCGCCGCCCGCGGACTCCGGGGCGGTCGCACTCACCCAGCCCGCCGCGACGAGCTCCTGATAAGCCTCGGCGAACCCGTCGGGCAGGTGCACTTCGCCGTTCTCGAGTCGGGCGCCGATCTGATCGCCGGGGCGGTCGAGCGGTGCGAGCACCTCGGCGGCGAACTCGCCCGCGCCGGAGACGATCTCGACGGCGTCGTCGGCAGTGATCGCTCCGCCGGATGCCGCGGCGACGATGTCACGGCCGAAGACCTCGCGGTAGAGGAACGCGTAGTCGGAGACCGGCGGGACGTACGGGGTGGCAGAACTCATCGTTCACTCCTCAAATCTGAGACTTCGTTTCAGTCTATCTGAAACTGAGTGTCAACGGCGATCGATTCTGACACGCGCCGACGCACCCGAGTACCATCTGAGGTGTGACTGAACGCGCTCCCCTCTCTCGCAAATTGTCCGCCATCGCCGAATCGGCAACGCTCAAGGTCGACGCCAAGGCCAAGGCGTTGAAGGCCGAAGGCAAGCCCGTCATCTCCTACGCCGCCGGTGAGCCCGACTTCTCGACGCCGCAGTTCATCGTGGATGCTGCGGCCGAGGCTCTGCAGGACCCGGCGAACTTCCGCTACACCCCCGCGCCCGGCCTGCCGGCGCTGCGCGAGGCGGTCGCCGCGAAGACCCTGCGCGACTCGGGCCTCGAAGTGGCACCGTCCCAGGTAATCGTCACCAACGGCGGCAAGCAGTCCGTGTACCAGGCGTTCCAGGCGGTCGTGAACCCCGGCGATGAGGTGCTGCTGCCCGCGCCGTATTGGACGACCTACCCCGAGGCGATTCGTCTCGCCGACGGCACGCCCGTCGAGGTCTTCGCCGGCGCCGACCAGGACTACAAGGTCACCGTCGACCAGCTCGAGGCCGCGCGCACCGAGCGCACCACCGTGCTCGTCTTCGTCTCTCCCTCGAATCCGACCGGCTCGGTCTACACGGCCGAAGAGACCCGGGCGATCGGAGAGTGGGCGGTCGAGCACGGCATCTGGATCATTTCGGACGAGATCTACCAGAACCTCACCTACGAGGGCGTGAAGGCCACCTCGATCGTCGAGGCCGTGCCGGATGCTGCGGCCCAGACGATCCTCGTCAACGGCGTCGCCAAGACCTACGCCATGACCGGTTGGCGCGTGGGCTGGATGGTCGGGCCCGCAGACGCCATCAAGGTCGCCGGAAACCTGCAGTCCCATCTGACGAGCAACGTCAACAACATCGCACAGCGTGCGGCGGTCGCCGCTCTCAACGGCCCGCAGACCGAAGCGCAGGCCTTCCGTGATGCCTTCGACCGCCGCCGGAAACTCATCGTGTCGGAGCTGTCGAAGATCGACGGCATCCGGGTGCCGAACCCGCTCGGAGCCTTCTACGTCTACCCGGACGTGCAGGGGCTGCTCGGGAAGACGTGGGCGGGCAAGACTCCCACGACGTCGCTGGAGCTCGCCGATCTCATTCTCGATGAGGCCGAGGTCGCCGTCGTTCCCGGCGAGGCCTTCGGTCCGTCCGGCTACCTGCGCCTGTCGTACGCGCTCGGCGACGACCAACTGCTCGAGGGCATCCAGCGTCTCCAGCACCTCTTCGCCTAGAGCTCGACGGCCACCAGGACGGGCTCGGGCTGCAGCAGCAGTCCGAACTCGGAGTGCACCCGCGCCTGGATGTAGCGCGCGAGCTCGGCAAGTTCTGCGCCGCTCGCATTTCCGCGGTTCGTGAGCGCCAGGGCGTGCTTGCTCGATATTCCCGCACGTGAGCGCGGCAGGCGGAACCCCTTCGAGATCCCGGCGTTCTCGATGAGCCAGGCGGCGCTGACCTTGACCTCTCGGCGCACCGCCGGGGTCACCGGCACCTGCCCGTCGTAGGACTCGAGCGGAATGACCGTCGCGACATCACGATCAGGCTGCACGGGCCACCGCGGGCACTTCGGCGGCAGTTGCGCTGCGACGGCCTCCGACACGATGAGGTTCTGGAAGAACGAGCCCGCACTGCTGGTGTCGGGGTCGTCGGAGTTCAACAGCATCCCCTTCGCCGCACGGATCGCGAGCACCTGCTCGCGTACCGCAGCGAGCCGGATCGGCTCGTCGTCGGTGAGTCCGAGTGCACGACGGAGCTGCTCGCCACTGATCGCGCGGCCTGCGTCGCCGACCTCGGCGAGGTCGAGCGTCACCGACAGGATCACCGCCCGCCGAATCGGGACTCCGCCGTAGTGGTGTTTGAGGACGGAGGTGCGAAACCCCAGCCCCAGTTCGGATGCCGGAACCGTGGAAACCTCGCCGGTGGACTCGTCGATCAGCTCGACCTCGACCAGAGTCTCTTGGATCTCCTGCCCGTAGGCGCCGACGTTCTGCACAGGTGCGGCGCCGACGGTACCGGGAATGCCGCTCATCGCCTCGATGCCGGCGAGACCGTGCTCGACGGCGTAGGCGACGAGGTCGTCCCAGTTGTGTCCCGCCTGCACCCGCAGCCGAACACGCCCCTCATGCGGCGACGGCAAACGCTCGATGCCGGTTGTGAGAACCCGGATGACCGTGCCCTCGAACGGCTCATCGCCGACGAACAAGTTCGATCCGCCGCCGAGCACGAACCATTCGTCCAGGCCCTGCCACACCTCGCGCAGCGTCTGGACGAGTTCGTCTGCGGTCGTGGCATCCAGCATCCGCTCCGGGGCAGCGCCGGTGCGCAGAGTCGTGAGCTCCGCGAGCGGGATCGGCGTGATCTCGGCCATCAGAGCGCGACGCGCAGCTGCGCCTTGACGAGCACCGTCGTGTCAGCCGCCTTGACGGTGAGGTCGATGCGCGCCGAGGTCTCATCGACCGCGCCGACCTTCGCGAGCACCGAGACGTCGGCACCGTTGTCGGGGTCGACGACGACGGGGCGGGTGAACCGCACGCCGTACTCGGTGATCTTCGCGGAGTCGCCGAGGGCGGAGACGACCACGGACGAGGCGAGTCCCATCGTCAGCATCCCGTGGGCGAGCACGCCCGGAAGACCGACGGATGCGGCGACGTCGTCGCGGTAGTGGATCGGGTTGAAGTCTCCGGAAGCCCCGGCGTAGCGGACGAGGGATTCCCGGGTGAGGTGGACGGTGCGCTCGGCGATCACGTCTCCGACGGTGTAGCTCATGCGTCGCCCTCCCCCTCTTCCGAGCCCACCAGCAGCATGCTGGTCGCGGTGACGACGTGGTCACCCGCGGCATCGGCGATCTCGGCCGCACTGGTGATCATGGCGTTTCCGGCCATCATGCGGATGCCGGTGACCTTCATCTGCCCGGTGAGCTCGTCACCGGCGACGATCGGCTTGGAGTAGCTGAACTTCTGCTCGGCATGGATAGTGCGAGCCAGCACGATCCCCGAGTCGGGCTCGGAGAGCAGCTGCTGGAGCGTGAGGTCTTGGATGACCATGGCGAACGTCGGCGGTGCGACGACGTCGGCGTAGCCGAGCGCGCGAGCGGCTTCGACGTCAGTGTGCAGCGGAGCGTCGGCGAACACGGCGCGGGCGAACTCGCGCACCTTCTCGCGGCCGACCAGGTACGGCGGTGTCGGCGGGAACTCCCGGCCGATCAGTTCGTTGTTCACAGGCACCGGACAAGTCTACCGAGCGGATGCCGTGACCTCGCTGCTGCCTGGTGCGGCACGACCCAGGCTCAGCGGCGCCGACTGCGCAACGCTTTGATCGCCATCTGGATCGCAATGAACGCGAGATACGCGGCGAAGAGAATGTTCCCGGCGAACGGGTCGATGAGGGTGGCAAGCCACGCTCCCAGAGCGGTCGTCGTGCAGGCCGCGACGCCGATGATGACCGCGGCGAGCAGGTCGACGTTGCGGTGGCGGAGGTTGCCGATCGTCCCCGAGATCGCGGTAGGGATCATCATCAGCAGCGACGTTCCCTTGGCCTCGAGGTCGCTGGTGCCGAACGCGAGCATAAGCACGGGCACGATGACGACACCACCGCCGACGCCGATGAGGCCGGCAATGATGCCCGTTCCGACACCGACCAACGCGAGAGCTGCACCGTTTATCCAGCCCAGCTCGAAGACCGCATCACGCGCGGGAATCACGAGGAACAGGCTCACGATCACGACCAGCAGAAACCCGATGAACCCCCACCGCAGCGCGCTCTGTGAGATGCGCGGCAGTAGGCGCGTGCCGACCTGTGCGCCGACGACGGCACCGGCGGCGAGGATGAGCGCCGTGATCCAGGCCACCGACCCGTGGAGTGCGTACGAGATGACTCCGACGCTCGCTGTGGGCACGATCGCCGCGAGAGACGTGCCGGCAGCCAGACGCTGGTCGAAACTGAGCATCAGCACGAGGAGGGGGACGATGACCGTTCCGCCGCCTACGCCGAACAGTCCCGACAGCAGGCCCGCGATCAGGCCGATGACGACGAAGGTCAGATAGGCGCGTGGTGTGCGGAAAGTTCGAGTCGGTTCCGTCATCATCAACGTGTCAGCCTCTGCACGGCATCCACCCTACTCCGATCGGGGCGCGTCTCTTGCGCCGAGACGACGAAGCCCGCCATCCCTGTGCGGGATGACGGGCTTCGAACGACGTGCGCTTACTTGCCGGCCTCTTCGAAGCCAGCGGCCTCAGCAGCCTCGGCGGTGCGGAACCAGACCTCAGCGACGGTCTGCTCGTACCACTGGCCGTCCGGGCGGTGGAACTTCATGGAGTCCTTGTTGCCCTTGATGTCGAAGCCCTCGGGTGCGGCGCCGTCCTCGAGAGGAGCGGCGGAGTCCTCGCCGAAGCCGCCGTCGGCGACCGCAGCGGCGGCGACCGCCTCAGCGGCAGCCCCCTCCTCCTGCGACTCGGCGCCGGCGTCAGCAGCGTCCTCGACCGGCTTCTCGTCGGCCTTGTCAGCCTTCGGAGCAGCCGCAGCCTTCTCGGTCTTCGGGGCGGCAGTTTTCTTCGCCTTCGGGGTGACGGGCTCGAGGACGAGCTCGATCACGGCCATCGGGGCGTTGTCGCCCTTGCGGTTGCCGATCTTCGTGATGCGGGTGTAGCCGCCCTCACGCTCGGCGACCAGGGGTGCGATCTCAGCGAAGAGGACGTGCACGACCTCTTTGTTGCCGAGGATCGAGAGCACGCGGCGACGTGCGTGCAGGTCTCCGCGCTTGGCGAAGGTGACCAGCCGCTCGGCAACCGGACGCAGGCGCTTGGCCTTCGTCTCGGTCGTCGTGATCGACTTGTGGGTGAACAGAGCCGATGCCAGGTTGGCAAGCAGCAGGCGCTCGTGGGCGGGGCCGCCTCCGAGGCGGGGTCCCTTATTGGGCTTAGGCATATTCGTCTAACTCCTGGTCAGATAATCGGGAAGGTCAGAAGGACTCGTCTTCGCCTGCGCCGTAGAAGTGGGCCCCGTCGAAACCGGGTACCGAATCCTTGAGCGACAGTCCGAGCGAGATGAGCTTGTCGCGCACCTCGTCGACCGACTTCTGGCCGAAGTTGCGGATGTTCATGAGCTGCGTCTCCGACAGCGCCACGAGCTCGGACACCGTGTTGATGCCCTCGCGCTTGAGGCAGTTGTAGGAACGGACCGACAGGTCGAGGTCCTCGATCGGCATCGACAGCTCGCTGGAGAGAACGGGCTCGACCGGCGCCGGGCCGATCTCGATGCCCTCGGCCTCGACGTTCAGCTCGCGGGCGAGGCCGAACAGCTCGGTCAGGGTCTTCGCGGCCGATGCGACAGCGTCACGCGGGAGGATCGAGTTCTTCGTCTCGACATCCAGGATGAGTTTGTCGAAGTCGGTGCGCTCACCGGCACGAGTCGCCTCGACGCGGTAGCTGACCTTGAGAACCGGCGAGTAGATCGAGTCGACGGGGATCTGCCCGGCCTCGGCATACTCGTTGCGGTTCTGCGTCGCCGAAACGTAGCCGCGGCCACGCTCGATGGTGAGCTCGAGTTCGAACTTCGCCGTGTCGTTGAGCGTCGCGATGACCAACTCGGGGTTGTGCACCTCGACACCGGCCGGAGCCGAGATGTCAGCGGCGGTCACTTCACCGGAACCGGTCTTGCGCAGGTACGCCGTGATGGGCTCGTCGCGCTCGGACGAGACAACCAGCTGCTTGATGTTGAGGATGATCTCAGTGACATCCTCCTTCACACCGGGAATGGTGCTGAACTCGTGCAGGACGCCATCGATGCGGATGCTGGTGACAGCAGCGCCGGGAATCGACGAGAGCAGGCTGCGACGCAGCGCGTTTCCGATGGTGTATCCGAAGCCGGGCTCGAGCGGCTCGACGATGAACCGGCTCCGGTCCTCGGCGATCTTTTCCTCGGTCAGTGTGGGACGCTGTGCAATGAGCACTCTGTGTTCCTTTCGATCACATGCCCGCTATATGACATGTGGTGGGTGAGGTCTTGAGTTGTGAAAGTCAGTGCCCGTAACGGGCGGAGCGAGGGATGCGTGACGCATCCCTCGCAGCACCGGATCAGACGCGGCGACGCTTCGGCGGGCGGCAGCCGTTGTGTGCCTGCGGGGTGACGTCCTGGATCGAACCGACCTCGAGGCCAGCGGCCGTCAGCGAACGGATCGCGGTCTCGCGACCGGAGCCCGGTCCCTTCACGAAGACGTCGACCTTCTTGACGCCGTGCTCCTGAGCCTGACGGGCAGCCGACTCTGCGGCCATGCCTGCGGCGTAGGGGGTCGACTTGCGCGAGCCCTTGAAGCCCACGCCACCGGACGATGCCCAGCTGATGACAGCGCCGGACGGGTCGGTGATCGAAACGATGGTGTTGTTGAACGTCGACTTGATGTGGGCCTGGCCCAGCGCGATGTTCTTCTTCTCCTTGCGGCGCGGCTTGCGCGCGGCGGCCTTAGGTGCAGCCATGAAAGTTTTCTCCTATTCCCTGGCCGCTGCTTAGCGGGCCTTCTTCTTGCCGGCGACGGTGCGCTTCGGGCCCTTGCGGGTGCGGGCGTTGGTCTTGGTGCGCTGACCGCGCACCGGAAGGCCGCGACGGTGGCGGATGCCCTCGTACGAGCCGATCTCGACCTTGCGGCGGATGTCTGCGGCGACCTCGCGGCGCAGGTCACCCTCCACCTTGAAGTTGCCTTCGATGTGGTCGCGGAGTGCGATGAGCTGGTCGTCGGTGAGGTCCTTGACGCGGATCGACTCGTCGATCTCGGTCGCCTTGAGGATCTCGACGGAGCGGGTACGGCCGACGCCGTAGATGTAGGTGAGGGCGATCACCACGCGCTTATCGCGCGGGATGTCAACGCCGGCAAGACGTGCCATGCGGTATCTCCTGGGATGCGTAGAGGTGTGGAGCAGGATGTGGACCCGGGCCTCTTTCCCGAGGTGTCAGTCGTTCGCGCGACGTCTTCACCCTGCCTGTATGTATTGAGTTGTGTGTCAGATCTGGTCGATCAGCCCTGGCGCTGCTTGTGGCGCGGGTTGCTCTTGCAGATCACCATGACGCGGCCGTGACGGCGAATCACCTTGCAGTTGTCGCAGATGGGCTTGACGCTGGGCTTGACCTTCATGATGTTTCCTGTTCGCTGTCTTCACCGGGCAGGCGGAGCCTGGGGTGTTACTTCTCGACCGATCAGCGGTAGCGGTAGACGATGCGGCCGCGGGTGAGGTCGTAGGGGCTGAGCTCCACGACCACGCGGTCCTCGGGAATGATGCGGATGTAGTTCTGCCGCATCTTGCCAGAGATCGTTGCCAGGACCTTGTGCCCGTTGCTGAGCTCAACGCGGAACATCGCGTTGGGCAGAGCCTCGGAGATCACGCCCTCGATCTCGATGACACCGTCTTTCTTAGCCATAGCCTCGCTGACGCTTCTGCAGACCGGTCGATCTGCGGTGGATGGATGATTGTGGTGCCGCGCCGGATAGACACACCGAAACCGGGCGCAAGGCACCAACGGTCTATCTTATCTGCTCCGAGGCCCTCCGGCAACTCGGGGTGTACGCTGGCGGGCCGCTCCGGGCGGGCGGCCCGCCAGCACTAGTGCAATCAGCCGACGATTTCGCCGAGGCGGGCATCGAGTTCGGAGTTCTCGATACGCTCCCCGTCGATCTCGACGGTCGGTGTGCCCTGGATCTCGTGCTCGTTCGTCTGCGAGGTGACGAAGCGCTTGTAGGTGCCGTCGGCGATGCACTCGGCTGCGGAGCCGGCTCCGGCCTGCTCGGCGAAGGCAGCGAGCTCGTCGTCTGTCAGTCCCGTGCTGTTCTCGGCCGGCTGGTTCTCGAAGAGCAGGTTGAAGTAGTCCACCGTCGCATCCGGCGACTCCGCCGCGACGCAGTACACGGATGCGGCGGCGCGGGTGGAGAACTCGGTGTTCTGCGAGTACCGGTCCAGGATCGAGATGGGGTGCAGGTTCAGGGTGATCTCGTCAGCAGCCGCGGCATCCTGCAGCGCACCGCCGTATGCATCCTCGAAGTCGCTGCAGATGGGGCACATGAAGTCGACGAACGTGTCGACCTCTGTGTCGCCTTCGCCGATGGTGATGGCACCGGTCTCCTCGTTGACGATCGCACTGTCGGGTGCGGTGCCGGGCGCGCTCGCCTGGCTGTTGAGGAAGACCACAAGCCCGCCGAGGGCCACGAGGACCACGACGACGGCGATCGAGATTCCGATCGCGAACCAGTTGGTGTTGCTCTTGGCAGCAGCGGCCATGCTCTTCCGTTCTCTCAAGACCCGCGCTGTGAGCGGGTCCGGGCAAGGGGTACATCCAATCTTCCCGTGGAATCCTATGCCCAGCTTGTGAGCCTTTCTCCCCCCTATCCCCTACCCCTCCGCGGGGAGAAAAGCGGAGGGAACGTCAGGCGGGAGGAGTGGGGGTGATACCCCAGGGGGCCAAGCCCGCGGCGCCGCCGTCGGGCGCGGTGAGGACCCAGATGCCATCGGCGTGGAGGGCGACACTGTGCTCCCAGTGGGAGCCGTCCGAACCGTCGACGGTCGAAATGGTCCAGTCGTCTTCCTCGATCAGCGTCTGCTCGGAGCCAGCAGTCACCATCGGCTCGATCGCGAGCACGAGCCCCGGCTTGACCTCGGCACCGGGGTCGGGCGTGCGGTAGTTGAACACGCTCGGTGCCTCATGCATCTTGCGGCCGATGCCGTGCCCCACGTACTCACGGAGGATGCCCCAGTCCCCGCCGGCAGAGGGCGGGTTCGCCTCGAGGTGCTCCTGAATTGCCGCGCCGATCTCACCGATGTGAGAGACGGATGCCATCGCCGCGATCCCGGCCCACATCGAGCGCTCGGTCGCCCGCGAGAGCTCCTCGCGCCGGGCGATCATTTCGGTCCGCTCGGGATCCGGCACGATGAAGGTCCGCGCGCTGTCGCCGTTCCAGCCCCGGAACTGCGCCCCGCTGTCCACCGACACGATGTCACCCGGCTCCAGGACGCGTGACCCCGGGATGCCGTGGACAACCTGCTCGTTCACCGAGATGCACGTCGTGTGGTGATAGCCGCGCACGAGCTTGAAGTTCGACTCAGCCCCGCGTGCGACCACGGTGGCAGAGGCCGCAGCATCCACATCGGCGGTGGTAGCGCCCGCCCGAATCGCCGCGCCCGCGGCATCCAGCGACGCCGCCGTTATGAAACCTGGTTCGATCATCGCCCGCAGCTGGGCGGGCGTCTTGTAGATCGAGCGGCGGAACACGTCAGGCGGCGAGAGTCAGGCCGCGCGCGCTCAGCGCCGACCGGATGCGCTCGGTGATCTCGTCAAGAGAGCCCACGCCGTCGATGCGATCGACGATGCCGCGCTCACCGTAGACGGCGAGGATCGGTGCGGTCTCGTTCTCGTAGATGTCGAGGCGGTGCGCGATGCCCTCTTCGGTGTCGTCCGAACGGCCCTGCTCGTCAGCACGAAGCTTCAGGCGGGCGATGCTCTCTTCGCGCGGGACATCGAGCAGGATGACGGCATCCAGAGCCTCGTCGCGGCCGCTGAGGAACTCGTCGAGGTGGCCGACCTGCGCGACGTTGCGGGGGTAGCCGTCCAGCAGGAAGCCGCTCGCCGCGTCGTCCTGCGACAGGCGATCGCGCACGATCTCGCTGGTCAGCTCATCCGGCACGAGGTCTCCGCGCGCGGTGATGTCACTGACCTTGCGGCCGAGCTCGGTTCCGCCCTTGATGTTGGCGCGGAAGATGTCACCGGTCGAGACCACCGGAATGCCGAAGCCCTCTGCCACGCGCACGCCCTGCGTGCCCTTGCCGGAACCCTGCGGGCCGACGATGAGAATTCGTGCTGCGGATGCTGCTGTCAACGGAGAAGCCCTTCGTAGTGACGCTGCTGGAGCTGCGCATCGATCTGCTTGACGGTCTCGAGACCCACACCGACGATGATGAGGATCGACGCGCCACCGAACGGGAAGTTCTGGTTGGCACCGACGGTCGCGAGCGCGATCAGCGGGATGAGCGCGATCAGGCCGAGATAGATCGAACCGGGGAACGTGATGCGGGTGATCACGAAGTCCAGGTACTCGGCCGTCGGACGGCCAGCACGGATGCCGGGAATGAACCCGCCGTACTTCTTCATGTTGTCGGCGACCTCAACGGGGTTGAAGGTGATCGCGACGTAGAAGTAAGCGAACCCGATGATCAGCAGGAAGTACGCCGCCATGTACAGCGGGTGATCGCCGGTGGTGAAGTACTGCGAGACCCAGACCACCCAGGCTGCGGGCTCGGTGCCGTCCTGCGGAGTGTTGAACTGCGCGATGAGCATCGGAATGTACAGCAGCGACGAGGCGAAGATGATCGGGATCACACCGGCCATGTTCACCTTGATCGGGATGTACGTGTTCGTTCCGCCGTACGTTCGCCGACCGACCATGCGTTTGGCGTACTGCACCGGGACACGTCTCTGAGACTGTTCCACGAAGACCACGAGTCCGGTGACGATGACACCGACGGCGAGCACCAGCAAGAACACTTCGAAGCCGTTGGTCTCGAAGATCGTCCACATGGCGGCCGGGAAGGTCGCCGCGATCGACGTGAAGATGAGCAGCGACATGCCGTTGCCGATGCCGCGCTCGGTGACGAGCTCGGCGAACCACATGATCAGGCCACAGCCGGCGGTCATCGCGATGACGATGAGCAGCTGCGCCCACCACACGTCGTTGGTCAGCAGCTGCTGACACGCGGCGATGTCAGTGGTACCGAACAGCTGACCGCTGCGCGCCACCGTCACGAGAGTCGTCGACTGCAGCAGCGCGAGCGCGATGGTGAGGTAGCGCGTGTACTGGGTCAGGCGGGCCTGGCCGGCCTGACCTTCCTTGTGCAGCGCCTCGAAATGCGGGATGACCACGCGCAGCAGCTGAGTGATGATCGTCGCGGTGATATAGGGCATGACGCCCAGCGCGAAGATCGACAGCTGGAGCAGCGCGCCGCCGGAGAACAGGTTGACCAGGCTCAGCAGTCCTTCGGTACCTGCATTCAGACGCAGACACTCCTCAACGTTCGGGAAATGCACGAACGGAGCAGGGACATGAGAGCCGAGCCGGTAGATGGCGATGATCGCCAGCGTGAATCCGATCTTCCGACGCAGGTCAGGCGTGCGGAAGATCCGCGCGATAGCGCTAAACAAGGGCGTTCCTCCAAAAAGGGATGCCGATCCGCGACGGACGGCCGAAAGACCAGCGTAACGCAGGAGAGGGGCCGGATAGATCCGACCCCTCTCCGATGCGATTACTTGACGGTGCCGCCAGCAGCCACGATCTTCTGCTCGGCAGAACCCGAGACCTTGTCGACCGTGACGGTGAGCTTCACATCGATGTCACCGTTGCCGAGGACCTTGACCTTCTCGTTCTTGCGAACCGCACCCTTGGCGACCAGATCGCCGACGGTGACGTCGCCACCGGAGGGGTACAGTTCCGCGAGCTTGGCCAGGTTCACGACCTGGTACTCGACCCGGAACGGGTTCTTGAACCCGCGCAGCTTCGGGGTGCGCATGTGCAGAGGCATCTGCCCACCCTCGAAGCCGACGCGAACGGTGTTGCGGGCCTTGGTGCCCTTGGTGCCGCGACCAGCGGTCTTGCCCTTCGACGCCTCACCGCGACCGACACGGGTCTTCGCGGTGTTGGCGCCGGGGACGGGACGCAGGTGGTGGACCTTGAGCACTCCCGGACGGGAGGCCTCAGCCTCTGCCTTCGGCGCAGCCTTCTTGGCGGCCGGCTTCTTGGCTGCCTCAGCCGTAGGTGCCTTCGCGTCGGCAGCGGCCTTGGCAGGCGCCTTCTTCGCAGCGGGCTTCTTCTCAGCAGCAGCCTTGGTGGTGGCGGCCTTCTTGGCAGGGGCCTTGGCGGCCTTCTCCTCGACGGCTTCGTTCTTCTCAGCCATTAGTCGATCTCCTCAACCTTGACGAGGTGGGCGACGGTCTTGACGTAACCGCGCGTCTGCGCGTCGTCAGGGCGCACGGTGGCGTCACCGATGCGCTTGAGACCGAGGCTGCGCAGCGTGTCGCGCTGGTTCTGCTTCTCGCTCACCTTGGACTTGATCTGGGTCACCTTCAGACGGGCGGCCATCAGGCACCTACCTTCGCGGCGGCCGCAGCGGCGGCCTTGGCCTCGTTGCGGATGATGATGCCCGGAACGACGGCGTCGTACTCGAGACCGCGACGAGCCGCGACAGCGCGAGGCTCTTCGAGGCCCTGCAGAGCCTCGACCGTCGCGTGCACGATGTTGATCGTGTTCGACGAGCCGAGCGACTTCGAGAGGACATCGTGGACACCGGCGCACTCGAGCACGGCGCGCACAGGACCACCGGCGATAACACCGGTACCGGCAGCGGCCGGACGCAGCAGCACGACGCCGGCAGCGGCCTCGCCCTGCACCGGGTGCGGGATGGTGTTGCCGACGCGGGGCACGCGGAAGAAGTTCCGCTTGGCCTCTTCGACACCCTTGGAGATGGCCAGGGGCACCTCGCGGGCCTTGCCGTATCCGACGCCGACCAGGCCGTTGCCGTCACCGACGACCACGAGGGCGGTGAAGCTGAAGCGACGACCACCCTTCACGACCTTCGAGACGCGGTTGATAGTGACGACGCGCTCCAGGAACTGGTTGTCGCCGCGATCACGGGAGTTGCGGTCACGACCACCCTGGTTGCGGTCACGGCCACCGCGGCGGCCCTGACGGTCGTCGCGCTGCGGCTGCTCGGTGGACGCTGCGGTCTCGACCGGAGCGTTCTCAGCAGCGGGCTGCTCGGTGGTCACTTCGTTCTCCTTGTTGTCACTCACAGTGCCAGCCCCCCTTCGCGGGCGCCGTCGGCGATGGCCGCGACGCGACCGGCGTAGCGGTTGCCACCGCGGTCGAAAACGACCTCGCTGACACCGGCAGCCTTCGCGCGCTCGGCGACGAGCTCGCCGACCTTGCGGGCCTTGGCGGTCTTGTCACCGTCGAACGAGCGCAGCTCGGTCTCGAGCGTGGATGCCGAGGCGACGGTGCGGCCCTTGCTGTCGTCGACCAGCTGGACGAAGACGTGGCGAGCCGAACGATTTACGACGAGGCGCGGACGCACCTCGGTGCCGACGATCTTCTTGCGAAGACGGGCGTGACGCCGCGAACGGGCGTCGGACTTCGACTTCACAGCCATGGTTACTTACCAGCCTTTCCGGCCTTGCGACGCACGTTCTCGCCGGCGTAGCGCACACCCTTGCCCTTGTACGGCTCGGGCCTGCGGATCTTGCGGATGTTGGCAGCTGCCTCACCGACGGCCTGCTTGTCGATGCCACTCACGGTGACCTTGTTGTTGCCTTCCACCGTCAGGGTGATGCCAGCAGGAGGGTCGATCAGAACCGGGTGCGAGAAGCCGAGGGCGAACTCGATCGAGCTGCCCTTCTGCTGCACGCGGTAACCGGTGCCGACGACCTCGAGGCCCTTGGTGTAGCCCTGGGTGACGCCGATGATGTTGTTGTTGATGAGCGTGCGGGTCAGGCCGTGGAGCGACCGCGACTCACGCTCGTCGTCGGGACGGGTGACAACCACCTGGTTGTCCTCGACCGCGACCTCGATGGGACTGGCCACAGACAGGGAGAGTTCCCCCTTGGGGCCCTTCACCGCCACCGCACGACCGTCGACCGAGATGGTCACGCCCGCGGGGATGTCGATGGGAAGACGTCCGATACGCGACATTTCGAATTACCACACGTAGGCGAGAACTTCTCCGCCCACGCCCTTCTGCTCGGCCTGACGGTCGGTGAGAAGACCGGAGGAGGTGGACAGGATGGCAACGCCCAGGCCACCCAGGACGTTGGGGAGCTCCGTGGACTTCGCGTAGACGCGAAGACCGGGCTTCGACACGCGCTTGATGCCCGCGATCGAACGCTCACGGTTGGGGCCGTACTTCAGCTGAAGCGTGAGGCTCTGCCCGACGCGAGCGTCGGTGATCTCGTAGCCGGAGATGTAACCCTCCTGCTGGAGGATGTCGGCGATGTGGGTCTTGAGTTTGCTCGACGGCAGCGACACGGTCTCGTGGTGAGCCGAGTTCGCGTTGCGCAGACGGGTCAGCATGTCTGCGACCGGGTCTGTCATTGTCATGGTGTTCTTCTTTCGATCACGAGGTTTCGACGCCCGTTACACAGACGCCGACCTTCGATGAGCACGGATTTTCAATTGTATGTCGCGGCCGGGGCGCCACCGCACCCCGGCCGCAGACGATCACGCCTTGGCGTCTTCGGCCTGGAACGGGAAGCCGAGGTGACGGAGCAGTGCCCGGCCCTCGTCATCCGTCTTCGCCGTGGTGACCACGGTGATGTCGAAGCCGCGGACGCGGTCGATCTTGTCCTGATCGATCTCGTGGAAAACGCTCTGCTCCTGGAGACCAAAGGTGTAGTTGCCGTGGCCGTCGAACTGCTTGGACGACAGGCCGCGGAAGTCGCGGATGCGGGGCAGGGCGAGCGAGACCAGGCGGTCGATGAACTCCCATGCACGGTCTCCGCGGAGGGTGACGTGCGCGCCGATGGCCTGGCCCTCACGCAGCTTGAACTGCGCGATGGACTTGCGGGCCTTCGTGACGATCGGCTTCTGACCGGTGATCTTGGTGAGATCTTCGATCGCGCCGTCGATCACCTTGCTGTCGCGAGCCGCTTCACCGACACCGGTGTTGACGACGACCTTGACGAGGCCGGGAATCTGCATCACGTTCTCGTAGCCGAACTCGTCCCGCATCTTCTGCTGGATCTCGGCCTTGTACTTCTGCTTGAGGCGCGGCTGGATCTTGCCAGCCTGCGCGGCAGTGTCGGTGCTCATCAGAGGTCCTTACCTGACTTCTTCGCGTAGCGCACGCGGACGGTGCGCTTGACGCCATCCTTGGTCTGCTCCTCGACCCGGTGGCCGACACGGGTCGGCTTCTTGGTTTCGGGGTCGACGAGTGCGACGTTGGAGATGTGGATGGGAGCCTCGAGGGTCTCGATGCCGCCCGTCTTGGTGCCACGCTGCGTCTGACCGACGCGGGTGTGCTTGGTGACGTAGTTCACGCCTTCGACGATGACGCGGTTCTGCTCGGCAAGGACATCGAGGACCTTGCCCTGCTTGCCGCGGTCGCCGCCGCGCTCGGGCTTGGCGCCCGAGATGACCTGAACCAGGTCACCCTTCTTGATGTTCGCCATGATCAGATAACCTCCGGGGCGAGCGAGACGATCTTCATGAACCTCTTGTCACGAAGCTCACGGCCGACCGGGCCGAAGATGCGGGTGCCGCGAGGCTCCCCGTCGGTCTTCAGGATCACGGCGGCGTTCTCGTCGAACTTGATGTACGAGCCGTCCGGACGACGGACCGACTTCACTGTGCGGACGATGACAGCCTTGACGACATCGCCCTTCTTCACGTTGCCGCCCGGGATCGCGTCCTTGACGGTGGCGACGATGGTGTCACCCAGACCGGCGTAACGGCGGCGCGAACCACCGAGAACACGGATCGTGAGCAGCTCCTTCGCGCCGGTGTTATCGGCGACCTTGAGGCGGGATTCCTGCTGAATCACTATTACTCCTTAAGCAAGCCGGCGGCTTACTTGGCCTTTTCGACGATCTCGACCAGACGCCAGCGCTTGGTGGCGCTGAGCGGACGGGTCTCGCTGATGATGACGAGGTCGCCGATGCCCGCCGAGTTGGTCTCGTCGTGCACCTTGCGCTTCTCCGTGCGACGGATGACCTTGCCGTACAGTGCGTGCTTCACGCGGTCCTCGACCTCGACGACGATGGTCTTGTCCATCTTGTCGCTGACGACGTAGCCGCGCTGCGTCTTGCGGTAACCGCGAGCGTTCTCGTCACGCACATCGTGCGAGACGGGGGCTTCCGCTTCCTTCTTGGTGGCCATTACTCAGCCTTCCCTTCGGCGTCAGCCGAGGCATCCTCGGTCTTCTTCGCCTTCGACTTGGACGCCTTCTTGGCCGGGGCCTCGACGGGCGCGGGCGTGGCACGAATGCCCAGCTCGCGCTCGCGGATCACCGTGTAGAGGCGAGCGATGTCGCGCTTGACGGCGCGGATGCGGCCGTGGCTCTCCAGCTGGCCTGTGGCCGACTGGAAGCGGAGGTTGAACAGCTCCTCCTTGGCCTTTCGCAGCTCCTCGACGAGGCGCTGGTCTTCGAACGTGTCGAGCTCTGCCGGAGCGAGCTCCTTGGTGCCGATCGCCATTACGCGTCGCCCTCCTCGCGCTTGATGATGCGTGCCTTAAGGGGCAGCTTGTGAATGGCCCGGGTCAGTGCCTCGCGAGCGAGTTCCTCGCTGACACCGGCGACCTCGAAGAGGACGCGACCCGGCTTGACGTTTGCGACCCACCACTCCGGGGAGCCCTTACCGGAACCCATGCGGGTCTCGGCAGGCTTCTTCGTGAGCGGACGGTCGGGGTAGATGTTGATCCACACCTTTCCACCGCGCTTGATGTGACGCGTCATGGCGATACGAGCTGCCTCGATCTGACGGTTGGTCACGTAAGCGGGGGTCAGAGCCTGGATGCCGTACTCGCCGAAGGAGACCTTCGTGCCGCCGGTAGCCTGACCCGAGCGACCCGGGTGGTGCTGCTTGCGGAACTTGACCTTACGGGGGATGAGCATTATGCCGACGCTCCTTCTGCAACAGGGGCCTCGTTGCGCGGTCCACGACGGCGGTCGCCGCCCCGGTCGCGCGAAGGCTTCTGGTTGGCCTGCTCGCGAGCGAGCTCCTTGTTGGTGAGGTCGCCCTTGTAGATCCAGACCTTCACGCCGATGCGGCCGAAGGTAGTGCGTGCCTCGTAGAAGCCGTAGTCGATGTTCGCGCGCAGGGTGTGCAGCGGCACACGGCCTTCGCGGTAGAACTCGGAACGGCTCATCTCCGCGCCGCCGAGGCGGCCGGAGACCTGAATACGGATGCCCTTGGCGCCGGCGCGCTGTGCGCCCTGCAGACCCTTGCGCATCGCACGGCGGAACGCCACGCGAGCAGAGAGCTGCTCGGCGATGCCCTGCGCGACGAGCTGAGCGTCGGCCTCGGGGTTCTTGACCTCGAGGATGTTCAGCTGAATCTGCTTACCGGTGAGCTTCTCGAGGTCGCCGCGAATGCGCTCGGCCTCGGCACCACGACGACCGATCACGATGCCCGGACGGGCGGTGTGGATGTCGACGCGGACGCGGTCACGGGTGCGTTCGATCTCGATGTTCGAGACGCCGGCGCGGTCGAGCTGCTTCTTCAGCAGGCCGCGGATCTTGACGTCCTCGGCCACGTAGTCGGCGTAGCGCTGACCCGGCTTCGTCGAGTCCGAGAACCACCGGGACACGTGGTCCGTGGTGATGCCCAGGCGGAAGCCGTACGGGTTAATCTTCTGGCCCATTACTTGCTCGCCTTCTTCTTGCTGTCACCTTCGGCCGCAGCAGCGACCTCGGGCGTCGAGAGCACGACCGTGATGTGGCTCGTGCGCTTCTTGATCTGGAAAGCGCGACCCTGAGCGCGGGGGCGGAAACGCTTGAGCGTCGTGCCCTCGTCGACGTACGCGTTTGCCACGTACAGGTCCTGCTCATCGAGGTACTCGTTGTCGCGATCCGCCTTCACCTGCGCGTTGGCCATGGCCGACGCGACAAGCTTGTAGATCGGCTCACTGGCGCTCTGCTGAGCGAACTTGAGGATCGCCAGAGCTTCCTGGGCCTGCTTGCCCTTGATGAGCGCGACGACACGACGAGCCTTCTGAGGGGTCACGCGGATGTGTCGCACGCGTGCGATGGACTCCACCATTTCTCTCTCCTCTATCGTCCCCGCGTCAGCGGCGACGGCCCTTCTTGTCGTCCTTCTCGTGGCCGCGGAAGGTGCGGGTGGGCGCGAACTCGCCCAGCTTGTGACCGACCATGGTCTCGGTGACAAACACAGGGATGTGCTTGCGACCGTCGTGGACCGCGATCGTGTGCCCCAGCATGGCCGGGATGATCATGGACCGACGGGACCAGGTCTTGATGACGTTCTTGGAACCGGCTTCGTTCTGCACGACGACCTTGCGAAGCAGGTGCTCGTCGACGAAGGGGCCCTTCTTGAGACTCCGTGGCATCTTCTTCTACTCCTACTTGCGCTTCTTGCCGGCGGTGCGACGACGCACGATGTACTTGTCGCTTTCCTTGTTCGGGTGACGGGTACGACCCTCAGCCTGACCCCAGGGGGTGACGGGGTGACGGCCACCGGACGTCTTGCCCTCACCACCACCGTGCGGGTGGTCGATCGGGTTCATGGCGACACCGCGGACGGTCGGGCGGATGCCCTTCCAGCGGTTGCGGCCGGCCTTGCCCCAGTTGATGTTCGACTGCTCGGCGTTGCCGACCTCGCCGATAGTGGCGCGGCAGCGTGCGTCGACGTTGCGGATCTCACCCGAGGGCAGACGGAGCTGCGCGTAGGGGCCGTCCTTGGCGACGAGACGAACGGATGCTCCGGCCGAGCGGGCGAGCTTCGCACCGCCACCGGGGCGGAGCTCGATCGCGTGGATCACCGTACCGGTCGGGATGTTCTTCAGCGGCAGGTTGTTGCCCGGCTTGATGTCAGCCGATGCGCCATTCTCGACGACGTCGCCCTGCTTCAGCTTGTTCGGAGCGAGGATGTAGCGCTTCTCGCCGTCGAAGTAGTGCAGCAGCGCGATGCGCGCGGTGCGGTTGGGGTCGTACTCGATGTGAGCGACCTTGGCGTTGACGCCGTCCTTGTCATTGCGACGGAAGTCGATGACGCGGTACTGGCGCTTGTGGCCACCACCGATGTGACGGGTCGTGATGCGGCCCTGGTTGTTGCGACCACCGGTCTTCGAGATCGGGCGCAGCAGCGACTTCTCCGGCGTCGATCGAGTGATCTCAGCGAAGTCGGCCACCGACGAACCGCGACGACCCGGGGTCGTGGGCTTGTACTTGCGAATAGCCATGATTGTCCTTTATCCCCCGGATCAGCCGATTGCCGTGAAGATGTCGATGGTGCCCGACTTCAGGGCCACGATGGCGCGCTTGGTGTCCTTGCGCTTGCCGGTGCCGAAGCGGGTGCGACGGGCCTTGCCGACGCGATTGATCGTATTGACCGACGCGACCTTGACATCGAAGATCTTCTCGATGGCGAGCTTGATCTCGGTCTTCGACGCGCGCGGGTCGACGAGGAAGGTGTACTTGCCCTCGTCGATCAGCGAGTAGCTCTTCTCAGAGACGACCGGCTTCAGGACGATGTCGCGGGGGTCTTTGTTGAACGCCGTCTGAAGGGCGCCCTTCTGCTCGGTCATGCCGAGACCTCCTCGGTTGCGCCGGTCTTCGAGGCGATGAAGCCCTCGAGAGCGGCCTGGGTGAAGACGATGTCGTCGGCGACGAGAACGTCGTACGCGTTGAGCTGGTCGAAGCTGATCACGTGGAGGTTCCGGAGGTTCCGGATGCTCTTGATGCTCAGCTCGTCATTGCGCTCGGTCACGACGAGGATGTTCTTCGACGTCGCGACAGTCGCGAGGAACGATGCGGCGGCCTTCGTAGAAGGTGCCCCGTCGATGCCGAACGACTCGACGGCGTGCAGGCGCTCACCGCGGAAACGGTCGCTGAGCGCACCCAGCAGGGCGGCGGCGATCATCTTCTTGGGGGTGCGCTGCGAGTAGTCGCGCGGCTTCGGGCCGTGGACGATGCCACCGCCGGTCATGTGCGGCGCGCGGATCGAGCCCTGACGGGCGTTACCGGTGCCCTTCTGCTTGAAGGGCTTGCGGCCGGCGCCGGAGACCTCGCCACGACGCTTGGTCGAGTGGGTGCCCTGGCGAGCCGCCGCGCGCTGCGCGACGACGACCTGGTGGATGAGCGGGATGTTCGTCTTGACGTCGAAGAGCGCGGCGGGCAGCTCGATGGAGCCGGCCTTCTTGCCGTCGACCTTGAGGACGTCGAGCGCGAGAGTCGAGTCAGCCATGGACTAGGCCCCCTTCACTGCGTTGCGGACGTAGACGATGCGGCCGCGAGCACCGGGAACGGCGCCCTTGACGAGCAGCAGTCCCTTCTCGGCGTCGATGCCGTGCACCGTCAGGTTGAGGATGGTCACGCGCTCGCCACCCATACGGCCGGCCATGCGCATGCCCTTGAAGACGCGGCTCGGGGTCGACGATGCGCCGATCGAGCCGGGCTTGCGGTGGTTGCGGTGTGCACCGTGCGATGCCGAGACGCCCTTGAAGTTGTGGCGCTTCATGACACCCGCGGTGCCCTTGCCCTTGCTGGTGCCGACGACGTCGACCAACTGGCCGGCCTCGAACAGGCCCTCCACCGTGATCTCCTGACCGAGTGAGTAGTCAGCAGCATCCGCCGTGCGGATCTCGGTGACGTGGCGGCGCGGAGTGACGCCGGCGGCCTCGAAGTGAGCCGTGAGGGGCTTGTTCACCTTGCGGGGGTCGATCTGACCGGCAGCGATCTGAACGGCGTTGTAGCCGTCCTTCTCGGGCGTGCGCACCTGAGTGACCACGTTGGGTGCCAGTTCGATGACGGTGACGGGGACGAGCTTGCCGTCCGCGCTCCACACCTGGGTCATGCCGAGCTTGGTGCCCAGCATCCCCTTGGAAACCTTTGAATTGATGTCAACCATGCCGGGACCCCTTACAGCTTGATCTCGATGTTGACGTCGGCCGGGAGGTCGAGGCGCATCAGCGAGTCGACAGCCTTCGGCGTCGGGTCGACGATGTCGATCAGACGCTTGTGGGTGCGCATCTCGAAGTGCTCGCGGCTGTCCTTGTACTTGTGGGGCGACCGGATGACGCACACGACGTTCTTCTCGGTCGGAAGCGGCACGGGGCCGACGACAGTCGCGCCCGCACGGGTCACGGTGTCGACGATCTTGCGCGCCGACGTGTCGATGACCTCATGGTCATACGACTTCAGGCGAATGCGGATCTTCTGTCCCGCCATTGTCTGCTCACTCTCTTTAAAGCGTCTTACCGGCCTGGATCGGGTGACCCAGGGGCATTGGACGCACGTCGGCGCTGTTCACGCCAGGCACTCGATCGGAATCCCGATCTGCGCACCGCTGTTCTTCTGTCAACCCGCACGCCTGAGCGCACGGCAGAACCTCCTGGTAGAGGAGGTGGTGGTGATGTTCTGCTGCCCGCGGCCTAGAACCCTGCATCCTGCTCTTCGGGAGAATTGGATGCCGTCTATGCACTGCCCTGACAGTGATCCGCTGGATGCGCCGTGCGCGCCACCGGAATGTTGAACTTGTCTATTCTGCCATGCCCGATTTCACTTACGCAAACCCGGGCGTGTCGCGGTCGGATTCCGCGTGGGCACAGCGAAGGCGGCGCATCCCTGACACACGACACAGGGGCCGGGCCCGAAGGCCCGACCCCTGTGCTGCAGTAAGAGAACTTACTTGTTGATCTTCGTGACCGTACCGGCGCCCACGGTGCGTCCACCCTCACGGATGGCGAAGCCGAGGCCCTCTTCCATGGCGATCGGCTGGATCAGCTCGACCGACATGTCGGTGGTGTCGCCGGGCATGACCATCTCGGTGCCCTCGGGCAGCGAGATGACGCCGGTGACGTCGGTGGTGCGGAAGTAGAACTGCGGGCGGTAGTTCGTGTAGAACGGGTTGTGACGGCCACCCTCGTCCTTGGAGAGGATGTACGCGGTGCCCTCGAAGTCCGTGTGCGGCGTAACCGAACCGGGCTTCACAACAACCTGGCCGCGCTCGACGTCCTCACGCTTGAGGCCACGGAGCAGCAGACCACAGTTCTCGCCGGCCCATGCCTCGTCGAGCTGCTTGTGGAACATCTCGATACCCGTGACCGTGGTCTTCTGCGTCGCGCGGATGCCGACGATCTCGACCTCGGAGTTGATGGCGAGCGTGCCACGCTCGGCGCGGCCGGTGACGACCGTGCCACGACCGGTGATCGTGAAGACGTCCTCAACAGGCATGAGGAACGGCTTGTCGCGGTCGCGCTCCGGGTCCGGAACGCTGTTGTCGACAGCTTCCATGAGCTCGAGGATCGAGTTGACCCACTTCTCGTCGCCCTCGAGCGCCTTCAGCGCCGAGACCTTGATGACGGGAGCTTCCTCGTCGAAGCCCTGACCTGCAAGCAGCTCACGGACCTCGAGCTCGACGAGCTCCAGGATCTCCTCATCTTCGACCATGTCGGACTTGTTCAGCGCGGCAAGCAGGTACGGCACGCCGACCTGCTTGGCGAGCAGAACGTGCTCGCGGGTCTGAGCCATCGGGCCGTCGGTGGCGGCGACCACGAGGATCGCGCCGTCCATCTGAGCGGCACCGGTGATCATGTTCTTGACGTAGTCGGCGTGACCCGGGGCGTCAACGTGCGCGTAGTGGCGCTTGGGGGTCTCGTACTCGATGTGCGAGATGTTGATCGTGATACCACGCTGACGCTCTTCCGGCGCCGAGTCGATGGTCGCGAAGTCACGCTTAACGTTGGTGTCAGACGGGTACTTGTCGGCGAGCACCTTGGAGATGGCTGCGGACAGTGTCGTCTTGCCGTGGTCAACGTGACCGATCGTTCCGATGTTGACGTGCGGCTTGGTCCGCTCGAACTTGGCCTTGGCCACTGGGTCCTCCTCAGGACGTTCGTGTAGAGATTGCCGGGCACTGGATTGTGACCGGTTCGCTACGGGGTTTGATTCTCAGTTTAGTAGAGAGAGCTTTGTGAAGTTGTGTGTTGTCCGACCGGCCTCCGGCGAAGGAGGCCGGTCGGGCGAAGGGCTTATTCGCCCTTGGTCTTCTGGATGATCTCGTCTGCGACGGCCCGTGGGACCTCGGCGTACGAGTCGAACTCCATCGAGTACACCGCACGACCGGAAGTCTTCGACCGCAGGTCGCCGATGTAGCCGAACATTTCGGACAGCGGCACAGATGCGCGGACGATCTTGATGCCGGTGGCATCTTCCATCGACTGGATCTGGCCACGACGCGAGTTCAGGTCGCCGATGACGTCGCCCATGTACTCCTCGGGCGTACGCACCTCAACGGCCATCAGCGGCTCGAGCAGTACGGGGTTCGCGCGGCGCGCGGCCTCCTTGAAACCGATGGAGCCGGCGATCTTGAACGCCATCTCCGACGAGTCGACGTCGTGCGCCGCACCGTCGACGATGGTCGCCTTGACGCCCACCATCGGGTAGCCGGCGAGCACGCCGACGTTCATCGCGTCCTGGAAACCGGCGTCGATCGAGCCGATGTACTCGCGCGGGATGCGTCCACCGGTGACCGAGTTGACGAATTCGTACGTCTTGTCGGGCGTGACCTCGAGAGGTTCGATGGTGAACTGGATCTTCGCGAACTGGCCCGATCCACCCGTCTGCTTCTTGTGGGTGTAGTCGTGCTTCTCGACGATCTTCTTGATCGTCTCGCGGTAGGCCACCTGGGGCTTTCCGACGTTCGCCTCGACGCGGAACTCGCGCTTCATGCGGTCCACGAGGATGTCGAGGTGCAGCTCACCCATGCCCTTGATGGTCGTCTGACCGGTCTCGGGGTTGAGCTCGGTGCGGAAGGTCGGGTCCTCTTCGGCGAGCTTCTGGATCGCGAGACCCAGCTTCTCCTGGTCGGCCTTGGTCTTCGGCTCGATGGCGACCTCGATGACCGGCTCCGGGAACGTCATCGACTCGAGGACGACCGGGGCAGCCGGGTCGGCGAGGGTGTCACCGGTAGTGGTGTCCTTCAGGCCGATGACGGCGTAGATGTTGCCCGCGGTGAGCGAGTCGACCGGGTTCTCCTTGTTGGCGTGCATCTGGAAGATCTTTCCGATGCGCTCCTTCTTGCCCTTGGTCGAGTTGATCACGGCCGAGCCCGAGTCGAGGTGACCCGAGTAGACGCGCACGTAGGTCAGGCGACCGAAGAACGGGTGCACAGCGACCTTGAAGGCGAGAGCCGAGAACGGGTCGTTCGCGTCGGGGTGACGCTCGATGACCTTCTCCTCGTCCTTCGGGTCGTGCGCCTCGATGGCACCGACGTCGAGGGGGTTGGGGAGGTAGTCGACGACAGCATCCAGCATCGGCTGAACGCCGCGGTTCTTGAACGCAGAGCCGCAGAGCACGGGATAGATCTCGTTCGCGACGACCAGCTTGCGGATGGCGCCCTTGACCTCGGCGACCGTGAGCTCCTCGCCACCGAAGAACTTCTCCAGCAGCACGTCGTCGGTCTCGGCGACGGTCTCCAGCAGCTGCTGACGGTACTCGGCAGCCTTCTCCTGAAGGTCTGCCGGGATCTCGCGCACCTCGTAGGAGGCGCCCATCGTCACGTCACCCTTGGAGTCGCCCTCCCAGACCAGTGCGCGCATCTCGATGAGGTCGATGACACCGACGAACTCGCTCTCGGAGCCGATCGGCAGCTGGAGCACGAGCGGCTTGGCGCCCAGACGGTTGATGATGGTGTCGACGGTGAAGTAGAAGTCCGCACCGAGCTTGTCCATCTTGTTGACGAAGCAGATGCGCGGAACGCCGTACTTGTCGGCCTGACGCCACACGGTCTCGGACTGGGGCTCGACGCCCTCCTTGCCGTCGAAGACGGCAACGGCACCGTCGAGCACGCGGAGCGAGCGCTCCACCTCGACGGTGAAGTCGACGTGACCGGGGGTGTCGATGATGTTGATCTGGTTGTTGTTCCAGAAGCAGGTCACGGCGGCAGACGTGATCGTGATGCCGCGCTCCTTCTCCTGCTCCATCCAGTCAGTGGTCGACGCGCCGTCGTGCGTCTCGCCGAGCTTGTGGTTGACGCCCGTGTAGAACAGGATGCGCTCGGTCGTGGTGGTCTTGCCAGCATCGATGTGCGCCATGATGCCGATGTTGCGGACCTTGCTCAGGTCGGTGAGCACGTCTTGTGCCACAGGAGTGTCCTTTTCTGTCTAGCAGTGCAACTGCGAAGAGTGGGTGCTCGCCCCCGACAGGCGGGGGCGAGCAGAGCTGTTTACCAGCGGTAGTGAGCGAACGCGCGGTTCGACTCGGCCATCTTGTGAGTGTCCTCACGGCGCTTGACCGCAGCGCCCAGGCCGTTCGATGCGTCCAGGATCTCGTTCTGGAGACGCTCGGTCATCGTCTTCTCACGACGACCCTTGGCGTAACTGACGAGCCAGCGCAGCGCGAGCGTGTTCGCGCGGTGCGGCTTGACCTCGACCGGCACCTGGTAGGTCGAGCCACCGACGCGGCGGCTGCGGACCTCGAGGGTGGGGCGAACGTTGTCGAGCGCCTTCTTGAGCGTGGCGACGGCATCCTGACCGTTCTTCGCCTCGACGCCGCGGAGGGCGCCGTAGACGATCGACTCGGCCAGCGACTTCTTGCCGTCGACGAGGATCTTGTTCACCAGCGAGGTGACGATCGGCGCGCCGTATACCGGGTCGTTGACGACGGGGCGCTTGGGGGCGGGACCCTTACGAGGCATCTAACTCAACCCTTCTTCGCGCCGTAGCGGGAACGAGCCTGCTTACGGTTCTTGACTGCCTGGGTGTCCAGGGCGCCGCGGACGATCTTGTAACGCACACCGGGGAGGTCCTTCACACGACCGCCACGGACGAGCACGAGCGAGTGCTCCTGCAGGTTGTGCCCCTCACCGGGGATGTAGGCGGTGACCTCGGTGCCGTTGCGGAGCTTCACACGAGCGACCTTGCGCATCGCCGAGTTCGGCTTCTTCGGCGTGGTGGTGTACACACGGGTGCAGACACCGGCCTGCTGGGGGTTCGACTTGAGCGCCGGCGCCTTGGTCTTGGTGACCTTGGGCGAGCGACCCTTGCGAACCAACTGCTGAATGGTTGGCACGTTCTCTCCTCATAGTGCTGCACGGTGACAGCGTGATGGGTTTCACATCATGACCCGCCGGCGCGCCCGAATGAACGTGCTTTTGGTGTGGTGGGTATGCCGTGGGGGCAGACCGGTATGGACCGGAGCCCGCGTGCAGGCACGCGAAGACGTGCACACACCTGATCAAGTGTAATCCCGCGTAACGCAAGCGGTCAAATGCCCGGGGGCGCCGGGACTCGCCGGCTACGGCACCTCAGGGTCGAACGGCGAATCCAGCGCCTGGGTGAGCTCGGCGAGCAGAGCCTCGATCTGCGGCTCGACGTACTGCGAGATCGCGTTCTGCACCGCGAGGCGATGACGCAGCAGCATCCCGCAGATCTCTCGGCCGACCATGTTGGCGTACTCGTCGGCCAGAGTGACCTCCTGACGGAGGGCGGCCTTCGCCTCATCGGACAGCGGCGGCAGGGGCGGCAGCTCCGTCGCCTCGTCGTCGGCGAGTCCGGCGATCGTGAACAGGAACGGCGCACCGGGCACCGGGTCAGGGTCAAGCGGCATGCCCTCGTACTCGGGATCGAGGTCTTCGGAGGGCCGGTAGCTGCGGGCACGGTTGCGGGCCGACTGCTGGTCCAGCTCGCCCTGCAGCATCGGCAGATTCTTCGCGGTGTACGCGGCGACAGCGTGGTCAACGACTGTCTTTATGCGGGTCGAAAGGCCGTGCTGCACACCGTGCGGGACGTCTGCCCCGATGCCGACCGCAGAGAGGATGGGCGAACCGAGACAGCGGCGGCAGGGCGCGACGCGACCACGGTGGGTCGCCGGCTCCCAGCGCGGCACCCAGCGCAACCAGGCCTCGACGGCCAGGTCGACCTGCGTCTCCAGTGAGCGCTCCACGTCTCCAGCGTACGGGGATCGGCGCACGGTCAACAGATTTCGGGCATGCGCGTCAACCGGCGTCGGGGTCGTCGCGCTCCCACGGCCACCGCGGACGGCCCGCCCGGGTGCGCCGAAGCGCGACACCGGCCCAACCGGCGACCGCCGCTGCCGCCAGAATGATGAGACTCGCTCCCCCGCTGATCAGTCCACCCATGACCGCCAGTCCGGTGACGAATTCTCCCGTCACGACGAGCGTCGCGATGCCGACGCCGATCAAGTGCGCCAGCGCTGTTGCGATCGCGATGGTCCACACAGATCGGAACCGTGGTCGTGCGATCCGGACGGCGAGCCAGAGAATGCCGGCGAACACCGCGATCGCGATGATCATGCCGACGATGCCGGGCGCCTGGCCCAGACCGGGGACGGAGATGATGTCGGCATCCGTCGCGACGCTCAGCGCCCCGAGGCCGAACACCGCCAGCGCGAAGAATCCGATGGCCGTCATCACCGTCGCCAGGACAGCCGAAACCCCCGCGGACTCGGGCCCACGGGGGTCAGACGATGACATGTCCGTGGTTACCTCGAGAGATTCGGACCGGCCTCGAGCGTGCGCTCGTACTCACGCTGGGCCTCGTCATTGAGCTCGGTCTTGCGGGCGCCACTGCGGGCGACCCATGCACCGAACCAGATGGTCAGTTCGCGGCCGAGCACGAACGATGCGATCGCGAGGGGCGCGAAGAGCTGGTCGCCCACGAGCGTGGTCGCCTCAGAAGCGTTGATGAGCCAGAACGGCGCTTCGAACAGCTGACCGAGGATGTACCCGCCGTAGGAGACGACGCCCACCAGGAGCCCGAACACGACCCAGAGTCCCCAGCGGCCGCGGTTGATGATCGCTCCGAGCAGCCAGAAGCCGATGAAGAAGACGGCGACAGGCACCCAGAACGCCCAGGTCGTCAGCGTGGTGAGAACGACGTCGACGACCTCGCCGCCCGCGATGTCACCGCGAAGCGCGCTCCACCCCAGCCCGATGCCGAGATACAGGATCGCGAAGACGATCGTGGCGAGCAGACCGATCGCACCGGCCGTGCCGCGGTTGCCGCGCTCGCGCGGCGGCTCAGGTGCCTGAACGAAGATCGGCTGCTGGTGGGCCGGCGTCGCGGCGACCGTCTCCGCCGCGTACGGCTCGGAGGGGACGACACGGGTCTCGGTGGCGTCGGCGACGGGCGGCGCATACGCGGAGTCGGCGATCGTCGCGTCATCCGTCCTGCTGAAGCGGGACTCGTCCTTCACAGGGGCCGCTTCGGCACGCCCCGCTCCGCCGAAGGTGCCGGGGTGGTCGCGCTCGGCCGCTTCGAATGCTGCGAGGTCGGGGTCGACGGCGTCGTGATCGACGGGGGTGTTGTCGGCGGGTGCGGGATCGGCGGGCGTGTGGTCCGCAGCATCCGCCTCGGCCGCTTGCGGCTGGTCGGCGCGCGCGGCCTCGGCCTCCGCGAGTCCGGCATTGGCGCTGTCGACGACGTCGTCGACGCCGGACTTCTGCTCGTGCTGGGGAACCTCGGGGTCACTCATGTGGGCGCCTCTCCTCGTTGTGTGCAGTGCGAGGATATCGCCGCGATGGCATGCGAAAGCGCAGGCGTGCCGACGTGTCGGCCGACCCGTCAGGGAGCGTCCGCGCCCCCCGGCAAGACCGTGCGCAACGTATCGCCGACGTACTGCACCATCACGGGCCCCATCGGCAGCGCGAGCCACACCAGCGCGGCGACGACGCCGGTGCAGATGAGACCCGCGATCCAACTCAACGCGAGGTTGCGACCGTCAGCCCGTGCCATGTCTCCACGGTACGACGAGCCGCACGCAGTGCGGGGCTGGACACGCGCTCATGATGCCTGCTGCGCGCGCGAACACCACCGGCTCGTCGGCCTCAGCCCTTGGTCGCACCGGCCGTGAGGCCGCCGACGATGTACTTCTGCAGGAACAGGAACAGGATCATCACAGGGATGGCAGCCATCACGGCTCCGGCAGAGAACGCCGACCAGTCCGCGTAACGCGGGTTGGATACGAGTTTGGTGAGGCCGACCACGAGGGTCTGCTGCTCCGGATCGATGAGCATGACGCTGGCCACGACGTACTCGTTGACCGTCCCGATGAAGCTCAGCAGCCCCACCACAGCGAGGATCGGAGCCACCAGGCGCAGGATGATCGTGAAGAAGATGCGGGCGTGGCCGGCGCCGTCGATGCGGGCGGCCTCGTCGAGTTCTTTGGGGATCGTGTTGAAGAAGCCGTACATGAGGTAGGTGTTCACACCCAGCGCGCCGCCGAGGTAGACCAGGATCAGTCCGGTGTGCGTGTTCAAGCCGATGGCAGGGAACCAGTCCCCCAGCGTCGTCATGAGCAGGAAGATCGCGACCACGGCGAGCAGCTGCGGAAACATCTGCACGACGACGATCGTTACGAGCCCCACACGACGTCCAGCAAAGCGCATGCGCGAGAAGGCATATGCCGCACAAGCACCGATGAACACGGTGACCAGACCTGTGACGACGGCGATGACGAGCGTGTTGAGGAACCACAGCCCGTACGGATTCTTCGGATCGGTGAGGATGCGCACGTAACTGTCAATGCCCACGGCCGAGAACAACTGGTTCGAGCCGGTGAGCGTGCCGCGCGGGTTGAGCGAGGCCGAGAAGACGTACAGCAGCGGGAAGATCGCGAAGATGGTCACGACGACGGCGACCAGGTGGCGCCACCCGGTGTCGCCGAACCACGCGCCGAAGGATCGCCGACGGCGGCGTGGGGAGGAGGTGGTAATGGTCATCTCAGTTCAGCTCCTCGAGTGCCTTGGTCCTGCGGAAGCTGATGATCGAGATCACAGCAACCACGATGAAGATGATGATCGTGAATGCCGATGCGAGGCCGTAGTCGCGCGTCTGGCCCGTGAAGGCGACCTTGTACACCATGGAGATCAGGATGTCGGTGTGGCCCACGGGGATCGACACATCGGTGAACCTCGGCCCGCCTCCGGTGAGCATGTAAATCAGGTTGAAGTTGTTGAAGTTGAACGCGAACGTGGAGATCAGCAGCGGAGCCACAGTGACCAGCAGCAGCGGCAGCTTGATCTGCCGGAAGACCTGCCACGGGTTCGCGCCGTCCATGACGCCGGCCTCGTTCACTTCTTCGGGAATTCCCTGCAGCGCCCCCATGCAGACGAGGAACATATAGGGGAAGCCGAGCCAGAGATTGACGATCAGCGCAGAGACCTTCGCGAGAACGGGGTCCGTCAGCCAGGGGATGGATGCTCCGCCGAAGAGCACCTGGTTGATGAAGCCGAAGCTCTCGTTCATCATGCCCGCCCAGACCAGTGCCGACAGGAACGCCGGGAACGCGTAGGGAAGGATGAGCAGGATGCGGTAGCCGTTGCGGAACCGCATCTTGGTGTTGTTGAAGACCAGCGCCAGCAGCAGGCCGAGGAAGAACGTCGTGGCGACCGAAAGCAGGGCGAATACGAAGGTCCAAATCGTCACCGAGACGAGTGGTCCGCGGATCGATTCATCCGTGAACGCGCGGACGAAGTTGTCGAACCCGACGGTGATCTGCCAGCCGGGCAGCAGTTCTTCGCCGTCGGCCGAGGTGAAGGCACCGGTACCGATGTCTTCGTAGGTCGTGTCGGACCCGGTGTCGGTCATGGTGCCGGCGGCCTCGTCGTACACGAGCGACGAGACATACAGGTACCCGTTCTGGCCGTCCGGCGTGCGGATGGCGCCGTCGTTCGGGTCATTGCTGTAGTCGACCGACAACTGCTCGATCTCATTGGACCGGGCGAGAACCTGGGCGAAGCTGAGCGCGTCCCATCCGTCGACGGCGACCGCCTTGCCGTCCTCCATCGTCGCGCCGTCGACCTCCGTCAGCGGTTGGTCATTCGAACCGACGCTGACGTCGCCGTCCACCGGATCGGTGACGAGCAGCCCGAGCGTGCCGAGCTGCTCCACGACGGTCACGGGGTAGGCGGGCGAGTCCTCAACCCGTTCCTGCGCGGAGGCCATGAGCGCGGCGACCGCCTGATCTTTCGAGCCGTTGTGCCCGGTGCCGTAGTTGGTGAAGCCGATGTATCCGGTGTACAGCAGCGTGAACACCTGGAAGATGATCAGGAAGATGACGCCCGGCGTCAGGTACTTCGCCGGAATCGCCTTGCGGGAGAAGTAGACGTAGTTGACGAATGCCGTGACGAGCACGACCAGTCCGAGCACCACCCACTCGCGGTTCGTGAACAGCACGAATACGGCGTACAGCGCGATGGCATCGACGACCGCAAGGAGCACGATCTTCAACAGCATCCAACCGATGCGTCCGGAGGCGGCCTCGGCGATCTGCGCGGCCTGACGCTGACGCCGGGTCGGCGGTGGCGTCAGCTCCGTTGCGGTGGGGTCGGTCATCTTCATCCCGTCATCACACTGTCGGGGCGAGCGCGTGCGCACCCGCCCCGACAGAACGAACTGTGTTCTCGAGGCTCCGAAGCGCTACTCGATGGAGGCGGACACGTCGTCGGCCAGCTTCTGCCAGGTGGCGGCAGGGTCGGCGCCGTTGATGACGGCCGCCTCGGCGATGCCCCAGAACTGGAAGACGGCGCCCATCGCCGGGATGGCCGGCATCGGGACGGCGTCAGCGCCGACGGTCTGGAATCCGGCGATGATCGGGTCGGATGCCGCGGTGTCCGCCGCAGCGGTCAGAGCTGGGAGGATGTTGCCGGTTTCGAACAGCTCGAGCTGGACGTCCTCGGTGCCGAGATAGTTGACCAGGAAGTCGTTGGCGGCGACCTTGTTGTTCGACTCGGAGCCGACGAAGAACCCCTTCACGCCGGCGAATGGCGAGGCGACCTGGTCGGTCGGGCTCGGCACCGGATCGATCTCGACGTTGATGCCGGCGTCGACGGCGGCACCGACGTTCCACGGACCAGTCAGCCAGAAGGCTGCCTTACCGTCGATGAACTGCTGCTTGGCGATCTCGCCGTCGATGTCGGTGTTGAGAACGCCGTCCGCGCCCTGGGCACCGAGCCACGTGGCGAACTCTGTGCCACCCTCATTGCCGAGCTGCAGATCGGCAGGGTCGTAGCTGCCTGAGGAGTCGGTACCGAACACCGGGGCCCCGAACGCGGTCTGGAACGGGTACAGGTGGTACGGGTTGCCCTCGGCCCCCTGTTCGACGACGAACGGCTGGTCGAGTCCGGCGGCCCGCCCCTGGGCGATCATGTCGTCGAAGTTCGAGGCGGGCTCGGGGACGATGTCGGCGTTGCGCAGTACGGCGATGTTCTCGACCGCATACGGAAGCATGTAGACGCTGCCTTCGTAGGTGGACGCCTGGAGTGCGACATCGAGGTAGTCGGATGCCGAGTCGCCCAGTTCGAGCGGAGCGACGACACCGTTGGTGGACAGCTCGCCCAGCCAGTCGTGCGCTCCCATCGTGATGTCCGGGCCCTTGCCAGTCGGAACCTGCTGGATGAAGTCGTCCTTGACTGTGTCGACGTCCTTGCCGACGATCTCGACGGCGACCCCGGTCTTCTCCTCGTAGGCGTCGGCTGCGCCCTGCACAGCATCGACGCGCTCGGCATCGACCCAGACGACCAGTGCGGAGTCGGTCGATTCGTCGCCGCCCGCGTCGCTGTCGCCACCGGCGGAGCAGCCGGCGAGCGTGAGTGTGGAAACCGCGGCGATCGCGCCGAACGCGAGGATGCCCCTCTTGTTCACCTTCATTGGTGTGTGCCTCTCTCGATGCTGTTGAGTGCCTGCCATACTGCAAGCGCTTACAGTATGCATGGCGACGCATCCATAAGGCAATGCGGAAAGCTGCTGATATCAAGTCGTGACACACGGACTAACGAGCTCGCCGCCGTGGAAGCGCTTCCAAGATCCGTGTACGAAACCAGAATCGATAGGATGGCGCCATGGCAGACTCATCGTTCGACATCGTCAGCAAGGTCGACCACCAGGAGGCGGAGAACGCCCTCAACCAGGCCCGCAAAGAGGTCGAGCAGCGCTACGACTTCAAGGGCACCGGAGCTTCGGTCGAGTGGAGCGGCGAGTCCATTCTGATCAAGGCGAACACCGAAGAGCGTGCGAAGGCAGTCCTCGACGTGTTCCAGTCCAAGCTCATCAAGCGCGGCATCTCGCTCAAGAGCCTCGAGTCGGGCGAACCGTTCGCCAGCGGCAAGGAGTTCCGCATCGTTTCCACGCTGAAGGACGGCATCTCCTCGGAGAACGCGAAGAAGATCTCCAAGATCATTCGCGACGAGGGCCCCAAGGGCGTCAAGAGCCAGATTCAGGGCGACGAGCTGCGCGTGCAGTCCAAGAGTCGCGATGATCTGCAGTCCGTGATCGCGTTGCTCAAGGGCTCCGATCTCGACCTCGACCTGCAGTTCATCAACTACCGGTAGACCGCGAGACGCTCACACGCCGGTCACGCCCGCTCGTCGAGTTCAGACTCCTCGTCGTCATCGCCGTAGGGCATGTCTGACCCGGCGATCGACAGGTCGTCCGGGTCAACGTCCTCCCCTTCTGGATTGGGGTCGGACTGCTCCAGTGCGTCTTCTGGATAGATGGGCTCGCTCATCTGAGACTCCGTTCGTCGATCTGGACCCAAGCATCTCACCAAGTCGCTGGCCGTGACCACCGTTGACACTCAGCGGACGTAAGGCGATAATCCCGCAAACTCCAGGCGCATCATCCCTGACGGGCAGCCGCCCACCCGGCGACCCAGCGCCCCAGCCGTGCGTAAGCATCGTCGCGCGCGTGCTTGCGCGACAGGAACACGTCGTGCAGCGCCCCGTCGATGCGCTCCACCGTCACTGTTGAACCCAGCTTCAGCGCCCGGCGCGCGATCTCTTCGACGACGAGCACCGTGTCCGCCGAGGTGAGCTCGTTGGACCAACGCGTCGGCGGCAGCGAACGAGTCGACAGCAGCACGCACACCGGTGCGTCGATCTCGAGTCCCGCAGCCACCCTCGTGTGCCCCGCGAGGATGGCGTTCAGCCAGCCGGCATAGACCGTCATGGCGTGCTCCGGACGCCACTCGTGATTCACGTCCATGGGGTCGTCGGGGTCGGCCACCTCTGCCTGCGCGCGTGCGTAGAACCCCAGATCCACTTGCGGTGCGGCATCATGCGGTCGCCATCGCGCCCCCAGTTCCACCACCGGGAGGATCGCGGTGCGCACGGCTCCGAGCTGGAACTCCAACCACGGCGAGTTCAACACGACAGCATCCGCTCGACCAGGGTGCCGAGAGGCCCACAGGCTCAGCACGAGCCCGCCCGTCGAATGACCGAGCAGCACCAGTCGGCGTTCGCGCGGCGACGAGGGGTCCCCCGCCATCACCTCGAGGGCAGCGGCGATGTCTTCGTCGTAGGTGGCCAGATCCGTGATGTAGCCGGGAGTCTGCCCGTCGCGCAGGCTGCGCCCGTACTTGCGCAGATCGAGGGCGTAGAACCGCGCGCCGCGCGCCGTCCAGAATCGCGCCAGACGCTTCTGGAAGAAGTAGTCCGACCAGCCGTGCACGTAGAGCACGTCGATGTCGTCGAGCATCGGAGGAGGGTCATCGACCGCTTTCCCCCGCAGACGCCGCACGAACCGTTCCCAGCCGTTGGGTGCCGACGGGGTGGCGGGCAGCGCACGCACCAGCGTCGCGACCACATCGCCCTGGTCGTCAGACCCGAGCGGCAGGGTGCGCTGCTCGAACTCGTCCCCGAGGACGTCAGGAACCCAGTCAGACATGCATCCCACGATACTCAGCACGGCGACACGCTCGCGGCCGCAGACGCGCGCACCCTAAGCTGTGCGCAACCACGCCGTCGGGGACCAGACGCGAACGGCGCACCGCATCGAGGGGGTCACATGTCACGCCAACGCCGTTCATCCGCACTTCGCGCGGCCGCCGCGCTCATCGCCGTCGGCACAGCCTGGGCAGTCAGCGGTTGCGCCTCCGCCGAACCGGGTGGCGAGGCGCTCCCGCCGGTGATCGTCGACATCAACGACATCGACGGGACAACGGTCGAGGTCGCCGAGGGCAACGCCATCGATCTGACCGGCGACGACGACACGTACCTCGACTGGACGGCCGAGATCGACAACGGCGATGTGGTCGCGTTCGTTCCAGGCAAGGACGACGGCAGTGCGCAGTTCAATCCCGGCTTGGATGCCGTGACCGTCGGGGAGAGCGAAGTCACCCTGGACAACGCGACCAGCGGCGACACCGTCACCTTCACGGTCAAGGTCACCGAACCGGCGAACTGACCGGGACCCGCATCACTCCCCGCGCGAGATCCGCACCATCTCGTCGCGCGGAACGATCTTGATGCGTGCGCGCTCGTGCGGTTCGCCGAGCCCGATCTCGTGCTGGTCGAGGCGGTGCCAGCCCTCGAGATCCGTCCACTGCACGCCGCGCTCGGCAAGCAGTGCGGGAATGGCCTCTTCCGAGGGGTCGACCGGCTGCCACCACGAACCCTGGTCGTTGACCAGGTGCTGCACGGTCTCCATCGCGTCGGACTTGGTGTGCCCGATGAGCCCGACCGGGCCGCGCTTGATCCAGCCGGTGGCATAGATGCCCGGCACGCGCTGGTTGGAATCCTTGGCGATGACCTGGCCCTCGCGGTTCGGGATGACGCCATGCTTCTTGTCGAACGGGACATCCTTCAGCGGGGAGCCGAAGTAGCCGACGGCGCGGTAGAGCTGGCCGATCGCGATCTCGCGCAGCTCGCCGGTGCCGGTCATGCCGCCGGAGCCGTCCGGCTGCGTGCGCTCGTAGACGATGGCGGCGACTCTGCCATCGGCATCCTTCTTGATCTCCACCGGCCGCGACCAGAAGTGCAGATGCAGACGCCTGCTCGCCTCTCCCCCGGCGTTGTCCGCCGACGGACGCGTGCGCCACTGCTGGAGCACCCGGTCGATGACCTTCACCTGCTTATTGCTGGCGATGGCGGCGATGGATGCATCGTCGTAGTCGAAGTCTTCGTTGTAGACCACCATGTCGACGTCGCGCAGCTCGCCGAGCTCGCGCAGTTCGAGCGGGGTGAACTTCACCTGCGCCGGACCGCGGCGCCCGAAGATGTGCACATCGGTGACCCGGGATGCGTCGAGCCCCGCGTGGACGTTCTCGGGGATCTCCGTGGGCAGCAGGTCCTCAGCGTGTTTGGCGAGGATCCGCGCCACGTCGAGCGCGACGTTGCCGTTTCCGAGCACGGCGACCGACTCGGCATCCAGCGGCCACTCGCGGGGCACATCGGGGTGACCGTCGAACCAGCTGACGAACTCCGCCGCCCCGTAGGAACCCTCGGCGTCGACTCCGGGAATCTCAAGATCGGCGTCGCGGATGGCGCCAGTGGCGAAGATCACGGCGTTGTAGTGCTTCTTCAGATCCGTGAGCATGATGTCCTCGCCGAAGCGCACATTCCCGAAGATGCGGATGTCACCGCGGTCGAGCACATCGCGCAGCGCGTTGATCACGCCCTTGATGCGCGGATGATCGGGGGCGACACCGTAGCGGACCAACCCGTAGGGCGCGGGGAGCTGCTCGAACAGGTCAATCGAGACGTCGAAGGAGCGCTCGGTCTTCAGCAGGATGTCGGCGGCGTAGATGCCCGCCGGGCCCGCCCCGACGATGGCCAGCCTGAGCTTGGTCATAGATGTCCTTTCGGATGCTGTAGTGATCGACGAGCGATCATCTGCTGCGGTCTGCAAGTGTTTCGGCGAAGCGCACCAGCGCCTCGCGCACGGTGCCCTTCGGCAACGGTTCCAGTGCGGTGACGGCCTCCCGCGTCCAGGATCCGGCGAGCTCGAGCGTCTTCTGCGTGACAGCGTGATCGCGCAGTTCGGCGAGCGGCTGGTCCAGAATGACGGGGTCTGCACCCTCGGCGATCCGGGCGACACCATCATCGATGCGGTCCGCGAGGGCCGCGGCCGCGGCACCCGATTCGTTCTTGAGCAGCAGGTACGGCATCGTCGGGACGCCGGCGCGAAGATCCGTTCCCGGTACCTTGCCGGTCTCGGCGGGATCGGCGGACAGGTCGATGACGTCGTCGAGCAGTTGGAAAGCCACCCCGACCTTCTCGCCGTACACCCGCAGCGGCTCCTCGTACTCGTCGGGAGCATTCGAGAAGATCGATCCGCCCTGGGTCGCCGCGGCGATGAGCGAACCGGTCTTGTCCGCGAGCACCTGCAAGTAGAACGCGATCGGGTCGTCGCCCTCCTGCGCACCGACAGTCTCATGCAACTGCCCCATCACGAGCCGCTCGAACGTATCGGCCTGAAGCCGGATCGCGCGATCGCCGTACCGTGCCATGAGCTGGCTGGCGCGGGAGAACAGGATGTCGCCGGTGAGAATGGCGACGCTGTTGCCCCACACCGCATGCGCCGCTGGGACACCGCGGCGGCGGTCTGCACCATCCATGACGTCGTCGTGGTAGAGCGAGCCGAGATGGGTCATCTCGAGCGCCTTGGCGATGTCGATGACGGCGGGGATGTTGCCCTCGCCGAGTTGAGCGGTCAACAGCGTGAGGACGGGGCGGATGCGCTTGCCGCCGGCCTCGTAGAGGTAGCGGGCCGAGGCATCGGCGATCGAGTCGGCGACGTGCAGTTCGTCGGCGAGGCCCGTCTCGACGAGTTCGAGCCCGTCTTCGATCTGACGAGCGACCCGGCGCGCGGCTGGTCCGACGAACACGCGGTCGCTGAAGCCCAGACGGCTCGCGAGGCGCGAACCCGGGGCAGCGGGGCTCGAAGTCACGGTTCCCACCCTACCCGCACGCGGGTCGCGCGAACCGCGTCAGCGGCCGAGTCGTCGATGAATCCTCAGACGGTGCGGCGTTCAGCTGACCGGCTTGGTCGCGCGGTGCAGCGCGACGATGCCGAAGGAGAGGTTGCGGTAGGCGACGTCGGTCCAGCCGGCTTCGCGAATCCAGGCGGAGAGCCGCTTCTGATCGGGCCAGTCGCGGATCGACTCGTTGAGATAGTCGTAGGCGTCGCCGTTGGTGCCGGCCATTCGGGCAACACGGGGCAGCACCTGAGCGTTGTAGAAGCGGTACAGGCCGCGGAACGCCTTTCCGGGCGGCGTGGAGAACTCGTTGATGACCAATCGGCCACCGGGGCGGGTGACGCGGAACAACTCGGCGAGCGCTTTCTTCGGCTGCTGCACGTTGCGCAGTCCGTACGACATCGTCACGGCGTCGAACTCGTCATCACTGAAGGGAAGGTCCGTGGCATTCGCTTCGACGAAGCTCAGGTTCTTGAGGTGCGCATGCCGCCGCTTGCCCTCTGCCAGCATGCCGGGTGAAAAGTCGGCGGCGACGACCTCGGCTCCGCTCATCGCGATGGATGCTGAAGAGGATGCCGTTCCCGCCGCCAGATCGAGGATGCGCTCGCCGCGCTTCGGCGCCACCGCTCGGGTCGTTGCGGCCCGCCAGAGCGCGTCATTGCCGAACGTCATCACCGTGTTCGTGCGGTCGTATCCCGCAGCGACCTGATCGAACATGCCGCTGACCCGCGCCGGGTCCCTGCCGAGGTCTGCGCGATTGGGCTGGTTCACCCATCCAGTCTAGGGCTGTCGAGTTCGAGCGCACCCAGACGATCGAGCCATACATCCGCCGTCGCGTCGTCGAACGGAGCGCTCTGCGCCCGTACCCGCGCCTCAAGGTCGAGGGTGAGCGCTTCGAGGCGCGTCACGACATCGGCCGGGTAGCCGTAGCGGATGCTGTGCTCCGCCCACTCGTCGCGGTCATCGACCCACGTGCCGCTGGGACCGTCAGCGGGGTCACGGTCGCGCTCAAGGCGGATGACGTCGAGGTCCATGTCGATGCCGGTCGCCAGCAGCGGGTCATCTGACCAGCAGACATCCCAGCCGAGATCGATGTAGATGCGCATGCCGGACGGGTGGCCGCGGTTGACGGTGAGGGAGAAGTCTCCGGACGGCGGCACCAGGGTGACGTTCGGCGCTTCGGCGTAGAACTCCGCGCCGGGCCGGATGCTGTGCCAGCCGCGCGGTTGACCGACCCAGTCACCCCACTCGTCCGCGCCGAGGTAGACGCATTCGTGGCGCCAGTGCGGCGAACCGTCCCACTTGCGCCATTGGAAAATCATCTCGGCAGCGGAGGCGGGGCGATCGGCGCTCATGCTCCCACTGTATGTCGCACCGCCGCGCCCGCTCACTGATGCCGCGCTGATCGGGCGTGCGATTCGAGCACGCCCGCGCGCCCTAAACTGGATCGGTGAGCAGCACTCGCCTGATCGTTCAAACCCGTGAATTCGATCCGGTCGAAGACCTCCTGTCGTATGCCAGCCCCGAGCACCCTCTCGCGTGGTTGCGTCGCGGCGACGGGATCGTCGCGATCGGCACCGGGGTGACGGCATCCATCCGCGTCTCCGCAGGAGAAGGCCCGCTGCGCAGCGCGATCATCGCCGAGGCGTGGCGCGAACTCTCCGCGAATGCCGAGGTCGACGATCCCGTCGGGCTTCCCGGCACCGGGCTGGTCGGGTTCGGCGCGCTCACCTTCGACGAAGGGTCGGCAGCGGACAGCATCCTGGTCGTCCCCTCGATCATCCTGGGCAAGCGCAAGGGCCGCGGCTGGATCACTCGGATCGCACCGGTCGGCGAAGATCTTCCGCAGGATCAGCCAGGAGCCACCCTCGAGCCCAGCGCGTACGGCCCGCACTGGGCGGGAACGGTCGGTCCCGGCGCGCAGTCGCCGGAGGGATACCAGGCGTCGGTGCGCACGGCATTGGACCGCATCACCAACGGCGAGATCGGCAAGATCGTGCTGGCCCGCGACCTCGCCGGCACGATTCCCGCGCACTCCGACCTGCGGCGCCTCCTGCGCGCCCTCTCGACCGGGTACCCCGACACATGGACCTTCGCCGTCGACGGCCTCATCGGCGCGAGCCCCGAGACGCTCGTCACTGCGCAGGATGGTCGCGTGACCGCGCGCGTGCTGGCGGGAACGATCGGGCGAGGCGCCGATGCCGATCAGGACACCGAGGCGTCGGCCCATCTGGCGACGAGCACGAAAGACATCGACGAGCATGCATATGCGGTGCAGAGCCTGCTGGAATCGCTGCGCCCGCACGTGCGGGCCATGGCATCGAGCGAGCAGCCGTTCCTGCTGAAACTGCCGAATCTGTTCCACCTCGCCACCGATGTGGAGGCCGAGCTCGCGGACGGCGGATCGGCGCTTGACCTCGTGGGCGCCCTGCATCCGACCGCTGCGGTCGCCGGCACCCCGACCGAAGCCGCCGTCGCCGCGATCCGCGAGATCGAACCGTTCGACCGGGGGCGCTATGCCGGGCCGGTGGGCTGGATCGACGGTGACGGCAACGGCGAATGGGCGATCGCGCTGCGGTGCGCGCAGTTCAACCCCGGTTCCGATGCCGACCCGATCGCCGTGACGGCCTACGCCGGCGCCGGCATCGTCGCGGCCAGCGACCCGGAAACCGAACTGCTGGAAACGCGGGTGAAGTTCCGGCCGCTGGTGGATGCGCTGGCCTGAGGTGCTGATGTGAGGAGCTGACTTCGACTCGCCTTCGGCTCGCTCAGCCCGTTTCGTCTCGCTCCGCTCGCTCAACGACCCGCGGTGGGCGTTGAGCGGAGGCGCAGAG
>NZ_JBQDVP010000018.1:0-53139 GCF_052102115.1 Microbacterium sp.
CCTCTCCACGAAGCGCAGCGTGTTCTCGGAGACGCTGGAGAAGAACACGAGATCTACTGACTCCTGTGGCGTCAGGTCACGTGTTCCGAGTCCCCGTGCTGCGCGCTCGATGCCTGCCGTCATCGATCCCTCCTTCGTCGTCGTCACACTCGACCCGACTTCGAACTACTAGATGTTGGGCCCGCCCCTCACTGAGGTGCCACATGTAGTGGTATCAAGTCCAGCGACCGTCAAGCGTACGCCACGCCGGGTTTGTAACTTCGACATGACGAACCTTAGGATCTGAGGGTCCGGAAGTGGCCACGCCTGTGGTCGTGAGTGAAGAGAGGTCACCGATGCACGTGCGAGGGCGATGGAAGGCTGCGCTCGGCGCAGTCGTTGCGAGTGCGGCACTGGTGCTCACCGGTTGCTCCGGTGGAGCCGGGCAGGATGCTGCCGACGCTGGGAAGCCGGTGGTGTTGACGACGTTCACCGTGTTGGAGGACATCGCCCAGAACGTCGGTGGCGACCATCTCGTGGTCGAGTCGATCACGAAGCCGGGCGCGGAGATCCACGGGTACGAACCGACGCCGGGAGACATCCGGAAGGCGTCGGATGCCGACCTGATCCTGGACAACGGCTTGAACTTGGAGGTGTGGTTCGGCCAGTTCGTCGAGGAAGTCGATGTGCCCCATGTCGTGGTCTCGGAGGGGATCGATCCCATCGACATCGCAGGGGATGCTTACGCGGGCAAGCCCAACCCGCACGCCTGGATGAGCCCGAAGAACGTGCAGGTGTACGTCGACAACATGGTCGCGGCGTTCAGCGATCTCGACCCGGAACACGCTGAGGACTACGAGAGGAACGGGGAGACCTACAAGCAGCAGCTCCAGCAGGTCCAAGATGACCTGACGGGCGAGCTCGAAAGTCTTCCGACCAGCCAGAGAGCGCTGGTGACCTGCGAGGGCGCATTCTCCTACCTCGCCCGAGATGCCGGGCTGACCGAGAAGTACATCTGGCCCGTCAACGCCGAGCAGCAGGCGACCCCGCAGCAGATCACCTCCGCGATCGAGTTCGTCGACGAGAACGAGGTCCCCGCCGTGTTCTGCGAGTCGACGGTCTCCGACGACCCCATGCAGCAGGTTGTGGGTGCTACGAATGCACGCTTCGGAGGAACGCTGTTCGTGGACTCGCTCTCCGAGGAAGGCGGCCCGGTGCCCACGTACCTGGATCTGATCCGCCACGATGCGGACACCATCACTGCGGGACTCACCGGAGAGGACTCATGACGACAGCGGCGATCGATGTCAAAGGTGTCACCGTCCGCTACGGCGATGTACTCGCCCTCGACGACGTATCTGTTGCGGTGCGGGCGGGTGCGGTGACGGGGTTGATCGGAATGAACGGCTCCGGGAAGTCCACCTTGTTCAAGGCGATCACCGGCATGGTCCGGCCTGACGCAGGCAGCGTCCTGCTGAATGGCGCGCAGCCGGCGCCGGCCAGGCGGCGAGGACTCGTCGGCTACGTCCCCCAGAGCGAGGACGTCGACTGGGCTTTCCCCGTCTCTGTCCGAGACGTCGTGATGATGGGAAGGTACGGCCACCAGGGCGCCACGCGCCGAGTTCGGCCCGCTGACCGCATCGCTGTGGACGAAGCCTTGGAGAGGGTGGAGCTCACGGAGTACGCCGATCGACAGATCGGCCAGCTCTCCGGCGGGCAGAAGAAGCGCGCCTTCGTCGCCCGCGGGATCGCCCAGGACGCTCGGATCATGCTGCTGGATGAGCCCTTCGCCGGCGTGGACAAGCGCAGCGAAGCCACCATCGTCGATCTTCTCCGCGCACTCGCTGACGACGGCCGTACCGTCCTGGTCTCCACCCACGACCTCCATGCTCTGCCGCAGCTCGCCGACGACGCCGTGCTGCTGCTGCGAACCATCCTCTTCCACGGCCCGGTGAAAGAGGCCCTCACACCCGAGAGGCTCGCTCTCGCCTTCGGCCTGGACGTTCTGCAGCAGGAGGGTGCCGCATGACCCCGCTCGACTGGCTCCTCGAGCCGCTCTCCTACGACTTCATGACCCGTGCGCTCGTCACGACCGTGATCGCTGCCGTGGTGTGCGCACTGCTGTCGTGCTGGCTGGTGCTCATCGGCTGGTCGCTCATGGGGGACGCCGTCTCTCACGCCGTCCTCCCCGGAGTCGTCATTGCCTACATCCTCGGTGTCCCGTTCGCCATCGGCGCGGTCGTCTTCGGGTTCCTGGCGGTCGGCATGATCGGGCTCGTCCGCGGGACGAGCCGCGTGAAGGAGGACGCCGCCATCGGCATCGTCTTCACCACTCTCTTCGCCCTCGGGCTGGTTCTGATCTCGGTCACACCCAGCCAGACCGACCTCAACCACATCATCTTCGGCAACATCCTCGGCGTCTCCCGCGCAGACCTCGTCCAGATCGCGATCCTGGCTACCGTGGCTCTTGTCACCCTGGTGTTCAAACGCCGCGACCTCACGCTCTACGCCTTCGACCCGACACACGCCCACGCGATCGGCCTGTCTCCCCGATTCCTCGGCGCGCTGTTGCTGGGTCTTCTGGCGCTGACCGCAGTTGCCGCTCTCCAGGTCGTGGGAGTGGTGCTCGTCGTCGCGATGCTCATCATTCCCGGAGCGACGGCCTATCTGCTCACCGACCGCTTCGGGCGGATGCTCGTGATCGCGCCGGCCCTCTCGTCACTCTGTTCCGTGGTCGGGATCTACATCAGCTACTGGGTCGACGCCTCACCCGGCGGCCTCGTCGTCCTCACCCAGGGATGCGCCTTCGCACTCGTCTACCTCATCAGTCCGAAGCACGGTCTGCTCAGCAAGAAGGTCGGAGCTCGCCGGTATCGGCGCGAGATGGCGCACGGGCGTGAGGATCAGGTCGGATCCGCCGAGACGTAGAGGGCATCTGTCGCAGAGCGCCCCAGTAACGTTGGAGAGCCCGATTCTCCAGAACGAACTTCCAGCGCATCGGAGAACGGGGCTCCCGCCCCGACCACAAGCGTGGCCCCGACTCCGATGCCCTGGGACTCGAAAAACTGCAGCATCGACGGGTCCGTGTCCGAGATCCGCTCGACCACGAACCTGCCCTCCACTCCGACATCGGTGAGACGCCGCGCATCAGGAAGGGTCACCGTCCCGTCTGCTGCAGGGATCGGATCGCCGTGCGGATCGCGCTGAGGGCGGCCCAGCACGTCATCGATCCTCTCCACCATGAAGTCCGAGACGGCGTGCTCGAGACTCTCGGCTTCCTCGTGGACCTCGTCCCACCGGTACCCGAGGGTCTCCACCAGAAACGTCTCGATCAAGCGATGCCGCCGCACCATCACCAGCGCGTACGAACGACCGACCTCCGTCAACTCGACCGAGCCATACCTCGCGTGAGACAGAAGACCCTGCTCAGTCAGTTTCCGCACCGCATCCGAAGCGGACGACAGGGCAACACCGGTCCGCTGCGCGATGAGCTTCAACGTCACTGGCTCGTCACTCCACTCGGACAACCCCCAGATCGCCTTCAGATAGTTCTGGGCACTCGCAGACAGCTCATCGACGGACATGGCACGACGATAGCCTCGAAGCTTCAACTTCGCTATCTACAACTCAAAGCTTCGGAGCCCCAGGGACTCACGTAGTAGGCATCGACCATGAGGTGCGCCCCGGGCCCGCGCCTCATCCGGCACTGGCGCAGAACCCTGAGAACAATGCTCAGCCGAATGGATCTCTCCCCCGGCAATGGAGATGGGCTGCTGCACCGCTATGCGGCCACAGGCCAGGACCCGTGCGGCGCAGTGGGAGGCCGTCTACAGCATCGCCCCACGCACCGAAGCGCCGGTGGTGCGCGAATACCTCGACGACGACGGTGAGGTGCAGCGCAGCCTCGAGCTCGCGCGTTGGGGGCTGCACCCCGCGTGGGCGAAGGACAAGGGTCCCCGCCCGATCAACGCGCGCCTGGAGACGGTCGCGACTAACGGCATGTTCCGCGGACCGTTCTCGAGTGGCCGCGCCGTCGTGCCGATGACCGGCTACTTCGAGTGGGTCGAGGCTGATGACGGCGGCAAGGACCCGTTCTTCATCCACCACCCCGACGGTGAGCTGCTGCACGCCGCCGGTCTCACCGCCGCTCGCAAGGCTGAGGAAGGTGACGGCTGGGACGTCACCTTCACCGTCGTCACGCGCGAGGCGCGGGACGCCGGCGGCGAGGTCCATGACCGCATGCCGGTTTTCCTCTCCGAGGATGCCGTCGCCGACTGGCTCGCCCCGGGGAAGCTCGAGCCCGAGCAGAAGGACCCTCTGCTGGCGCAGCTCGACCAGGTCTCTACCGCCATGGCCGCCGAGCTGGTGACCGTGCCGGTGGACCGCCAGGTCAACAACGTCCGCACCCTCGACCGCACGGATCCCTCACCGCTCGACGCCGACTGAGCCCGCCGGCGCCGGGCTGTCCGGGCCAGAGCGCACACTGAGCCCATGCGCGCCCAGCCCTTCACGCCCTATCCCCCTCGGCCCTCCGGCCGGTCGGACGAGATGCGCGCGAGGTACCCGCGGTACTACGCGCAGAGGGACCTGCTCGGCGCGGCCGAGTCGGTCATCGCCGGCTACCACCGCGCTGTCGTCGGCGGCACCCCGGTGTCCATGACCCACAGCTGGCGGGACCCCGATCTTCCCGACGAGTCCGTCCAGGTCAGCATCGGTGACGAGCGGCTGCTCCTCACCGTCGAGGAGTGGCTGGACCGCATCGAGGTCGCCGAGTCCTACGTGATGTCCTGGGTCTCCGCCCGGGTCCACCTCGAGGGCGCCAAGCACGGCACCGACCGCGGCAGCGGGGAGCCGTACTGGCACGAGGCGGTACGCCGCGCGAACCCTGGGCGCCGCTGAGGCGACACCGGGGTCGCCTGGCGCGCGTGGCACCTCCGGTGCCGAGCGCCGCGGGGTCGCGCGACGGCAGAACGCCGCCTGGCGCTGCAGTCGAGTGCTGGTGCTGCGGGTCGGGGTGCGTGGCTGGCTCGGGTCCTGGACGCTTCGACGAGAGCGGTGGGCGGGTCGCCGTTGATCACCGTGACCCCATCTCGGCTCCGCTGGGGGTGCTGGACCGGGGGATCTTGACGCACTGGTGGGGGCGGGGCAAGCCCGGCTCGCTGCGCTCGGCCGACGGTCCCCGACAAGTTCCCGACGCGGTCGCAAGCTCCCTTGTTTCGCCGGGAACTTCTCGGGTCCTCGCCGGCTGCCCGGGCTCTCGCCTCCGGCTCGCCCTCCGGGTGCACCACCCCCACCAGCGCATCCCCCGCTCCTTGTCAGCACCCCCCGAACAGCGGAACAGAGGAGCACACCATGAGCATCACCGTCTACACCAAGCCCCGCTGCGTCCAGTGCGACGCCACCAAGCGAGCTCTCAACAAGCTCGGCTTCGACTACGACCTCGTCGACCTCACCGAGGACGAGCTCGCCCTTGAGCAGGTCAAGGCTCTCGGGTACGCGCAGGCGCCGGTGGTCGTCACCAGCGAGGACCACTGGTCCGGCTACCGGCCCGACAAGATCAAGGCCCTCTAACTCCAAGGGCGGGAGGCAACCCCTCCCGCCCACACTCTTCCCACTGTCTGCACTACGTGCATTATATGCACTAGTCCGATAGGCTCACATCACCACCGACCAGGGAGGACAGCATGGACCGCTTCACCGCCTTCGAGGGGAACCTCACCGCAGATCCCGAGCTCAAGGAGTTCGAGGACGGGAACGCCTCCGTGCGCTTCCGCCTGATCAACAACCCCACCCGCACCGACCGCCGCACCGGCGAGGTCATCAAGGAGACGCCCGTCGGCCAGTCCTGCGTCGCCCGTGACCCGTTCGCACGCAGCATCGCCGCGAACGCCAAGAAGGGCACACGCCTCCTCGTCTGGGGGACGCTCAAGACCCGCGAGTACACCGACAAGGACGGCAACCGCCGCACCGCCGAGTACCTCGCGGTCGCGGCCGTCGGCGAGTCCTGGCGATTCCGCAAGTCCTCCCCCCAGGCCTCCGAGGCCCCCGCTCCCTCCAAGGAGAGCGCCCCGCCGTGGCCCGAGGCCACGCAGCCCGGCTCCGGCTACGCAGGCTGACCCCAGACCCAGAACGCCCCCGACCCGTGCTCCGGTCGGGGGCGTTCTGCTGTCACCACAGCGGGAGTTGATCTCGGTCGATCGGCCTAACACCATCCGCCACCACCCCCTCGATGTCGGCACCCTCGCGCGCTGCGTCTCGCAGCTCCCGCGCGCGGCCGCGGGCGCCGCGCACGTCGCGCAGCGGGCTCCCGAGCCGGTGTCGCCGGGCCGCCCACTCGCGGCGGTTCTCGCCGCTGGTGCTCGCTGAGAGGTGGGCCGGGTTCTGGCACAGCGGGTTGTCGCAGTCCCCGTGGGCGACGACGGGCGGCAGCTCGGCTCCCGGATGGGCGATCGTCCAAGCGAAGCGGTGGGCGATCACCACCAGGCCGTCGCGGATCCAGAACCGACCGTGGCCCCTTCCTGAGATCGCCCCGGTCCACAGCCAGCATCCACCCTCGGTCCGGCGGACCTTCTCGAAGTACCGGTCCCGGATGGCTGGATCGGCCGCAGCCGCGACGACATCGAGCATGAGAGGGCCTCTCACCGACTCCACTCGGCGGTGGCGAGGTCGACAGTGGTCTCACCCTGCTCCTCTCCGCCCTGGTACAGCATGCCGTGCAGCTCGGTGCCGTCGGCGGAAGCCGGGGACAGCTGTCGGTGGACGTCCCCGTCCAGCTGGATCATCACACCCTCGCGGACGATCGCCGCTGCCTCGGCCTCGACCTCTTCGCCACTCAGCTTCTTCGCCGGCTTCTTCCCTTCCGTCCGCACCACGCTTCGCGTCTGGATCCCCAGCCTCTCCCCGACCTCCCGGCGGTTGATCCCGAGAGCGAGCATCTCTCGCTGCAGCTTCTCGGCGCGCCTGTGTGCCTCGGCCGCGTCTTGCTTCGCCTGTTCGCGAGCCTCGGCGATTCTCACCTCGGCTTGCTCGCGGATCTTGGCGACCTTCGCCTCGGTCGCGGCGTCGACGCCCTCGATCTCGAGCTGTGCCTCTTCGAACCGTTCCGCGATACGCAGCAGCTCCTGCTCGCGCTCGAGGAACCGATTCGCGCGCTCTCGCGCCCGCTCTCGGGCTTCGGCCGCCTTCGTGCTCTTCCGTGCCACTCCTGCTGTCTCCTTCACATCTTCCGAGTCATGTGCTGTGCGTGGTCCGTCGTTACCCGCGAGCGGCGGTCAGCTGGCGGCACGCGTCCACGGAGCGTCGCCTCCCATCGTCTTCCTCTCGCTCATCGGTCTCGGCTTAGGTCAACGCTCGGCCACCGACAAAGCACCTGTCCGGTGGTGGCTGGCGAGGGTTCTCGCGCTCGTAGAGGATCGCGCCGTCGACGCTCGTCCCGTACCGGCGCTGCGCGACCTCCCGCATCTCGTTCCTGATCGCCGCCCGGTTCCCTGGCGCGACTCCCGAGGCGCTCGCTGCGAGGCGCGCCTGCTCGAGATCGCCGGCGCTCGCGCGGTCCCACCATCGAGGGTCTCGAACTTGTGCGAGCGCCCTCTCAGCGCGGACGCGATCCGCTCGCTCCTGCACACTCTCGAGCTCCCGTCGGTGCGGAGCTTTGCCTGTCTTCGGGTTCAGGGTCCGACGAGCGCTGGTCTCGTCCTCTCTCAGATCACGAAGCGGGATCACGCGTTGGCGTGCCGCAGTGCTGCGAGACTCAGCGTGCGCTTCTGGTGATCGGTCAGGGTGCGGTCGAGCTCGGCGCACCGCCGCCGCTCCCTGGCGAAGGCGGTCAGCGTCGACCGCTCGTCTGGGATGTTCGGACTGTGTCTGCTGCCGGGCTGGCTCATCCACTGTGGGGGTGCTCATGAGGGCCTCCTGATCCGAGTGTACTTGCGTGCACCCTCGCGCGCGAGGCCTCGGACTCAACGGCGTCGCTCCCCTCTGTCGCTCCGCGCCGTCGGGCCGGGTGAGCTGCGCTGCTCCCCGTGGACTGCGGATTTCCCCTAACACCATCCCAGCCCACAGTCCACAGCGCAGCTCACTGCTCATCGCTGACCACACTACGTGTGGACAGCGAGCATGCACAGCATCTGCCGATGCTCTAGGACCTGATCGGCAGATCGAGCAAGCTCGATCCAGAGGACGCTTCGCGTCTCCCCAAGGTTCGCTACGCTCACGGCCGATCAGAACCACAGCAACGTCACACCTCTTGCATTATGAATGTCCTCGGTGTCGCTGACGCGGAGTGGGGGCTAGTATCAGCGCATGATGTCCGTGAGCAAGCTGTCCCATGGGGACGGCTATGCCTACTACTCGGCGATGACTGCCTCCGGCGATCAGCGCCGCCAGGACGGCCAGGACCTCACGGACTACTACCTCGACTCCGGCGCTCCCGAAGGCCAATGGATCGGCAAGGGCACCGCCGCCCTAGGCGTCTCCGGTGCGGTCTCGGAGCAGCAGATGACAGCCCTGTTCGGGGAGGGCCGGCACCCCAACGCCGATGCGATCGAGGCCTCGGTGATCGCCGGTGGCGGCTCGGCGAAGGAGGCCGAGCGGGCGTCCCGACTCGGTCGGCGGCCGTACAAGTACGACTCGTCGACGAGCGAGATCGGGCAGCGGATCCAGTCTGCCCGTGACGATCAAGAGACCCGGCTGGGCCGGGAGCTCTCCGTGGACGAGATCCGCCAGACGCGGATGCGCGTCGCCTCCGAGGTCTACGAGGAGCGCTTCTCCCACCGGCCGGTGGACGACAAGGAGCTCGCCACCTTCCTGTCCAAGGAGCTGTCCAAGGGGTCGAACTCCGTGGCCGGCTACGACCTGACCTTCTCGCCACCCAAGAGTGTCTCGGTCCTCTGGGGACTCGCCGACAAGGACACCGCCGAGGCCGTGGCTGCAGCTCATGAAGCTGCTATCGACGACGCCGTGGAGTACCTCGAGGAGCACGCCATCGGCACCCGCGCCGGCGCCGGCGGGGTCGCCCAGCTCGACGTCACCGGAATGATCGCCACCCGCTTCCGTCACCACGACTCCCGTGACGGCGATCCGCAGCTCCACGATCACGTCGTCGTTGCGAACAAGGTCTACGACCCGCAGAGCGACCGGTGGAGGACTCTCGACGGTGCCGCGCTGTACCGCTCGGCGGTCTCCGCCAGCGAGCACTACAACCAGCGCCTCGTCGCCCATCTGTCCGCGCGCGGATTCAGCTTCTCGCCCCGCTCCACCGGCCCGGGCAAGCGCCCCGTGATGGAGGTCGACGGCGTCGACCCGCGCCTCATGTCGCAGTCCGCGAAGCGCTCGGCCGCGATCCGAGCACGCACTCGCGAACTCGTCGCCTCCTACGTCCGTGAGCACGGACGAGAGCCCGACACGAAGCTCATGCACCAGCTGCGCCAGCAGGCAACGCTCGAGACCCGCACCCCCAAGGGCCCCCACCGGTCCCTGGCCGAGATGCGCGAGCAGTGGCGCACCGAGGCAGCAGAGATCGTCGGCAACACCGACGTGGAGAACATCGCCGACATCGCCCGCCAGGCCGCGGCAGGTTCCCGAGACAGGGCCATCGCCGTGCGCGACGGCCTGGACATCATCGGCGCCGGCGAGAACGTGATCGCCGAACTCTCCACCCGTCGCTCGACATGGGCAGAGCGCGACATCCGCGCCGAGGTCGACCGCTGGGCGGCACGGAACGACGGCTGGATGCTCAGCGGGTTCCAGCGCGAGGCGATCGCCCAGTACGCCCGCGACGTCGGCAGCGTCAACCTCACCCCCCGCTCCGAGGCCCCGGTCCTCGCGGACCTGACCCGTGCCGACGGCACGTCCATCTACGAGCCGCGCGACCGGAATATCTACACCTCCGCACGGATGATCGACGCCGAGTACACGCTGCTCGACGCCGCCCGCGAGGAGGCCATCCCGGCAGCCGCCCCCGCCACCTTCGACGAGATCCTCGCGCGCCAGGACGTCCCCCTCGACGACGGACAGATCGAGCTCGCACGAGCCTTCGCCTGCGGTGAGAACGTGCTCGCCGTCGGCATCGGTCCCGCTGGCGCCGGCAAGACCACCGCCATGAAGCTCGCCGTCGAGACGATCCAGGCCGGCGGCGGCCGCGTCGTCGGCCTGTCCGTCGCCGCCACCGCAGCCGCACAGCTCGAGGACGCCACGGGCGCGGAATCCACCACCCTCGCCCAGTGGTTGCACTGGCGCGGCCGCGCCCGCGAGGGCGACACCGTCCCCGAGCGCTTCGCGCTCCGCAGCGGCGACGTCGTCCTCGTCGACGAGGCCGGGATGGCTGGCACCCTGAACCTCGAGCAGCTCGTGAGCGACGCCCGGACCGTCGGTGCCCACGTCCGCCTCATCGGCGATGACCGTCAACTGCAGGCGGTCGAGTCCGGGGGCGCGCTGCGCATGATCGCCTCCGAGGTCGGCGCCGTCGAGCTCACCCAGCTGCACCGCTTCCGCCACACCGACGGGACCCGGAACGACGCCGAGGCAGAGGCGTCCCTCGCCCTCCGACAGGGCGACATCAGCTGGTACGAGTCCGCCGGCCGAGTCCACTCCGGCCGACACGAAGACCTCGTCGACCAGATCGTTCGCGCCTGGGACGCCGACGACGCCGCCGGACGCGAATCGCTCATGATGGCCGACACCAACGTGCGGGTCGCCGAGCTGAACGGTCTCGCCCAGGAACGCCGGATCGCACGCGGGCAGGTCGACCTCACCACCAGCACGGCCCTCCGCGACGGCCACGATGCTGGGACCGGGGACGTCGTCGTGACTCGCCGCGTGGACCGCACCCTCACCGTCAACGGCACCCGCGACTGCGTGAAGAACGGCGACGCCTGGACAGTGCAGCGCATCCACGCCGACGGCTCGATCACCGCCACCCGGCTCACGGACCAGCGCCCCGTCCACCTACCGGCCGAGTACGTGCGCGAGTCGACCGAGCTGGGCTACGCGAGCACCGTGCACCGCGCCCAAGGCCGCACCGTCGACGTCGCGCGAGCGTTGGCCACCACCGCCACCAGCCGCGAGGGCCTCTACGTGGCCATGACCCGCGGGCGCCACTCCAACGAGCTCTTCGTCGGCACCGACGACCAGCCCCGTGACGTGATCCTCTCGAGGATCACCCGCTCCGATCGGCGCGACGTCGCCGCCCGCGACGCGATGCTCACCGAGGCCGAGCGCGTGGACTCCCCCGCCGAGCTCGGCCGACAGCACCAGGACGTCACCAGCCGCGCCGACGAGCAGCGGTACAGCGTCCACCTCCGCGACTCGCTCGGCGCCGGCGCCGAGCGCGTGGTCACCTCCGACGCCCGCTCCGCCGTCGACGCCGCGCTGCGCAGCGCCGAGGACGCCGGCTACGACATCGACCGTCTCCTGCACCGGCACAGCGACGTCCTCGAGCCGGAGAAGGCAGAGGACCCCGGCAAGCTCCTCGCCTGGCGACTGCGCAACGACCTGCGCCGCGGGTCCGAGCAGGCGACCTCGGCCGAGCACCGGCCCCTGCGCGAGATGCCCCGCGAGCGGCTCGTCGAGCTCAGCGCCGAGTCGGCTGACCGTCGCGCGGCTGCGCGGGAGGCCGTCAACATCGCAGAGGCCCGCCACTCGCTCGACGCGAAGCCCATCGACCTCAAAGACCGGACGATCCCCGCCTGGACGGACCGAGCTCACGGCAGCCTCACCGCGGGAGAGCTCTCGGACATGGTCGCAGTGGCGCGCGTCGTCGCGTCCGAGGACCAGCACCAGCTGACCGACGCGCGCCGCGAGCTCCGCGAGCTGCAGCGCGAGTGGACCACGTACAGGCGCGCCGAGGTCAGCCTCCGAGATCCGCGCATGGAGATCACCGCGGCACGAATCCAACACGTCGAGGAGACCGTCTCCGCGCTGCGCGAGAAACTGCGCGCGGGGCACACCGACCTCACCGAACTGCGCCGCGAACAGGGCATGCGTCGGGCGATGCCCACGCGCAGCTGGGTCCTCGAGAACGTGCAGCGAGACGCTCAGAGGCGCCACGAGCACACCGACGCCGAGCACATCCACGCCCGCGCCGGCCACGTCCTGGACCTCGAGGAGGCTCACCGCGTCCTCGAGCGCGAATCGACGCTGGACCGGACGATCCGCGCCGAGCAGCGCCGACGCGAGGTCGAGCCCGATCGCCCCGTGCCGGCGCCGGCCGACGGGCTACCGCGCTGGCTCGCCCCCGACCGAGGGATGGACGACCCAGCGCTCTCCCCCGCATGGCGCGACCACCTCGCCCAGCGCCGACAGTTCCTCGCCGCCCGGCTGCGCGCGGACGGTCGCACGCTCGCGCTGCAGCGAGAGCCCTGGACCCGCGAGCTCGGCCCCACCCCCGCCGACGGCACGGCACAGCGCGCGCGGTGGGAAGAGACCGCCGGCCAGGTCAAGGCCTGGCGGCAGCTGCACGACTACGCCGTCGAGACCCGGGCCTTGCCGGAGCTTTCCGAGGTGGCGGCGCAGGACCGCGCGGACCTCGAGCAGCTCCGCTCCCGGCTCGCACCGCCTCCGGCCACTGCACCCGCGAGGACCCGGGATGTTCCCCTCCCCTCCCTCAAGGATCGGGTGGCCGCCCAGCGCGCGGCCGAGGGGGCCTCTAGGCTCTCCGACGGGCAGAAGCGCGCCGACGAGCAGATGCGACAGCGCCTCGCGCAGCAGGCGCGCGAGCGAGAGCAGGGGAAGGGACCGGTCCAGCGATGAGCGAGGTCGAGGACGGCATCGACGAGCATCTCCGGCGCGAGGAACTGCGCGCCCGCCACCGCGATAGCGGCCTGTGGGACGACACCCTCCTAGAGCGGTACACGACCCGGCAGGATCTCGTCGCGTTCGTCGACGAAACCCATCGCGCAACTGAGGGCGGTCAGGTCGGGTACTACGGCCTCAGCGCCGTGGTCTTCCACGCGGACGACCTGCCGGAGATCCGGCGCGACCTCGAGGAGATCGCCGGCGGCACGTTCTGGCACTCCAAGGAGGCCGTCAAGGACCAGCGGCTCCGCGGCCGAATCGGCGACATGAACGAGTACATCGCCGCGAAGACCGCGATGCCCGTGGTCGTCTTCGACGTCCGCGACCACGAGATCACCGAGGCGCAGGAGCGTGCCGTGCGAGATGTCTGCCTCCGAGGTGCGCTCAGAACACTCGACGAGCAGGGAATCACCGACGTCGTCCTGGACAACTTCCCGCAGGCCCAGCAGCGCAATGTCCGTCTCGACCAGGCGATCGTCCACGAGCTCCGCGAGAGGGGCGAGGTCAGCGAGCAGATGTGGATGCACCACGGGCGGATGAGCGAAGAGCACGCGCTGTGGAGCGCCGACACCGTGGCCTGGTCCGTGCAGCGCCACCACTTCGGGACGAAGGCGAGGGACTCCCAGCACATTGCCCCCCTCAGCGGGCGCCTGCAGGAGGTGCACGCGCTGACCGGGAAGAAGCGGGAACTACGGACGGCAGTGAGAGCCGACCTGGTGGGCCGTGCGGGGCAGCGAGAACGTCGCGCCCCCATCCACTCCCTCGCGCAACGCGTCCAGCAGCTCCGCGCCCAGGGCAGCTCACCGGTGCCCAGGCCCGCGGCGGCGCCGCGCCTGGACACGCCGAAGGCCCCTCCGGTCCAGGGGGCGGTTTCTAGGGGTCCTCGCAACACCTGATGGCTAAGTGGTCGTCAGTAGATCACGCAGACGCTCGGCTGGGGTATCCCAGTCGAGCGTCTTGCGTGGGCGGCCGTTGAGTTCCTGGGCGACGTGCTCGAGATCGGCGGGCCCGTAGGGGCGCAGGTCGGTGCTCTTGGGGAAGTACTGGCGCAGGAGCCCGTTGGTGTTCTCGTTGCTGCCTCGCTGCCAGGGTGAGTGCGGGTCGCAGAAGAACACCGGCACCCCGGTCGCGATGCTGAACTGCTTGTGAGCAGCCATCTCGGTGCCCTGGTCCCAGGTCAGCGACCCCCGCAGATGCGCAGGCAGCGTGCCGATCAGCGCGGTGAGCACGTCCCGGACCTCCTCGGCCGTGTGCCCGCCGGGGAGGTGACCCAGCAACACGTAGCGGGTGGTCCGCTCCACCAGCGTCACGATCGCCGAAGCGCTGCCCGGCCCGACGATCAGATCGCCTTCCCAATGTCCGGGCACGGCCCGGTCCTCGACCTCGGCCGGCCGTTCGGAGATCATCACCATCTCGTCCACGAACCTGGGCGTGCGCTGGTCAGGATGCTTGTGCGGCTTCCGGCGCGTCCTGCCGGTCCGCAGCGCCGCAGCGACCTCGCGTCGCATCCCGCCTCGGGCTTGGACATATAACGCCTGGTAGATCGTCTCCGGGCTCACTCTCATGCTCTCGTCGTCGGGAAACTCCTTGAGCAGAGTGTGGCTGATCTGCTCCGGCGACCATCTCACCGACAGCTTCTCCTGCACGAACTCCCGCAGCCGCCCCTCGGTGACGAGCTTGGACGTCTTCGGCCTCGGCCGCGACGTCGCCCAGGCACGTTGGGCGGCATAGGGCTGATAGCGCCCGTCCTCGGAGCGGGCGTCGAGTTCGCGCTTGATCGTCGAGGCCGGCCTGCCCAGCACCCTGCCGATCGCCCGCAGGCTCGCCCCGCTCCGCCGCAGGTCAGCGATCTTCTCCCGCTCCGTGAGCGTGAGATACCGGGGATGGAGCACAGCCTCCAACGCAGGCAGGGCAGGAACTTCCACGAGAGTGGTCATGCCTGTTGTGTAGTCGCTGCGTCGACCGTCCGGATAGAGCCGGGAGTCGCCGATCTTCCGAATCCCTCGATCCCAGTCTTCGGCCGTGCGGATGTTGATACCGACGTGCCCGGCAGCCTCGCGCCGACGCATCCCACCAGCACGCAACCGGTCATACTCACCCCGCCTCGGATGAGGCCCCGTGCCTGTCTTGCCGCGACCGCGGACTCCTGCCTTGCGCGCCCATCCATACGCCGTGTTCCGGCTGACGCCGACCGCGCGAGCAGCAGCTGAGATGCTGCCATCCACACGGCCCAGCGCCTCGAAGAACGCTTCCTTCAACTCCACGAACGACACGATCCCCGCAACCCCCTGAAGAACAGGGTGTTGCGGGGATCGCTAGAACCCGCGGGGGTCGGAGGGGCCTTCACGCTCCCTCTAGGGGAGAAGCTGGGCGGCACCGGGGTTCGGCGGGCTCATCCGTCCCGCACAACCCCCCCGGCCTCCTGGGTTCACCCACTTGCGTGAGCTCCAGGCAGTTGCCGCACCCCCAGTATAGCCGCCCGAGGCGGCTATACAAGGGCCAGGCGCGAGCGATCAGAGTCTGGCCACCCTCCTCTCCTGCTATATTATTGTCTCGCCAAGTCGTTATCGTTTAGTGTGTCACGGCGCCCACGGTCGACCACGAGGAGTCCTCATGCCCCGCATCACCCCGTACACCACCGAGGGTGCCGCGCAGCTCACCGGCCTCACCCGCGAACGCATCCGCCAGCTCGTCGACGAGGGCACCCTCCCGCGACATCCCCTCTCGACCGGCCGCGTGCTGCTCATCCGGGCGGCCGACGTCGAGCAGTTCGCGTTCGAGCGCGAGCGCGAGGCCCGGCGCAAGCAGCTCGACGAGCGCACGTTCACCACCCTCCCCCTGAGCCGCATTCCTGCTGCGGCCGCGCCGCGACCCCTGCTTCTCGAATCCGTCGAGCGGATGGAGGACTCCGGGCCCTACGTGCACGTGCGGATCTGGGGCGGCGAGGACGAGTACCGCATCGTCCTCCTCGGAGTCCCCGGCAACCAGGACGCAGACCTCCTCGATACCCGCACCCTGCACCGCACCCTGGCCACTCTGCAGGAGATCACCGCCGCCCGGGGGATCTCACTTGACTTCAACCGCACCGCCCTGGTCGAGCTCTACCGTGAACGCATCAGCACACTCCATGTCTGGGCCCTGCAGGGCACATGGGCGCACGGCATGCTCCCATTGCGTTCGGAGCACGATCTACGGGTCACCGAAGGGATCCAGGACCTGGTCTTCGGCGACCTCGAACGCGCACTGGGAAGCCAGCCCGTGCTCTACCACCGCGACGCCTACACGCTCGCCACCATCGAGGAGTACCACCGCACGAACACGCAGGTCCGCTACCCGTACGACGGAGAGCGGATCGGGGAGACCGCATCGCACTGGCGCGCCGTGCGTCCCCTCGAGGGCATCGCTGCGGACGCCGTCCGGGCGATGGTCTACCGAGAGGGTATGAAGGTTCTCGAGCGCGGCCAGCACCTCGCTCCCGAGTCCCGTGAGCGCGACGGGTTCCGGGAGGCCGACTGGGGTCTCTACCCCTGGCCTCCGCAAGGCTCCCGAGTCACCGCAGCGCCCATCCCCACCGACTTCGCGCAGTGGCTCGAGCAGGAGAATGCAGCGCCTGCCTTCGACCCAACCGACCACGAGGTGGCCCGAACCATGAAGGGTGCACTAGCCGAGCTCGCCGACGAACACGATGCGCATCACCCCGCCGCTCTTCCCGGAGTGTTGCCCGCGGCCCTCTGGTCGATGGGACAGCTCCACAGGGAGCTGTTGAAGTGGAACCCCGACCCGCTCGAAGGCGTTCCGGGATACCCGCGCCACCACGCACGCCACTACGGCACGTCCGTGGGAGATCCCGTTGCCGAGGCGTACTTCGCATCCCTAGACCTCACGGCCGAGCTGCACGACTACGAGCGCAACCACCTGCTGGCTCGCGCCTCCTCAGGCGTCACCGACACTGAGTTCTCCCGGGACCGGCTCGGCAACCCCGTCCTGCGCGGGACCACGTCGTACGGGAACCCGGAGTTCGTGGTCCGGGAATCGACGATTCCCGCACGCCTGGATGCGGAGACGCGCCTGCGTGCCGGAACGATGCTCTCCGGAGACACGCCACTGTTCATCTGCACCCCGGACGGTGACCCCCTCGGGCCTCTGCCCGACCCGTTCCGCTCTCCCGGCTTCGCCTTCGGATACGGAGGCTCGGGCCCCGGCAACGCGCTGCGAGCCGTCCGCCATGCACTGACCACCTCTCAACTGCCGCTGAGGAACGACGTGGACGAGCAGCTCCTGCGCGCGATCGACGGCGCCGTGCGGGAGACCGACATCCATGTCGCCGACCTGATCGCCTGACCTCCACCGATCCCGGACATGCCGGAGGCCCCTCCGGCATGGACCGGACGGGCCTCCGCGCTCAGCCTGGGGTCGCGTTAGCCTCGCCACCACTCGCTGTCATCCTCGAGATCCCCTGCACCCTCCTGGGCTGGCAGGGCAACAACCTCCGGGCCCTCCGGCTCCACGGATGGGGCCGGGCTCGCATCGGCCACCTCATCCTCCCCGACCAGCCCTTCCGGGAACCGGTCACGGTCAGTCGCGGCGTGCTCGTCGTCAGCCTTGTGACCGTTCGAGCACTTGAACAGCTTGGTGTCCTCGAGGCGCTGGAAGAACGGGAACAGGTGGTAGTCGTGGAACGCCGCCATCGCGTTGCCCTGCTCCTTGCTCTGCTCATCGGAGAGCACCGACGCACGCCACGCGGAGCGGAGCCCCGCCAGGACGTGCACCAGCCCCGGGTGGGCCGGCCAGCACTCCTGCACGCGGCGCGCGTGGGGCATGGAGTAGTTCGCGTTGAGCCAGTCCACCCAGTCCGCGAGCTCGTTCCAGGCCTGCACGCTCTGGTGCCGCGCGATCCAGTCCCGCGGGACGGGCGGCTCCTTCTCCTTCGCCTCGAGCCGCTCGAGGCGCACCTCGTGATCAGCGACCGCCTCGCCGAGCTCGTTGAGGTAGTGCTGCTCGATCTCCGTGAGGTAGGTGAAGTCGGTGTCGCCGGGGGCCGGCGTCGCATCCTCGGTCATCATCGTCTCCTCCTCATGCCGCAGCGCTGCTTCGTCCCGCAGCGACGCGGGACTTCGCGGTGCGCTGGGCGGACTTCTTGAGCTCGTCGCCGTCGGGCAGCTGCGTCCAGCCAGGCAAGCTGACCACGACGGCGGGAACGACTCCGGTCAGGAGCATCCCCTCCCCTACCTCGAGCCGCCCGATCTCCTCAGGACGCAGGATCCGCTTCTCCTGATCACTCACCGTCTGATTGCCCCGGGACATGCCGTGGTCACGGACCTGCGTGGAGAGCCCCTTCACCTCGACCATGCCGGTCAGCTTGGAGAGATCCTCGAGCTGCTCCGCATCCTTGATCCCCCCGAGGATCAGCAGCGCGAACGAGTTATCCACGATCATCTGGGAGCCTTCGGGACCCCAGGTCTTCCTGGTCTGCGCACGTCCCTGCAGGCCGTAGATGATCTGGACCCCGTAGCCGCGCAGATCCGAGAGCATCTTGGGGAAATCCGGGAGCGGGCAGATGTTCGCGACCTCATCGAGCACCGCGCGCAGCGGAGGGCTCAGCCGGCCCGACTCCGTGCGCCGGGCCGCCGTCTTGGCCGCCTGGAACACCGAGTCCACCAGCACCGCGACCAGCGTGGTCACGTCGGTGGGGTCGTTGTCGTCCGCGATGATCGCCAGCGTGTCGGTGGACCGCACGAACTCGTCGGGATCGAAGGTGGGGATCTGCTCGTCCTCGACGAACTGCTGGTTGATCTTCTGCAGCGAGAGAGCGTCGAGAGCGTCGTCGAGCGTCTGGCGGATCGAAGAGACGGTGTCCGAGGCGCCGGTGACTGCCGAACGCAGGCGGCGTGCGAGCAACGGGTCGGCGCCCGGGTGCTTGTCGAGGATCTTCAGCGCGGTGTCGTCGGTCTCGAGCTCAGCCGCCCACTTCAGCACGTCGGCGATCGAGTGGCCGCCCAGCGCGGCCGCGTGCAGGTACGACTGCAGCACCGTCCGGGCACGCCCGAGGAAGAACTCAGAGTTGGAGTCACCACCGCCAGCAGTGTGGGAGTCCTTCTTGCCTCCCTTGACCAGCTGTCCCGCGCGAGCTCGAGCCACGACCGTGTCCTCGCAGCCGCGCAGGATGTTCCATCGCATCGCCTCGGGCCAGGACACGAGGTTCAGCAGGTCGAACACCCACACCTTGCCCTTCTTCGCACGAGGTTCCGCGATCACATCCAGCAGATCCGCCTTCGTCGACGTCACCACGAGCGCACCGGGCGCGTTCAGCGCCGCCCGGCTCAGGACGCGAAACGTCTTGCCGCCCCCGGTCGGCGCAACGACCCCGAGATGCTGCTCCTGGCCGAGATGCGCCTCGACGGCACCGCGCGCGAACGCCGCGGTGCCCACGCAGAACGTCCGCTCCTTCGCGGGGACCCGCGAGTCGGCGGGCCACAGCCGGCCGTCACGATCCTCGGAGAGGATCGCATCGCGGCCGAGCACCTTCTTCACGTCAGCCTTCGTGGCCATGCCCTTGCCCGGTGCGCGCAGCCGCCACTTCGTCAGCAGTGCCGAGACGGCCACGATCACGACGGCGATCAGCGCGAGGAGAAGGCCCAGGAGCACGTAGGTCCAGGTGCCGCCGCCGGGGACCTCTGCCAGGCCCTGCCCACGGACCACGCCCACGAGCCCGGTCATGCTCACCTCGAAGTCGCCCCACTCCGCGGGCGTGGACAGCACCACTGCGGTGTGCCACACCCCCAGCAGGCCGGCGACGAGGATCAGCAGGAACGCCCACCAGTAGTCGGCGACCAGCAGCAAGAGCGTCGAGGGAGTCTTGTCGTAGCGACCTCGCTGAGCCATCAGGAATCTCCCTCGGTTGTGGCATCCATCGGGGGCGGGAACGTCCACGCCCGGGCGAGCACGCCCTCGAGCGGTCGCACCGCCAGCAGCGTCCGGTGCTCGCGGTGTTCCCCCGCCCGCGCCCAGACGATCCGGAACGGCACCTGGTCATCGTGGTAGGCAGGCGCCACTTCCCGCTCAATCACGGGGCCTGGGCGGTCGGGGTCGGTGACCGCCGACCCGCGCAGGTACCCGCGTGTCCAGTGCGCAAGGAAGCCGGCGAGGTTCCGGGGGTTCTCCGTTCGGCGCGAGGCCGTGAGGATGTCCGAGGCGGCATGCGCGACGTACCGAATCGGCAGCGACGCCAGGACGGCCGGTGGCCGCAGAGGCGCTGCGACCTCCCCCAGAGACCCCTCGAGCAGCACACCGGCACTCAGGCGGTCCTGCAGCTCGTCGCGCTCACGCAGGTCCAGTGAGCGCGTCGCCTCGTCCCGGAGCTGCTCCCACACGTCCAGGCGCAGCATCACCCCATCCAGGCGGCCGCGCCGCGCGATGTACAGCGGGGTGCGACCCGACTCGGAGGTCGGATCAAGGTAAGTCGAGGTGACCGTCGGGATTCGGGTCGAGGACACAACTTCGGCGGCGCTCATGCGACATCACTCCCCGCACCCGCCAGGGCGAGATCCTCGGCGTCGTCCTGCGCACCGGCCGTGAAGTCGTCACCCTGCAGCCCGACGCGCGCCTGCGACAGCAGCGCACCATCGGTGTCAGCCAGCTGCGCCTCAATGCTCGAGCGCGACGCGCGCATGAGCACGGCGGGCTTGTTGCCGATCTTGAGCAGGCAGCAGCCCTGCTCGAGGTTCATCAGCAGGTCGATCGACGACGGGGGCATGCCGAACAGTCGTTGGCACGCCTCGGCGTCCTCTCGGCGTGCCTGGCGGAACATCGCGATGGTGCCGGCCTCCTTGATCGTGGCGATGGCCGGCGAGTTCGCCGGCACATCGGAGAGATGCTGGTAGTTGGTCACGGTCGACAGGGCGAGTCCGCGAGACTTCTTCGTGTTCTGCTGGGACACCTTGGCGAAGGACCCGTCCACCAGGTGCCAACCCTCCTCGATCACGAAGAACGTCGGGACCGCCGACTTCTGCCGCAGGAGGGTGGCCCGCAGCCACGTGTTGATGATCGCCATGACCACCGGCACCGCCGGGCCGCTATCCGGCAGCGCCGAGATATCGAAGACCGTCAGCCCCGCGTGGACACGGATCTCCTCACTGGTCTCCCCGTCGATCAGCCCGGCGAGCTCGCCTTCGATGCACTCCTCGAGCGCGAACCCGACGCGACGACCCCAGGTTGCGTAGTCGTCGACTCCGTAGCGTCCCAGCTGCGCCTCGACGATCTCCTCGTCCGGCTCCAGGAGGTACCTGGTGACGTCGTGGATCGTCGCGACCGCGCCGCGCTCCCGCGCCCGCGTGACCGCGGCGTCCCGCGCGACCCGCAGGGCCTTGCGCTCGTCCGCGCTGAGGACCTCGCCGATCACCTCTTCGAGGATCGCCTTGAGCAGGTCGGTGTGGTTCGCCGTGAGTCGGTCGGATCCCGTGATCACGGGATCCAGCGGGTTGATCCTCAGCCCGCCCTCTTCGCCGGTGAAGCGGATGGGCTCCACGCCGAGGGCGCGGGCCAGTGAGGCGTACTCGCCCTCGTGCTCGGAGTCTTCATCTCCGGCCGACTGCATCTTCTTGTCCACGATCACGACGCGTCGTCCCAGCATGAGGTTGCGCATCGTGACCCAGGTCTTGGAGAACGAGGACTTGCCGTAGCCGACATCGCCGATCGAGACGCAGTTCGGAGAGCCGATGACCTTGGACCGGTAGCCCTCGATCGGATCGTGGAAGACCGGCCAGCCGGTGATCAGGTCGTCTCCGGCGTAGAGGCCGAACGATGATGTCGGCGCCCCGGCCACTGCGAGATGCAGCGCCGAGGTCTGCGACGTCGTCGACCGCAGCATGGTGACCTGCTGGTCATAGGCTCCCAGGAAGTCGAGCCACCCCTTCCGGCGAGCCTCCTGCAGCCACGGCTCGGGAAGCTTCGTCTCTGCAGAGGAGGGCGGGGTGCCGCCCTTTCGCTTCTTCCGCTGCTTCACCTTCATCGGTGCTCTCCTCGTCTATGCCGCTCGCAAGTGGCGGCGGGGGCCTGTGGGCTTGCTGCGCTGACGATCACGTCGGCAACCACTTCTTCTTACGCCGCCGCACTCCGGTAGCCAACGGCAGCGTCAGCGGCATCGCCAGGTGGTGCGCGTGGTCCTGCCAGTCGAGGTTCGAGATGTGCGACTCGGCAGCGGCCTCCTCGATCGCGTTGACCGCCCGCTCGAGCTCCTCGAGATCGGGAGCCTGGATCGTCACGGCCAGCGCCCACTCCGCCCCGTGGACGCCCGATCCCGGCTGCAGGTCCTGCAGTCGGCGCTGCGACGCTGTCAGCTGGGCCTCGCTCGTCCCGTCCGAGACCTCCTTGGCCTTCTGCTGCACCGCCGAACGGTCCATCGTCAGGTCATCCCGCGCCTCGGCCCGGGCGGTCGTCGCCGGCACCACCGTCACGTGGGTACTCACGGTGCGTACCACTGCCGGGTTCACGCCCGTCAGGAGAGGCACCAGCATGTCGACCGGCAGCTCTCCCGCCGCGAACCCGTCGCGCGGCACCACGGCCGTGCGGGTGTACCACCGCTTCTGGCTCCCCTCGATCACCAAGTACCGGGAGGACTCCGAGCCGATCCACGGCAGCCACATCGAGAACCGGTCAGCGCCCTCGAGGCGATCCAACGGCTGATCGGGATCCTGCAGGCTGCGCGTCACCGCGGCGAGCCGTCGCTCGTCGAGCTCCCGGAACGAGAACCCGTTGGCTCGGCCAGCGGAGATGATCCGGCGCAGCTCGGTGGCCAGGACCACGGCCGTGCGGGCATCGGCCCGCTCCCGGTCACTGGCCTCGGCCATGTCGTCCGGGAGGACCACGCGATCGGCCGCCGCGTAGAACTCGCGACTCGCCGGCACACCGATCGCCAGCCAGGTACGGTTCTGCTCCTGCTCGCTGATCACTCCGTCCACGAGCTCGGCGTACGAACGCACGAGGATCTCCGGTGCGTTGTCCGGCAGCGCATCGATGAGCCACTGCACGTGATCGGCCGGGTCGAACGGCACGATCCGCGCCACCGGCTGCAGATGCCTCGCCAGCGAACCCTGACGCGCCATCACGGCCTGGAACTTCGCCCACCCCGCGTGGTTCCGCAGCCCCTCAAGCCCGTCGACCACACCAGACTGCTGTGCCCGGAACTCGAGCACCATCGTGAACTGGGTCTGGTCGTGGATCCGCTGACGAAGCACAGCCACACGTCCAGGATGCTCCGCCCCCGGCCACAGCTCGATCTCGAACCCACGCAACGTCCCGACGGCAGCCGGCAGGTGAGGGACATTCCCCTCAGCGGCCTCGGCCGCCTCTCCCCCGACCGTGTCCAGCGTCTTCATCCGGCGGTTCCAGCGCCGACGCAGGGGAATCGCGAGCATCCCGACCACGGACTTGTGGCCGAAGCTCGGCCTCGGTGACCACACGAACACGGTCGTGGCCAGCAGAACAGCGCCCAGCAGGACGGTCCACGACCAGCGCATCACCATCAGCTGAGCGACCACCAGCACGGCCAGGGTCGACCACATACCGATCCGCTCGAGGCGGTTGCGGCTGCTGCCGAAGATCGAGCGGCCCTGCAGCTCGCCACCGAGCTGCACATGCGTCACGGCCATCACTCGCTCCACTTCCGTCGATCATGCAACGAGCTCTGCTGCTCTTCCTGCGACGGGCCCTGCGAAGGCGGTGCCGCGCTCTCCGCGGCCGTCTTCGCGGTCGCGGCAGCGGTCTGCGTGCCCCTGGCGGCCATGGCCGCCAGGATCAGTGCGCCGCCCGTGGCCGCACCGCCCGCAGCCACACCGGCCTTGCCCGCGGCACCGGCAGCACCTGCCTTGCCGGCACCCGCCGCGGCGGCGTTCCCGCCGCCACCTGATGTGCTCAAAGAACCCAGCTTGTTCGTACTGCCACCGGATACGCCCCCGCCGGGCTGGGGCGCAGCCGGTGCTGACGGCATGGAGGAGGACGAGGATCCCTGGCCAGTGGGCGGGGCTCCTCCGCCTCCTCCGCCACCGGCACCGCCGCCGGACGTCTGCATACGGCGCATCCCGACGGTCATCATCATTCCGCCCGCCGCACCGGCAGCGGCCGACGCCGGGTTGAACCCGCCGCCGTCGACCTCCGAGCCGTCCGGCAGGAGCGGGATGAACTTGAACGCCACCCACGGCGCCAGCCCCACCGCGAGAAGCGCCAGAATGATCATGCAGCCCTCACCGAGGGTCTGCAGCGCGTCCTGCCCCAGCAGATTCAGCGGCTTGAACGACTGGATCATCATGAACAGCACCGTGATCACGAACAGCAGCGTCGGCTTGGCGAGCATGATCCCGAGGACCAGCATGGGGACGCGCAGCGCCTTCGACCTCCACCGCGGATGGGCGAGCATCCCGAACGCGATCGCCATCCCCACCGACGTCATGTAGACCGCCATGCCCTGCGCAATGAACATCACGAACACCAAGACGGCGCCGATGAACAGGATGAACCAGAACACCAGGCCCATCAACACACCGCCCGGCATCAAGTTCGCGGTGACCGAGAAGATCGCCCCCTCGAGCACCGTCTCGTAGATATCCTCGCCACCCCAGGCAATGATCCCCCGGTTGAACGCCGCGATCATGTTCTGGACGACGTAGGCCAGCACCGGCGCCCAGACCATCGAGATGATCCCGCCCATGAGGTACTGGAAGCTCTCGCCCAACTGGTGCGCCGAGATACGGTCACGGGCCGCGTCCTTGAGCACCATGATCATCATGACCGCCGCGACGAACAGCCCGATCCCACCGGCAGCGGCGTAGGCGTTCCGCCACCACTCGGCGCTGAAATCGGCGTTTCCGATGTTCACCAGTTCGCCCATGACCTTGTTCAGGAAGTCGACCGCGCCTTCCTTGAGCATGTTCACGATGTCCTCGAACGCGCTCTGCGGATCGTCGATGAACGCTTTCGCCTTCTTGGCGGTGTCGATGACCTCCTCGGCCTGGCCGATCGTCGCGTCATAGGCCGTCTGCGCGGCATCTCGCAGGCCACCGACGTTGGCAGTCACCAGGCCGACACAGCCCACCGTAGGAACGGGGCCGAGCGGCAGTAGCGCGCCGCACATGATCTGAGGCTGAATCTCCTCGAACGACGGAGCCTGCGCGATCGCCCCCTCAGCCAGCTCGACACACTTCTCCAGGAGATCCCCGCCGCCGGTCGGCAACAGGTCGCACGCGAACTCTGCCGCGGCGGTGTTGCCGGCGGCGCGAGCCGCTTCCTCGTCCTCCGCAGACGGTTCAGCGAGGGCAGGACCTCCACCGATCATGACCACCAGAAACAGAGTTAACGCCGCCACCAAAAGACGGCGGGAGTGCTCAGCTCGCGTCTTCATAGTTCTCCCACTGGGTGTGCGTTCCCACCAGGGTCGACACCTCATCGTCCGGCTCGGTAACAGGCTCCTCAGGCAACGTGGTCGGGGCCTCCGCCTGGCCAGTTCCGCTGATCTTCCAGTCACCATCCACCCAGGCCAGCGTCGTCGAGGAGGTGGCGTAATAGAACTCGCCCTCTCCCCAGTAGTCGTAGGCGTGCACGATCTGCACGGTGGCCGACTCTTCCTCCGTGCACTCAGCAACGGTGAAACCGCCCCAGTCGGGACGGATCGAACCGCGGGGGCTCTCTGCGTCACCAAACTCTTCGAGCATCTCTCGCGTGCTCTGGACTGAACTTTCCTGGTACTCGCCGGTGGTCAGCTCCTCGGTGAGCGCAACGTATTCCTCTTGGCTCAGCTCTCCGGAGGTGGCCTTCGTGTAGTCCAGTCCGACGAGGTAGTTGGTCGCGGCCTCGACCGCTCCCTTGCAGGTTGGCTCGTACCCCACGGGCACGGAGGGATCATGCTCGGAAGCTGCCGAGCCGCCTTCCCCGACCGTGACCTTGAGGTCGTCCCGAATCACGGGCTGACTCGACGGGGGCGCGGACGACGTCGTCGCCCCGCCCTCCCGCGGCTCCTCGTCGTCGGAGAACAGCAGCTGCGCGCCGAGCACGCCCGACAGTGTGAGTAGCACCAGAACGGCCACCGAGAGCACCGCGATGACCGGCCCCCGGCGGAGCCGGCGCCGGTCCTGCTGCTCGTCGCGGAGGTCCGACATCAGCCCTGCACCGAGCCCACGATGAACAGGATGGCGGCGAAGATGATGCCGAGTGCCGCGCAGGCACCGAACGCGATGAGCGCGACCTTGAGCTGTCCGGCAGCCTCGGTCATCTCTTCGCTGCGGTTGGAGTGCCGCGCGACGGCCCACTTCCCCGTGCCGATGAGCGCGCCGATCGCGCACGCCACGAAGGCCAGGGCCCACAGGCCCCCGAGGACCAGGGCGACAAGGCTGTTCACCTCTGCGCCGAAGATATCCAGGCTGGGAGCAACTCCCTCAAACGGGTTCATGTCAGTTTCCTTCCGTGGTGGGTGATGCGGTCAGGTAGGGGTTGTCGATGTCCGCCAGCGTCCGGGAGACGGTCGCTCCCAGGCGCAGGAATGCTCGCTGCGTGGGAGCAGCGAGACGGTCGAAGGACAGCCGTGAGCCGGCGTCGATGTGCGGGTCGTACGGGATCTCGAGCACTTCGGCGGTGTTCTCCTCGAACCATTCCCGCCACTTCGGCGCGTTCTCGCGATCGACCGCGGCGCCGCGCACGTGGGAGATGACCGTGACCGCGTTGCGGACCAGGTCGTCGCGGCCCATCTCGTGCAGCTGCACGATCATCTGCTGCGCGGAGCGAACGTGGTCGTACGACCAGCGCAGGGGGATCACCAGCACGTCGGCGGTGTCGGCGGCTGCGGTCCAGTTCGGGGCCAGCAGTGAGTTGCCGGTGTCGACCACGATCAGCTGATAGAAGCGCGAGAGGATCGCGTGCAGCCTCATGAACTCGTCGTGGCCGATCATCCGCATGCTGCGGGAGTCCTCCGCAGAGGCGAGGACGTCGAACTTGCCCACCTGCTGGTGGCGCAGGAACCGGCCCAGATCGCCTGTCCCCCCGCGCCCCGTCTCGAAGAGCTCCGCGCTGTCCAGGAGGTCGACCGCCGTGGTGGGGAACCGCCCTACTGCGGTGCGCAGCCCCAGCGTGCCCTGGTTCTCGTTGTTGTCCCAGGCGACGACCCCGCCGCCGCGATGCTCACCGAGGATCGCGGCGAGCAGCGCCACCACGGGAGTCTTTCCGGCCGAGCCCTTGTGGTTCGCGACCGCGACCGTCATGGGGCGTGAGAGCTGCAGGCCCGCGTCCCGCTCGTCATCGAGCCGGGACAGCTCCTCCTTGCCCGGACGCAGCTTCACCAGACCGAGGGTGGCCCGGGCGAGGCGGCGACGCCACCCCTCCGACGCCACCAGGCGATGGTCGCCGGGAGAGGCCACCGCGAGATCGTCATATGACGGCCGATTTGTGAGGTCACTCACGTCTGTGGAAGTCTGCGTGACGCCTGAACGATTCGGGGGAATCAGGGGGGAAGCAGGTCCCTTCTTCGTATCCGCTCGGTCCTCCCGGGACTCTGCCGTCTCCGCCTCCGCGGGGGTAGCCGCCCCAGGGAGGTGACCGGACTGTTGAAGAAGCTCATGGGCAGCGCTCTGCCGGCGTTCGTAGCTCCCGCCCTGCCAGTCGTTCACTGCAGCCCCCTGTGGTTACGTCTCATCATGCTTCCATAGTCTCGCATGTTCCCGTAGCATGCAAGCATGCGGAAACTTGCACAACCTCAGTTCGATCGGGCGATGCGCCGCGACTGGCCGATGATGATGGATGCGACCGACATCGCTGAGTTCACCGGGTGGACGAAGCTCACGATCCTGACTTGGATCAAGGAGGGGCAGCTCACGGGGGCGTTGACGCTCTCGGACGCCCCGAAGTCGACCGTCCTGATCCCCCGCGAGATCGTCTTCGCGCAGCTCGACCCTCGCCAGAGCCCCAGCACTCAGGAGTGATGGAGCCATGAAGAAGGTCCTCGCACTCGGTGTCGGAGGCGTCCTACTCCTGGGAGTGACCGTTGTCGGCGCAGCCGTGCTCGACGACCAGGACAGCGCAGCCATGTGCCTCCCGGGCGGCGCAGCCGTCACCGTCAGCGTCGACGGCCTCCCCGAGGAGATCGCCGGCCACAGCGGCGACGCGCTCCGCAACGCCGCGGTCATCGCCCAGGTCGGCCAGGAGCAAGGCTTCGGGAAACAGGGACAGCTCGTCGCGCTCATCACCGCGATGCAGGAAAGCCAGCTCGGCAACCACCCCAGCACCGCCAGCCCCGACGAGAACGGCGACGCCGGCGTGTTCCAGCAGCGACAGCTGGACGGCTGGTACGGCTCCCTCGAGGACGTCAACGACATCACCTACGCCGCCACAGCCTTCTACAACGGCGTCACCGCCGAGAGCGAGGGCGACTACGGCACGGCCGGCGGAGGCGCTGGCTACGGCCACATCCCCGGCCTCACGGACATCTCCGGCTGGGAATCCATGGAACCTGCCGCAGCAGCCCAGGCGGTGCAGCGCTCCGCCCATCCCGACGCCTACGCCGAGCACCTCGACGAGGCCGAAGCAATCCTCGCGGGACTGGCGAACGCGAACGTCAGCGTCGACAGCGCTAGCACCAGCGACGCCGGCGGAGCCAGCGACAGCGGCGGGGACCACTGCGCCGCCCCCACCGTTGAGGCCACCGGAGACGCTGCCGAGGCCCTCGCGCGGGGCCGGACCCTGCTCGGGACGCCCTACGAGTTCGGCGGCGGGGGCACGCACGGACCTGACACCGGCATTGACTGCAGCGGCTTCGTGCTCTTCGCCTTCGGGCTCGACTCCAACGAGATCGGCCGCACGGCCCAGGCCCAGTTCGACAGCCTCGCCTCCACCAGCGTCCCGCCCGACCAGATCCAGCCCGGCGACCTGATCTTCTACGCCAAGGGCCGCACCGGCGCCGTCGGCTCTCCCGACGCCATCAGCCACGTCGCGATCTACTCCGGCGACGGCAAGATGATCGAGTCCACGCGCTACAACGGCGGCACCGAGCCCGGCGTCCAGGAGATCGACGCCCAGGTCGAGGACGGCCGCGGCTTCGTCGACGTGCGCCGTCTCCCGAGCACCACCGAGGAGCCCGCATGATCCACCGACGCCTCCCGTACGTCGCCGCCGCCGCGCTCGTTGTGCTCGCCGCCGGCTGCACCCCGTCCGAGCCGGCCCCGACGACGCCCCCGCCGGCGCCCACGGAGTCCACCCCGGAGGAACCGGACTGGACCTACAGCACGCCCTCCCCGACCAGCGACGGCCCCGACGACATCCCGGACGACAGCCTCATCGACGAAGAGGCCGACCAGGACGCACGAGATGGCGCGGCTGCCGCAGCGACCATCACCGCCGAGGTCTGGGTCCAGGGCGCGACCCTCGAACAGCGTGAGTGGCAGGAACGGCTCATGGAGACGCTGACCCCGATCGCGCAGGACTCGTACCGAGACCGCTGGTGGGGTTACCGAGTTGCCGAAACCGAGATCACCGGTGAGCCCGAGATCGTCGCCGCAACGATGGCCAGCGCCACCGTCACGATCCCCACCAACGCCGGCGACCTCACCCTCACCGTCACCCGTCCCACCCCCACCGACCAATGGCTCACCAGCGGCATCGAGCCCGCCACCACCGAGCAGTGACCCCAGGAGACACGCCATGACCGACGCCCAGATCACCATCAACCACGACGGCACCGGATCCGTCACCGTCGACGGCGAGACCACGACGCTCGCGGCCTCGGGAGCCGTCGAGGCGCGCCAGGAGGCTACCGCGCGCATCGCTAAGCGCGCGGCCGAGCTCGGCCGACCACTCCCTGCGACCGCCACCGAGAGCGGCCGCACCTGGCCCCTGCTCATCGGGACCGACGGCACCGTCACCCCACGCCCCCAGGAGGACGCTGCAGCCGCGCGGCCGTCCACCGTCAGTGCACCGTCCGTCGAGATCCCCGACGCCCAGGCGGACCTCGACGTGACGCGCTCCCGCCCCGTCACGGGTCAGCCCGCGCCCTCCTGGGAGCAGCCGGCCACCGACCCCATCATCAGCGAGGTCCCCGGAGCGCAGGACGACCTCGAGGCCACGCGCCCCCGCGCGATCGCCACCGAGCCTCCCGCAGCACCACGGCACTCCGCTCCGGCGCCGCAGACCCCTTCCCCTGCCGTCGATCAGGGCTCCCCCGTCGACGAGCTGCACACCTTCCGCGAGGTGCAATCCGACGTCCACTCCTCCGTGGCCCCGACCCAGCAGAACGAGAGCCAGCACGCGCCGGGCCCCGACACTGGCCCGGCGGTCGTTGATCCGCCGGCCGCTCCCGACGCCGTCGACGCCGACCCCCGCTGGTCCGACATCTCGCAGCAGCCCGCCGCGCACGGCTTCCGAGGCACCCTCAACGGCATGGGGCTCAAGCTCGCCCCCACCGACGAGGAGCTCGCCGTGCGCCGCGAGAGCCTGCGTCAGGAGATCGCGCGCGAGGAGGAGGCGCGTCGCGCCGATGAGCAGCTCGCCCAGGAGGAGGCGGCGCGGGAGACCCGCCGTGCCATCCGCGAACGCGCGGCCGCGGAGAAGGACCGCGCCGAGCGCGCCATCATCCAGACCCCGTTCGAGGAGCCCAAGAAGGTCATCATCGCCAACTACAAGGGCGGGCAGGGCAAGACCACCGTCACCTACGGCATCGGCGCCACCGCCGGCCGGATCCGCGGCGGCGACGTCATCGCCTGGGACGCGAACGAGACTCAGGGCAACCTCGGCTTCCGCGCCAAGAAGGCCCCCACCGCCCGCAGCGTCGTCGACCTGCTCGAGGAAGCCGCCGACGACTTCACCACCGTCGAGGGCAGCAAGCGCTCCACCCTCGCACGCTTCACCCGCTCCCAGGGTGACAACCTCTTCACCGTCCTCGCCTCCGACGAGTCCCGCGACCGCCAGGACCTCGTCGACGCAGACGCCTTCGAGAAGGTCCACGAGATCCTCGGCCGGTTCTACTCCCTGATCCTCATCGACACCGGCAACAATCACCGCGTCTCGCACTTCAAGGCCGCGCTCGAGGCCGCCGATCAGCTCGTCGTCCCCGTTTCGGCCGGCGCCGACGGCGCCCACGCCGCCGAGGCCATGCTCGACTCGTTCGAGAGCCTCGGTCACGGGGACCTGGTCGAGAACGCCGTCGTCCTGCTCAACGACTCTGCGACTCGCCGCGGCGACGCCACCGGGATCGCCGCCAAGTTCCAGCAACGCGTCCGGGCCATCATCCCGATCCCCTTCGACCCCGCACTCGACAGCGGCGACGAGATCGACTTCGACGCGCTGCAGGCACCCACCCGCGCCGCCTACCAGGAAGCCACCGCCGCAATCGCCCACGGCCTCGCTGGCACCAAGGAGGGCTGACGATGGCCCTTGGCTGCGCGCGAGGCACGGGGCCCGCCCCCGAGGGGACGGACCCCGCAGCGTCACTGCTGCTTGATCCGATCCGGCCGGAACCCCGCCCAGGCGTCCCCGCCCGGAGTCAGCACCACCGGAGCCTCCATGAAGCCCGCAGCCTGGAAAGCGGCCCGCTGATCGTCGGTCACGTCCTCGAGGGACACCTCCACGAAGGCGATGCCAGCCTTCGCCAGTGCGCGCTTCGTCGCGGTGCACGGACCGCAGAGGGGACGGGTGTAGATGGTGACGATCTCGCTGTTCATGGTGGCTCTCCTGCCTGGGCTGTCCGGGTGGTGACAGGACACAGACGCCGCCTCGATCAGGCGGTGGAGCACCCGCAGGGCCGCAGCGCAGCGGAGGACCCGGGCAGCCCCAAGGGAGAGAAGTTCTCCGGCGAAACAAGGGAGCTTGCGACCGCGTCGGAGAAGTTCTCGCCCGCCGCGGGTCGAGCGCAGCGAGCCGGGTTGCGGAACCGCCCGAGGTGGCAGCGTGGTCTGCTCACCGCCCAAGCCCTGGCAGGTGCCCGCACATCGCAATCGCCCATCCCCGCACGGACCCCAAGTCACCCACTCCGCAGCAGCGGCATGAACAGGCATTGAGCATGGACCCCCAGGACCGAGTACACGACGGCCACCGCGCCACCGTTCACGAGCTCGTCGACGCCCTGCTCGAGCACGCACGCGCCGAGCACCCGGACATCGCCGACTGGAGCGTGACCCTGAGCCAGAGCGAGAGCCTGCTCGTCCCCCGGCACTCCGACAAGCTCTTCCGCGTCATCGATGGCGTCCCCGGTTACTACAACGGCCACGTCTACCGCGACGCGCTCGTTCGAGGCGTCCCCGGATGGCCCGCTGACTGGATCGCTCTAACCACCATCGCCAGCGACGCCACCTACTACGGACGCATCACCGACGGCACGATCACCACCCACACCCCCTGGGAGGCCGAATCATGACCGCGACACGCCTCAACCACGTCGCTGTTTCGCGAAATCTGTGTAGTGTTGCCCCTATGGAGAACAAGCACGCCAAAGTGGGACGGCCTTCGAAGGGGCCACGCCGCACCATCGGTGTGCCTGTTCCTATGCCTCTCGCCGATCGCATCGCGCGGATCAAGGAGCTGACAGGCAAGACCATGGGCGAGATCGTCATCGAAGTGCTTGAGCGCCACGTTGACGAGCTCGACCCGGCAATCTACGAGGTTGGAGCAGCTCAGCCTCGCATGGACCTTGACGAGAGCGAGAGGACCGCATAAAGACTTCGCCCCCGAACCTGTTGGCGCAGGTGCGAGGGCGATTCAGAAGTCTTCGGGAGTCAGTTGCAGCTGACGACCCGGGGAGAACCAGCAAGGAGGTTCATCAAGTTGTACCCCCAAGAGTACGGGGGTCGCGTCGTCGTAGGCAAGTACGACACCACCGGTGTGTCTCGCGCCGCCTCCGACGCCACCCTCTCCCCCACCGACACGTGGCGACTGTGCCTCGAGCTGCTGAACCAGCGACCGCTGATCCGCCTGGCGGAGCGCCGCAGCACGAGCGTCGCCTTCCCGCGACGTCTCGGCCGAAGGGTCGAGCGCTTCACCGAGGCGCCGCCCTCGCAGCCCGTCGCGGTCCACGTCTACGACGCCCAGGGCCGCACCCGGTTCCTGCCGCTGGACTTCGACGCTCACGACCGCACCGAGGACCAGATCGCCGCCGTCGAGGACGACGTCGCCACCGCGGCCGCGCTGCTGGACGAGTGCGGCTTCAACTACCTCATGGACCGGGCCCACGGCGGCGCGCACATCTACGTCCTGCTCGAGGAGCCCCTCGGCGCCCAGGAGGCGCACTCGCTCGTCCTCGCCCTCGGCCGGCGCCTCTCCACGCTCGACCTCAAGCCCACCAGCAACGTCAGCGACGGGCTGATCACCATCCCCGGCAGCGCCCACAAGCGAGGCGGCCACCGGGAGCTCGCACACGACGCCGACGCGGCACGCGCGATCGCCGCCGGCCCCCACTCCCCCACCAGAGCCCTCACGCGCCTCCGTACGGCCCTGGCGGACGAGCTGCGGGCACTTCTCGAGGAGGACCGTGAACGCGGCGCAGAGCGCCGCACACGGGCGCGTGAGGCCGGCTCGAGCGATCCGATCGCCGACGCGATCCCCGACGAGGAGATCCGCGCCGTGCTCGTGCGCGGCATCGGCCGCCACATGAGCACCGCGTGCACCGACCTCGCCCAGCGCGGCGACTGGCGAGCCCACGGCTACCCCAGCGCGTCCGAAGCCCGGCGCGCGGTCCTCATGTCTGCGATCGCCACCGGCCTCACCGAGACCGACGTCCGCGCCCGGATGCTCGGCGAGGAGCCCCAGTGGCCCGGCCTGCGCTCCCTCCTCGAGCACAAGCATGGCGACCGCCTCCGCGACGAGTACGCCCGCGCGGCCGCCGAGATCGCCCGCCGCGAGCGCCAGAAAAGCGGCCGGGTCATCGTGACCAGGGACGATACTGCCGTCAGTTCTGACACTAGCGCCACTACACACACCCGGGGCGGGGGGGATTCTCCTTCGGTGCACGACACGTACGGCGTGATCCGCTCATGGATCACGCTCGTCGAGCGCTACGCCGCCAGCGAGTACCCCGGGGCTCGAGGCTGGGATTACCAGATGGCACTGCGCGCCCTCGGCCAGGCCGCCAGCACAGTCGGCTCCACCGTCACCGCGATGGGAGTCCGCTGGCACTCCGTGGCCGTCGGTGACTCTCGCACCGGTGCTGCCGCCGTTCTGCGCGCCCTCGCGGCCGAGGACGACCCGTGGGTGGTTCTCGTCGCCCGCGGTCGCGGGATCTACGCCGATCAGTACGAGCTGCGCATCCCCGACCGCCACGCCGCCCTCGTCGACGAGCTGCAGTGGCGACCCGGGAAGACCCAGGCCGTCCGCCCCCTTTTCACCGTGCTCGGCAAGGCCACCGGGCTCTTCTTCGAGGCCGTCGAGCGTGGAGCCACCTCGCGCGCACGCATCGCCCTGGTCACCGGCCTGAGCGACGACGCCTATCGCGACGCCCGCGACACCGCCCTCGCCTACGGCCTGATCGCCGGCAACGACCGCGACGGGTACGAGCTCGCGGCCGACGACGCCCGCCTCGAGCGCCTGGCGCAGCAGCTCGGCGCCATCGAGGCCCGCGTACGCCGCATCCACCAGCACCGCCGTGAGCGAGCCGACTACTGGGCCAAGCTCGAGCAGCTCCGTCGCGAACGGCCCTGGATCCGCGTCGTCCGCGACGTCGACGAGACCGATCCCGAGGTCGAGGAGACCCTCGCCCAGATGTACCTGGACTCGCTCGAAGAGCCACCGGGCGAGGCCCGGGAAGCGAGCTAACACCACCTGCACTACTCGCACTCTCGCCATTACTTGCACTGTATGCACTAGTGCATATAGAGTGCCGAGTGCAGATAGTGCAACGAGTGTTTTTCCTCGACAGGAGGACCCATGTCCATCCCCACGCGACTCGCGATCGACGGACTCGCCGTTCGCGCCTACGGCCGCCTCGACCTCCTCGAGACCCGACTGGTCCACATCCTCGGATCCCTGGACCCCACCCCTCACGGCACACGCGTCGCCGAGCACGCGGCGCTGGCCGTTGTCGAGCACAGCGATAGCTGCGTGCTGCTCCACGACGGCCCCGGCATCGCCGGGGCCGCGCTCGACGCGCTCACCCTGAGCGCGCCCGACCGCGCAGTCGTGATTGCCCGGCGCGGCGTCACGCAGTGGCACGAGACGCTCGCCTCGAGCGGGGCCCTGGTGCTTGAGGGGCCCGCCAGCCTCCTCCTCGCACATCTCGCCGACGCGGCGCTCGTCATCGAGCAGGCCCACTCCGCCCTCCCCCACTCGCCACGCATCGCCTGCGTGCCCGGCCCGATCTTGACCGCCGCCACCGCAGGATCCAACGCGCTTCTGGTGCGCCCCGATGTCGAGATCGTGCCCGAGCTCGACCAGTGGGCGCGACGCCTCCGCTACGCCGCGCAGCGGCCCCGTCAGTACCAGGTCGCCGACTAGTCATCCCGCTAATGCACCAATCGTGCCATGTGCATTACACGCACTGTCTAAGGCGAGTGCATCGCGCCCCACCTGCTCGGGCACACTGTGCACCGACTGCACGGTTCGCACTAGTGCACACAGTGCTATAACCTGTTTCCACCGAGAGGAGCCCCATGGCCGTCTACACATGCGCCCTGCCCAAGGGTGGGTCCACCAAGACCAGCACCGGAGTCGAGATCGCCCTGGCCCTGGCTCGCCGCGGCTTCCGCGTCCTCGCCATCGACCTCGACCAGCAGGGCAACCTGTCAACCCGCCTGGGGATCACCCAGGAGACCCCGATCGAAGCCACCGCCGCCGAGGTGCTGGACGCCTCCGCCACCCTGCGGGAAGCGGCCGAGCCGGCGCCGACCGCGCAGGGCGTCGACGTGATCGTCGGAGCCCACGACCTCACCGCCCTCGAGGAGCAGCCGCCGCCCGACCTGGTCACCAGCCTGCGCGACATGCTGCCGACGGTGGGGGAGCGGTGGGACCACGTCGTCATCGACACACCTCCGAACGTTGGCGCTCTGACCATGGCAGGACTCGCGGCCGCCGATCATGTGATCGTCAGCCTGCAGGCTGCCACCGAGGCATACGACCAGCTCGACCGCCTCGAGGCCGTGATCGCCGAGCGCCTGACGCGTCGCATCCGCCCCGGGCTGCAGATCAGCGCCGTCGTCCCGGCCATGGTCGACTCTCGCCGCCTGCTCGATCGGGAGATCCTCGAGCTCCTCGCGCAGCGCTACGGCGATCGCGTCACGCCGCCCGTGCGGCAGGCCGTCGCCGTGCGCGACGCCTACACCGCAGGCATGGGCGTGAGCGTCTACGACCCCGACAGTGCGGTCGCGGCCGACTACCGCGCCGCGACCGATCACCTACTCACCCTCACGATGGGAGCCCACTGATGGCCAAGCCCAAGCGACGCAGCCTCTCCGAGCGCAACGCCGAGGCGATCGCCGGCGTTGTCGACGACGCGTCAACCCGTGAGGAGGGGGGAGCGGAGCAGACCCCCACGCCCCAGCAGCCCGCATCGACTCCGGCAGAGCGCCCCGCCGCCGCGAGTCCCGCGCCCCCGGCCTCCGAGGAGCCCACCCGCCGCAGCAGCGTTTACCTCACGCCGGATGACCTGCGTGACGTGCGCTCGGCGTACATCGTCGACTTCGACCACCGGCCCGGCTCGCCGGGAAGCTTCGGCCTCTGGGCCGCCGGCGCCATCGGCGAGCTCGCCGCCCTCACCGTCGAAGGGCGCCAGGCCGTTCGAGAGAGCCTCGGCCCCGCCGGCGCCGGCGCAAACCGCTCACAGCAGCTCCTCGTCCCCGACGACGTCGCGGACGCTGTCGGGGACGCCATGCGTCAGGACCGGCTCGCCGGCGTCGTCGACCGCTCCCGCAGCGTGTTCTACAGCTACGCGCTGCGCTGGCAGGCCCAGCAGGCTGCTCGCCGCGCCGGCATGACGGCGCTGCCCGAGCCTCCGGCCCGCCTCCCTCGTCTGGATCTGCGATGAGCCCTTCCGACTCGCACAGCGGAGCACGAAGCACTGTCGAGGACGCCCTGACCCTCCTCCTGCTCGACCCTGAGCAGGAGGAGGCGAAACTCGACGTGGCGCGCTTGGACTTCGGGGAGATCCCGGACGAGCTGCGCTGACCGCTCGCGCCTGGGCTCCCGCCCGGGCGGGCCTCTTATCCACTGTGTGCACTACCTGCATTAGGCGCACTGCCGGTGCTCTGAGGCCTTCACCGCGGAACTCGCGATGCTCGTGCTGCTCCTGGAGCACGACGTGCTCCATGGAACGGCGCGAGCGGCTTCGCCACTATCGCACGCACCGTGCTCGTTCATCTGCTGAGGCCCCGCTACGCGGGCTTGAGCTGTGCGGCGTCCAAGGCTCCGCTGCGCTCCGCACGGCCGCCACGCCCTGGCTTCCAGCGTGGTCACCTAGCTGCTGCTGCAGGACCTCTCATTCTACTCCGCGGGGGGCCCCGAGCTGCAACCCACGCTCCAGGTCAGAGGGACTTTTTACCTTCGCAAGCTCAGGCGAAAAAGTCCCCCTAACCCTCCGCTCTTCGGGGTTGCAGCCCACCCCGCTGCAGAGTCCCCAAAGGGAAGGTCCCGCAACAGCGGGGTCGCCAGGCGCTCGCGCGCCCAACCCGAAGGAGCACACCATGGACATCACTCAGCTGACCGCCGCGCAGTTCGCTGCGTACACGCTGACCTCTCTCGCCGAGCCGCTGCCGCGAGGATTCATCCTCGCCGGCACCGGCGAGAACGGCATGTCGGCAACGTTCGGCGTCGACCCCGACGCCGACTACCCGCTGGACCTCTCCGCCGCAGCGTTCCAGCCTCTCTCCACGCAGGACGTCGTCCTCACGGTGGTCCACGACCACGGCCTCGAGCTCGCCGCTCACGACGCACACACCGTGCTCCGCCGACTCGCCGGCCTGCACTTCGCGGCCGTCGTCCTCTGCTCCGGCGACTACCTGATGGAGCTGCCGGGGGAGAAGCGCACAACGCTCGCTGCCGCGATCGCCTCGCTCCCCGCCGAGCTCGGCCGACCGACCGAGCTCGAGGTCTGGGCACGCACTCGCTCGCGAGACTTCGAGCCGGTGGACCCCGCCACCGACGAGGTCGACCTCGACGAGCTCCTCGAGCCGTGGATCCACGCCGTGGTCACCGGTCGCCGACCCGACGAGAAGCTCGTCGCGGAGATCGCCGCAGCGATCGCCGACGGCACGGCACGGGACCGCCTCCTGCTCGCCGCCGTCCGCCTCGGCTTCGCCGAGCTGGACGACGCGAGCGGCGACAGGGATGTGCTTGCTGCGCTGCTCGGAACCCGCAGCCGGCCGCAGGGCGGCCAGCTCACCCGCGCCGCGCTCGTCGCGCAGTACGTCGGCGCACACACCACTGACGCGTCGGCGTCCGCGGTGCTCTACGCGATCGCCAGCCTCCTACTGTGGAGCGAGGCCCGGGCCCGCGCGGCGCTCCACGCCGCCGAGACGGCGCTGCTGCACGATCGCTCGTGCTCACTCGCCAACACGGCCTTCGCCGTCGTCACCAAGCTGACCTACCCGACCTGGTTCGTCGGCTGACACGGCCACAGTGGGGCGGGCGCTACCGCCCGCCCCACTCGGCCCGCGCCCCGAAAGGGCGCGGGCCTTCCCGTGCTGCGCACGGGAGCGCGCTTCGCGCGATGGGGGAGGGGCGACCCGGGCTGCCTTGCGAGCATTATGCGCAGACGCTCCGCGCCTGCGAGCTGCCGCTGCGGACATCCCTGGCCGCCCCTCCCAACGCACTCGCATCCGCTCGTCCTCACTCAATGCACTGCGTGCACCATCTGAACCACTTGTCACCAGCTGTCGCTGCCGACTGATGGAGGCCGACGTCGTCGGCCACTCACCTCGAGACGGGCCCGCCCGCCTCGAGGCCCATAGATTTCCCGTCCTCCTGGGCTTTCCACTATGACCCCTTCGCCACGGCGCGCAACCCCGCTCCGCGGGGTCGGCAGCCGCCGAGAACTTCCCGACGCGCTGCGCTTACTCCGCCGGGAACTTCTCGGCGCCGCCGCCCTCCGGGTGCGCTCCGCGGCTCCGGGGCCCGTTCACAAGCACCAGGAGGACGGGGAAAAACGATCCCGGTCCCACACCACCAAGGAGCGCACCATGACCCGCGAGTTCACCGTCACCCGCCGCACCTACACCGGCTCCATCGACTTCCTGCGCGGGGCGGTGGTGACCATGGCCGAGCCCGGGGGAGAGCGCTACGCGCGCGTGACCGTGCGCAGCGGAGGGGAGACGTACTACCTCGAGAACGTCGGTCATGACTCCATCGCCACCCAGACCCTGCACCGCACCGTGCGCTGGACCTCCGACTACGCGCACCGCGCAAGGGACGCCGCGCAGCAGATCGACGGAGCAGACCCGTACCGAGCCACCCGCCTCGCTCGCTACGCCTCCCTCTGCGCCCGGGCCGCACGTACCGTCAGCGACAACTGGCCCAACACCGGTATGGCCCTCGACGCCGACGAGGCCGCCGCCTGGGCAGCCGACGCCGAAGCGGCAGCCGGAACCCCCTGTGGTAGCTGACCACCGCACGGGCCGCCCCACCACCCTGTGCGGGCGGCCCGTGCCGCCCAATCGGAACTCGCTGCGCTCGTGCCGTGTCCACACCGCACTCCGTGCCACGCATGCACTCCGTGCAGTTCGGGGCACTGCCCAGCGGGCAGCACCCTGACGGCCGCCGGCTCCGCCGGCCCTCACCGACCCGGGGCCCGCCCCGGATCGGCCCTTCATGTTCCCCGTCCTCCTGGGCTTTCCACTATGACCCCTCCGCCACTGCACGCAACCCCGCTCCGCGGGGTCGGCGGAGACCGAGAACCCCCCGACGCGCTGCGCTTATTTCGCCGGGAACTTCTCGGCCCCACCGCCCTACGGGTGCGTGCCGCGGCTCCGGGGCCCGTTCACAAGCACCAGGAGGACGGGGAAAAAACGATCCCGGCCACTGGCCGAAAGGAGCACACCATGACCACCACCGACACCACGCGCACGCTCGTGCACGTCGACCCCACCACCATCGTGCTGGACACCAACGTCCGCACCGACGCCCGCCTCGACAAGGACTTCGTCGCCTCGGTCCGCGACCACGGCGTCATGCAGCCCGTCGTCGGCTACCGCGACCAGGACGGAGCCGTGCACGTCCTGCAGGGGCAGCGCCGCACCCTCGCCGCCGTAGAGACCCAGCGCGAGACCATCCCCGTCTACCTCGCCGAGACCCCGGACGAGGCCGGACGGATCATCACGCAGATGGTCGAGAACGACGGTGGTGCCATAGCGTCGAAGCAACACTCCCGGTCGGCGGGGGTCTGATCGGTGGAGTGTGCGGATGGCGCGGGTGGGGTTGTCGTTCAGTGACAGGTCGGAGATCTCGACGGCCTCGAAAGCGGGCTGGTCGGTGCGGAGGATCGCCCGTCACCTGGGGCGTTGCCCGTCGGTGATCTCGCGGGAGCTTCACCGGAACTCGACGAAGACCCGCGGCTACCAAGCCGTGACCGCAGACGTCAGAGCGCAGCGTCGGCGGGCTCGCCCGCAGCAGCGGAAGGTCGCGGGGGATCCGGTGCTGCAGGCGAGGGTGGACGCCGACCTGGCCGCGTCCTGGACGCCGAACGAGATAGCGGGCCGGTTGCGTCTGGAGACCGCAGACCCGACCGTTGAACGCATGGCGAACTCTCCTGACGCACGCGGCCGAACCGTCTCCGGTGAGGCTATCTACCAGTACATCTACGCAATCCCGAAGGGTGAGCTCGCCCGCAAGGGCATCTTCCTGCAGTCCAAGCGGACCAAGCGCCGACCACGTACGACCGGGCGGACGCGCGGTGGCCCAATCGTAGGTATGGTCCCGATCGCGGAGCGAGGTGAGGACGCCGCCCAGCGTCGGGTGCCGGGGCACTGGGAGGGTGACCTGATCATCGGGAAGAACGGCACCTCGTGCGCGGCGACGCTGGTGGAGCGGATGAGCGGGTTCACCGGGCTGCTGGCCCTGCCCTCGAAACACGCCGAGCCAACCGCTGACGCGGTCATCGAGTTTTTCAACGACCTGCCCGAGATGATGAAGGCATCGTTGGCGTGGGACCAGGGCAGCGAGATGGCCCAGCACGCGAAGGTCTCCCTGGCCACGGCGATGCCGGTCTACTTCGCCGATCCCCACTCGCCCTGGCAGAGGCCCAGCAACGAGAACACGAACCGGCTCTACCGGGAGTATCTGCCCAAGGGCACGGTGATCCCCGATCACCAGCCCTACCTCACCACCATCGCCGAGGAGATCAACAATCGACCCCGCCGCCGACTGGGCTATCTCACGCCCACCGAGGCATTCGCTCGACTGCTCGCCGGCGAGCCCCATGTTGCTTCGACGCCTTGACATCGCAGACCAGCGCACCGGCTTCACCGACGCCGAGCGCGCCGACGGCTACGAGCAGCTGTCCCTGCTCGGCCTCACCGCCGCACAGATCGCCAAGCGCACCCACAGCCGCAAGGAGAACGTCGAGCACGGCCTCGCCGCGCGCCAGAGCCAGACCGCCCGCGATCACCTCGCTTCCGGCTTCACCATCGAGCAGGCCGCAGTCCTCGCCGAGTTCGACGACGACGAGGAGGCCGTCGAGTCTCTCGTCGCGGCCTCCCAGCGCGGCACCTTCGACCACACCGCCTCCCGCCTGCGCCAGAAGCGCGAGGCAGCCCGAGCGGTCGCCGCAGAGATCGACCGTCTGACCGCCGAGGGCACCACGGTCCTCGACCAGGCCCCGTGGGACTACTACTACGACGGTCGCGGACCTGCCGCCCCGCTCCGCGCCCTCGGCATCGACGAGGAGCAGCACGCGACCTGCCCCGGCCGCGCCGTCATCGTCGTCGCCACCTGGGCGGGCGAAGCCCAGACGGAGGAGGTCTGCACCGACTGGAAGGCCAACGGGCACGAGAACCGCCAGGCCGTCGCCGGGAGCAGCGGCCCCCTCGACGAGGACGAGAAGGCCGAGCGCCGCCGCGTCATCGAGGGGAACAAGGAGTGGCGCGCGGCCACCGAGGTGCGCCGCGACTGGCTGCGCACCTTCACCCAGCGCAAGAGCGCCCCGAAGGACGCCGCCGCCACCCTCGCACGGCTCCTCGCCCAGGCCCCCAGCCGCGTCCACGACGGCATGAACGACCGCAAGGGCATCACCACCGAGGTGATCGGGGAGGGGTGGAGGAACAACGCCCCTGCCAGCACCGCGCGCGCCAGCATCTACGCCCTCACCATCGCCCTCGCAGGCATCGAGGTCACCTACGCCGACGTGCACACGTGGCGAGGCATGACCGGCACCGACCTCGACTACCTCGCCGTCCTCGTCGCCTGGGGCTACACCCCCTGCGACCTCGAACAGGGCCTGCTCGACGCCCGCGCCGAGCAGTGACTCACCGGTCCGCCCCGCCCCGTGCGGGGCGGACCGCCCTCGGCGGCGCCCCGCCGAGCCAGCGGCCGCGCCGTCCCGGCGCGCAGCATCCCCTCCCGGCGCGAAACGCGCCGGGGGAACAGCCCGGCGCCGGCGGACGGAGCCGCCGCACCGGGCAGCCGGCCCCGCGGGCCGCGTGCGGCCTCGGCCGACCCGTGGATGGGTCGGCCGATCTTCCCGTTCTGCACTCCGTGCACCGTGCGCACTGACTGCACTGACTGTGCCGCGCGCCCCGATCGGCGGAGCCTGGCCCTTCGCCCTGTCTGGGGTGCTGGACCGGGGGATCTTGACGCACTGGCGGGGGAGGCGCACACCCGGCTCGCTCCGCTCGGCCGACGGTCCCCAACAAGATCCCGACGCGCTGCGCTTATTTCGCCGGGATCTTCTTGGGTCCTCGCCGGCTGCCCGGGCTCTCGCCTCCGGCTCGACCCTTCGGGGTGCACCACCCCCACCAGCGCATCCCCCGCTCCTTGTCAGCACCCCCGAACAGCAGGACGAAGGAGCACACCATGACCCCCGAGATCAGCACCTACGAGCGCCTCCTCGAGATGGAGGCTCGCCAGCGCCAGGACCCGTTCTGGGGCCGCATCCACCGGCAGCTCGACGAGATCGAGGCCGCCGCACCCACCACCAGCGCCGAGGTCCTTCGCCTCCTGGGCAGCGACAGCTCCGACTCGGGGTTCTTCCACGGCGGAATGGACCGCGAACTCCTGGGCTCGCTCACCATCGCCGGATGGGAGGTCACCGAGTACAACGCCGCCTACTACTGGACCGCGCAGCACCCCGCCACGGGCGAGAGCCTCGAGTACATCGAGGGCGACGTCTACAACCGCACCGACCGGTGAGCCGGACCCGGGCCAAGGGCCCGGGTCCCTCACCCAAGCGGCGCCCGGCTGCGCCGGGCACTCCGCCGCTACAGCGCACTCCGTGCTCTCGAGCATCGCCTCACCGGCGACCCTCTGACGGCGACCGGCTCCGCCGGCCCCTGCGCACGCCCCGCGACCCGTCGCGGGGCGCATCCCTCATTCCCCGTGTCCTGGGCTTCTCACTATGACCCCTGCGCTCCTCCACACAACCCCGCTGCGCGGGGTCCGGGCAGCCGACAACTTCCCGACGCGCTGCGCTTATCTCGCCGAGAACTTCTCGACTACCCGGCCCTCCGGGTGTGCTCCCTCGCTCCGGGGCCCGTTCAAAAGCACCAGGGAACGGGGAAAAAACGACCGGGCCACCCACCACACCGACGGAGACACCCATGGACGAGAACACCACCCGCTGCCACAGCTGCCACCGCGACATCCCCGCTCTCAGCGAGTTCTACGGCGGCGGCCGCGACCTCACCGCGCACCAGCCCGACTGCCCCGAGCTCGCCGAGGCCCTCGCCGACCTCCGCAACCGCTGACCCTCACCACCAAGGAGCACACCATGACCGACCAGACCCTCACCATCCACGGCCGCCAGGTCACCGCCCGCGGCAACCTCGACCTCCTCGTCGCCCCCGGCCGCGTCCTCATCACCGGTAGCCGCGCCAGCACCCCCTACGGCGAGGCCGTCACCACCAGCACCACCGAGATGCTCACCCAGCGCGGAGCGATCCTCATCGCCAGCACCGCCTACGGCATCGACGGCACCGCCGTCCGCGCCGCCCGCCCGGACCGCACCGTCCTCGTCCAGGCCGCAGGCCTGAACCGCCCCTACCCGCGCGGCAACGCCCACCTCGCCCACCACGTGCAGGACCAGGGAGGCCTCCTCCTCACCGTCGCCACCGACCCTGACGCCGGCCCCACCCGCTGGGACCTCCTCGACGCCGCCGCCCTCCGCGGCGCGATCGCCCACCATGCCCTGTTCGTTGAGGGCGCGCACCGCAGCACCGCCTACGGAGCCTCCCTCACCTGCCCCTCCGTCTGGGCCGTCCCCGGCCCGCTCACCAGCGCCGCGAGCGCATTCCCGCTCCGCCTCCTGCGCGAGGGTGCCCAACTCTGGACCGAGGACCCCGCCGACGCCGACCTCATCGCCACCGCCAACAACACCACCCACCCCTACCGAGGCGAGCACTCCGACCTCCTCAACCACCGCCGTCACGCCGCATGACCACCCGGGGGCGGACGGGATCCTCCCGGATCCCGCCCGCCCCCGGCACACTCGATACACCCCCTTCGACCAGGAGCCCGCCATGGCCATCGCCCCGCTCCGAGCGCTACTCACTCTCGCCGCCTTCGCACCTCTCACAGTTGCCTGCACGCCCCTCGCCCCCACGGAGGCGACGACGGACACCGCCGCCGTCGACTACGTCCTGGACGGCGACACCATCGAGGTCACCGACAGCGAAGGTGAGAACAAGCGCGTGCGCCTCCTCGGCATCAACACCCCCGAGCTGCCGCACGACGACGAGCCCGGCCAGTGCGGGGGAGAGGCAGCCGCCGAGCAGCTGCGCGCCCTTCTCCCCGAGGGCACCGCCATCGAGCTCATCAGCGACCCCCAGGCTGACGACGAAGACCGCTACGGCCGACTCCTGCGCTACGTCGAGCTGGAGGACGGCACCGACACCGGCGCCGCCCTCATCGCCGCCGGCTACGCCTACGCCTGGGCGCCCTCGAGCGAACCTGCACCAACACGCACGGCAGACTACGAGGCAGCCACCGCAACCGCCCGCGACGCCGGTGCCGGCTCATGGAGAGCCTGCCCCGACCTCGACCAGAGCAAGTGATCAGCCATGACCGCCAACGCACCAGGTCCCCGACCCGCACGGTGGCGAGACATCCCGCGCGCCGCGTGGATCCTCTCGCGTGCCTTCACCAACGAGTCGCGCGTCGGCCGCCGTCTTCACTCCCGACGCCTCGCACAGGTGCACGCCCTCGCCGTCACGCCGTTCCTCCTGCTCATCGCGATCTACAGCACCGTGCCCGGATACCTCTACCTCGACCCGTCCCGCACCGGAGTGGCCGTAGCCGCGCCCCGCCGCAACCTCCGCAGCCTCGCCGGAGGCACCGCCGTGGTCGCGTTCCTCGTCACGGTCGGCGTACCCCTCAGCCTCGCATCGAGACTCGAGCCGGGGTACGTGCTCGAGGCAGGGACCGGTGTCGCTGCGACGTTCTGCGTCGTGCTGCTCGTCGACGCGATGATCGGCAGTCGGCACAGCCGGCGAGAGAGGAAGCGGCTGCGCCCGCTCCGGCGCAAGATCCCAGCAGGGGAGCGCTGGGACCTGATGATGCTCGCGCAGCTCCCGGACACCGAACCGGCTGCAGCGCGGCTCGCCCGGACTCTCCTTCGCACCGTCATTCCCCCTCGCGTCGTCGTCACCGCTGTTGCTCACACGACCGAGCTGCACACGAAGTACATGCGCCACGGATTCACCCCGGCCCGCGGCCGCCAGCTCTTCTACATCGTCCCGAATCGCGACCCCGCCCCGTAGCCCGGACCCAGCAGCGGGAGGGGCCGGCTCGCCAGCCGACCCCACCCGCCGACTCACCCCCGGTGCCGGCCGCCACGACCCCGACGAGGTCGACCCCGCGCCGCCTCGAGCAGCCGCCGCACAGCCGCGCCGAGATTGAGCATCGCCGTCACCAGTGCCACCGCCATGACCAGCGCCTCCGCGATCTCCCGACTCACCTCCTCCCGCCGAGTGGGCGCGCCAGCCTACGCGCGAGCCCTGACGATCCGGACGGCCTCCCCCTAGGGGTCGCAGATCCTCTCCGCGCCGTCGTCGGCCGGTGCGGCACACATGACGGTGAGACCCGCCCACTGGGCGGTATGTCCCTCCGGTCGATCGGACGCGAAGCGTCCGGCTGGCGGGGCGGAAAGGATCACCCATGTGTCAGTTCACTGACCGTGACCCGATCAAGCGACACCGGCCCAGCACTCGTTGCCGCTATACGGGACAGGTCGCCGGCGCCGACGGCTGAGGTCCGGGAGTGCCGGCCGGATGCCTGCACCGCGTCGGCGCTCCGGGCGGGGATGAGCCGCTGCCCAGCAGCGGCCCGCCGCCCACGCCCAGGTAGCGTGTTCGACGTGGCCCGCACCCCAGCGCTTTCCCCCGGCGGCGAGGGTGCGGGCCACCCTCGCGCCTTGCGGCCGAGCCGAGTCTCATAACCGGTGAGCCCACGAGAGCGTCGAGCAGCTACCCGGCCAATGCTCGCTCGAGGACCGCGTGAGCCCACCTGGTCGAGCGGGACTCGCCCCGGTTCATGAGCTGGGCGATCAGCCCGGTCATGACCGTGTGGAGGTGATCCAGGGCGACGACGTCGCCGCGGATGCCCTGAGAGCGGAGCGCCTGGGCGCACACGTCGCGGATCGTCCCGTCGACCTCCCGCCAGATCGGCTGCAGGCCGGACTCCGTGAGCGCGCTCGCGCTGAGCACCTGCAAGACGGATGCCTCGAGACGGCGCTCGGCGTCGAGCGGCAGCATCGCCTCGAGCAGCATCCGTGCCCGCTCAGACCCCTCCGCCGGCTCGGCCGGCAGCGCGTTGATCCGCTTCCGGATGGCCGGTGCGATCGCCGCGAGGGCACGCTCCCGGACTACCGCGTGATTCGGCATCGTGTACAGCATCGAGCTCGGCGCGACGCCGGCCTCGTCGGCAAGGGCCTTCACGGTGAGAGCACCGAGACCTTCGCGGGCGATCAACCGCCAGGCAGCCGCGACCACTCGAGCGTCCCGTTCGCGCATGTTCTTCGATCTCGTGGCCACACCGCATCGTCCCACCGTCGCACACGACTCGTGGCCGGCAGGACGCTCTCGGTCAGTCGCTCTCAGAGTCTTCCGTCGACCGAGGGCGTGCGGACTTGATGGCGTAGGCCAGCAGGTAGATATCCACGAACCAGTCAGGGAGCTGGGCCTGCTCGGGCCAGTGCTCTGCGACAACATCCGTCATGCCTGTCGGATCATTCTCGTGGATCGTGGGCGCGGCCTGCTGGGTGAGGCTGAGGATGAGAATGATGTAGGAGATCCAGGTGATCGTGGTGCGCGCTGTCTGCGGCCAATCTGCGCTTTGGTGTCGCTCAGCCGCGGAGGCCGCTAGCTCCTCAAACTCAGGGCTGAGAGAGATCGCCGGGTCGGGCATCGCCGCATACTCGATCTCGCCCTCGGGGAGGTCGATGTTCGCCCCGACGGCAGCCGCGGCAGAAGTGAGAGCATCCCTGACCGCCGCATCGAATCCCGGAACCGGCACTGCCGGCACCTGGTCGGTCGTCAGGCTCATCCTCTTGAGGATGCCTAGGACGTCGACTCCTGTCTGGAACGACATCGTCCTTAGCTCCACCTGCCCGATCGCGGTCGGAGCGAACGAGGCCAACGCGCGCTTCAGCGCAGCCGATGGGTCAAGCGTTCTCAGCGCAGCTTGAGTCAAGGCAGTGACGTCGATGCTTTGCGCCGAGATGTGCGTAGCAGCCGTCAGATCGAAGTTCCGCAAGGTCGCCTGTGTAGCGGCGGCCGGGTCGAAGTCAGACATCACGGCGCGGGCCGCGGCAGTGGGATCGAAGCCCCTAAGCGCGTTGCGCGTATAGGCGAGCGGGTCAAAGCTCTTGAGCGCTGACCGAAGCGCGGCGGCGGGGTCCGGGATCGAAGGGGGAATCGTCATGCCCCGAGTCTGCATCGTCGGCCACGGGTCCACTTGGCGTTCCCCGAACTGCCTGCAGGTGCAACTCTGGGGTATACCCGAGTGAGCAGATGTGTGTCAGATTGGCTGTTTTTTTGTGGATGTGCACGGTTGATGGCGGGGCACTTGCGGCGCTACTTGGCTCGGTGCGCCTCGTGTCAATCTGGTGTCTCCCCGTCGGGGTCGAAGGCGAAGAGGGTCAGGAGGGCGATGCGGCCCCGTCGATGCCTCCCGACCGTTCCAGAACGGCATCCTCGAGGCGGTATCCCATCCCGGGCTCGGTGAGGAGATGGCGCGGGCTGGACGGGTCGTCCTCGAGCTTCTTGCGCAGCTGCGAGATGTACAGGCGCAGGTAGCCGGTGTCCTCGACGTGCTCGGTGCCCCAGATCCGGGTGAGCAGGGTCCGGCGCGAGACGAGCTTCCCGCGGTGGCGGACCAGGGTATCGATCACCTGCCACTCGGTGGGTGTGAGTCGGATCTGGCGGCGGGCGGAGGGTAGATGACGCACCACGCTGCGGGCGGCGAGGTCGATCGTGACGTCGCCGAGGCGGACGACCATCACTTCCTCGTCCTGCGGGACCCGTCGGGTGAGGGCGCGGATCCGGGCGAGCAGCTCCTCGACGGAGAACGGCTTGGTCACGTAGTCGTCGGCGCCCGCGTCCAGGGCGTCGACCTTGTCGGGCGCGCCGGTGCGCCCGGAGACCACCAGGATCGGAGCCTGCGTCCAGCCGCGCAGGGCCTGGATCACCTCGACTCCGTCGAAGTGCGGCATGCCCAGGTCCAGGAGATAGAGGTCCGGGTGCTCGTCGATCGCGGTGCTGATCGCGTCGGCGCCGTCGCTCGCGGTGACCACGGAGTATCCCTTGGCTGTGAGTGTAATTCGCAGGGCGCGCAGGAGCTGTGGATCGTCGTCCGCGATGAGGATCTTCATGGGGTCTCCTGCGGCGTCGGAGGGGAGAGAGGGAGGGAGACGACCATGGTCAATCCACCGCCCGGGGTGTCCTCAGGGTTCAGAGTGCCGTGCATCGCCTCGACGAAGCCGCGGGACAGGGCGAGTCCGAGGCCTAGACCGCTGGTGTTGTCGGTGTCGCCGAGGCGTTGGAAGGGGACGAAGACATCGTTGTGGCGGTTTTCGGGGATGCCTGGCCCGTGGTCGATGATCCGGATTTCCAGCCGGGAGCCGAAGGTACTGGTAGTAAGGGTCACCGGTCGGTCAGGTGGAGAGTAGCGGGCGGCGTTGGCCAGCAGGTTCACGAGGGCCCGCTTGAGCAGCACCGGGTCGGCCTCGGCGGTGTGCTCGTCATGGGCGAGGGCGAGACGCACCGCGGTGGGGCCGAGCTCCAGCTCGTCGAGCGCCTGGGCGATCGCCGAGGCGGGATCCGTGGGGAGGCTCGTGATGGTCAGGACTCCGGCCTGCAGGCGGCTGACGTCGAGCAGGTCGCCCACCAGGGCGGCGAGCGAGTCCAAGCTCTCCTCGGCCGTGAGTAGGAGCTCCCGCGTGTCCTCCGGGGAGAGGTGACCGTCGGCGGTGCGGAGCCCGCCCACGGCCGTCGCCGCCGCGGCGAGGGGGCGGCGCAGGTCGTGGCTGAGCGCCGAAAGCAGCGCACCGCGCACCCTGTCGGAGGCCGCGATCGGGATGATCTCCTCCGCGGTCGCGGCGAGCCGGCGATGCTCGATCGCGGCGTCGATCTGCGCGGCGACGACGCTGAGGAGGCGCCGTTCAGAGGCCCGGAGGTCCCCGCCGTGCAGCACGAGACGGGCGTCCTGGGCGAGCGGGAGGCCCGTGGTCCCGGACTCCGGCAGGGGGGCGCCAGAGGAGGCGTGCACGGTGCCGTCCTCGTCGCGGACCTCGACCGCGTCCAGCTGGAAGGCCTCGCGGGTGCGGTCCACGAGTGCCTGGATCGCATCGTCCCCGCGCAGCACGCTGCCGGCCACGGTCTGGAGCAGCTCGGACTCCGCTTCGGCCCGTCGGGCGGCTCGGGTGCGTCGTGCCGCACGGTCTACGACCACGCTCACCAGCACCGCGATCGTCACGTACAGCAGCAGCGCGAGGAGGTGATGCGGCTCGGCGATGGAGATCGTGTGCAGCGGGTCGATGAAGAAGAAGTCGAGGGTGAGACCGGAGAGCAGCGCGGCGAAGAGCGCGGGCCAAATCCCGCCGGTCAGGGCGACCACGACAACGAGCAGCTGGTAGCTGAGCACGTCGGAGGTGATCGACTCCTCGGTGCGCAGGGCCAGCAGCGCGGCGGTCAGCAACGGACCGCCCAGCAGCGCAAGGACGAAACCCGCCAGACGGCGGGCGGGGGTGAGCGCCCCTCCGATCCGCGGCAATGCGAGGCGGCCGCCAGCGGCGGAGTGGGTCACGATGTGCACGTCGATGTCCCCGGACTCGCGCACCACAGTCGCCCCGATGCCGGGTCCTGTGAGTGCGGCAGCGAGACGACCACGCCGACTCACCCCGATCACGAGCTGGGTCGCGTCGACGGAGCGAGCGAAGCCCACCAGGGAGGTGGGAATGTCCTCGCCGACCACCTGGTGGTAGGTGCCGCCGAGCTCTTCGACCAGGGCGCGCTGCCGGGTGAGCGCCCCGGGGCTGCTGTGCAGCAGCCCGTCTTGGCTGGTGACGTGCACGGCGATCAGGTCGCCACCGGCGGAGCGCGCCGCGACACGGGCGCCGCGGCGCAGCAGCGCCTCCCCCTCGGACCCGCCGGTCAGCGCCACGACCACCCGCTCGCGGGCCTCCCAGCGGCTGTCGATCGAGTGCTCGGAGCGGTAGTCCTTCAGTGCCTGGTCGACCTCGTCGGCGAGCCACAGCAGGGCCAGCTCGCGCAGTGCGGTGAGGTTCCCGAGGCGGAAGTAGTTCGACAGCGCCGCGTCCACTCTCTCGGCGGGGTAGACCAGGCCGCTGCGGAGCCGGTCCCGCAGCGCCTGCGGCGCCAGGTCGATCACCTCGATCTGATCGGCCCGGCGCAGGAACCCGTCGGGGACGGTCTCGCGCTGCGGCACCCCGGTGATCTGCTCGACCACGTCGTGGAGGGACTCGATGTGCTGGATGTTCACCGTGGAGATCACGTCGATCCCGGCGGCGAGCAGATCCTCCACGTCCTGCCAGCGCTTGGCGTGGGCGGCGCCGGGGGCATTGGTGTGGGCGAGCTCGTCGACGAGCGCGACGTCGGGTGCGCGCTCGAGCACGGCCTCGAGATCCATCTCCTCGAGAGTCACCCCGCGGTGCTCGTGCCGGCGCAGCGGCAGCCTGGCCAGTCCCTCGACGCGCCGCGCCGTGTCCGCGCGACGGTGGGCCTCCACGACGGCAATCACCACGTCCCGGCCCTCGGCGGCGAGGCGGTGGCCCTCCTCGAGCATGGTGCAGGTCTTGCCGACGCCGGGAGCGGCCCCCAGCAGCACCCGGAGCCGCCCCCGTGCCGTCATCCTCAGTCCTCCAGTTCGTCCAGCGCCAGGTTGAGCGAGGCGACGTTCACCGTCGGCTCGCCGAGGTAGCCCAGATCGCGGCCCTGGGAGTATTCAGCCACGAGGTCCTCCACCCGGTCCAGCGGCAGATCGCGAGCCTCGGCGACCCGCGCCGTCTGGAGCGCGGCGTACTCGGGGCTGATGTGGGGGTCCAGTCCCGAGGCCGAGGCAGTCAGGGCGTCGGCCGGGACGTCCTCCTCGGGCACGCCGTTGAAGGCGGCGATCTCGGTGCGGCGCTCGCTGATCGCGGCGATCAGCTCGGGGTTCTCCGGCCCGTGGTTCGTGCCGGAGGAGGAGCGGCCGTCGTAGCCGTCGCCGGCCGCGGAGGGACGGGACTGGAAGTACTCGGCCAGCGGTTCGCCGTCCTTGTCCAGGAAGGACTGGCCGATCAGGGTCGAGCCCACGATCTGCCCGTCGCCGTCGCGCAGAGGTGAGCCGTCGGCACGGGCGGGCATCAGCAGCTGCCCGATTCCGGTGACGAGCAGGGTGTACCCCAGACCCAGCACGAGCGTGCACAGGAGCAGGGTCCGCACGGAGACGGAGAGGGTGCGCAGACTGCTGCGGAGGGTGGTGTTCACAGGTGTTCCTCTCAGGGGTCAGAAGCCGGGGATGAGCCGGATCAGCAGGTCGATGAGCCAGATGCCAACGAAGGGCGTCACAATCCCGCCGATCCCGTAGACCGCGAGGTTGCGTCCGAGGATCTTCGAGGCGATCATCGGTCGGTACGCGACGCCCCGCAGGGCCAGCGGCACCAGGGCGATGATCACGATCGCGTTGAAGATCACCGCGGACAGCACGGCCGAGGCGGGCGAGCTAAGCCCCATGACGTTCAGCGCGGAGAGCCCGGGGAAGACGCCCATGAAGATCGCGGGAATGATCGCGAAGTACTTCGCGATGTCGTTCGCGATCGAGAACGTGGTCAGCGCACCGCGCGTGATGAGCAGCTGCTTCCCGATCGCGACGATGTCGATGAGCTTGGTCGGGTCGGAGTCGAGGTCGACCATGTTGCCGGCCTCCTTCGCGGCGGAGGTGCCGGTGTTCATCGCGACGCCGACGTCGGCCTGGGCGAGGGCCGGTGCATCGTTCGTGCCGTCTCCGGTCATCGCGACGAGTCGCCCGCCCTCCTGCTCCGCACGGATGTACTCGAGCTTCTGCTCGGGCGTGGCCTCGGCGAGGAAGTCATCGACCCCCGCCTCCTTCGCGATCGCCGCGGCGGTCAGCGGGTTGTCGCCGGTGACCATCACGGTCCGGATGCCCATGGCGCGCAGCTCGGCGAAGCGGGCGGAAAGTCCTTCCTTGACGACGTCCTTGAGGTGGATGACGCCGAGCACGGCCCCGTCCCCGGTCCCGGCAACGCGGGCCACGACCAGCGGAGTGCCGCCCGAGGACGACATGCGCTCGACGTGCTCCTCGAGCGTCGCCCGGTCGGTCGCCGAGGGCAGGGCCCCCTCGGACTCGAGCCAGGCGAGGATCGCGGAGCCCGCTCCCTTGCGGAGACGGACGCCGCCCGGCAGGTCCAGGCCCGACATGCGGGACTGAGCGGTGAAGGGCACGACCTCGCCCCGCGGCGCGGTGCCGACGTCGACGCCCCGTTCCCGAGCGAGCTCGAGAACGGAGCTGCCCTCGGGCGTGGGGTCGGCGAGGGAGGACAGCGCAGCCGCCTCCACGAGCTCCTGCATCCCCGCGTCACCGACGCGGACGAAGTCCGTCGCCCGTCGGTTGCCGTAGGTGATGGTGCCGGTCTTGTCCAGCAGCAGGGTGGTCACGTCGCCCGCCGCCTCCACCGCGCGCCCGGATATGGCCAGGACGTTCCGCTGGACGAGCCGGTCCATCCCCGCGATGCCGATCGCGGAGAGCAGGGCGCCGATGGTGGTG
>NZ_JBQDVP010000019.1:0-51751 GCF_052102115.1 Microbacterium sp.
TCCGCCGTCGGAGGCCCGCCCATCAGCAGACTCAACAACCTGCCTGGACATCACAGCTAGGGCGCTCGCGTTCGGCACGAACGGCGTCGGCGAGGCTCGGGAAGCTTCCGCTGACCGTCCGCCACAGCAGGTCGGCATCGACACGGGCGTAGTGGTGCACGACGAAGTCGCGCTGGCGAGCGGCCTGCCGCCAGATCGGGTCGCCGAAGCGTTCCGCATCGGCTGCGAGAAGGCGCTTCGCGAGATTGCCGGCGCGATTCGACAGTGCTTCGAGCGCCAGGGGCACGGCAGGGTCCGCGTCGAAGACATCGCGCCCGCGGGCCACCAGTTCGGCAGCCGTTTCAAGCGTGGTGCCGAGGTCATCGAGCCAGCGAGGGACTCGCTCGTCGGCGTTCACAATGACATCGCCTCGTCCAGGAGGGCCGCATCACGCCGCTTGTCGAGAGAGGCGACGGAGATCGCAGTCACGGGTACGCCGATGAGCACCTCCATGTCCATCTCGAACTGTGCGATATCGAAGAGAGTGGCCTCGTCGGCAGGAGTCACCAGAAGGTCGAGATCGCTATCGGCGTGCTGGTCGCCTCGAGCCACTGATCCATAGACGCGCACATCATCGAGGTGCGCCGCGTGCGCAAGGCGCTCGATCACGGGTTTGAGGTGACGGAGATGCTCCATCGAGACCCGCGCTGAGGTCTGAGCTGCGATCCGCTGGTACCCAGCGATGGAGAGCAGAACGACCTCAGGCTTGCGGTGCGACCCGATGGTGACGGGCGCCGCGGAAGGATCGTTGCGCAGCCCTGCGATGAGCTGCGACAACCCGGCGCGTGCATCAGCCACCGAGATGACTTCCATCACCAGCCTCCTGTACATGAATATGTACAGGTTTACCTCGGTCGACGGGTCGGCGGGTCAGGCCGCGATATCGAAGCGTGCGCGGCCGCCGAGCCTGGGGGTGCGAGCAGGGTCGACGTGCGCAGGCGGAATGAACCACACTCGTGCATTCACACCGGCACCGTCGATATGGATGTCCCATCCGTTGTCGTGGATGCGATGGTGACAGCTCTCGCACAGCAGTATTCCGTTGGAGAGATCGGTCCGTCCGTGATGACGTTTCCACCATCGCATGTGGTGCACCCTGGCCATCTCGGGGGGAAGGTTGCACATGGCACATCCGCCGTCGCGCTCAGCAAGAGCGAGGCGTTGCGCCTTGGTGAAGAAGCGCTTCTTCCGACCCCAGTCAAGAATCTCGCTGTCCCCGCCGAGAACGCAGGGGATCACGCCGCCGTCCGCGGCCATCCGTCGGGCTGCGGCTGCGCTGATCGGCTGGTCGATACCATCGATCGTGGCGGTTCCTGTGGTGGAATCCAGATCGTCGACGTGCATCCGGACGATGACCGTGGCTCCTGCGAGGGGAAGCTTCTCGCTCTTGCATCCGAGCGCGTGCGCGCAGAACAGGGCGAGCGCGTCGGCCTGCAGCATCGGCACCGTGCGGTGGTCGGCATCCGGAGCATCCGGATCGGGGGTGGCCTTACGCGCCGCGAATGCGGCACTCACGTACCCGCGAAGCGCGGCGACGATCGGTGCAGCGGTTTCAACGTCGAAGTTCCCGTTCAGGTGCACCTGTCCATCGCGCTCGAAGAACGTCAGCGACCGCTTGCTCCGCTGCTCGTCCTCTCGCGGCTCGATACCATCGGGATCCAGCCACGCTTCGATCCGCACGACGAGCCGGCGGAGTTCGTCGAGCGCGAGCCCCGGCGCAGCGTCGACCAGAAGCCGCTCACCCTCCGCCGTCCGCGCGGGACCGGCGGCGATACGACACCGCTCCAGCACCGCGACAATCAACGCCGATGCCTGCGCGCTGAGAGATCCAGCCTCCAAAGCCTCACCCACGAGCGGATACTTCGACGGCAGCCGGGCACCGAGCAGATCTGTGCGCGCCGCCGTCGCCTCGCCCACCTTGATCAGACGGACGGCATCACCTGTAGACACACCGATGGACGCCGCGATCAGCTTCGCCGGCGTGCGAAACCCGTGTTGCTTCGCCAGGGAATCGCTGCCCAACTCTGTACGCGATTCACTCGCAACCCCGGCGGCGACGCCCACGTGCACAGCATCCAACCGACGCTGTAGCACCCCGATCGCATCCGTCGCCGCGATGAGCTGTTCTCTAGAAAGATTGTTCGAGTCATCAGCATCCGCCCACACGTCATGGAGGCGAGAGAGCGCCTCGTGCAGACCGATTAGCTTTGACATGACTCAACAATACCGCAGTGATGCACTGTTTGTCGAACATTAATTCGAACGAGATCGAGATTGACCCGATTTCGTCTGCACGCAGACGTGCCAACGGGGAGATCGACATTCGTATCTTTGCGCTAATGCCGAACTGCTCCCGTAAGGTCCAGCATCGGCTCCTCGCACTTGCCGAGCGCACCACATCCGCTCATCCACATCCACTCAGCGGCTATGCGGTGGGGCAGATGCCCTAGGTGCCGCCGAGACGATCAGCCCGCTCTCCACAGAACCGGCAGTTGACGAGTTGTGCACCAATCGCGCCTCTCGCCTCTCACGCGAGACACGCAACGCGGCACGGTGGACACATGGGAATCCGATACTTTGCTCATCCAGTCTCACCACGTCAGATCGATCAGTCTCGACAGTGCCCACGCGCGTGCTTCGATGGGGCCGATGCTTGGGAGCATTGGGAGCCCGGTGATGAGCCGACACTGGACCTGGACAAGTGCTATCCAGAGCTTCAATGGATGCTCGGCGAGACTGAGACGTCCCCGGCCCGTCCGTCGTATGCCCTCGTCGAGGGTGCCGTGACGCACACGTCGTGGGGCTGGGTGGCGCATCGACGCGTCTTGGATATCGCCGAAGTACAGTTCATCGCCGACGATCTCGATGACGTCGTCGGAGGTGCCGAGCTGTCTGAAGTCGGATGTCGCTTCGGCGATCGCGAGCCGCACGCCATCGAGAACCTCATCAAGGCGCGTGACTTCACGCGTCGAGTAGCTGAAGCAGGTTTCGGCGTCGCGTACTCAATCGGGTGAATACGGCACACGGATCACGAGTTCTTCTCTTCGCCGGGATCGACTATCTCATCGATCTCAGAGTCGAGCATGCTCCGTTTGAGTGAGCGCTCCGGTGTCGATCTCGCTGCAAGCTTCTTCATCTCGTGCGTGCGGGGAGCCAGTGCTGCGGAAAGCAGATATGGGAGCACAGCCGCGATGAACCGGACCCGCGATATCGCGGGTCGCCAGCCCTTCTCTCGATGATCGCGGACTATGTCGGACCAGTGCGCCTCGGCAATCAACACCGCACGCGGGCCGCCCAAAACGATCTGCTTGGCACCAGGTTCACTTGCGCTGGCGCGCAGATTCGGCCCACCGGTCCTGTCCGAGTGCTCGTCGGCGTGCGTCGTTGACGCATCGCGCAGCTGCGCGGGAACATCGGCGGATTCTGCATACAGGCCGATCTGGCTCAACGTGACATCAATACGTTCGGCGACATGCTCGATAGTCGCTCCCTGCTTCTGATTGCCGACGACGTGCACCACGACGATCCCCGCACGGTACGGCTTAGTCTCCTTCGTCACACGCGGCTGCGCGCGCTTCTGCTTCTGTTTCGCCATAGCCCCCTCCGGCGACGACTGTACAGATGAGGTACGACAGTGCCGCCGCGCGAGGCAAGGCAACTACGTGACCCCAGCGCGGAGGCCTCACTTCCCGCGAAGGAACTCCTCGACCTCGGCCGTGGTCGGCGCCGTCGTCGGTCCGCGGCGGGTGACTTTGATCGCAGCCGAGGCGTTGGCCCGGCGGCAGGCATCCACCCACGTCGCGCCGTCGGCGATGCCCGCCAGCAGCGCACCCGTATGCGTGTCGCCGGCGCCATTGGTGTCGACGGGCGTCTGCGGAAACCCAGGCACGTAGGTCGTATCGCCTGCCGCGTGCACCGCGCAGCCTTCCGCGCCGTCGCGGACGATGGTGATGGCTTCGCTGCGCATCAGGGGTGCGAGGGCGTGTGCTTGCGCCACGATCTCACGGTCGGATGCTTCGACCGGAATCGAGCGCGCCGACAGCAGATCGCTCGCTTCTTCGGCATTGCTGGTCCAGACGTCCGTGTGCCGGAGCATCGTGTCGCGGACCTCGGCCGGCAGTGCGGCGAAGGCCGCGCCGGGATCGAGGACGACGACGGCTTCCTCCGGAAGGGACACCAACCACTCCAGCAGCGGCTGACGCGTCTGCTCGACCGCGAGCGTGTAGCCGGTGACGCACACGAGGTCGCCGGGCTGCACGTCGGCTGTTGCCAGTGAGTCGACCGTGATGTCGCGTTCGGCACCGAGAGTCGTGACGAAAGTGCGCTCAGCGGTCGGTTCGACCATCACGATGCACACGCCGGTGTCCTCTGCCGCGACCGGCGGAGCGGATACGGCGATCTCGTCGGCCACGAGCGCCGCCCGGATCAGATCACCGTTCGGTCCGGTGCCGAGCGCCCCGGCATGCACGCACTGCGCCCCGAGCCGGGCCGCGGCGAGCAGCACCGTGACCGCGCCCCCGGCGTACTGGGCGACGGAACCTGCCATGACGTTCTGCCCGCGCGCGGGCAGGTGGGGGATCTCCACCGTCAAGTCGACCAACGCCTGCCCGGTGTGGATCACTCGTGGTGCGGAGGTGCGCATGCGGTCAGCCTATCCACCGTGCTCGCCGGGCCCGGTCGAGGATGGGTCATCGCGCTAAACGAACATTTGCGGACCCCAAATGTTCGTCAAGTGGGCATAGAGTCACATTATGAGTCGATGACCGCGGGAGAAGCCGCATAACCTCGGCCGTGCCCACCAAGGTCGTCGGTGCCAGAGCATCGACCGGTCACCGCGCAGCGGTCATCTCCCGCAACTGCGCCGCCTCTTCCGCCGGCATCGAGTACGAGTGCTCCGGCGCGGGATACACCCCCGACCGAACCTCTTCGGCGTACGCGGCGACGCCGGCGACAGCATCCGTCCGCAGGTGTGCGTAGCGCTTGACGAACTTCGCCGCTCCCCCGTCGTAGAGCCCGAGCAGGTCGTGGAAGACGAGCACCTGGCCGTCGGCATCCGGCCCGGCGCCGATCCCGATCACGGGGATGTCGAGCAGCGGCACCAGTGCCTGCGTCACCTCGGACGGCACGGCTTCGACGACGAGCAGTGAGCACCCGGCATCCTGCAGTGCCAGCGCGTCGTCGATCACCGCACGCGCGGCTTCGGCGGTGCGGCCCTGTGCGCGATAACCGCCCAGGGCGGTGGCGGTCTGCGGGGTGAGACCGACGTGGCCGACGACCGGGATGCCGGCGGCGACGAGTGCGCGCGCACGCTCGACCGAAGTGCCGCCGCGCTCGATCTTCACGAGGTCGCAGTCGGCTTCTTTGATGAAGCGCTGCGCGGTCGCGATCGCCTGCCCATCGGATGCTTCGTACGAACCGAACGGCAGATCGCCGACGAGCAGCGGCGCGGTCAGCCCCCGCCGCACCGCTTTGGTGAGCATGAGCATCTCGTCGACGGTGACCGGCACGGTGCTGTCGTAGCCGAGCACCGTCATCGCGCCCGAGTCGCCGACGAGCACGACGTCGACGCCCGCGGCCTCGACGATCTGCGCGCCGGGGTGGTCGTATGCGGTGACCATGACGATCGGCTCACCAGCATCCTTCTTCGCGGCCAGCGCACCCAGGGTGACCCGTTTGCGCGGCGCCGCGTGCACGCTCATGCGCCTGCACCTACCGAAGAAGATGCCTCCGTCAGCAGCCGGTCTACGACGTCGTCAACCTGGATGATCGCGTTCGAACGGTCGACGTGCACGACGACGGGTTCGTAGGTCTCGAGGTCTTCGCGCGAGTACTCGGCGTAGGAGATGACGATGATCGTGTCGCCGGAGTGCACGAGGCGGGCGGCGGCGCCGTTGACCTGGATGACGCCGGATCCGCGCTCACCGGCGATCGTGTAGGTCTCGAATCGCGCGCCGTTGTTCACGTCGACAACGTGCACCTGTTCGTGCGCGAGGATGTCGGCGACCTCGAGCAGGTCGGGGTCGATGGTGATCGAACCGACGTAGTTGAGGTCACTGCCGGTGATGGTGGCGCGATGGATCTTCGACTTCAGCATGGTGCGGTTCATCAGGCGCTCCGTTTCAGGATGTGGTTGTCGATCAGTCGGGCGGCTCCGACGCGGGCGGCGACGGCGAGAAGCGCGTCGGCTTCGACGCTCGTGACGGGCTGCAGCGTGAGAGCGTCGCGGAGTTCGAGGTACTCGGGGGTGATGCCGGCGTCCGTGAGGACGCGGCGGGCGGCATCCAGCATCCGCTCTCCGTCTCGCTCCCCCGACGCGTGCACGACGGCCGCCGCGTCGAGGGCCCGGTTGAGGGCGGTCGCCTGCGCGCGGGGTTCCGGTGAGAGGTAGACGTTGCGCGAGCTCATGGCGAGTCCGTCGGGTTCGCGCACGATCGGGCACGCTTCGATGCGCACGTCGAGGTCGAGGTCGCGCACGAGGCGGCGGACGACGGCGATCTGCTGCGCATCCTTCTGCCCGAAGTACGCGACGTCGGGGCGCACGATGCCGAACAGTTTGGCGACGACGGTCGCGACGCCGTCGAAGTGGTGCGGTCCGCGGGTCGCGCCGTCGAGCATCTCGGTGACGCCGGAAACGTGGATGCTGGTAGCGAAGCCGTCGGGATAGATCTCGGATGCTTCCGGGGCGAAGAGGATGTCGACGCCTGCCTGTTCTGCGCGCGCGGCGTCGTGCTGCTCATCGCGCGGGTAGCTGCTCAGGTCTTCGTTCGCGCCGAACTGGGTCGGGTTGACGAAGAGCGAGACGACGACGAGGTCGTTCTGCCGGCGTGCTTCGCGCATCAGCGAGAGGTGTCCGTCGTGGAAGGCGCCCATGGTGGGGACGAGGCCGACCGTCTGGTTCTTCGCTCGCGCTTCGCGGACGGCGGCGCGCACCTCGGGGATCGTGCGGAGAGTTCTCATACCGCCGCCTTCTGGCGGGCGATGGCCCGGGTGGAGGCGGCGAGTTCGTCGAAGAGCGGCGTGACCTCGGGGTCGGCGTCGTCGATCGCGGCGCGCTGGCGAGCAACGGTCGCTTCGTCGCCGCGGGCGATCGGGCCGGTGAGGGATGCTTCCGCGCCCCGGCGCTGCCAGTTGTCGACGGTGCGGCGGAGGAGCGGGGCGAGTAGGTCGCGCGTTTCGTCAGCGGGGATGCCGGCGGATGCTGCGAGCTGCTCCGCCGCGCCAAGCACGGTGAGGACGAAGTTCGAGGCGAAGGATGCTGCTGCGTGGTAGCCCGCGCGGTGGGAGTCGTCGACCTCGAAGGGGCGTGCGCCGAGTCTTCGGGCGAGGTCTTCGGCGATGCTCCTGTCAGCTGGCGTGCGGCAGGCGATGGCGGCCCCGATGCCGTGGAAGACGTCGGGCGACTCGGTGCCGGTGAAGGTCTGCAGCGGGTGGATGCTGAAGTCGACGTCATCGAGTGGGGTCGCGCCGGAGACGTGTCCGATCCGACCGGCGCGTGGGCGGGCGGCGATGGCGGCTTCGGGGATCGCGGCGTCGGGGACGCAGAGGAGCGCGATGTCTGCCCGGGGGATCTGCTCGCTGCGGTGGAGCGGGCCGTAGACGGTGAACCCTGTGGTTCGGAGCGCATTCGCGAGCACGCCGCCGAGACGGCCGGCGCCGATGATGGCGATGGTCGATTCGGGCGCGAACGCAGGGAATGGATTCATCGTGGATTCAGGGTTGAGATCGGTGGGCTCAGATGCCACGAGTATCCGCCTGTGAGCAGGATCGGTCCAAATCCGGGATCAAAGTGCTCGGTACAACGCCCACTTTGCTGTGCTATTGATCTGCGTCTGGATGAACAGGCTTTGCATTATGCTCCCGCGCCGTCATGGGCCGCCGAGCTGGTACTCCGCTTCGTCAACCCATTCGCGACGGAGCGTCGCGAGCTCACGACGTCGCTGCTTGTTCGCGCGCGCCAGCGTGGGCACCAAGCCGAACACTCGCTCGACAAACCCCGGGATCAGAGCGTGATCACCACCGGTGGCTTCTATCAGCACGGAGATGGTCTCCGTCATTCCGGCCCCAGCGGCCAGCAATCTGTCGATCTCCCGCGCGTCTTTCTCACCCTTCTCAGAATCTGGTCTGTCGAGGATCGCCGCGAACTTCGTCGCTGTGTGCGCGTGAATGTTCAGCAGCCGCCAGCCTTTCATCGGCGCAGCTTCGGTGTGGTCGATAAGCTTCTCCACTTTGAGCTGAAGCTTGGTCCCGAGCGCGGACTCCCACGGAATGTACGCGTCAACATGCACTCCGTCTTTCGTCCCTCGCCCTTTGCGCCCTCCGCTATGTATGGAGTTCTCGCTGTAGTCAGGCAGCAGATCACGCAGCTTTTGCCGCAAACCAGGGTCCATGATGATGAGATCGATGTCTCGACTGACGTCACCGCCGACCCGCATCTGGGTCGCCCAGCCACCGATCAAGATCGATGGCTCGAGGTCGTACCCGAGATGGTCAAGCAGACCTTGAACGCGACCGAGCTCGTCCTGCGTCAACATGACCATCAGTTACTCCTGATCCCAGTCTCGTCTACCGAGGAATTTGGCCTCCAGCGCCAGCCGAAACTCCGAAGCCTGCCACCCTGGCGTCGCGAAAAGATCAGCGTACGTCTGCGCGAATGAGGTGTATCGCCGCCACGTGCGTGCGGCGCGCTTGTCCGCGAGCAAAAAAGTGACGTTGCCTCGATCTCGCCCGTAACCCGTATGGTGTTTCGCGTTCATCGCGGCCAACCGGTCCTTGACCATGTCGGCCACATCTTCGTCGCGCAGGTAGACCAGGTGCTCCGAGTAGTCCGATACCGTGTTCGTGCCGCCGAGCAGATCGATCGCCGCCTCTGCCCCGCCCGCGATGAAACCTTTCTCGTTCGTTGAAGCCCCTAGATCTGCCAGGTCAGTTGGTGCGAGGGTAACCACAGCGAACGCATCCGATATGACGCTCCGTGCTGCACCCAGTGACGTAAGCGCCTTCTGCGGGTTGACCAATGTGAAGCCCGCGTGATGCTGGCGCACGGCACCGATCTCGATCTGGCGTCGCAACGCGTACGCGGCGGTTGTGGCCGCGACGCCAGCGCGGAAGGCGAGGTCTTCGATGTTGTCCCAACGGCGTTGATCGCGCTCGACGGCAGCATCTACGAGTTCTCGCCACACCAGCTCGTTCCTCTTCATGACTGCACACCGCCTTTCGTCAATCACAGCTTTTCTTGTGCTTCAGTTTACAACTTTATTTGTGAATGAGGTAGCAGCTTCTGTTGCGATGGTTGGGTTGTCTCGTTTGCAGCGCCCAGACAGTATGCATGCACACATGCGGCCGACAAACCTCCGCTGACGGCACCACCGGCGAGCTTTCGTCCGACAGGCGAGGAGCGTCTCGGACCCGGATGACGCTTGCACCTCGAGTCACGGACCTACGACACCATAGAACCAGTGAGCCATGCGTCTCGCACGACTTCCTCAATCCGACTAACCACTGAGCCGGGCACCTCGTGGGACCAGAACCGGAGTACCGTCCATCCACGGTCCGTCAGCCGTGAGGTCGTCTCAATATCTCGGCGACGGTTCCCGGCGATCTTCGTGTTCCAGTATGCGACGTTCACCTTCGGCATCGTGCAGTGGTCAGGGCAGCCGTGCCAGTAGCACCCGTCAATGAACACCGCAACGCGAGCGCGAGTGAAGAGGAGGTCAGCTGTTCGCCGAAGGTCGGGCTCCACGCGGGCATTGACGCGGTAACGAAGGCCGCGGCCGTGCACCAGCCGGCGTACTGCCAACTCTGGTTTGGTGTCGCGCCCACGGTTGCCCTGCATCACCTTGCGCGTCGTCGCGTTCGTTGCCCATGACGCGCTCATGCACTCAAGGATAAGCCGGCACCGATCTTCGGGCGCGCCTGCCGGAACAGTTCCCTGGCGGTCGCTATAGTTGTCTCCATGTCGATCGATGTTCGCCGTCCTCTCGCAGTTGATCTCTTCGCCGGGGCCGGAGGGCTTTCGCTCGGCCTCGAGCAGGCGGGATACGAAGTTGCCGCGGCGGTCGAGTACGACCCGATCCATGCTGCGGTGCACGAGTTCAACTTTCCCTATGGAAAGACCTTCGCAACCGATGTCTCGAAAATCACGGGCAAACAGATCCGCAAGGAGTCGGAGATCGGTGATCGCGAGATCCATCTGGTCGCAGGCGGGCCGCCATGCCAGGGAATCTCCATGATCGGTCGTCGTGCCATCGACGACCCACGTAACGCGCTTCTCAAAGAGTTCGTGCGCGTCGTCCTCGAGCTGCGTCCACGTTACTTCTTGATGGAGAACGTCGCAGGCCTGATGGTCGGCAATCACCGCCAACTCATCGACGAAGTCGTCGAAATGGTCGAGGCAGACGACGCCTATCGCGTGGTGATGCCGATCAACGTACTACAGGCGGCGGAGTACGGAACGCCGCAGTCGCGGCGGCGAGTGATCGTTCTCGGTGCACGCACCGACGTCCCGCTGCCGAACTACCCGACCCCGACCCACACACCTCGGACCATCGGCGGACTCGTCCCAATGGCTCCGAAGCTTCCCTTGGGACCGAGCGTACTGGATGCTCTCAGCGATCTTCCTGATGCCGACAGCTTCGAGGAGTTGCTCCACGACGACAATGTCAGCCACGTCACCTACGGCAGGCCGAGCGAGTACGCGGCCCAGCTACGCGGCTCAAAGAAGGATGCGGCTGACTATTCGCGCCCTCGCCCGCGACTCGCAGATGAGCTGACGTCGTCGGCCCGCACCGTCCACACGAAGAAGTCAATCGACCGCTTCCATAGGGCCCAACCCGGGACGACGGAGAAGGTCAGCCGGTTTCTGCGCCTGCACCCAGAGGGGCTCTGTAACACACTGCGAGCAGGCACTGCTTCAGATCGTGGCGCCTATACCGCCCCCCGGCCGATACACCCGATGCACCCGCGCGTCATCACCGTTCGGGAAGCTGCGCGCCTACATGGATACCCGGACTGGTTCCGGTTCCACGTCACGAAGTGGAACGGTTTCCGGGAGATCGGCAACTCGGTGCCCGCGCGTCTCGGTCGTGCGGTGGCTGCGGCCCTCCTCAAGGCGGACGGAGTCACGCCCACGAAGGGCAAGCCCGTCAAGCTCGACTCGACGGATCTTCTGTACATGACGGCAGGTCAGGCGCATGAGTATTTCGGCCTCAAGGAGCGCGTGATCCCTCAGCGCGACCGCAAGGTGGGGTGACCGTGCCCAACCCCAAACAGGCGCCTAGATATGAGCGGATCCTGCGCTGGGTCTTCGAGCAGCGCTATCTCCCCGGCGACAGGCGCGTCGACTGGGTACGAGATGACCTCGACAGCGGGGCGGAAGCGCTGCTCCTACAACGCGTAAAGAATCTGGGCGACATCCCGTATACCTATCGCTTCAGGAAGGACATGCCCGCAGCGATCAATGCCAAAGCTCCGCCGGGAATGGAGTGGATCATCCGCGGTGCCGGTGACGGCAAGTACCGGTTCGACGCTATCCCCGCGCAAGTTCCGATCCTGCCGAACCCCGCCCTAAGCGTGACGAAGATCCCCGACGCCACGCCAGAGATCATCGCGGCCGCCGCGCTCAGCGACGAGCAAGCTCTGCTCGCGAAAGTGCGATACAACCGCCTGATTGACATCTTTCTCGGCGTAGCTTCCTACTCTCTGCAGAATCATCTGCGGACGAAGGTTTCCGACATCGGCCAGGTCGAAGTGGACGAAATCTACGCGGCAGTTGATCGCCATGGGCGCCAGTTCATCTTGCCGGTCCAAGCCAAGGGCGGATCCGACAGGCTCGGCATCACGCAGGTGGAGCAGGACATGGCGGCCTGCGCGGTGAAGTGGCCGAATATGCTCTGTCGAAACATCTCGGTACAGTTCGCAGGAGACGGCCTGATCGCGCTCTTCGACCTCACCGTGCAAGATGATCGCGTGGTCATTCGACGCGAGGCCCACTATCGCCTGGTCCCTGCTTCCGAGATCACCGTGGCGGACCTGCGCAACTATGACTTGGCCACGGGCGCAGAGGACTCCTGATCCGAAGCGCCGTGCCCTTGGCCTCCACACGGACACTCACGCGGCGCGATGTGTACGAATGAGGTGGGGCGTGCGGCGCCCCCTCTGTGGTCGTGTCAAGCCTTCGGGTACTCAGCCTCTCTACCCGATCCCCCGCATCAGCACCTCAACCACAGCATCCGCCCGCGCCGCATCCATCGGCCTTCCCAACAGCGCCGCGTACGACGACATCGCAATGAACTGATCCGCGACCGCCGCGGCATCCAGATCGGCCCGCACGTCCCCACGAGACCGCGCGACCTCGAGCCGCGCGACGATCTGCTCCACGATCGGATCGGCGAGCCTCTTGTTCAGCGCGGCGCCGAGCTCGGCATCCGTCGCGGTGACCGCGATCAGCGCGCGCGCGAGCTCCACGCTGGCACCGTCGCCGGCCTGGGTCGACATCGCCGAGAACCACGCGCGCAGATCGGCCGCCAGGTCGTCCGTCACCGGCAGGTCAGGCGACGGCAGCGAACCCTCCAGCAGCGCCTCGCCCAGGATCGCCGCCTTCGATGACCACCAGCGGTAGATCGTCTGCTTCGACACCCCCGCCTCGGCCGCGAGCCCCTCGATCGTCACCGACGCGTACCCGTCCGACGCCAGCGCGGCGCGCATCGCAGCCAGCACGGACTGCCGGGCTTGCTCACTGCGAGGACGAGGCATCCATCGAGCGTATCGAGGCGTACACTGATTCATAACGAGACGCACCGTTGCGAAACGGTTTAGGAGGAATCATGGCACTGACCGCACACTCCACCATCGGCGAATGGCTGAACGATCCCACGGGCGGCGACCTCGTCCGTGGGCTCCTCGCGCAGTCGGGCGCAGACCCCGAATCTCTCACCCCGGTTCTCGGCCTGCCCCTGCAGCAGCTCGTCACCCTCAGTCAGGGCCAGTTGCCGCAGTCGGTCGTCGACGATCTCGTCCGCGCCGCGAACGGCGGCGAGATCCCCGAAGAGACCGGGGCCACCGGCTGGACCGAGCAGGTCAGCGCCGGACGCTTCGCCGGCAGACCGTGATCGTCACGGGCGCGGCATCCGGAATCGGCAAGGCCACCGCATCCCGCATCGCCCGCGAAGGCGGGCGCGTGATCGCCTCCGACATCGCCGCCGACAAACTCGACGCGTTCCAGGCCGAACTTCCGGATGCCGACATCACCGTCGTCGCCGGAGATCTCACCCAGCAGGATGCCGTCGACGCCGTGCTCGCCGCGGCCGGCGACCGCGTCGACGGACTCGCCAACGTCGCCGGTATCAACGACGACTTCTCGCCCGCCGGCGAAACGACGGATGCTGTGTGGGACCGCGTCATCGCCATCAACCTCACCGCGCCCTTCAAGCTCATGCGCGCGGTCCTCCCGGTCATGGAGGCCGCCGGTCGCGGCGCGATCCTCAACGTCGCCAGCGAAGCAGGCCTGCGCGGCAACGCATCCGGCAACGCCTACACGGCCAGCAAGCACGGCATCATCGGCGTCACGAAGTCCGCGGCGTTCATGTACGGCCCCAAGGGCATCCGCGTGAACTCCGTCGCTCCGGGCGGCGTGGCCACCGGCATCCCAATGCCTCCGAACATGTCCGAAGCCGGCTCCGCGCGCCTCGCACCGTTCCAGCAGGCGATCCCGACCGTCGCGACCGCCGAGCAGCTCGCCGCCTCGATCACCTTCCTGCTTTCGGACGACGCCGTGAACATCAACGGCGCGATCGTCGCGAGCGACGGTGGGTGGTCGGTGCAGTAAGCGGCCTGGGTCAGCCTCGGCGCTTCGCCCACCTCTTCTCAGCGTTACGACGACACGTTTCCACATTCGACGTAAACTATGACTGCATTGACAGCAACGCAGTCAGGAGAAGCAATGTCGACGATTACCGTGCGCGGCCTCGACGACGACGTGATCCGCGCGCTCAAAGTGCGTGCTGCTCGCGAAGGCCGATCGATGGAGGCCGAGGTGCGCGGGATCCTCACCGCGGCAACGCGGTCTAACGATGCAGAGCTCGGGTTCGGCACGTTCCTCTCCGAGGCGTTCAACGGGGCCGGAGCTCCCGACATCCCACCCCGCACCGACTTTCCCGAGTCGGTCGACCTACCGTGATCGTTCTCGACACGAACATCGTCTCGGAGTTCATGCGCCCAGACCCCGCCCCTTCCGCGCTCGCCTGGCTCAACAGCATCCCTCGCGGTGACATCTGGACGACGTCGATCACCGTCGCTGAGATCGCTGCAGGCATCGCGATGCTCCCCAGCGGGCGTCGCCGTACACAACTTGCATCCGGATTCCAGAAGGTGACGCAGGGGTTCGACGAGCGCATCCTCTCCTTCACCGCCGTTGCCGCAATGCAATACGGCACGATCGTCGGCGAACGCACGCGCGCCGGAAGACCGATCAGCATCGCCGATGCGCAGATCGCCGCGATCGTCAAGCAGGCTCAGGCGACCCTCGCGACGAGGAACACCAAAGACTTCCACGGAACCGACGTGGAAGTGATCGACCCCTGGAGCGTGGACGAGCGGAGTTGGTGACTAAGGAGCCAAATATCCGCCATCCACGACCAGCGACGTACCCGTGATGTAGCTCGCCTCGTCACTCGCGAGGAACAGTGCGGCGTAAGCAGTCTCCCGCGGAACGCCTGGTCGCTTCAGCAGCGTGCCCGCGATGAGGGCTGCGTTGATGTCCTCCGCCTGATCGGCGTTCATCGGCGAAAGAATGTAGCCGGGGTGCAGCGAGTTCGCGCGAACCCCATCAGCTCCGTGCGCGGCGGCAACGTTCTTGGTCATGTTCAAGATTCCGCCCTTCGCTGCATGATAGGCATGAGCACTTGGCACAGCGGCGAGACCCCAGATCGATGAGACGTTCACAATCGCCCCTTTGCCGCTCTCGATAAGGTGCGGCAGAGCCGCGCGCATACCCAGGAACAGCCCTTTCAGATCGACATCGAGGATCCGATCCCAGATCTCACTCGTCGTCTCCAGGATCGGCTCGTAGGTGATGACGGCCGCGTTGTTAACGAGGATGTCGAGGTGACCATGACGGGCCACGGTGTCCGAGACGATCTCCGCCCACTCCGTCTCCCTTGTTACGTCGAGCTTCACGAACTCGATACCGGCACCCGAGCCCTTCGGGTCCTCCGGCTCGAGCACGTCGGCCGCGACGACCACGGCGCCTTCGGCGACGAAGAGCTCCGCCATCGCGCGGCCCTGACCGCGCGCCCCTCCGGTGATGATGGCTACCTTGCCTTCAAGACGACTCATTGCTTTCCTTTCGTTGATTTGGTTCACAGCAGGTCCAGCCGGCGGTCACCGACCGGACCTGCTCTACTCCTTGGCGTAGCGGCGTGCGAGTGTCGACAGCCCGACCGCAAGCACGAGGATCGCCCCTTTGAAGATCGGCTGGAACCATGTCGGTGCGCCGAAGATGCTCAGACCGTTGAATCCCACGGCGATGATCAGCACGCCGACCAGCGTGCCGAGGATGTGGAACTCGCCGTCGCGCAACGTCGCTGACCCGAGGAACACCGCCGCGAACGCATCAAGCAGGTAACCGTCTGCCGCAGCGAGCGTGCCACTGCCCAGCGTTGCCGAGAGCAGTGTTCCTGTCATCGCTGCACAGACACCGGCCGTCGCGAAGGCGATGATCTTCACGCGATCCACGCGTATGCCGGAAAGCCGGGCGGCTTCGGTGTTACCGCCGACGGCCTGCATCTTCATACCGAGCTCAGTCTTGTTCAGCACCACCCAGAGAATCGCCAGCACGACGAGCATGATGAAGATCGGGTTCGGGATGCCGAAAAGCAGGCGGCCGAGTGCGATTTGGGTGAACTCCGTGGGGACACCGGCAGCGATCGGGAAGGCGCTGTACGCGAACCCGACACCTACGAGGATCGTTCCTATTCCCAGAGTGGCGATCACCGCGTTGATCCGAACCTTGGTCACGAGGAATCCGCTCGTCGTTCCGATGGCGCCGCCGACGAGGAGGATCAGGGGCACAGCGAGCAGCACCGGCACGCCATCTCTAGCGATGAACCCGACGACCAGCAGGCCGGAGAAACTCGCTACGTATCCGATCGACAGATCGAACTCACCCACGACCAGCGCCATCGTCAGCCCCGCAGCGATGATCGCCGTCAACGACGACTGGTTCAGAATGTTGAGGAAGTTCGGCAGGGTGAGGAACGTCGTAGGGGCGCGAATCGTAAAGGCGATGATCATCAACGCCAGACCGATCAGTGTGCCGTACCTCGACACGATAAGCAGCGTCACACGACGTGCACTCCGCTTCGGGTCGACGGCCGGTTCTGCAGGCGGCTTGAGCTGCGCGACCGTTGCATTCATGAAGTTGCTCCTTGCTGTGTGAGGGATGCCGTAACGTCGGGTTTCGTACGCGATTCCGGCGTTGTGTGCGCATAGCTGAGCTCGATGATCCGGGCCTCGGAGATCTCATCGCCGTCGAGCTCGCCCGTCACGACGCCCTCGCACATGACGACGACGCGGTCGCAAAGCACGTCCAGCTCTTCGACGTCGGACGAGATCACCACCGTTCCGATACCGCTCGCAGCAAGCTCACGGATGGCCTCGTGGATCTCATGTCTTGCGCCGACATCCACACCTCGAGAGGGCTCGTCGAGGAACAGCACCTGCACCGCGGAGGTCATCCAACGCGCGATCAGCGCTTTCTGCTGGTTGCCTCCAGAAAGACTGCCGATGGGTACGTTCGACGACGCCGTCTTCACGCGAAGCTTCTCGATCATTGCGTCAGCGCGAGCGCGTGAGCGTCTCGACGATAGGAACGGCAGGCCCGGCACCATTCGCAACTGACGCAGCACGGCGATGTTCATGTTGTATGCGACTGACTTCTCAAGCACGAGTCCCTCCGAACGACGTTCCTCAGGAACCAACCCGATGCCGTCGGCGACCGCTCGCGGGATCGAACCGCCCGCCAGGACTTCCTGTCCGAGGCGGAACTCGCCGCTCTCCACTTTCGTCGCGCCGAGTGCCAGCTTCGTAAGTTCTGACCGTCCGGCCCCGACGAGTCCGCCGATACCGAGCACTTCCCCCCGATACAGAGAGAACGACACATCGTGAACCCGCGGCCCTCCGGCAACGTGTCGCGCCTCGAACAGCGGCGGCTGCGACCGGTCTATCGCGCTAATACGCTCCCGTGACGGTTTCTCAACCTCGCTGCCGACGATCGCCCTGATCAGGCCTTGCTTATCGAGCTCGCCTCGCGACGTGGTGCCGGTGACCCGTCCGTCGCGGAACACGGTGATCCGGTCCGACAGATCCAGCACCTCATCCAGCCGATGCGAGACGTACAAGATGGCGACGCCCGATGCTGCCAGATCGCGGATGACGCGGAACAGATCCCTGCTCTCCTGGTCGGAGAGGGATGCCGTCGGTTCGTCCATCGCAATCATTGCCGCGTTGCGCACCAGCGCCTTGCTGATCGTGACAAGCCACTGCTGCGCCACACTCAGCTCGCTCGCCCTCCGGTCCAGCGGGAAGTCGATTCCGATTCTCGCCGCCGCCGCCTCCGCGATCTTTCGAGTTCGGCGGCGATCGATCAAGCCGAGCCTCTTCTCCACCTTCGCGCCCAGCATGATGTTGTCGGCTGCGCTGAAATGCGGCACCAGGTTGAGCTCCTGATGGATGAAGGCGAGCCCTGCTCGTTCCGCCTCCACCGGGGAGGAGAACGACAGCTCCTCCCCGGTGACGGTGACCGTGCCAGTATCCGGATTCACCAGACCAGCAAGGCAACGGATCATCGTAGACTTTCCTGCGCCATTGGCTCCCACCAGCCCGTGCACCTCGCCCGCACGGATGTCGATGTCGACATCGCGTAAGGCATGGGCTCCTCCGAACTGCTTCGAAAGGCCCCGCACACGTAGCCAGGCCACATCGTCATGACTCATCGCAACCCTCTCAAATTCGGCATCCGCTCACGTCAGACGTTCAGCTCAGCGCGTCCGGGTGATCAGTCAGGAACTGCTCGATCGTCGACGAGTCGACGAGCACCCCGGGGACATCGATCGTCACCGGCTCCCACTCGTCGCCTGCGGCCTCCGAATCGAGGACCGCCTGGAAGAGCTCCTGCCCTTCCTTGAAGCCGTCCTGCCATATGATCTGCGTCATCGTTCCGTCTTTCACCGCCTGCAGCGCCCCTGGAGCGCCATTTATCGAGTAGACCTTGACATCATCCCGCCCGGCCTGGTTGATCGCGGCGATCGCACCGAGTCCTGGCTCGTCCCACGCCCCCCAGATGGCGTACGGCGTGCCGTCCGCGGGATGGCTTGCGAGCCACGCCGCAGTGAACGCCGTTCCGTCTTCCACCTGGCCGGGGATGGCCACCTCGTTCGCAGTCACCGCGATGTCGGGGTGCCCCTCCATCTCGGCGTCGAAGGCGATACCGCGATACAGGCAGAGGACCCCCGTGTGATACGTGAGCGCAAGCACCTCACCGGTATCACCGAAGTCGTCCAACATGGCGTTGACGGAATCCTCTCCGACCTTCTGCGCGCTCGTCGTCGCGACGATTCCGTCGATGAGTTCACCGCCCCAGCTCACGACGGGAATCCCGGCTGCAGTCGCCGACTGGAGTCCGGCGCCGATCGAGGAACTCGCGAAGGCGGAGACGAGTATGGCATCGACTTTCTGCGTGGTGGAGAAGGCCGTCATGGCGGAGTTGGCCTTGTCCGCCGATCCTTGCGTGTCGGTGACCACGACGTTCCAGCCTTCAGCCTCGGCGGCTTCGGTGGCCCCCTCGATTACGGCCGCGTTCAATGCGTCGGTTGCTACCAGCGCGACGATGCCGAGCGTCTTCTCTTCGCCGCCCCCGCCGTCGTCGCTCGGATCGGCCTCCGCCGCCGCGCATCCTGAGAGAACTAAGGCGCCCACGGCGAGCGCGGCGGCCAGGATATGTTTCGTTTTCATTGCTCACACCTCTCTGTGCGATTGATCGCTCGTCATGAGCCGATCTCAATTGATGGAGTCGGGATGCTCCGAGATGAACTGCTCGACTGTGGAGGCATCGACGACGATTCCGTCGATCTTGATGGTCTGCTGCTCCCAGCCTTCAGGGTTCTCGGTGTAGTCGAGGATCGCCTGCATCAGAGCAGCCCCCTCGTCCTCGCTCGGCTGCCAAACCACCGACGTGACGGCCCCGTCGCGCACATCGAGGATTCCGGGCGCGCTGCCATTGGTGCTGAAAGTCTTGACGTCGGTTCGCCCCGCCTGTTCGAGCGCGGAAACGATCCCTTCCATCGGCTCGTCCCAGCAGGTCCAGATGCCGTAGTTGCCCTGCCCCTCCGGATGGCTGGCGAGCCATGTCGTGGTGAAGTTCGCAGCGGACTGCTGCTGGCCAGGGACGACGACCTCGTTGTAAGTGATCTCGAGACCCGGCACCGCCTCGACGGCAGCATCGAACTCATTCTGGTGGTCGAGGCACAGCTTGCCCGGGTGGAAGGTGAGCGCAAGGAGATCACCCTCTTCGCCCATTTCCTCGACCAGTGCTTCGGCCGAAGCAGCGCCTACCGCCTCGTTGCTCGTCGTCGCGATGATCCCGTCCGCGAGTCCGCCACCCCAGATCGCGACGGGCACCCCGGCGGCATCGGCCGACGCCAAGCCGGCACCCAGCGCGGTGGACGCGTAGACCAGCACCAGGACTCCGTCGACCCCCTGAGTCGCGTAGCTCGTGATCGCGGCGTTCGCTTGGTCGGCATTGCCCTGAGTATCGGTGACGTTGACGGTCCAGCCGGCTTCTTCGGCTACCTCGGTCGCACCGCGGATCGCTTGCTGATTGATCGCGTTGTTCCCGATGTAGGCGACGATGCCCAGTGTCTTGTCGCTGTCGCTGTCGCCGTCGCCGCTCGAGGACGAAGGATCCGGCTGCGCGCCGGGTGAACATGCGGTGAGTGCGAACATCACCGCGGCGGCCACTGCCGCCATTGCCAATCGCTTCATTGCGCTGTGCCTTGTCTGGTCTGTGGTTGATTGAGCGATTGTCAACAGTCAGACATACCGTCTGATCGTATGACAATCTTTCGGGCAGTTTAGAGCGAAACACCGGGAGGATGTCAAGGGCGAAATAGCGAAAATGCCTTTAAGTGCGCAGAAAGATGTTCGCGATGACCGGGAAGAAGAATGCGCCTTGACAGTGTTTGTATGACAATCATATAGTCGGACGAGAAGCCCGATGAGCCAAACAAAGGAGTTTGAAATGCCCTCAGCAGAAGTGCCAGCCGCCAGTTCCGGAGAACTCTCCGTCTGGCAGATCAAGTACGGCGAACGCGTCGTCAGAATGAGCGACGTCTTCCACGACTTCAGCCAGTATGGTCTCTCAGACGCCGACCTGGATATGGACTACAACTTCTGGCTGATCCGTGACGCCGAACGAACGATTCTCGTCGACACCGGCTACGACATCTCGAAGCGTGACTGGCTCGGCGAGATCAGCGTGACGCCTACCCCCGAGGGTCTCGAGCATGTGGGTGTCGACCCCGCGAGCGTCGACATGGTGATCACCAGCCACTTCCACTACGACCACATCGGCTACCTCGGCCTCTTCACGAACGCGACAGTTGTGTCCGGACGGGCGGAGTACGACTACTGGTTTGCCAAGCGCGAGGCCGGAACCCTCGATGGTGAGTTCACAACCGCTGAAGATCTGGACGTGATCGCGCAGGCAGCCGCGGATGGTCGACTGCGTCTCGTCGATGCCGAGACTGAAGTATCAGACGGCATCACCGTGTACCCCGTCGGCGGTCACTGCCCGGGCGAGCTGCTCACGCTTGTGCGCACGTCGCCGACCGATACCCTCCTGCTCACCGTGGACGCAGCGCACTTCTACGAGCAGGTGCAGAACGAGTGGCCCTTCTTTGCCTTCACCGACCTCGATGAGATGCGAGCCGGTCTCACCTTCATCAACAGACTCGCCGACTCCACCGGCGCGACCGTGATCCCTGGTCATGACGCGCGCGTACGGAACAGGTTTCCCACTGCCCCGGGTGCCGCGGCTGAGGTCGCCACGGTCCTCGCCTGATGCCACGGTACGAGGTGACTGTCGCCCGCTACGGCACCCGTATCGGGCGTCGAAGCGAGGTCTACCTGAACCACGCGCTGTATCACGAAGCCGACGACACCATCGGCATGGATTACTTCGTGTGGGTGATCCGGAATCAGGACCACACGATCGTCGTGGACACCGGCTTCTCCTCCTCCGGCGGAGCGAATCGTGGCCGGACGACCATCACTCCGCCGTCCGAGCTCTTCGCTGAGCTCGGCATCCGCCCTGAAGACGCGCCGAAAGTGGTCGTCACTCATGGACACTACGACCACATCGGCAACCTCGCTCATTTCGATCGCTCGAATATTGTCATCGCTCAGGCGGAGCTCGACTTCTGGTCAGGCCCTCACGCGCGGCGGACTCAGTTTCACCATTCGATCGAGGATGACGAGCTAAAGACGCTCTTCGCCGCCGTCGACGAAGGAAGGGTGCAGTCCTTCACTGACCGGATCGAAGTGGCGCCTGGCGTCGAAGTCACGCGCGTAGGTGGTCACACCCCCGGCCAGTCCGTAATCCGGGTGCCCACATCGATCGGGACTGTGCTGCTGGCCAGCGACGCTGTCCACTACTTCGAAGAGCTCGAACGCGACATGCCGTTCAGCTCTGTTGCCGATCTGGTCGAGATGTACGAAGGATTCGACCGCGTGCATTCGATGCTCGAGTCCGGAGAGGTGCAGCACGTGATCCCCGGGCACGATCCCGAGGCACTGGCCCGGCTGCGTTCGATAGGCGCATCGTCTCGCGCGGACATCGTCACGCTGGGATCGATCGAAACGGTGTCACGATGAGCGGCAGGTTCGCGGACCAAGTCGCGATCGTCACCGGCGCCGGACGAGGCCTCGGCCGAGCTTCCGCCGAACGGCTTGCCGCCGAAGGTGCGCACGTGGTCGCCGTCGACGTGGACGGCGATAGCGCTGAAGCGACGGCGCGCAGCCTCGGAACCGAATCGATCGGCGTGGAAGCGGATGTGTCAAGTGAGACCGCAGTCGATCACTACATCGCGGAGGCCTTGTCACACTTCGACCGCGTCGACCTGCATCATCTCAATGCAGGCGTCTTCGGCAGTTTCACCGCGCTGCCCGATCTGAGTCTCGATGAGTTCCAAAGAGTGATGGCGATCAACGTCGTCGGTCAGTTCCTCGGGCTCCGCGCAGCATTCCGGCGCTACGAGCTCCAGCGGACGGCGGGTGCCGTCGTGGTGACAGCGTCGATCGCCGGTCTCACCGGCAGCGCAGATTTGTTGGCCTATCAGACGTCGAAGCACGCCGTTAACGGCCTCGTGCACGGCGCCGCTGTGTACGGCGGTCCTCTAGGCGTCCGCGTGAACGCCGTCGCCCCGGGGATCGTACCCACCGACCTCTTCGCGGATGCCGCGGGGACGACCGGAGGCAAAAACGATATGCAGCAGCGGGCGTCCACGACTCCACTGCGCAGGGCAGGTACCGCCGCCGAGATCGCAGCTGTCGCCGCCTTCCTGCTCAGCGAGGATTCCGCCTACATGACAGGACAGATCCTGTCCGCAGACGGTGGTGCGACGGTGGTCAACACCGTCCGTCCCTCCGGTGGCGCCGGCGGATGGAGCGCTCCCGAGCACGATCGTGTGTTTTACCAACGTGCGGAAAGGAACATCAATGGCTGAGGAGAGAGTCGGGTTCGTCGGGCTCGGCAACATGGGCGGCAGGATGACACGATGCATCGTCGATGCGGGGGTGCCGGTCCTCGGGTTCGACGCACGACCGGAGAACGTCAAAAGTGCCGGCGCCTCGCCCGCGCCGTCGATCGAAGCGCTCATGGGATCGGCCGACGTCGTCTTGCTGTCGCTACCCGACAGCAAGGTCGTGGAGTCAGTGGTCTACGGCGCGTCCGGTCTCGCGGCACACGCACGACCTGGCCAGGTGATCGTCGATCTGAGCACGTCAGCGCCTTCTTCGACGCGACGCATCCATGCCGATCTGAAGGAGGCGGGCGCCGAGTATTTGGATGCCGGGATCTCCGGCGGTGCCGCCGCGGCTGAGAAGGGCCAGCTCACCCTGATGGTCGGGGGATCGGTCGACGCCCTCAACCAGGTCCGACCGGTCTTCACGCATATCGCGGCCGGTGTCCATCACGTCGGCGCGATCGGGTCGGGACACGTCACGAAGCTCCTGAACAACTTCCTCAATGCCGTCGCTCTATCCGCGACCGCCGAGGTCATGATCGCCGCGAAGAAGTCCGGCCTCGACCTGCAAACCGTATTGGACGTGCTCAACGAGAGCTCAGGAGTGAACTTCGCGACGCTGAACCGGTTTCCGAAGATCATCCGGGGTGATTATCTCAAGGGCGGACTGACGAACTCCCTCATGCTGAAGGACGTGACGCTCTACACCGAGCTCCTCGCCGAGCTGGGCGTGGCCGGGCTGAACACATCGGGGCCGATCGCAAGCTTCGGTCTCGCTCGCGCTCTGGGGTATGCGGACGAAATCAGCAACACCGTCGTGGACGCGATCGGGGACATCTCCGGTGGCGTGCGTCTGCACGAAGAGCCGAACGGGGTCACCTCATGATTCGCATCTCCCCTCCCTCGCAGGCCGGAACTGTGGGCAAGCCCGGGTCGCAGTTCAGCGGGACCGCCTATCCGTACGTGACGCTGCCGTCGACCGACGGCGTCACGATCAACAACGTCGTGTTCACGCCCGGCGCACGCACGCACTGGCATCGTCACGAGCACGGTCAGATCCTGCAGGTGCTCGCCGGTCGAGGGCTCATCCAGAGCCAGGGTGCTCCGACCGAGGTTCTTCATCAGGGAGACACCGTGTGGATTCCACCGGGCGAGACGCATTGGCACGGCGCCGCACCCGACTCCTTCATGACGCACACGGCCATCTCGCTGGGTACGACCGAATGGGCGGAACCGGTCAGCGACGACGACTACACCGCAGACGTGGGATTCGAGAAGGAGACACCCGCATGACCGTTCAAGGCAAAACCCACAACGAGACCTTCGAAGAGGGTCTGGCCGTGCGGCGGGAGGTGCTCGGCGCAGCGCACGTGGACACTTCCCTCGGTGCAACGAGTGAGTTCTCGCGCCCTATCCAGGAGTTGGTCACTGAGTATTGCTGGGGCGGTGTGTGGGCGAACGATGAACTTCCACGAAAGACGCGGAGCCTCGTCAATGTCGCAATGCTCACTGCCCTGAACCGGTCCCACGAGCTCGCCGTGCACGTTCGAGGAGCGCTCAACAACGGTGCCACAGAGTCGGAGATCCAGGCGGTGCTGCTCCAGACGGCTATCTACGTGGGCGTGCCAGCCGCGCTCGAGTCCTTCCGCGTTGCCGAGACCGTCGTGAACGAGGTGCGCCGTGCCGGGTGACATCACTCCAACTCTCGGCTTCGTCGGGCTCGGAAACATGGGGGTCCCGATGGTCGCAAATCTGACCGCCGCAGGTTTCTCGGTCTTGGCGTACGACCCAGCGCCGGCGGCACGTCAGAGAGCGCTCGGAGCGGGGGCAGTCTTAGCATCATCGGCAGCAGAGCTCGCCGATCGCGTCGAGACGATGATCCTCATGCTGCCGAGCTCCCGAATCGTCACCAGCGTGGTCGACGAGGTGATCGATCATCTCCGAAGTGGCTCGCTCGTGATCGACATGAGCTCGTCGGAACCAATCCGCACGAGAGAACTCGCAGACAAGCTGGAGGCACGGGGCATCCGAATGGTCGATGCTCCGGTCTCCGGTGGCGTGACCGGAGCGGTTGCCGCACGGCTCACGATCATGGTGGGCGGAGACTCGTCGATCGTCGACGAGGCGACGCCCATCCTCGCTGCGCTGGGGCAGGTCGTCAGGGCGGGTGACATCGGTGCAGGCCATGCGGTGAAGGCCCTCAACAATCTCCTATCCGCGACCCATCTGCTGATCACCGCTGAGGCTGTAGCCGCCGGCGAGCGATTCGGCCTCGACCCTCAGGTGATGCTGGAGATATTCAATGGATCGAGCGGACGCAGCGCATCGACGGAGAACAAGTTTCCCAACTTCGTCATCCCCGGCACGTTCGACTCCGGCTTCGGTCTGCGTCTGATGCTCAAAGACATGCTCATCGCCACGCAGCTCGAGAAGCAGGTCGGATCCGTTGGCGACTTGAGCAAGAGCGCTGCCGAGGTATGGTCGCGAGCCGCCGATGATATGGATGCCGAAGCCGACCACACACAGATAGCCGAGTGGGTCGGCCGCCAGAGAGGAGCCCCACAATAGTAGTGACTTAGAATTGACGATCGTATGACCGTAGTTCAATCTGCAGATGGGCAGGGGAGATGACTCCGACCAACTCGCTCACCGAGTCGTGGACAGTAAGTCCGATGGGACGTGTGTCCGCACCGCTCCGAGAGCAGGTCATCGCCGCGCTCCGGCAGGCGATCCTCGACTTCCAGTTGAAGCCGGGACAGCGCCTCGTGGAGCGCGAGCTGATAGAGCGCCTGGGCGTGTCTCGCACGACGATCCGCGAAGCTCTGCGAGAACTGACTAGCGAAGGCCTCGTCACGGTGATCCCGCAGCGCGGCGCCATCGTGAGCGCGCCGTCACTCGCGGATGCCATCGACCTGTACGAGGTGCGAGCCGCCTTGGAGTCGCTAGTCACTCAGCGCTTCGTCGAGCGCGCGACTGACGACGAGATCGATCAGCTCAGCGGCACGATCGATGCGCTGGCGGAGGTCTCGGACAACTCCCACGACATCCGCGAGATCTTGCAGGCGAAGGATCGCTTCTACGACGTGCTCATAGCGGGTGCACGCAGCACAGCGCTGCAGCAGCTGCTCGAGGGCATCCAGGCGAGAGTTCAGGTTCTTCGAGCCACCTCTCTCTCCGAAGCCGGCCGTTCGCTGGAGGTCGTCCGCGAACTCCGCGCCGTCGTGGCCGCGATCGCAGATCGCGACGCCGAACAGGCCTCGCGTCTGTGTGCGGAACATGTGCGCAAGGCATCAGTGACGGCGCTGCACAACCTTCGCGAAACCGAAGAATCAGATTGAATCGACCCGGCCATACGGTCTTCGCCTCAGATCGACGTCGATCAACGCAATAGGAGAAGATCATGGCATTGACTGCCGAACAAGAACAACTGAAGCAAGAGTTCATCGAAGTGCGCGGGACGTGGGGCGATTCGTGGGAGTCGATCCTGCAGCTCGACCCAACCTTCTTTAGGTCGTATCTCGAGTTCTCCGCCGTCCCCTGGCGGAAGAACCACCTCGACGCGAAGACGAAGGAGTTCATGTACATCGCCGTCGATGCGGCGGCGACCCATCTGTATGAGCCCGGAATCCGTCAGCACATCAAGGCGGCTCTCGCTCTCGGGGCGACCAAGCAGGAGATCATGGAGGTGCTCGAATGCACCGCAACGTTGGGCATCCATGCGATGAACATCGGTGTGCCGATTCTCGTCGAGGTTCTCGGGGAGAAGGGGATGCGAACCGGCGCAGCCGAGCTGACCGAGTACCAGGAGGACGTCAAGGCCGAGTTCACGCGAACGCGCGGTTATTGGCACTCGTTCTGGGACGAAATGCTGGAGCTTGACCCGGAGATATTCGCCGCGTACACGGACTTCTCCTCAGTTCCGTGGCGCAACGGCACGCTGGAGCCGAAGATCAAAGAGTTGATCTACATCGCCTTCGACACCGCAGCAACGCATCTGTACGTGAAAGGACTCAAACTGCACATCGAGAATGCGATCGGATACGGAGCGACGGCACAGGAAATCCTCGAGGTGATGGAGATCGCGAGCGTTCTCGGTATCCACGCCGTGACGACCGCGGCACCCATACTTCTCGAGGAGGCTGACGCGGCTGAAAACCGCGGCTGAGGGACCGCGGCTGAGCGCGAACGGACTCACAGCGGCCCGAACTTCTCCGCCGCCGCGACCTGCTGCGCCACGCGGCGCAGCGCGAGCAGCAGCGGCTCGACCAGCACCGACCCGAGCACGACGTATCGCACCGCCGCCTCGACGGACTCGGTCGGAACCTCGGCGATCTCGACGTCCGCAATATCGCGCATGCTCTGCAGATACACCGGCAACGCTCCGTTCGCCAGGTCGAATCCGGCGTTCTCCAGCCCCTGCAGCGCACGCGCCACCTCGTGCAGCACGGCGTCATCGCACATGCCCGGTTTCCAGCCCAGGCCCGCGACGACTTCCTGCGCGGCAGTGAGATCCAGCGAGTCATCGGCGGGAGGCGTGATCGCGGCGTGCGCCGTGGCGAGCAGGCGGTGGGCGTCTTCGGGCGGGTCGTCCAGCGCGGCGAGCACCTTACGCGTCTCGGCGATGCTGACCCCCGCGGTGATCAGTGCGCGGATGACACGCAGCCGTCGCACATGCGTGTCACCGTATGCGGCCTGCGTCGGCGCGCTGCGCTCTCCCTCGGGCAGCAGACCCTCGCGCAGGTAGTACTTGATCGTCGGCACCGGCACATCGGTCTGCGCCGAAAGTTCAGAAATTCTCATCGCCACCTCTTGACTTCGATAGTACCGCTATCCACTATAGATAGTGAAGCTATCGAGACAGGAGGACGCCATGTCGAAAATCGTCACAGGCCGCATGACCCATCGCCACGACGGCGAACTCGTCGTGTTCCACATCGGAATGCAGATCAACCGCTGGTGGCGGCCAGACCTCTGGTTGCCCGCCTTCGTCGCCATGCCTCGGATGCTGCGCGAGCTGTCCATGGAGAACGACTCCGGACTCCTCGGGTACGAACTGCTCTTCGGTAACGGCGGTCCCTACGTCGTGCAGTACTGGTCATCGATCGAGAAGCTCTACGCGTACGCATCCGCACCATCGCAGGAGCACCGACCAGCCTGGACCGCGTTCAACCGGGCCGCCCGCAAGGCGCCCGGCGCCGTCGGAATCTGGCACGAGACGTTCCTCACCGAGCGCGCCGAGAGCGTCTACGTCGCAACCAAGCCGATGGGGCTCGCGAAAGCCACCGAGCACGTCGCCGTCGGCAAGCGCCACGACCGCGCGCAAGCACGGTTCACCGACGGGCGGACGGTCGCGGGTGAGCGGCCGGAAGCGGACTGAACGCGCCCCTCCGGACGCGGCGGGGTGGAAGCGGTCAGGCCCCCGCGCCGGACGGCAGCAGCACGTTCATGCGAAAGCCCTCATCGGTGCGCTCGGCCACGACATCTCCACCGTGCGCACGGGCCAGTCCGCGAGCGATCGACAGTCCGAGCCCAGCACCAGAGGCCACGGCATCATCCACGGTTGTGGTGCGCGCAGCATCCTCTCGCCAGCCGACGTCGAACATGCGGTCGAGGTCTTCCATCGCGACCCCGGCGCCGTGGTCGAGCACGCCGAGCACGAAGCGCCCGCCATCGATCTCGGTGGCCGAGATGACGATCTCGCTGCCCGATGGCGCATGGCGCACAGCATTCGTGAGCAGGTTCACCACGATGCGTCCGAGATGATGCGGGTCCGCCCACAGCACATGCCCGGCGATGCCGCGCTCGACGATCCGCACGCCGTGCCGCTGTGCAGCGGGCGCGACATCGGCGACAGCATCCGAGACGACATCGAGCAGGTCCACCTGCTGCGTGCGCAGCTGCACCGCCCCCGAGGTCAGCGTCGACAGCTCGAAGAGGTCGTCGACCATCCGGCTCATCGTCTCGACCTGGGCGCGCACCTCGCCGGCGAAGCGCTCCGGCGACTCCGAAACGCCGCCCTCGATGGTCTCGGCGAGCGCGCGGACGGCGGTGAGCGGCGTGCGCAGATCGTGGGCGATCCAGGCGAAGAACCTCCGCCGGGCCGAGTCGAGCTGCTCGAGTTCGCGGCGCGCAGCATCCAGTTTGGTCGAGACCGCGGCCAGCTGGGCCGACAAGTCATCCAGTTCGCGCGAGCCGGTCCGCTGCGCCTCGACGGCGCCGCCGTCGCCGATCCGCTCGAGCGACGACGAGAAGCGGCTGACCGATGATCGCACGGCGCGCGCCATGACGACCGCGACGATCACGCCGAGCAGAAGCGAGGCCCCCACGACGTACACCAGCACGGTGAGGTCGTGCTCGGAGATGTACATCTGCACCGAGATCGCGAGGACGGATGCCGCCATCGCCGCCACGCCGGCACTGGACACCACGATCAGCTGAGCACGCAGCGAGTGCCGACGCAGAACGCGCACGAGCAGCAGCGCGATCACCGCGACGACGGCCGCGCACAGCAGGCTGGTCAGAACGATGATCGCGATATCACCCGCGGTGAGCGCCATCATGCGAGCGCTCCGATCGGGCTGAACTGGTACCCGACGCCCCATTCGGTACGCAGATATCGCGGATCCTGTGGGTCGACCTCGATCTTCTCGCGGAGGCGGCGCACATGCACGGTGACCGTCGACGGCTCGCCGACCGTCCAGCCCCACACCTCGCGGAGGATCTCGTCACGAGCCAGCGTGCGGTCGGGATTGCGCACGAGGAACACCAGCAGTTCGTACTCGCGCCCGGTGAACGCCGTCTCGACACCGCGGACGAGCACCCGGCGCCTGGTGAGATCGATGTGGAAGTCGCCGGCGATCAGCTCGCCGCGCGCAGCCTCGGCGCTGCGGGCGCGGCGCACCATGGCGCCGATGCGCAGCAGCAGCTCGCGCATCGAGAACGGTTTGGCGAGGTAGTCGTCGGCACCCGACTCGAGGCCGTCGATGCGGTCTTCGACCTGTCCGAGGGCCGTGAGCATCATGATCGGCACGTCAGACGTGGCGCGCACCTCACGGCACAGTTCGTCGCCGCTGATGCCCGGCAGCATCCGATCGACGATGACGACGTCCGGGATGCCGGCCGCCAGCGCCGCGCGCGCCGACACTCCGTCGCCGTACTCCGAGACCGCGTAGCCGTTGGCTCGGAGGTAGGCGCCGACCGCCGCACGGACGGTCGGGTCATCCTCCACGACCACGACGCTCGGCGTTTCGTCCATGCCGTCGACCCTAGCCGCGGCGGGCGCCTGCACCACCTGCTTCTTACGGTTCTGAAAGGTCTTCCCTCAGCGGCCACCGGGGTTCGTAGCGTTCTTGGCATCACAACCGATGCGGCACTCGCCGCTCACGAACAGGAGAATCCCCATGCGCAAGATCGCACTCGCCGCCACCGCAGCCCTCGCGCTCGCGCTGACGCTCACCGCCTGCAGCTCGGCCGAGATGGATGCCGAGCCGATGTCCGACTCGTCGATGACGCAGGAATCATCGATGCCCTCCGACAGCGACATGTCCGAAGCCTCGACCGAGATGACCGGAGACTTCATGGGCCTCAACGACAAGGCGGTCATGGGCACCGCGACCGTGACGGACGACGAGCTGACGCTCTCGGAGTTCTCGTCCGACGAGGGCCCCGACCTGCACGTCTACCTCACCAACGGAACCGACGAGGCCGCGGTCACCGCCGGCACGATGATCGACACCGTCGCATTCGACGCCGCTTCGCAGACGTTCGATCTGTCTGGTGTCGACGCGTCCGGCTTCACGCACGTCGTGATCCACTGCGACAAGGCCAAAGCGGTGTTCGGCGCCGCTGAGTTGTCATGACGACTCGGCCGCACTGGACTCTCGCCGCGTCGCTCATCAGCGGCGCGGCGAGAGTCGCCCTCGGGGTGCTCTGGCTGATCCAGGGCGTAGTCAAGTACCGCGCCGGCTTCGGCGCCGCCGACATCCAGCTCGTCGTCGACAGCACGGCGAGCAACAGCAGGGCTCCGTGGTGGTTCTCCCCCATCGGGGGATTCATGGATGCTGCGCCCGGACTGTTCGGCATCGTGATGCCCGCGCTGGAGGTGCTGCTCGGCATCCTGCTCATCGCCGGCATCCTGACCCCTCTGGCGGCGTTCGCATCGATTGGCACCCTGATGCTCTACTGGGGTGCCGACCAGTTGGCCTCGCAGTATCCGGTGATGGTCGTGCTCTCGGCCGTCGTGCTGCTGGTGCCCGGGGCCGGGCGTTTCGGCGTCGACGGCTGGTGGCGGCACCGGCGGGCGCGGGTGGATGCCGGGACCGCCGTCGCTGGCGATGCTGTATGACAACCTGAGCGCGCGGTGTTCATGCCGCCAGGGTGGACACCGCGGATGGTCGGGGACTCAGGATCGGGGCGCCCCCGACCGGGATGTCGGTGGCCGCACGTAGCCTGCCGATATGGATGCCGAAGCAGCGCTGCGAGGACTCATGACCGCCATCGACGAGAGGCGATGGGACGATCTCGCGGGCTTTCTGCATCCGGAGTTCACCTGCCGCCTCGTGCACACTGGCGAATCATTCGACCGCGAGGGCTGGATCCTCTTCAACCGCGACTATCCGGGGTTCGAGCATCTGACGATCGAGGAGATCGTCGCCGGTCCGACCGAGGCCGCGTGCCGAACCCATGTCACCGGCCGCGATGCCGCCGGAGCTCAGCACTTCGAATGCGCGAGCTTCGTCCGAGTGCGAGAAGGCCTCATCGTGCAGCTCACCGAGGTGTGGACCGATGTCGAGCAGCAGGCGCCGCCCGGAACCCGCCCTGCCTCGAAGTGAGGGTTACTCCTGCTTGCTGAACGCGCCGCGCAGCGCCAGGTAGACGACCACGGCGACGACGGCGACCACCGCGAGCTTGGCGATGAACCACAGCACGCTGAACAGGACGCTGACGAGGGTCCATGCGATGATCACGGCGACGACGACGCCGACGATGGTCCACAGGCTGGTCTTGTTCACACTTCCAGCGTAACCGCCGCCCGCACCCCGGCAACGATCATCGCGAGCCCCGCATCGAAGGACGCTGGCTCGTCGACCTGAGACGGAGCGAGATCGGCGGATGCATCCGCCGCGCCGACGACCGCCGCGTGCAACCGCTGCTGCTCATGGAACGTGTAGCCGATCACGTAGTGCACGATGGTGTCGGCGGCGACCTCGGCCGCAGCATCCGCCAGTCCGATTTCGCGGGCCGCACGCACCAGCGCGGCGCGGGCTGGCAGTTCGAGCAGGCCGAGCGCGAGCGAACTGGAGACGATCTCAGCGCCGTCCTGGTGCGCCAGCAGGCGATTGCGCAGGCCGCGTGCGATCGCCGCGGCATCCTCGCCGCGCCCCTCCGACGCGGAACCGACGATCTGCGCACTCACCGCCGCGAGCAGTGCCTGTTTGTTCGGGAAGTGCCAGTACAGCGCGCTGACCTGCACGTCGACCTCGTCGGCGATGCGGCGCATCGAGAGACCCGGTAGGCCGCTGTCGGCCAGCACGCGCATGGCCGCGGCGACGACGGCGGGCTTGTCATTGCGAGCGGATGCTGGTGCGGCATGCATCCTGCTACTCTACCGAACAGTGTTCTGTAGAACAGTGTTCAAGAGAGCGCTGCCAATGCTTCAGGAGGAACCATGTCCGCACCCGCCGCCCATCTCGACCGCGTCCCCGTCCTGGCCGACCTCATCCGCGCCGGCTCGCCGCACAGCGCGCGCATCCGCGATGTGATCCTCACGCTCGCCGGTACGGCGTTCATCACCGTCGCCGGGTTCATCGTCATCCCACTGCCGTTCACACCGGTGCCGCTCTCGCTCGCCACCTTCGCCGTGCTGCTGACCGGAGCCGCCCTCGGCCCGCTCCGCGGCGGCCTGAGCGCCGGGGCTTACCTCGCGCTCGGCCTCGTTGGGGTGCCGCTGTTCGCGAACGGTTCGTCGGGGTGGGCGTTCTCGTCGTTCGGGTACATCCTCGGCTACGTCGCCGCGACTCTGCTCGTCGGCATCCTGGCCCGGCATCGCTCCGACCGCACCGTCTGGTCGACCCTCGGTCTCGCGACCCTCGGAACGCTTGCGATCTACGCGTTCGGCGTGCCGTGGCTCGCGGCATTCCTCGGCGTCGATCTCGCCACCGCGCTGATGCTCGGCGTCGTGCCGTTCCTCATCGGCGACGCGATCAAGATCGCCGGGATGTCCGCACTGCTGCCGGCGACCTGGCGCATCGTCGACCGCACGCGGCGCTGACGTTCGCCCGCGCGCCCGCCGGCCTCGAGAATCACTTTCCTGCACGAGACTCAGCCCGAGCGCGCGATTCTCATGCGGCGAACTGATTCTCGCGGGTATGCGTGCACTGCTATGGTGACCCCGAGCTCTATCGGGGGAGGGGTGAAGACGTGCTGGACGTGTCCGTCCTCGGATCTGTGAAGGCCAGCACCAGGGGGCGAGAACATCCGCTCGGGGGTGCGAAGCAACGCGGTCTTCTCGCGCGCCTGGTGGTGTCGCGCGGCCGCGCACTCCCGACTGAGCGTCTGATCGATGAGCTCTGGGACGAGCCCCCGCGCGATCCGGCGCATGCGCTCCAGGCCCGAGTCTCCCGACTGCGCTCGGCCGTGCCCATCGAGATCGAATGGCTCGACGGCGGGTACCGGATCGATCCGGCCGACATCCAAACGGATGCTGCGCGGTTCGAGCACCTCCTGCAGCTCGGTGGCACATCGCTGGCCGACGGCGACTTTCCGCAGGCCGCTGCGCTGATCGGCGACGGACTCGACCTGTGGAACGGCACGCCGTTCTCCGGTCTGCACGATCTGACCGCATTGCGCGTCGAGTCCGTGCGGCTCGAGAAGCTCTGGGCGTCAGCGATGGCAGACCGCATCGACCTCGATCTCGCCCTCGGACGCAGCGCCCCGGTCGTCTCCGAACTTCACGCGCTGCTCGAGGAGAACCCGCTCGCAGAACGCCACTGGAGTCAGCTGATCGCCGCGCTGTACTGCGATGGACGCATCCAGGAAGCACTCGACGCGTTCTCCCGTGCCCGCGCCACCTTCGCCGAGCAACTGGGGGTCGAGCCGAGCAGCGAGCTCAGCCGACTGCACTTGGGTGTGCTTCAGGATCAACCGCCGGCGTCGCTACTGCGCCTTTCGAGCACGACACTCGCCGAGGCGCAGGCAGGCAAGGTCGACGCCGCGATCGCGGATGCCCCGGTGCATTGCATCACGTCGAATCAACCAGATGTGCTCGCGGCCGTCGTTCGGGACGGGCGTATGCCAGTGCTGACCGGGCCGGACGGCATCGGCAAGACACATCTGCTCCGTGCCATCCGAGCCCAGTTCGAAGCCCAGCGCCGCGCCGTGTCACTGCTGACCGCTACTCCGCTCAGCAACGCCGTACCGCTCGGCATCTTCGCCGGCGTCCTGCCCGAGAAGTGGATGACGCCCGCAGCGCTCGTCGACCATTTCACCCGCCACCGCTCGACCTCTGTGCTGCTGGTCGACAACGTCGAACAGCTCGATGAGGCATCCCTCTTCGTCATCAGCCAGCTCATTCGCAACTCACGCCTGCCGATGATCCTCACCGCCACCGATCTCGGGGGTGCCCCCGACGACATCCGTGCCCTGTACGACAGCGGCGATATCGGTGAGATCACCGTCGCGCCGCTCACCTCAGCCGATGCCGACGAGCTCGTGCTGCACACCATCGGCGGTGCGCTCACCCCCGCATCTCGTCCCCGCATCTTCTCGCTGGCGCAGGGCAACCCGCTGCACCTGCGCGAGATCCTCACCGCGTCGGTGAACGAGAACCGTCTCGTGCGCACCGAACACGGCTGGGAGCTGCAGGACGAACCCGCCTCGACGAAACGGCTCACTCACCTCGTCGGCGAGCGCTACAGCGGCCTCGACGATGCCAGTATCGAAGCCGCCGCGAGAATCGCCATCGCCGGAGAACACCCGGCCTCGGCACTGGAGAACGCCGAACGGCGGATGCTGGCACGCGCAGGTGTCGTGGACTATTCGGCTCCGGGGTGGCTTCGGCTCTCGCATCCGCTGGACGGCGAGTTCCTCCGCGGTCGATGCAGTGACGCACTGTGGCGTGAGCTGTCGCTGGAAGTTCTCGACGTGCTCCGAAGCGACGAAGCTGCCGCATTCCCCGCTGTCCGCCGCCGCGCACAGATTCTCATGCTCGACCTCGGCGAACCCGTCGAGGTCGAGGCCAGCCTGGAGCTCGCACAGTACGCGCTCGGCGCGTTCGACGAGCGCCTCGCCAAGCGCGCGGCGGCAGCGGTCATCGACATCGAGTCCGACAACACCGCCGCCCACCGGATCGCCGGCATCGCGGCATCCATGCTGGGTGATCCCGACACGGCTGCCGCGCACTTCGCGACCGCTGAGCACACGGCGAAAACGCCCGAAGAGCAGACCGCGGCGGCGGCCGCCCACGCGCAGCACATCGGTCTGCGCCACCACGACGCTGCCGCCGCCCTCGCCATCATCGAACGCGTGCTCGGCGGGATGGACGATCCGACCGAGATCGCCCACCTTCAGCGCGATGCGCTTCGCTGGTCAGTGATCGCCGGGCAGACTCGTGAAATCGCGGACGCCCCGGGAGACACCACCGACGCGGTGGCCGTTCGCGGCCTCATCACCGCGGCGAATGCCGGCGTCGTCACCGGTCCCCTCGAAGATGCCACCCTGTCCCTGCAGCGACTGCACCACGCGCCGGCCGAGATCATCGCACTGGTTCCCGGCGGGGAATCGCTCATCGAACTCATCGCGATCATGGCACTGTCGAATACCGGCGATATCACGGCCACCCGGCGGCGCTTCGACGAGGCCATCGCCGACACCGACGTGCACGCTCCCGAAGCCCTCGGCAGCTGGGAGTATGGGCTCGCCCTCATCGACCTGCTCTGCGGCGACGTGCAAGACGCGTATGAGCGGGCAGCCGCTGCTGCCGTGCACCTTGAATGGCGCGACACGTCAGGGCTGTTCCCCGCGGCTCTCGCACTCGCCGGCGGCACAGCTCTCGCCGCCGGCCACGCCGATGAAGCAGAGGCGCGCTTCGATGCCGTCCCTCCCGCCGCCGACACCGACCCGAAGGTCGTCCTGCTCCGGGCGTGGGCCGACGCCTGGCGCGAGAACTGTGCCGGCCGAAGGGCGGCCGCCGCGCGCCTGCTGCTCGATTCGGCGCGCTGGCTGCTGGCAGCCCAGCACACCTTCTTCGCCGGGCTGCTGGCGCACTGTGCGGTGAAGGCGATCGCCGCCACCGGTGGCACCGACGCCCTGAACGACGCGATCGCCGTGCTGAAGGAAGCCAGCACGATCGGCCACGGTGGCCTGTTGGCGTTTCTGGTGCGCCACGCGGTGGTGACAGCATCCGGAGACCTCATCGCCCTCGACGAGGTCGCCCGAGAAGCCGAAACGCTCGGGATGCTGTCAACCGCCTTCGATATCTGGCTGACGCTGGGGCGGTCCGACCATTCTGCAACGGCGGGGCGGTCGCTGGCGCTGTGGTCGAACCCGGTTACTCCGCCTCTTCATTCGGGATGATGTAGCCCACCCTCGTCGGCGAGCCCTCTTCACCCATGATGCTCACATTGACGCCGAGCGAACCCTTCTTATAACCGGCACTGACCAGCTGTTCCATATCGGTGAATGCCACTTCTTCCCAGTCGGCGAAGTCTGACTTCACCTGTGCGGCGACTTCGCCCATATTCCGCGGATCCTCCACGACCACCATCGTGCCCTCGGGCATCGTCATGCTCTGAAGAATGTTGTCGGAGACCAGGGGTATCTCCTCGGGGAAGCCCTCGGGCAGCCCGCCGAGCTCGATACCCGCCTCGCCGCCGGTCATCCCCTCGATGAGCTCTTCTGCCGTATTCTTCGCCGTCTCCTCACTCGCCTGCTCAACGATGGCATCGAGCGGATTGGCGAAGCATCCGGTCAGCATCACGGTGACGACGATGGCGAGCGCGCCGCCAGCCGCTCGAGCGGGGGCGGACCTGCGCCTCATTGTTTCTCCCATAATTTTCCTTCTCTCAGGGCGCTCCGACCGGCCCTCTGCGCACATTCCAGCACCGTACGCTCACACGCGGCTCACGCGAGGTGCCGCCCTGACGCACGTGAGCGATCTGTGAGCGACGCCTGGTTGCATGTCGATGCACAGCGACAATGCACACACAGCGCATCGGCAAGGGGAGACCATGGAAATCTACTCAGGCATGCTCGCCGCCTATATGGCAGCACTCGTCGGCATGATCATCGTCGGCGTACTCGTCTACGCCATCACGGCATTCTTCATGTCCAAGCTCTTCGCGAAGGCAGGAGTGCAGGGAACGTGGCGGGCATGGGTGCCCGTGTACAACTTCATGGTGTTCTTCAAGCTCGGCGACCTCAGCCCCTGGCTCGTGCTCTACTGCTTCGGCGGATCGATCCTGCTCAGCTGGATCGGCATCGGGTTCATCTTCTCGCTGGCGCTGTTCGTCGGCGGCGGCGTGGCCGCGTACCGCATCGGTATGAAGCTCGGCAAAGAGACGGGATTCGTCGCCTTCTGGCTGATCTCGCCGGTGTGGCTGGGCATCGTCGCCTACGGCAAGGAGCAGTGGAACACCGCCGTGGCACCCGCGCAGTGGGCGGGCAACGCATTCCTCGCCGACCGCACCGTGTGGGACGGGGTTCCGGTGCAGACCTCGGGCGTGGTTCCGCCGGTGGCTGGTGAGACCGCCGCGCCGGGGAACCCGGCGGTCTGATGCCTGAACTGCGCATGCGCGTCGGCGCAGCCGCACTCACCGTGCTGACAATGTTTGCGCTGAGCGGGTGCGGCGACGACGATCAGGAAGCATCCGCAACTTCCTCTGCGGGTACTTCCGATACGTCGGATGCCACGTCTCCTGTCGCCGCAGAGGAAGACTCCGCCGCCGAAGAAGCGGTCGACGAAGTCGCAGATGGCGAGGAGTGCCTCCACGGCAACTGGTACCTCAAGAACGAGACGTTCCAGGCTCTCCTCACCGCGTCGGGAGGAGCCGGCGCCGAGGTGACAGGATTTGTCGTGCTCTCCTTCGATTCAGAGGGCAAGGCCATGACCACCTACGACGAGTGGACGACAGTGGTCGCGCAGGACGGCGGCACGGCGACAATGGTGCGCAACGGTGACGACGTCGGCACCTACAGCCTCGCCGGTGACACCCTCACGATGACGGAGACCGACGGCAACTCCGTCGTCAGTATGACGATCACCACCGGCGACGGACAGACGATGACTATGACCCCCGATCACGAAACAGCACCCGTGAGCAACGGAACGTTCACCTGCGACGCAGAGACCCTCACGGTGACCGCTGACGGGGGAATGACCGAGTTCTATCGGGAGCACTGAGCGGGATGCTGCGCTGACGCCTGTCTGCGCGGCATCCGCCCCGCCCACGCACACAAGTAGACTGGGTGCGCCCCGCCACACCTCTTCTTTCACTTGGAGCGCGCGTGACCACCGCCCCCGAAGCATCCGCTCGTCAGCACGTCCCCGACTCCGTCTCGAACGCCGAGGCGACGCCGGAGAAGGAGCAGCCCTACGGCGCGCTCGGGCTGAAGGACGACGAGTACGCCCGCATCCGCGAGATCCTCGGCCGCCGCCCGACGTCGGGCGAGCTGGCGATGTACTCGGTGATGTGGTCGGAGCACTGCTCCTACAAGTCGTCGAAGAATTACCTGCGCCGCTTCGGCCAGAAGGTCTCTGACGAGATGAAGAAGCGTCTCATGGTCGGCATGGGCCAGAACGCGGGCGTCATCGACGTCGGCGAGGGCTGGGCGGTCACCTTCAAGGCCGAGTCGCACAATCACCCGAGTTTCATCGAGCCGTTCCAGGGTGCTGCGACCGGGGTCGGCGGCATCGTCCGCGACATCATCTCGATGGGCGCGCGCCCGGTCGCGGTGATGGATGCTCTCCGCTTCGGCGCGATCGACCACCCCGACACCGCCCGGGTCGTGCACGGCGTCACCGCCGGCATCTCGTTCTACGGCAACTGCCTGGGCCTGCCGAACATCGGCGGCGAAACGGTCTTCGACGCGGTCTATCAGGCCAATCCGCTCGTGAACGCCCTCGCGGTCGGCGTCCTCCGCCACGAAGACCTCAAGCTCGCGAACGCCGAGGGCGTGGGCAACAAGGTCGTCCTGTTCGGCGCACGCACCGGCGGCGACGGGATCGGCGGCGCGAGCATCCTGGCATCCGACTCTTTCGACGACGGCGGCCCGACCAAGCGCCCCGCGGTGCAGGTCGGCGACCCGTTCGCCGAGAAGGTGCTCATCGAGTGCTGCCTCGAGCTGTACCGCGGCGAGCTCGTCGAAGCGATCCAAGACCTCGGTGCGGCCGGCATCTCGTGCGCGACATCTGAACTCGCGGCCAACGGCAACAGCGGCATGAAAGTCTCGCTCGACAACGTGCTGCTGCGCGACCCGTCGCTGACCGCTGAGGAGATCCTCATGTCGGAGTCGCAGGAGCGCATGATGGCGATCGTCGCTCCCGAGAAGCTGGATGCGTTCCTCGAGGTCGTGCAGAAGTGGGACGTCGAGACGTCCGTGCTCGGCGAGGTCACCGGCGATGGCCGCCTCGTCATCGACTGGCAGGGCGAGCGCATCGTCGACGTCGATCCCTCCACCGTCGCGGTCGACGGCCCGGTCTACGACCGCCCGGTCGCCTACCCGACATGGATCGACGCGCTGCAGGCGGATGCTGCGGAGCTGCTGCCCCGCTCGTCTGAGCCCGCGGTGCTGAAGGAGCAGTTCCTCTCGCTCGTCGCTTCGCCGAACCTCGCCGACACCCGCTGGATCACCAACCAGTACGACTACTATGTCGGCGGCAACACGGCTCTCGCGTTCCCCGACGACGCCGGCATGATCCGCGTCGACGAGGAGTCGGGGCTGGGCTTCGCGATCTCGACCGACGCGAACGGCCGCTACTGCCAGCTCGACCCGTACGCGGGCGCGCAGCTGGCGCTGGCCGAGGCGTACCGCAACGTCGCCGTCACCGGAGCCGAGCCCACCGCGATCACCGACTGCCTGAACTTCGGTTCGCCCGAGAACCCCGAGGTCATGTGGCAGTTCGGGCAGACCGTCGACGGCCTCGCCGATGGATGCTACGAGCTGGGCACCCCGGTCACCGGCGGCAACGTCTCGTTCTACAACCAGACCGGTGACACCCCGATCCACCCGACCCCGCTGGTCGGCGTGCTCGGGATCATCGACGATGTCTCACGCCGCATCCCGTCGGGCTGGCAGGACGAGGGGCAGAACATCTACCTGCTCGGCACCACCTCGACCGAGCTGAGCGGCTCGGCGTGGGCCGAGACCGTGCACCAGCATCTCGGCGGCCTGCCGCCCGCGGTGGACCTCGCCGGCGAGAAGCGTCTCGCCGGGCTCCTGTCGGCTGCCCGCGACGAGTGGCTGATCTCGTCGGCGCACGACGTGTCTGAGGGCGGTCTCGCCCAGGCCCTCGCCGAGGGCGTCATGCGCTTCGGCGTCGGCGCCCGGGTGTGGCTGACCGAGCTGATGGATCGCGACGGTGTGGACGCAGCATCCGCGCTCTTCTCGGAATCGACCGGCCGCGTCATCGTGACGGTGCCGCGCGAGGACGACGTGAAGTTCCGCGGACTCTGCGAGGGGCGCGACTACCCGGTGCTGCGCATCGGCGTGACCGACACCGTCGCCGACCTCGAGGTGACCGGGCTGTTCACGGTCTCGGCATCGGAGGTGCGCTCGGCGTCGCAGGCGACCCTGCCCGCGGCCTTCGGCCCGACCGTGGCAGAGCCCGTGGCGTGATGCCCTCCACGCCAACCACCGACGACGGGAGCAGCAGCGCATGAGCGACATCGAACGCCGCAGCAACAACACCCCGAGCACCGACACCGGCACCCCCGGCGGCGCGGGCAGCGGCGAGGAGGACTACGGGCGTCTCGGCCAGCGCCGCACCCGCCGGATGCGCATCATCGCCTGGGTGACGATCGTCTCGCTCATCCTGATCGGCGGCGGCTCAACGGTGCTGAGCCTGCTGTTCGGGTGAAGCGCCGTTCGCTGAACCCGCCGCTGGTGCGGGCGGAAATGTCACCCACGGGCGGAACTTCGCGCTGAGAACCGACTTGTCCTGCACAGCATCCGATTTCACCGAAGTGTCCACCAATCACGTCATCCCCTCTTCCAATGTCGGAGTGCCCGCGAAGACTGAGCGGCATCGCAGACGAAGGAGACACGATGAGCGAATCCAAAATGGATCTGATCGCGAAGCTGCTGGCGAAGGCCGAGAGCACGACGCCGGAAGAGGCGGAGGCCCTCACCGAGCACGCCGAGCGACTGATGGTGAAGTACGGCATCGAGCAAGCGCGGCTCGATGCGCGGCGGGCGAAGCTCGGCCAGGCACGCGAAGAGATCGTGCAGGAGCAGATGGTCTTCACCGGCTCCTACGCCCGAGACATCCGCGAGCTGGGCGGCAATGTCGCGTTCGCGCTCGGTTCGATCAGGCCGATGCAGTCGGAGCGGCCGGGCGGCGGATTCATCCTGTACTTCGTGGGCTTCACGTCCGACGTGCAGCAGGCGAAGATCCTCACGGCGAGCCTCGAGGTTCAGGCCATGGTCGCGATGCGGGCCTGGTGGGCGAGCCGACGGGAGTTGTACCGGTGGCATTCCGAGACTGAGAAGCGTCGCGCGCGCAGCGGATTCATCCGCGGATTCGGGGTCGGAGCCGCCCAGCGTCTCCGCGAGAGTCGCGCCACGATCCTGGAGGAAGAGGGGTCGAGCACAGCGCTCGTCCTGGCGGATCGCCTGGATCAGGTGGATGCCGCGTTCGACGACATTCCGCATCGTCGGGCACGAGCGCGCCAGGGTGCCGACCGGTCAGCTTTCACGCACGGGCATCGATCGGGTCTCGAGGCGAACACCGGCGGGAGCGCGGTCACGGTCATGAACCCAGCATGATCCTCGGCCGCGAGCTGCGCCTGATCGGTTTTGCTGGGATCGTGAGCGGTCGGATGCGCGCGATCCCTGTCCTCTGCGCGACCACGAGCGTCGCCTCAGCGTGAACGGAGCCAGGATCGAGTAGCCCGCTCAGCGCAGCCATCCGTGCAGATCGACGGCCATCCGTACGTCTGCAGGCAGCGCTACTCTATGGGCATGACCGACACCGAGCTGCGCACCCTGCTCGAGGTGCTGCGCCGCGAGGCGAACGCTCGCACGGAGTCGCTCTCCGCCACGCTCACCGAGCTCACGCACGATCGCAGCAGCCAGAGCGACGATGACGAACACGATCCGGAAGGCGTGCCCCTGTCGGCCGAGTGGTCCCGCCTGAGCGGCCTGCTCGACGGGGCTCGCGATGAACTGCAGCAGGTCGACGATGCGCTCGCGCGCATGGATGCCGGAACCTACGGCATCTGCGCGAACTGCGGCCGCCGCATCCCGATCGAACGCCTGCGCGTACGCCCGTTCGCCGACCTCTGCGTGCCTTGCGCCGAGAAGCTCGGCCGCTGACCGCCCGCTGAAAGGAGGATGTTGCCGGTCTCAGCGATTCGAGGCCGACAACTTCCTCCTTTCACGCCGCGCGATCCACTCCGACACGCCGAAGGCGGGCACCTCATCGAGATGCCCGCCTTGACGTGTGTGATCAGACCGTGTGCGATCAGACCTCAGCGTTCTGACGACGACGGATCATCAGCGTGATGCCACCGGCGAGCAGCGCCAGAGCACCAGCCGCTGCGGTGAGCGGGACGATCATGTCCGCACCGGTCGCGGCGAGGTTGCCATCGTCACCCGTGCCGTTGTCGCCACCGTTTCCGGCGTCGTCTCCGCCACCGTTCCCGGCATCGTCTCCGCCGCCGTTGCCGCCTCCGTCGCCGGCATCGGCCGGGACGACCTCGAAGGCCACGCTGGTCACTGCCGAAGAAGTGCCGTCAAACGCCTGCGTGACGCGAGCGGTGTAGGCACCCGGCTCGAGCTGGCTGCCGAAGTCGGCCAACCAGACGCCGTCGGCCACCGTCGCGGTGTAGGAGCCGTTGGTCGCGGCGAAGCCTCGCACCTCGCCGGCTGCCGGCTCAGCACCGGTCAGTTCGACCGTGACCGTCGCACCGTCGATGCCCGTGCCCTCGAGGTTCGAGGGAGCGTCATCGTGCGCGAAGGCGGTGCCATCAGTGATCGACGTCACTTCGGGCGCTGCCAGCACGACCTCGAAGGTCACCGTCGCAGCGTCCGACGTGTCTTCGTTCGCGGTCTGCACGGCGCTGACCGTGTGCGAGCCGTAGCCCAGCTCGAGGTCACCCACGGTCCAGTTTCCTGCACCGTCGACGGTGGTGGTGTACTCGGTGTCGTCGATCGTGACGACGACCTCAGCGTTCGGCACGCCAGTGCCGCTGACCTCGGTGACCACGTCGACGACGGCGGCGCCGTCAGCGGGCGAGGAGATGACCGGTGCCGGAGTCGGAGCCTCCTCGACGGAGAGCTCGTAAGCCGTCGCAGCGGAGGAGTCATAGCCGTTCACGCCGACCAGCGAGTAGGTGTAGTCGCCGACCTCGCCGGGAGCCGCGAACGAGAACGCGCCATCGGTGACCGCGACGGTGCTCGTGGAGCCGTCCATGGTGATCTCGACGGACTCAGCGCCAGGAGCGGTGCCGGTCACCGTCGAGCCGACCTCGACGGTCGAGCCCGATTCCGGGCCCGTGACGACGGGGGCGTCAATGTGCAGCGCCACCTCGTAGCCGTCGGTGTAGGGCAGGGCGTCGGTGAGAAGCGTCGACCAGGTCCACTGCTCGCCGCCGTTGTCTTCGGCGGTGACGCCGCCGCTGATGACGCCGACCGCGGTGCCGTCCTGGATGACGGATCCGCCCGAGTCGCCCTGCGTGGCCTCAACGTTGCTGGAGAAGCCCCGCACGATGTGACCGTCGATGTTCGACCACCCGTCGAGGATGTGCGTGTCCTCAGCATCACTGACGACGATCTCACCGTGGGTCATGCCGGTGGTGCGGCCGCTCTTCGTCACGGGCCCGGCGACCGGGTTTCCGACCGAAGTGATGTTCACGGTGTCGTCAGCCAGCGAGGAGAGGTCGTCCGTTGCGGACTCCCACGTGGTGACCTCGGGCAGCGGCGTGAAGCCATCCGCGACGTCGATCACCGCGATGTCGGTGAACTGCTGGTCTTCAAGAGGCACGTTCTCGTCGTAGCCGGTGCTGTTGCCCGGTCCGCCGAACTGGCTGAATCCGAACGATCCGACGTACTCGATGGGCTCCTCGAACAGGTAGCCCGGACCGTCGACCGCGGGGTCCTGACCGGGGATCGAGAGGATCGAGTTCTCCCAGCTCGTGGCGCAGTGGCCGGCGGTCAGCATGGCCGGGTCGCCGCTCGGTGACCAGGCAGCGAAACCGAACGAGCATGCGCCGATGCCGGACGGCGCAACGAGGCCGAGGTAGCCCTGGCCGCCGACAACGTCACCTTCGGCGAACGACTCGGGAGCGGCATCGACCGTCGCTACGATGGGGTCTGCAGCATCCGCTTCGAATGCGTCGGTGGCGAGGAATGAATCGAGTTGCGCATCGTCGACCTCGTTGACCTCGTCGGCCACCGTCACGACGACGGGGTCGCCGCTGGCGTTGTAGCCCCAGGCGATGATGTTGGCAGCGTCGGCCGCAACGGCGACATCATCAGACGGAGTCTCCGTGGAGACCGCGCCGTCTTCGACAGCCGTCTCTTCAGCGGTGACGTCCGCCGCTCCGCTCTGCTCCGGTTCGTCCGCGGTAGTCGCGTACGCCGGTGTGGAGAAGAAAAGCCCCCCCAGGGCAATTGTCGTGGCCGCCGTCAACGCAAGCGGGCGGCGCACCATCCCTCTGTTCTTCATGTGCGATTGTTGTCCTGTTTCTGTGACTGATGAATCTTGCGGTTACGTATACGTGCCCACCGAGACGCAGCGACAGCCACGTTCCGACCAGCAGAAAGAGCCCCTGATCGGGTCGGTCCACAGAGACTCCACAGGACACCCTACCCAGGCCACTCACAGTTTCGCGCCTTGGTTTACCAAGTATTCATAAATTCACTGGAAAAATCCCGTTTTTGCCTCGGAACAGCCATTTATTCACGCGTATGCACTTTGTGGTGTCGTCTACGCGGCTACCATGGCGGCATGAGCACACGCGCGACGAGACTGATCTTCTCTGCCCTCCTGGCCGGTTCTGTCGCGATGTTCGTGACCGCCTGTGCACCGGCTTCAGGCCCCGGGGCGACGCCGACATCGAGCGACGAACCCGTCGACATCGCGACCGAGATCGTGGGCCTGTGGGGCTCAGACGCGACCGGTGAACCGCACCTCGAGTTCGGCGAAGACGGCACGGTGACGGGCAGCGACGGATGCAACGGAATCTCGACGACGTACACCGTCGACGGCGAACGCGCCGAGGTCGAGAAGTTCGCTTCGACACTCAAGGCATGCCAGGGCGTGGACGACTGGTTGCGCGGCATCCGTTCGGTCGAAATCGACGGTGACACCCTCGTGGCGATGAATTCCTCCGGCGATACGATCGGCCAGCTCGACCGCCGCTGACCGCCCGGTGAAAGGAGGAAGTTGCCGGTCTCAGCGATCTGATGTCGGCAACTTCCTCCTTTCAACTCCCCGGGAACCGCTTCAGGGCGAGTCGGACTTGCGTGCGCCGGCCTCGAGCACGTCGCCAGCGGGCAGCTCCTGGTGCCCGCCGAACTGCAGGCGCATCGCCGAGAGCACCTGATTGGCGAACTGGTCTTCGTCGCGCGACGCGAACCGCTCGAACAGGGATGCTGCGAGCACCGGAACCGGAACGCCGACGTCGACGGCGGCCTTGACGGTCCAGCGGCCCTCACCCGAGTCGGAGACGCGACCGGCCAGCCCCTCGAGCGTGGGGTCCTCGCTCAGCGCTGCCGCGGTGAGATCGAGCAGCCATGATGAAATCACCGATCCGCGCCGCCAGAGCTCGGAGACCGCAGCCGTGTCGATCGGGAACTGATAGAACTCCGGCTCCTCGAGCGGTGCGATCTCGGCGGAATGCTCAGCTTCTCGCACTCCGGCATCCGCGTTCTTGAGCAGGTTCAGACCCTCGGCGAGCGCGGCCATGATGCCGTATTCGATGCCGTTGTGGACCATCTTCACGAAGTGCCCGGACCCCGAGGGGCCGCAGTGCAGGTACCCCTGCTCCTCGGGCGCGAGGTCGCCGGTGCGACCCGGGGTGCGCTCGATCTCGCCGACGCCGGGAGCGATCGTCTTGAGGATCGGCTCGATGTGGTTCACCGCGGTGTCCGAGCCGCCGGCCATGAGACAGTAGCCGCGCTCGAGGCCGAAGACTCCGCCGCTCGTGCCGATGTCGACGTACTCGATGCCCTTCTCGCGCATCGCCTTCGCCCGGCGCACGTCGTCGCGATAGTTCGAGTTGCCGCCGTCGATGAGGATGTCACCGGCTTCGAGCACCGCAGCAGCCTCATCGGCGACGGAGCCGGTGAGCGAGGCCGGCACCATCATCCACACGACGCGGGTCGGGGAAAGCTTCGCGGCGAGGTCGGCCATGCTCTCCGCGCCCGTGGCGCCCTCCGCGACCAGAGCGGCCACAGCATCCGCATTGACGTCGTAGACGACGCAATCGTGCCCGTCCTTCATGAGTCGTCGGACGATGTTCGCGCCCATCCTGCCGAGTCCGATCATGGCCAGTTGCATGTCTGCTCCTCACATTCGGGCTCGTCGCGAGCCGAGTCGTGGTCATCCTGGCACGGCATCCGGTGCGATGCCACCACTTGACCTCGTACTCGAGCGCCTACTTCGGAGAAGTACCCCTCAGTGCCCGGCGTGACCGCCGATCGCGCCGTCATCCGAGTCGTCGACATGCGCTGGACGCTCGGGCACCGCAACCTCATCCTCATCACCGGGCTCGATGACGACGAACTGGCCCATCATGCCCTCGTCCTCGTGCAGCAGCATGTGGCAGTGGTACATGTACGGCATCGTCGGGTCGGCGTAATCCTCGAAGCAGAAGGAGCAGCATGACCCCCATCCGCGTCGTGGTCGTCGACGATCAGGAGCTCGTCCGCGCGGGCCTGCGCCCCTTGGTCGAACGCGACGGCGACATCGAGGTGGTCGGCGAAGCCGCCGACGGGCGCTCGGGCCTCTCGCGCGTGCGCGAGCTGCGGCCCGATGTCGTGCTGATGGACATCCGGATGCCGGTGATGGACGGGCTGGAGGCGACGAAGGCGATCGTCGCAGACGCCGAGCTCGACGGCATCCGTGTTCTGATCCTGACGACGTTCGACGAGGACGAGCACGTGTACGAGGCGATCCGTTCGGGAGCATCCGGGTACCTGCTCAAAGACGTCTCGCCCGATGGCCTGCGTGCCGCGATCCGCACGGTCGCCGGCGGTGACGCCCTGCTTTCGCCCACGATCACGGCCGTGGTGATGCGCGCTGTCGGCCAGAGTCCGCATGAGCCCGATCGCACGCCGCTGGACGGGCTCAGCGAGCGCGAAGTCGAAGTGCTCACGCTCGTCGGCCGCGGGCGGACCAATGACGAGATCGCTGCAGACCTCTTTCTCAGCCCCGCAACCGCACGAACATATGTGAGCCGCCTGCTCGGCAAGCTCCACGCCCGCGACCGTGCCGCCCTCGTCGTGCTCGCGTACGAGACAGGTCTGGTCACGCCGGGACGATGACGGGGCCGCGCACTAGGCTGAACGCATCATGGAACCGCTCTTCGAATGGCTGAGCCACGTACCCTGGTGGGTCATCTTCCCCATCCTGGCGATGGCCGGTGGCGCCGCCAAGGCATGGGAGCAGGGAGCGAAGCGCCGGCACGAACGCCGACTCGAGACGCTGCGGCTCAAGGGCGAGATCAAGACCGCACAGCTCGCCGCACGCGGGCAGGCGCTGCCGCCGAAGGACGTGGCATCCGACTCTCAGCTCTCGTCGAAAGAGCTTCTGGAGCGCCTGTTCACCGAGCATGACGAGATCACCGCGCGCTGGCTCGACTACGAGCTCGACGTCGCCAAACTCATCGCCTACCCCGCCATGAGCGACGGGCGTCAGCCGCTGACGGCCGCGTTCCTGCGGGCGAAGAAGACCGCCGACAATCTGCGCCCATCGTCGGCGAGCGCCAAGGTCAGCGAACAGCAGGTCGCGGAGTATCTGGATGCTGTCGGCAACGCCGCCGTCGCCTTCGAAGTCGCCGAAAAAGACGCCAAACGGCTGCGCAACTCCACCTTCACGGAGGCTGAGCGCAAGAAGCTCGATCGGGCCCAGAAGCTGCTGAAGGTCGCCGTCGACGACTCGGCCACCCAAGCCGAGCGGAACGTCGCCTACAAGCGGGTGCGCGAAGAACTCGACGGGCTCATCGTGCTCAGCGACAGCGCCGTCGAGGTTCTCGAGAAACAGGTCGCCCGCGAGATCACGGCTTCACCGGCACCCGAGCCCGCCGCGAAGCAAGCGCCGCCCGACCCCGCGGTCTGACATCCGGCGGCCGCCCGACACGGCAGCATCCGTTGTGAACGAGAAAGGGCGCCGCGACCGAAGTCGCGGCGCCCTGAGAGCATGAGAAATTACTCGGTGACGAGCCAGTCGAACTGGTCGCCGCTCTCCTCGATCCAAGCGTCCACGGCAGCTTCCGGGTCGCCCTCGTACTCGTCACTGGTGACCAGGCCCTCGAGCGAACCGTACTGCTCGTCGTCCAGCTTGATCTGGCCGAACAGCTCGGCTGCCTCGGGGAACTCGTCGCTGGTACCGGCGTGGGCGATGAAGTTGAGCGTCTCCGGGTCGCCCATGGCGCCCTTCGGGTCCTCAAGGTCCTTCATGTCCCAGTCGTTGTACGCCCAGAACGGACGCCACAGCGTCACAACGATGTCCTCTTCCGAAGAGTACGCAGTGTCGAGCTCGGCGAGCATGCCCGCCGTCGACGAGGTGAGCAGCTCGTACTCGCCGTCGAGACCGTACTCGGGCATCGCCGAATCCTGGGTCTGCGCGGTCAGACCTGCGCCCGGCTCGATGCCGGTGATCTGTCCACCGAAGCGGTCTGCCTGACCGGCGAGGTCTTCGATCGAGTTGATGTCGTCCATGTACGTCGGCACGGCGAGCGTCAGCACGGCACCTTCGTAGTAGGCGCCGAGGTCCTCGAGGTCGTCGCCGTACTGCTCCATGTACGCCGCGTGCGTCACCTCGGGCCATGCCGAGGGGTACACGTCGAAGTCGCCCTGGGCGAGCCCGGTGTACAGCGGACCAGCCTCGGTCATCTCTTCCATCTCGACCGTGTAGCCGAGCTTCTCGAGCTGGTCCTGCGCGAGGTAGGACATGCTCAGACCGTCGGTCCAGCTGGGCAGGTAGCCGAGCGTGATGGTGCCCAGGTCGCCGCCGTCGTCTCCTCCGCCGTTGTCGCCGCCACCGCCTGCACAGCCCGCGAGGGCCAGGGATGCGGTGACACCGATTGCTGTGATGGCTGTGATGTGCCGGAACTTCTTCATGGTGCTTCCTTTCGTATCTTCTGCTGCGTTTCGTATGGGTTCAGGGGGTCATGCAGGAACGGTCTGCGCCGCGGCATCTGCCTGCGCTGCGCTCTTCGCGGCGCGGCGGCGCGCCAGGATTCCCAGCAGCGACGACTTCTGCGAGCTCGGGTCGCCGAGGGCCGCGGTGACGCGATCGAGGAAGATGGCGATGAACACCACGCCGAGACCGGCCTCAACACCCTGAGGGATGTTGATGGTCGACAGGGCCGCTGCAACTTCCTTACCCAGACCGTTGGCACCGCCGATACCGGCGATGACGGCCATCGACAGGGCGAGCATGATGACCTGGTTGATACCGGCCATGATGGTCGGCATCGCGAGCGGAAGCTGGATGCCGCGCAGGATCTGCCCCGGGGCGGCGCCGAATGCGTGCCCGGCCTCGACGGTCTCAGAGTCCACGCCGCGGATGCCCAGCTCAGTCAATCGCACGCCGGGGGGCAGCGAGAAGATCACGGTCGCGATCACGCCCGGCACGAAGCCGACGCCGAAGAACACGATCACCGGGATCAGATACACCATCGAGGGCATCGTCTGCATGAAGTCGAGCACGGGCTTCACGAACGCGCTGACGCGGTCGTTGCGTGCGGCCCAGATCCCGAGAGGAACGGAGATCGCCACGGTCACCAGCGCGGCGATGAGCACCAGCGCCAGAGTCTCCATCGCGTGATCCCACTGATCCATGCCGACGATGATGGTGAAGGTCACCGCGGTTCCCACCGCGAGCTGCCACGAACGGAACAGCCAGGCGATCAGCGCGAACAGGACGATCATCAGCGGCGCGGGCAGGAAGTTCAGCACATCGGCCAGACCCTCGACGAGGAAGCCGACGATGTTCGAGATGATGTCGAGCAGGATCTTGAGATTGTCGCGAATCCAGTCGACGATGACATCCGCGACTTCACCGATCGGAATACGGAACCCGTCCATCAGTTCGCCTCCTTCGCATCGGCGGCCGGCGCTTCGTCGGCGGACTCCCCGAGAACCTCGTCGATGACCGTGGTCGGTATCGGCTGCAGCGGAATCGTCAGTTCTCCGGTCGCGTTCGGGCCGGGTCCGAGAGCGGTCAGCAGCGTCACGCGCGGGATGACCCCGACCAGGCGGTCCTCGGAATCTGTCACCGCCAGCGGGAGCCGCGACTCGGCGGCCGGGACGAACAGGTCGGCGAGCACGTCGGACTCGTTCACGCTCTGCGGCACCGGCTTGAGGATCGACTGGAGCGAGCTCTCGCCGTTGCGGATGAGCTTGACCGCGTCACGGTCGGTGATCATGCCCAGCAGCTTGCGGTCGCGTCCGACGACGTACACCGCCGAGGAGTACGCATCGCGCATCTCGTGCAGTGCCGCGCGGGGTCCGCCGCTCTCGGGAACGACCGCGCGCGGACGCTCCATGACGTTGGCTGCCGTGAGCACACGCGCCCGGTCGACATCCTGCACGAACTGCTCGACGTATTCGTTGGCAGGGTCGGTGAGGATGTCCTCCGGCGTGCCGATCTGGACGATCCGGCCATCGCGCATGACCGCGATGCGGTCACCGAGGAACATCGCCTCGTTGAGGTCGTGGGTGATGAAGACGATGGTCTTCTGCAGCTTCTGCTGCAGTTCGACCAGCTGCTCCTGCATCTCGCGGCGGATCAGCGGGTCAAGGGCGCTGAACGCCTCGTCCATGAGCAGGATCTCGGTGTCTGCGGCGAGCGCGCGGGCGATGCCGACGCGCTGCTGCATTCCGCCGGACAACTGGCTGGGCAGCTTGTCGCCCCAGCCGGTGAGCCCGACCATGCCGAGGACCTCGCGGGCCTTCTCGAGGCGGGTGGCGCGGTCGACGCCCTTCAGCTCGAGCGGATACGCGACGTTGTCGGCGACCGTGCGGTGCGGCAGCAGCGCGAAGTGCTGGAAGACCATCGACACGTTCTCACGGCGGATCTCGCGCAGGCGCGATGACGGGATGCCGGTGATCTGGTCGCCGTTGATCACGACGGTGCCGTCGGTGATGCTGTGGAGGCCGTTGAGCATGCGGATGATGGTGGACTTGCCCGATCCGGACAGGCCCATGATGACGAAGATCTCGCCCTTTTCGACGGTGAAGCTGGCGTCGATGACGGCGGCGGTCCCGGCATCCTGCACGTCGGCACGGGACTCCCCGGCCTTCAGGCGCTGGACGGCCTGCTTCGGATTTCGCCCGAAAACTTTGAAGAGATGGCGCGCTTCAAGAACGGTCTCGGTCACTTTTCCCCCGCGGCTGTCGATTCTTCGGGTCTCGAAGCCGACTCGGTTGCGTCCGGGTGGTGTTCACAAGGCCGTTTCGACTTCCCTGCGCTAGCGGCTCGGACGACGAGTTTCGGACTCCCCGTAAAGAACACCGACCATACGTCCACGCCC
>NZ_JBQDVP010000020.1:0-49616 GCF_052102115.1 Microbacterium sp.
GCTGAGGCAACCGACGCAGAAGCCACCGATGCAGAGGCAACGGATGCTGAGGCAACCGACGCTGAAGCCGGCGATGCTGAGGCTGGCGATGCTGAGGCTGCTGACGGTGGCGACGCCGACGCAGGTGAGCTGGGCATCACGATCGAGCACCCTGTGATCGAGCGGGAGCAGACGCAGTCGGCGACGGGCACCGGTTTCGAGCCGGGCGAGGTCGTCACCGGCGTCATGAACTCCGACCCGGTCGAGCTGGGAACCCAGACGGCCAACGCTGACGGAACGGTCACGTTCACGTGGACGATTCCTGCGGGCACCGACCTGGGCGACCACACGGTTACCCTGACGGGTGCTGATTCGGGATCGGTGAGCATCGACTTCAAGGTCGTGGCGAAGGGTCTCGCTGTAACCGGATCCGAGTCCGGCCCGGCGATTCCGCTGGCGCTGATGCTCATCGCCGCCGGCACGCTGGCGGTCGTTGGATCTCGTCGGATGATCAAGAAGGCGCAGGCGTCAAGCTGAGCCTGACCGATACGAGAATTCGTATCGGATGAACGACGGCTGGCGGCCCGGACTCCGGGTCGCCAGCCGCGTTCCCGTTTGCTGAATGAAGAATAAAGGGAGTTCGGTGCGTAGGAAGCCTTCACCACCGGTGCTGACCAGGTCTGCACGCGTGACCGGGATTATTGCCACCCTCGTCGCCTTCGTGGTCATCGCGGGCACGGCGTTGATCGTCTCACCGGTCGGGACGCCACTCCGCGGCGAAGTCCGATCCGTTGCCTTGCCCTACTTTGGGCAGACCTGGCGAGTTTTTGCGCCGAACATTATGAAGGTCGATCGCACTCTGCAGTTCCGCGTCGGCTGGCTCGATGACAACGGCGACATGGTCAAATCCGGTTGGGTCAACTTCACACAGATCGAGCAACGCGCGGCTGAGGGGAATCCGTTCCCGTCGCGGATACAGAAGCCGAGCTGGAATACCTCGGCCACGTACCTGAATCGCTACCGCGCTTTGGAGGAAGAGCAGCAGACTCGCGCTCGCGATACCTTCATCGAATCGACCGGCGACGGGTTCCGCGCTATCCCGGTGGAGGAGTTGATCGCGGACCTGGGTGAAGAAGATGGCGATGTCATCCGGTACCTGCGGATGGACTACATGATGATGCGGAACATCACTCTGTTCGCCACCGCTGGCTTCGATGAGAAGATCGAGCGAGTCCAGTGGCGTGTTGTGCGCGAGCGGGCAAACGACTTCACTCATCGTTTCGATGAGGAGCAGCAGTTCAGTCCGACCATCTCAACCTTCGGGTGGCGGCAGTCGACGGTCGGAGTTGATCCAGAGATCGTGTCCGAGTATCGGGCGCTGATCGAACGCAATGGCGGGACCTTCGAGTTCGGGGAGGCCCGTCGTGAAGCTGAGTGAACGTTTCGATCGCTGGCTGGTATGGCTCACCTCCGCGTCTCACAACCTGCGCAGTTTCTCGATACTGCGCATCCTGTACGGCCTGGGGCTGCTGATAACGCTCGTTCCCAGCATTTCTGAGCGCTCGCTGCTGTGGGGCCCGGCATCGTTCTGGGTCGACCCGGAAGCAAAACGCCGCGGATTCTTCACCTTCAACACCTTGTTCCCCAAGGAGAATGCGTTGGTCTTCGACCTCGTCTTCTTCTTGCTGATCGCTGTCGCGGTTGTTTTCACGATCGGTTACCAGACGCGTCTGATGACGGTGCTGACCTGGATCCTGGTGTTCGCCCTGCAGGCGAACAACCCCTACGTTCTCAACGGAGGAGACACTCTCTACCGCATCACGCTGCTGTTCCTGATCTTCGCGAATCTCGGTGCGCACTACTCAGTGGATTCCTGGCTTGCGAAACGTCGACAGCGCCGATCGCAGAGAGCAAGGACGCCAAGGCAGTTCATCCCGAGCTACATCGTCAACGCGGGGCACAACGTCGCGCTCATCCTGTGCTGTTTTCAGATCATCGTCGTCTACGTGGTCTCGGGGATCTGGAAGCTTCAGGGCAGCGAGTGGCTCGACGGCACAGCGCTGTTCTACGCTTTGCGCATTGACTCGTTCATGGTCTACCCGGCGTTCAACGAGTTGCTGTGGCAGTCCTCGTTGCTCATCTACATCGCGACGTTCATCGCGTTGTGGGTGCAGACGCTGTTCCCCCTGGCGCTGCTGTGGCGTCCTTCTCGCATCTTCGTCTTGATCTCGCTCGTGTTCATGCACTCGGGCATCGGCATCCTGCTGGGTCTGTGGCCCTTCTCGCTGCTGATGATCGCGCTCGACATGCTCTATATCCGCGACTCCACATGGGTGTCCATGACGAACTGGGCGCACTCGACGAAGATCGGGAAGTTTGTCGACGAGAAACTTCGCGAGTGGGTCAAACTCGGCGGTGTCAGGTCGAACAGGTCACGCACATCGACGGATCCCGAGTCTGCGGCATCCGCTGGTGACACGCCATCCGCCGACGAACCTAAGTCGGCACCAGTCAGCTGACCGCTGACCACGCCTCGGTATGCACGGCAACGGTCGCCGCCCCGCCGATGAGTTTCGACACCGGGCAGCGGGGGTGCGCGGCATCGAGCACCCGCTGAGCTTCGTCGTCTGACGCACCCTCCACAGAGAGATACGCGTCGACATGGAACTCGTATCCGATACCGGCCGAAGCATCGTGCAGCTCAACCTCGACGCGCACGGCCGTCCGTGACCTGCGGGTGACAACGGCCTGAGCGGTCGCGTTCAGACACGTCGCCCAGGCCAGCGCGAGCAACTGCTCGGGGTTCGTGCCAGCGGGATCGCGATCGGGATTCAACGGTGAAGAAACGGTCACCGTCAACCCGTCGCGAACGCGCGCTTCGCCATCGCCGCCATCGCGGTTGATCGCCTCGGTTCGGTACTTCATGCTCATCTCTCTATCTTCACTGCTCTGCGTCATGCTGGATCGGTTTGGTCGGTTACGCGGCGCGATAACCGACCAACTTCATACAGCATCCGCGCTCCGGCACGCGCCCGCGACCCATCGCGCCCAAAGCGCACTCACCCGCAACCTGTCGGCTCACGACAACGCGGCGTGTCCACACCCGCTACCTCCATTGGAGGGAATACACAGCGCGCTTTACCGCGGATTGGAGGAGTCCTACGATCGAAGTATCCCTACTTCTCTCCGAGAGGAACTGCACCCATGGTCGACGCCGCCGTCCGCACTGCAACGACACACTCAGACGACGAAGCCCCGCGCATCGACGTCGATCGGGTGGGTGACCTGCTGCTGGGCACCTGGGCCGACACCCGCCGCACAGCGCGCGAGATGATCAAGGACCCTGCGTTCTGGCGCAAGGATGACCTCGGCAAGGACGAGCACCGCGAACGCGTGCTCAGCCAGTTGCACCTCCTCGTCGACAACAAGGCTGTGCACCGTGCCTTCCCGAAGGAGTACGGCGGGGAAGACAACAACGGCGCCAACATCTCGGGCTTCGAAGAGCTCGTCGCCGCTGACCCGAGCCTGCAGATCAAGGCCGGCGTGCAGTGGGGTCTGTTCGGCTCCGCGATCCTGCAGCTCGGCACCGAAGAGCACCACCGCAAGTGGCTGCCCGGAGTCATGGACCTCTCGATCCCCGGCGCCTTCGCGATGACCGAGATCGGGCACGGCTCCGACGTCGCGGCAGCGGCGACCACGGCGACGTACGACCCGGACACGGAAGAGTTCGTCATCCACACCCCGTTCCGTGCGGCGACGAAGGAGTTCCTCGGCAACGCCGCCCTGCACGGTGTCGCCGCCACTGTCTTTGCGCAGCTGATCACGAATGGTGTCAGCCATGGCGTGCACTGCTTCTACGTGCCGCTGCGCGGCGATGACGGCAACGACCTCCCCGGCATCACCCGCGAGGACGACGGTCTCAAGGGCGGGCTGAACGGCATCGACAACGGCCGGCTCGCCTTCGACAGCGTGCGCATCCCGCGCACCAACCTGCTGAACAAATACGGCAACGTCGCTCCCGATGGCACCTACACGAGCCCGATCGACAGCCCCGGCCGCCGCTTCTTCACGATGCTCGGCACGCTGGTTCAGGGACGCGTGTCCCTCGACGGCGCAGCATCCTGGGGCTCCGCACTCGGTCTGTACATCGCGATCACCTACGCGACCCAGCGCCGCCAGTTCGACGGCGCCGACGGTCAGGAGGTCGTGCTGCTCGACTACGGCAAGCACCAGCGCCGCCTGCTGCCGCGCCTGGCGACCACCTACGCGCAGATCTTCGCGCACGACGAGTTCCTGCAGAAGTTCGACGGTGTCTTCTCCGGCCGCACCGATACTCCGGACGATCGCGAAGATCTCGAGACGCTCGCCGCGGCCCTCAAGCCGCTCTCGACCTGGCACGCGCTCGACACGCTGCAGGAAGCCCGCGAGGCTTGCGGCGGCGCCGGCTACATGTTCGAGAACCGCCTCGTCGGGCTCCGCCAGGACCTCGACATCTACGTCACCTTCGAGGGCGACAACAACGTGCTGCTGCAGCTGGTCGGCAAGCGCCTGCTCACCGACTTCGCGAAGCAGTTCAAGGACAAGGATGCTGCGGCGCTCGCCAAGTTCGCCTTCGAGCACACGGCGGGCAAGGTCTTCCACGGTGCGGGGCTGCGACGGTTCGGGCAGAACATCGCCGACTTCGGCTCGACAGCCCGCTCGGTCGAGAACGGCCTGCGTGCTGAGCAGCAGCACGAGCTGCTGGCCGACCGTGTGCAGCAGATGGTCGCCGACATCGCCGGCCGTCTGCGCCCGGCAGGCAAGGACAAGGTCCTCGGTGAGAAGCTCTTCAACGAGAACCAGGCCGACCTCATCGAAGCCGCCCGCGCGCATGGTGAGCTGCTGCAGTGGGAGGCCTTCACCGATGCCGTGAACAGCATCCCCGACGATGACACCCGGCAGGTGCTCACCTGGCTGCGCGACCTGTTCGGCCTGCAGCTCGTCGAGAAGCACCTCGCCTGGCACATCATCAACGGGCGCCTGTCGACCCAGCGCGCAGCCGCCGTGTCGAGCTACATCGACCGGCTGTGCCTGCGTCTGCGCCCGCACGCCCTCGACCTCGTGAATGCCTTCGGGTACGAGCCCGAGCACGTGCGCGCACCGATCGCCAGCGGTGTCGAGCTCGAGCGCCAGAACGAGGCGCGCTCGTACTACGCCGAGCTCGAAGCATCCGGTGAGGCGCCCGTCTCGGAGAAGGCCCTCAAGAAGAAAAAGAAGTAGCCGACCGCCGCGGCGCATACGCTGGGGGAATGACCTCGCTGATCGACGGAACCGACGGACGCGCGCGCTGCGCGTGGGTCGGGCAGGATGCCGAGTACGCGCGGTACCACGACGAGGAGTGGGGCTTCCCGCTGCACGGCGACCGCGCGCTGTTCGAGAAGATGTCGCTCGAGGGGTTCCAGGCCGGTCTGAGCTGGATCACGATCCTGCGCAAGCGACCCCGGTTCCGCGAGGTGTTCGCGGGGTTCGAGCCGGAGCGCGTCGCCGCATTCGATGACGACGACGTCGAACGTCTCATGGCGGATGCCGGGATCATCCGCAACCGCGCGAAGATCCTCGCCACGATCGGCAACGCACGCCTGGTCGCCGAGATGGGGGAGGGCGACCTCGACGAGCTGATGTGGTCGTTCGCGCCAGCCCCCGCCATCCGGCCTCGTTCATTCGAAGACGTGCCGGCGGTGACGCCCGAGTCGACGGCTATGAGCAAAGCGCTGCGCAAGCGCGGGTTCCGCTTCGTCGGTGCGACCACGATGTACGCGCTCATGCAGTCGGCAGGCATGGTCGACGATCACGTCGACGGATGCTGGCGGGCGGCGCCCGAGCCGAGCTAGAAGCCGCTCCTAGAAGCCGTGCGCGTGGGCGAGGGCGGCGAGCTCTCCATCCGTGCCGTCCCCTCCGTAGAAGGTCGACGTCTGCAGTTCCAGGGTGTCGGTGAAGCCGTTGTCTCCGGGGACAGTGATCTCGAGCGGATAGGTGCCGCCAAAGGCGGGAATTCGAGGCACCTCTCCGTTGTCGCTCCAGCCGCGGGCCTCGTGGAACGCGGCGCTGACGTCGACGCCGTGGATCCGATACTCGGTGTCTGCGGGGAGGAGTTCGACGCCGGTCGCGTCGATCCCGAACTCGTCCTTCGGGATGACGATCGCGTAGTCCCACGGCTTGTCATCGTGCGCGGCGATCAGACGCAGATCGAGCGTCTCGGTGAGCTCTTCACCTGCCAGCTCGTACGTCACCGATGCCGTCGCGTCTTCCCCGTCCTCCGACGCGGCGACGTCGTCGACGGACTGGATCTTCGGGCGATCCTGGACTTGCGCGTAGACCTCGGGGGCCAACAACGCGGACAACGGCTTCTCAAGGTCCAGGTCCACCTCGGGTTCAACCTGCACGAACTCCGGAGCGATGTCGCCAGCCGCGAGCAGCGAGAAGAACGAATTGGCCGACGATTCCGCACCGTCGGCCGCGGTGTACAGCGACTCGGTGTTCGTGGGTGAGGGCGCTGGCTCGCCTGACGCAGCGCACCCGCTCAGCGCGAACACGAGGATGGCGGCCGCCCCGGCAGCAGGCAGCAGCATTCGGCGGGGTCGACGATCTGAAAGAATCACGAGTTAAATCGTAGCCGTCGGCCAGGTGCCGTTCGGGAAGCCGGTCAGATTCGCCATGTCCTGCTTGAGCTGGTCGGCGACATCCTTGGACTCGGTGAAGTTCTTCCCCAATTGCTCACCCAGGTCGACGGCGAGCTGTGCAAGATTGGTGCACAGCGTGACGATCTTGGGGACGATGTCCAACCACTCCAGCGGATCCGCGGTCACGAACGCGGCAGCGGCGTCGATCTGATCTATGAGGTATGTGATCAGTCGTGCGCCGAACTCGATCCAGGAATCGAGGATCTTCTTGGCATAGTCCGAGAGGAAGTTTGCCATCGAATCGGTGTAACCCGCGATCGTGTCGATGGCGATGCGCTGGCGCCCGGCGAGGTCGCCGTACCCGTCTCCAGTCGATCCCTTCCAAGTCGTGTCCGCCTTGAGGTATTCGCTGGTGATCGTCGTCTTCGATGACGTCACGTCCCGCTTGACCTGGAGCCAATCGTCGCGTTTGGCGTACATCACGAAGGGGTTTCCGGGGCTGAGATAATCGCCGATCGTCAGCACGAACTCGTTGAACTTCTCAATGGCCGCATTGAGCTTCTCCACGACCTCGTTCATGTTGGACGTGAACCAGTCCACGAACTTGTCCCAGGCCGAGATGCTGTCCTTTTTTGCGTCGTACGTGGTCGAGCAGGACTCGAGGTCGGTACGCGCCTCTTCGATTCCATCAGTGATGTTCCTGACCATCTCCGTGAACGATCCCTCATCAGTCGGGGAGACGAATGTATCTACCATGGTGTCCTCTCAGGTGCGGCTACTGACGACATTCTGCAGCTCAGTCTTGGTCCAGTTGCCACTGCGCGTATCCGTCGGCTTCTTCGTAGCGTGCCTTTGTGTCGCTCAGGTTCGTTGAGATCTGCTCGAACACGCCCGGTGCCGCACTCAACAGATCGTAGATTGTGCTGTGGGCGGAACTGTAGTTCTCCTCGGCGCCGACCATATGCCCCATGCCGTCCATCGAGAACCGGGGGAGCGCACAACCTTCGACCATCGTTACGACGGATGAAAAGGTCTCGGAAATGTCGCCCCAGGCGGCGGAGTCCTTTCGGAGATCCTCCAGTGCCGCTTCATAGTCTTCGTAGCTCATCGCTGTTCTCTCTTCTCGTCAACCGATCCGAACTGTGTGCTGGGGGGGAGGGGCATCAGGCGCTGCGTACTGCGCGCACGACGCCGGCCAGCGCAGGCAACTCGTTCATGAGGGCGGCTCGACGCTCGCCGAACCAGCCTCTCGCGCGGTTGAAGAGCTCGATGATCTCGGCGGCGATCTCACTCTCAGAGACCAGCTGGACGTTCATCTTGTCGACCACCAGACGTCGCGGCGATCCGCCGACCAGCTCGAGTGTCACGTTCCCCGAGGCACTGCGCAACTCCGCAGATTCTGAGGTCGACGATCGGACAGCCTTGCGATAGCGGTCGAGTTCGCTGAATGCCGAAAGAACGTCACCGAGCTCGGTAGCGAGACGTGAAATGTCCAGAGAGTCAGCATCCGAGTTGGGAAGCGGCGGGACTTCCTTCACATCCGTATCCGTGCGACGCAGTCCTTCCTCCTCCAGTTCGGCAATCGTGTGCAACCGGGACGCGGCGCTCGCATGTCGTAACCGGAACACGAGGGGACCGAGCTCCTCGGGCGTCACTCGCCGCCACCATGACGGTGTGAGGTGGAGCGTGTGCAGTGCACCGTCTGCGTCGACCGAGAGCCGGACCGTGTCGGTCTCGTCAGCTATCTGCCAGACCGCGGGATCTTCCGCCAAGATCGCGGCGAGCCGATCTTGGATCGACTCCGATGCGCTCACGACTCGCTCCACAGCCGACGGACCGACTTTGCAGCACTGGTGAAAGCCTCGTTGGACAGCGACGTATTCCTACGGGCACGGTCCAGTTCGGCGTCCAGTTCTCCCATGTTTCGAAGCCAGTCGGTCTGAGCGCGGACGTATGCATCCTGCGCCTCCCCACTCCACTCACCCGACAGCTTGTTGAGAGCGGTCGTCAGTGCTTCGAGTATTCGCGTCATCTCTTCATGGGCGTCGGCCATGTGGCCGACCAGGACCTCGATCCGTCCGCCACTGACCTTCAATTCTCTGTTCACCTCAACGCCTTCCTCGTCAGCTCCTCATGGCCTTCACCTACGCGATTCTGAGAGTAACGGCGCGATCCGCAACAGGCGATGGGGAGGACTGCCCACACTGGCTCGCGCTGTCCGACGCGGCAATGGCGGGCCTGTGGTGAGCTAATGTCGATGCGGCGGGACCACGACGGAAGGGGATCGGATGCGGGATGTCGATCCGGCGCTGATCACGCTCCTCTGGGGCGCGGGCGCCGGGATGCTCGTCGTCGGCATGGGGCTTTTCGTCTGGTACGCGATCGCGCTCTCTCGGTTGTTCCCCCGCCTCGGCGGGGAGGGGTGGAAGGGCTGGGTCCCGGTCCTCAACGAGGCCGAGATCCTCTCCCGCGGAGGCGTCCCTGCATGGTCAGTGGTGTTCTACTTCATCCCCCTGGTGCAGTTCTACGGACTGTATCTGAAGATCGTCGCGGTGCACCGGACGAACGTGCGCTTCCGTCACGGGGCGGGTTTCACCACGCTGGGCATTCTCGTGCCGCCGCTGTGGGCGACGCTGCTCGCGCAGGCTGATGAGCCGATGGCAGAAGACGCCAAGCCGCGCGCCGCGAGCGTCCGGACTCTCTCCGAGCCACGGCGGACGCCCCTGGCTCGCGATGCATCCGGCTACGCGATCCCGATCCCCGCGCCGCTGGAGCCGACCCTGATCGACGAGGTGCCGATCGACCGCGCGCCACCGCCCGCCGATCCGGCTCCCGCTCCTGTTCCTTCGCCTGCTTCCGCGCCGGTTCCGGTCATGTCAGCTCCGGCCGTGAGCGCTCCGGCCCCGCCGTCGTGGCGGATCGTGCTCGACGATGGCGCCGGGTTCGAGCTCACCGCATCACGCGTCGTGCTCGGACGCAGCCCCGCGGGCGGCCCGGATGAGCAGCTGCTCGCCGTTCCGGATGCGACCCGGACCCTGTCGAAGACGCATGCCCGACTGGAGTTCGACGACGCCGGGTGGCACCTGACGGATCTGAACTCGACCAACGGCTCACGGGTTGTTACAGCCGGTGAGTGGTCTGAGCTGACCCCCGGTATGCGCGTCGCTTTCTCAGCGGCGTTCAAACTGGGCGATGTCGGGATGCGGATCACGGAACAGCCGTGAGCAGGAGCGAGCGTAAGGAGTGAGACTCAGTTGACCGATCTTCGACCGATCGGATGGTCGCTTGCTATTGCTTCTCTGACACTTTCGGCGGTAGGCGTGTTCTGGTTGCGACTGTGGATCCTCGGTCTTGTTGTGGGGGTGGCAGCGCTCGTCGTCAGCGTCGTCGCTGTTCGCCGGAGAGGGAATCGGCCCTCGTTCGCTGATCCGCTCGTCGTGGTCAGTGCGCTCGCGCTTGCTGTGCCGATCGTGATCGCGGTGATCACGATCATCGGCTCACTCACGCGATTGGACACCGGGCCGCCTCGTGACGAGCTTCAGGTCGAGATTCGTGTTCAGGCGGAGGGCGACTTCACCGTCACCTACACCGAGCCTCCGGCATCTGGTGCGTCCCAGGCGACGGTGGCAGAGGTCGCGGCCACCGACGAGTTCGAAGAGTCTTACACCACACGTCTCAGCGAGATCCAATTCTTCGCAGCGATCGCGCCGAACAACATCGGCCCCCAGTCGATCAGCTGCGAGATCCTGATCAACGGGACGACGGTGGTCGACCAGACCGAAGAAGGCCGATTCATCGACTGCTCGTCAGATCTGCAGGAGCTCTACAGAGAACTGACGAGCAAGTAGGGGTCGCTCAGCCGGCGTCGTAGCGGCAGGTCACCGTGCCGTTATCGGAGGTCTCGTCGACGACGACCTCTCCGTTCCAGATGATCTGGCAATTGACGGTCTCGGACTGCGCGTCGTCGGGAGCCTCGAGGGTCAGCTCGGCCCACGATTCCTTCGTGTTGAACTCGGCCCATCCTTCCGCCGGCCATGTTTCGGTGCGGTCGCCTGCGTCGTGGGACATCGACGCAGACATGCCTTCTGGCCCTTGTCCGCGAAGTTCGACCTTGTTGATCGACGTCGCCGAGATCATGCCGACGATGAAGACGATGGTCATGACGCTGCTGATGAGCAGCGCCACGACGGAGCAGATCAGCGCCCAGCCTCCGCGGGCGGCTGACCGACGCGCCCGGACTCCGAGGATGATCCCGGCGATGCCGGTGCCTACCGCCAGCGGGAAGAACAGCAGCGCGACGGGAGACCTCAGCGCCAGGTACGGCAGCGCGAGGAGGATGCAGAGCACGAGAGCAATGATGGAGAACCAAATGGCGACCGTGGGCATGCCCGAGCGGCGAGCACTCTCGTCTGGTGCGGTGGGCTTCCGAGACATGGGTTCACTCATGGGGCAAAGCGTCTTTCATTCGCGGGGCGGCTCATTGTTTTCGGCGCAGTTGTCCCTACTCAGAATGGGGGGGTCGGCGCCCGGTCGAGCAGGCCGCCCTCGTAGGTCTCTTCGGCCCTCGTGTCCGCAGCGGGTGACGTGGCATCCGGATCCCTCATCTTCCCCGAAGGATCCGAGTCTGCCCGACTCGCCCGATGGCGCCGCAGCAGAAGCAGCGCGGAGAGTAGCCCCAATGCGGCGGCAGCTCCGATGGCGACCAGTAGTGTCGCCTCGCGGGTGAGAGCGAAGGGAGCCTCGGTCGGGGCGGACTCGATCTGGGCTCCTTCGGGTCGCACGGCGCTCGCGCTCGTGTCGAAGAACGGGCTCGCCGGTCCCCGCGTGCTGGCATCCGGAAGCAGGTCGATCGCGGCGAGCGGCTGGATGAAACCCCACCCGTCGACGTCGTCGCGGCGATCGGGATCCGAACGCACGGCCGTGGCAGTGAGCCGGTAGGCCCACGCGGCCGGCGGCTCGCTGGGATGCGCCTGCGCGACAAGGGCGGCCGTGGCGCTCGCGTAGCCGGTCGCGAAACTGGCCGATGGCGCGTCCTCGCTGTACAGACAGTCGCCGGCGCCAGTTGCGGTGCTCAGCACGCTCGCCCCGGGCGCCGCAACGTCGACCTGCGGGCCGTGCACCGAGTCATCCGTTGCACGCCCGTTCGCCCCGGCGGCGGTGACGCCGAGGGCCTCCGGATACCCGGCAGGGAAGCGCACGTCATCAGGGGCATCCGGGGTTGATGCGCGGTTGCCGCCGCTGGCGACCACCAACGCGCCGCGAGCGTCTGCGTACTGCACAGCCGCACGCAGCTGCGGCGCGTTCTGCTGCATGCTCATCGACACGTTTATCACGCTCGCCCCGTGATCGACCGCCCAGCGGATCCCGGCGGCGATGCGCTCTGGGGTCGGGCCGAAGCCCTTCTCCCGGTCCTCTTCGCTGTCGCTGCGGAACACGCGCACCGACAGCAATGTCGCGTCGGGCGCGAGCCCCACCACGCCGGAGCCGGAGACCCGGCGTGCGGCGATCTCTCCCGCGACCACGGTGCCGTGTCCGTGCGGGTCGCTGAGGCCGTCGGACCGCTCATCGTCTCCGACGAGATTGACCCCACCGACCACGGCATCCGTCAGATGGGGGTTGTGCACGTCGATGCCGGAGTCGACGACGGCGACGGTGACACCCTGTCCGGTCGCGCGTGAGGCCACCGCCTCAGCCCCCAGCGCGACGAGCGCCGGCGGGGTCTGCGGGGTCAGTACGACGTTCCCCGGCTTGCAGACGTCGCCGGCCGCCGATACCGGGGTCACCGTCTGCTGCGGCTCCGCTGAGATCGGTGCCGGCGGCGCTGTCGCGGCGAATGCGGGGGTGCCGGACAGGATGACGAGCACACCGGCGAGCAGGGCGACGACACCCCGGAGGCGGGAGCGTTCGGTCATTCGCCGCTCACCGGTGTGCTTCCCGCGGCCTCGATCGCCAGAGCAGGGCCGGCCGCGAAGTACGCCAGCCAGGCGTCGGGTACAGCGCCCACCTCATCTGTCGCGTAGCCGAGCCGACCGATCGCTTCTGCACCGTCCGGAATCGCGTACGCCGCCCCAGACTCGTCGACCAGGGCATGGCCGCTGGTATCGCCGTCTCCGACCCGCACCAGGGCGCCGGAGCCGACCGCGACCTTCACCGTCTCGCGCTCCGCGGGAAGTTCAGCATCCGTCGCAGCGAAGACCGTTCGTCCCTCTTCGTCCAGCAACGCGCAGGGGGTCTGCGGATCGGTGAGTGCCGCCAGAGGGGCCTCCGGCCAGTCTGATCCGCCGGCGACGTCGCCCGTGGGCAACGCCGCGATCTCAGCCGGTGTCACGTCGTGCTCGGCACCCGCGTTCGCCCCGCTTCCGAGCAGATACAACTGGTACGCGAGCGGGGTGAGGGGAGCAGCCTCGCCCGTGCTCGTGACGACGTACCGCTCTTCAGCTGGGCGCCCCTGCACGTGCACGATCTCTCCGACGGTGAGGGAGCTGTCCGGAATACGCGCACCCACGTCACGCAGGTTGATTGGTGAGAGACTCTCGCCGGGTGGGAAGAGATTCAACCAGCGCCCGTCGACGCTGATGATGTCTGCGGTGCCGAGCCCCGCGGAGCGCAGCACCGCATCTGCCTCGCCTGCCGGCACCGCGTAGCGCAGGCCGCCGGCGATCACGAACAGGTCGTCGTCGCGGCGCACGACCGCTCCTGCTCCGGGCTGAACTGTCGCGATGGACTTCGCCTCGACCGCGATCGCCGCGGCCGGGTCGTCGTCCACGCAGGCCGTCCACCCGGAGTTCTGCAGAGAAGAAGGTGCGGGCAGGTCATCCGGTGCGCCGAGGATGCCGATCGGCGCACCGACCTCGATCCCGGCAAGGGTGCTCTTGTCGGTGCTGACCACGGAGAACTCGTCTGCGGGAATCAGCAGACGCGCGCTGGCGGTATTGATCACGGGATGCAGCACGCCTTCGGCGGAGACGTAGCGGGCGCCGGTGTCGGTGGCGACGATCAGGCGGTTGTTCTCCCAGCCCTGGGGGAGCCCCGGGCGCAGCATGCCGTAGAACAGGCCGCCGAGCACCACGATCGCGGCCAGGGCAATACCTGCTGCGACGGCGCGGAGCGGTTTCGCGGGCTCGAGCTCCTTGCCACCGGGAGCGCCTCCGGTGAACGCCGACAGCAGCCGTCGGCGACTGAAGCCCTGCGCCTCGATGAGCTCTTTCTTCGTCGCCATCGTCTACAGCAGTCCCGCCGTTACCACTCCGAGCGGCAGCAACAGGGCCATCGCGAAGATCTCGACGGTGTCGGCGAGGCGCCCGAGCCGGAGGCGCGCTCGCGGGCTCAGCAGCGTGAGACCCACCAGAATGACGGTGGCGGCGAGGAGCACTGCCAGCAGACTCAGCCGCAGATCCGGCTGCGTAACAGCGACAGTGAGCCCCGTGCCGGCAAGACCGAGCGCGCCGAGGATCATCAGCGTGAGCACTCCCAGCCGCGCGTGCACCTGACGGGATTGGAACATCATTCCGATGAAGGCGAGCAGGCAGAGCATCGCCCCCGGAATACCCTGCGAGGCGATCAGTGGGGTCGCGATGAGGGCGGCGACACCCAGCGCGGCGCGCAACGAGATGAGGGTCCGGGTTCCCGCGGCGGCTCGACGTTTGACGTCTTCGCCGTCGATGGGCTCGGGGATGCTGAACACGTCGACGTCGCTCTGCGGTGATATGACCCGGATGCGGGTGGAGCCGAGGGCGAGCCACGGGATCCCGTTCGCGAGGGTCGCCGTCACCGCCAGCATCAGGGCGTAGGGCGCTATGACGTTGCCGAACAGAGCGGTGGAGGTCGCCGTGACGCCGATGAGGGCGCCGAGAACGATCGGGATGAGATGAATCTCCGGCTTGTCTTTCGTGAGCGCCAGGCTCACCCCACCGACGATCAGCAGCCCGAGTCCCGCGGCGGCGAACGGCCATCCCCACGGGGTGGTCGACGGCACCGCGAGGTAGCCGCACAGCCCGCCATAGACGGCTGCTGCGAGTCCGAGGGCGTGCCCGGCTTCGTTCTGGTCGAGGCGCAGCAGCACAGTGGCGACGACGAGAAGGACGAGAGTGCCAGAGCCCGCGACGATCGCCGAGAGCAGCCCGGCACCGCTTGCGACGAGCAACAGGCCGCACAGGGTGAGGAACGTGAGGCTGATCGCCAGCGCCGTGCGAGCGCTGTCCTTCGGCATCCAGTTGCTGTGCTGCGCTGTGGTCGCATCGATAACGGCTTCGACGACGTCGTCGTAGACCCGTGGTTCGGGCAGGAGCCCGCCGCGCACGAGCGTGAGCAGTTCTCCGTCATGAACACCCTGCGCCGCGGCTCCGAGGGCGGGATCGAGCGACGTGCCGTCAGCCCGGTGGAGAGCGTAGCCGCCGTGGGCGAACGAGGGATCGAGGACGCCGAGGCTCCTGGCGAAGCCCGGGATGATCTCCACGAGCGGCACTTGTGCGGGCACGCCTGCATCGACACGTCTGTCGTCGCTGACGATCGAGAGCCTCAGCACGGCGCCCGCAGCGCTGCCCTGGTCCATTTGATGCCGGCCCCCCACACGGTCGGTGATCCCGGCGGAATCGTGCCGGCGACAGCGTCAACTCTATAAGATGGCCCGGCGGGGGTCCGGAACGGGTGCGGGGAGTTCTGCCCATGGTGACTTTGGGCGGCACCGATTACCGTCGTTCGTGAGGACACCGCCGGGAGCCAGCTACCTGGCCCTGAGTTCTCGAAATCCCAACCGGAGGAGAGTGAATTATGAACAAGGTCATCTCTGCAGAGGAAGGCGCGCTAAGGAAAGGCGCCTCGGCGGTCCACACTGCTAACACCGAGATCAACCGTGAGGTCAAGAAGGTGCGCGGCGAGATTGAGCAGGTCCGTGCATACTGGACCGGCCCCGCGTCGAACTCCTTCCAGTCGCTGATGAACCAGTGGGACCACAAGACGAGCCAGCTCAACCAGGTGCTGGTGACGCTCGAGGACGCCCTCTCAGGTACCGAGCGCGACCAGGCCGAGACCGAAGACCAGCAGCGTACGACGATCACGGGCCTCGGCTCGATGATGTCGGGCGCCTGAGCGAGATAGAACGAGGTAGATCATGTTGGAGTCAATGTCGGTCAATCCGGCTCAGGTAATTGCTCTTTCCGGCCAGATCCGTACCGGTGCCACCGGAATCAACGGTCACCTGGAAACGCTGGAGACGCAAGTCAACAAGCTTCGCGCTTCGTGGAGCGGTGAGGCGCAGGAAGCGTACGACGTTGCGCAGCGCGACTGGAACATCAAGCTCAAGGAGCTGCAGCAGCTGCTCTCGCAGATCGCGACCAAGACCCAGGAGATGAGCGAAGAGTACACCTCTCGCGACAAGGGGTCAAGGCAGCGTTTCCTGGCGTGACGACAGCCACGGGTGCGGTCCCTCGGGACGCGCACCCGTGCTGTGTCCGGTGCGGATTCGGCGAAGCAACGGTCACGAGTCGACGGATATGAGTGAGAGGCAGACACGGACATGACGATCAGTATCGTCGTCGAGGGCGTCGCCGGCGCCTTGGGCAAAATCCTCCGGGAGATGCAGGAGTTCCCTGCAGCTGTCGAGGTGGCGGTCTCGGAGGGTGGCACCAGTACGGTCACGAAGCCGTTCCGCGATGAGGTGACTTACGCCGCTCGCGAGATGAGCTTCGTGACTACGAAGATCGTCGATGTCGTCAACGACACTCAGGACCACATTCGTGCGGCGGTCAAGACTCTCATGGAGACGGACGCCGAGTTCGCTGACGAGGGTCGCCGGCTGCTTGCCCTGCTCGAATCCGCAGGCGAGCAGAGCGAGGGGTCCGGGGGGACTTACTAGTGAGCCGAGCACCCGTGCTTCGTGCGGTGGTGGGCACAGCGACGGTCGTGGCCGTGCTCGCTGTGGGTGCTGTGGCGCCCGCACACGCCGAGGACGATCTGTCCTCTGGTTCGTGGTACTTCGACAACGGCCATGTGCAGGATGCGCATGATGCCGGTTTCCGGGGGGATGATGTGACGATCGCGGTGATCGACTCGCAGATCAACCCCGATATCGCCGCTCTTCGCGGCACTGATCTTGAGGTGGTCGAACCCTCCTTCTGCCGCACGGCCGATGGAGCGGAGATTCCCACCGTCTCGACGGACCCGGACGTCGCGTATCACGGCACGGGTGTCGTCTCGATGATTCTCGGAACCGGCGCGACGGATCCGGGACAACTGCCGCTGCGCGGCGTCGCTCCCGACGCAAAGGTCATCTATTACAACGGCATCGCGGGAACGAGGGACGAGAGCGATGCCGGTGATCTGAAGTGCTTCGACGAGTCGGGTGAGAACAGCGGGACGGACGGCGTCGGTCGGGCGATCGATGCCGCAGTGACAGACGGTGCCGACATCGTCTCGATCTCGATCGGCGGCGGTGTTTCCGGCGTGGTCAACGATGCGATCGCACGCGCGTATGCCGAAGGGGTCGTCGTGGTCGCGGGCCTTCCCAATGACTCAGGCGCGTCCCAGCCACCCGCAGGCCTGAACGGCGTAGTCGCGGTTCAGGCTTTCGATGAGGCTGGCGAGATCCAGAAGGGCGACAAGGGGCTCGATGGTGCACCCCTGACGCCGAACACGGGCAATTTCGTCGTCGTCGGCGCGCCGGGAATCGGTGTGCTGCAACCCGCCGTGGACCCGGAATGGCAGCTGCAGACGCTGAGCGACGGCACCTCGATCGCGACGCCGATCGTGGCGGGATTCCTCGCGGTGCTCAAGAGCAAGTTCCCGGAGGCGACGGGAAATCAGCTGATCCAGACGATGCTGCACAACACCGGCGGAGAGCAGCATGAGCTCGACTGGAGCAACGATGTCGGCTTCGGGGCGATCTCGCTGACGAGCATGCTCACCGACGATCCGCTTTCTTACCCCGACGAGAATCCGCTGTTCGACAATCCGCAGTTCGAGCTCAACGCCGTCATGGGTCCGACGGCGGAGGACGTGGAGCGGGCCGCGGACGCGGCGCCGACGGCGAGTCCGACGATGGCGGCACCCGTCCCGGATGACGATGGCTCGCCGTCGCCGCTGTGGGCCATCGGCGGAAGTGCGCTCGGAGTCCTCGTCCTGGGCGGGGTGCTCGCGCTGATCCTGACGATGGCCGCGCGCCGGCGCGCGGTTGCAGGGGTGACGACGCCGACGGCGCCGGGCGAAGGCGGACACGACATGGCGGGGGGCTACGCCGGTGGAAGAGACGACGGAGGGTATCGATGAGTGAAGCAGAAGATGAACTGAACCGCATCCGTGCGATCAGTGACTGGCACATTCCCAAGGCGAATGCGCTCCAATTGTCGCTGCAGTCGCTGGATTCCGTACTGAAGACGCTCACCGAAGCAGAAGAAGCATGGCAGGGCGAGTCCGGCGATGCGATGCGCGCTCGAGTTACTGACCTGCGCGCGAAGTTCGACGAAGTCAAGGGGCATGTGTCGACGATTTCGACCTCCGTCGACGCCGCGAACACCGCCCGCCGGACCGCGATGGGAGCGGAGCTGCCCAGCGGTGAGGTGGATCCATTCTGGGAGAACGCGGTCAAGGGCGCTTCCGTCGTCGTGCACCCGATCCTCGGACCGATCGCCGCAGACAAGGCCCTCGACGTCATCGGCGATTTCCTGGGCGGGCAGCGCGAAGAGAAGGCTCGCGCGGCAGTGAAAGCCGTCGCCACGGCGATCGAGGAGCCGAAGCGCAAGGTCGCCGAGGCCCGAAGGGAACTCGCGCGGGTGTCATTCGATAAAGGTGGGACTGGCGACCCAGGAGATTCTGGAGACCCCAGCGGTCCTGGTGATCCCGGCGGCCCCGGTGGTCCTGGTGGTCCTGGTATTCCGGACGGCCCTGGTGTTCCAGACGGCCCCGGTGTTCCTGACGGCCCTGGTGTTCCTGACGGCCCTGGTGTTCCTGACGGTCCGGATGGTCCGGACGGGCCTGACGGTCCGGACACTCCTTACTATCCTCGTGATCCGGATGTTCCTGATTTTCCTCGTGACCCGGATAACCCCGATTATCCTCGTGACCCGGATTACCCGGATTACCCGCGTGATCCGGATTACCCCGATTATCCTCGTGACCCGGATAACCCGAACTATCCCGATGATCCGTCCGTCGACGACCCGAATCCAGACGGTCGTATCCCCGGCGGGCCCGGCCCGGGGGGAAACGGCCCGGGGATGCCTGGTGGCCCCGGCGGACCCGGGGGCGGTGGGGCGCTTCCTGGTGCGATCGGCGGCGGCGGTGCTGGTGCGCTCGCGATCGGAGCCGGAGCGAAGCTCGGCGGTGCCACCGGCTTCGGCGGTGCCGCTGGCTTGGGCGGCCTGAAGGGCGGTGGCCTGCTCGGTTCCGGCGCCGGCGCCGGTGGTGTTGGCGCTGGCGCTGGCGGCGCGGCGAGCGGTTCCGGTGCGGGCGCGGGCGGGCGCGGTGGCATGATGATGGGGGCCGGCGGCGGCACGGGCTCGGAGGACAAGAAGCGATCCCGTTCGGGCCTGGGTGGACCGATCGCGCCACGCCTTGAAGACGATGAAGAGCCGCTGCCGCGGTCGAAGGGCTCCCGTGCGGGGTCACGCGAAGACAATCCGGAGACGTGACGCGTCGACGGAGCGGTGAATAGGCGGACGGGATGAAACCCCGTCCGCCCGACGAGTAGGGTACTGCTGTGAACGGGGGATTGATCGAGCGACGGCGTATCGCGCTGGCGGGCCAGAGCGGACGGATGGATCTGGCCCTCCCTCTCGATGAAAGTCTCGCGGATGCACTGGTCGTCAGCGGTCTCGGTGGTACGGGCGCACTCGCCGTGCTCGGGCCGCATGGATATGAGATCGATGCAACGACCCTCGCCGAGGACCTCGTCGAGGGCGGGCTGTACACGCTCGTCGATCTTGATGTCGTCGCCGCCCGTGCTGAGAGCACCGCCGGGCGGAGGGACGAAGAGCGGACCGACCATGGGGCCCGCTGGGTGCTGTTGGCAGTCGCGGCATTGCTGCTGGTCGCCGTTGTCGGCATAGCCGCTGCACTCGATCCGTTCCTGCGCTTGCTTGCCGCTCTGGTCGCGCTGATCGGGGCGCTCACAACGGCTGTGGTGTGGACGGGGCGTGCGCACGATGTCCTCGCGCTGCGTGGTGTGGTCGCGCCGGCCGCGTTGTCCTTCGCCGCAGGAGCGCTCCTGATCCCCGCATCGTTAGAAGATGCGGGGCCCCTGTCCATCGCGGCCGGTTTCCTCGCGGCGGCAGTCGGCATAGCGCTCATCGCATTGATGACGCGCGTGCGCTCTGTCCGAGCGGCGGCCGGTACGGTCTCGATTGTCCTGGTCATCTTCGGGGCGGTCTGGGCAGCGACACTCCTGCTGCGCTGGGGGCCCTTCGCGGCCGCCGCGATCTGCCTGGGATTGGCTCCGTTGATGCTGCGCGCACTTCCGAGCGCCCTGGTGAACCTGCCCGACGGCGCCTTCATCGACTACAAGCACTTCATGAGCAACCGATGGACGGTGCGCGGAGCCATTCCCGAGTCTCCGACCAGTGTGGACGCGCTGGGCATCAATGAGGTCGTGGCAGATTCCTGGGCGCGGCTCGGATCCGGGACCGTCGTGCTCAGCCTCATCGCGGCACTGTCCGCACCGGTGGTGCTGCTGCGAGCATGGGGCGATGATCCGTTCGTCATCTCGGGCGGGATCGCTCTGTTGATCTGCGTCGTGCTGTCGTTGCTGCTGGTGCCGCGGCACACCGGCTCCCGGCTGCTGCGCTGGGCTCCGCGACTTGCGGCGTTCGTCGTCCTCGTCACGGCGGTGGTGGCGGTTTCCGCGGGTATCGGCCCGTGGTTCGGAGCCGGGGCGGGCGGTGCCCCCGCGGCGTCGCAACTGCTGATCGTTGCCGTAGGGATGTTCCTCATCGCGGTCGTCGCTGTCGCCGTGACTCGCCCCGTTTCACGCGGTGCGCGCTCGCTGGCCTGGTCGCGTGTGGGTGACGTGTTCGAGGCTCTCGCCGTGGCGCTCGCGCTCCCGGCGGCGCTGCTGCACGCAGATATCCTCACTCTCCTGCGTGGGATGATGGCAGCGTGAGTGGAATCGGCGCACCCCCGGGGGGACCAGCAGGTGGATCGGGTGCCCCCGAACCGATGTCGGTGATCATTCCTGACGCCCCGGAAGCGCCCCAGGCAGGAACTCCGGCACTGCGTCGGCGCCGAGAGACCAGCTCCAGGCAGCAGGCAGCGCCGGGGCCCGACCGGACGACGACCGTGCTCGGACCAGCCTTCGCCGGAGTTCCCGCAGCCACCGGTACGCGTTTGATCGCATTCACCATCGATGTGCTGATCGTCGCGGCGCTCGGTGCCGCTGTGCTGTGGGCGACGAACAGCATCGCTCTTGCATTCGTCGTCATTCTGCAGCTCGCGATCGGTCTCACCGTGGCACTCGCGCGCACCGGAGCGACACCGGGGAAGCTCCTGCTGCGCCTGCGTGCGTCTCGCGTCGACGCGCCGATCTCGCCCGGTGTCGGCCGCGCATTCGTTCGAGCGCTGATCACCGGGGCCGGGTTCGTCGTGGGGATCGGATCCTGGCTCGTGGTCGCCTCCAGCGCATTCGATAAGAATGGACGGCGGCAGTCCTGGGCAGACCTGGCCGCCGAGACCGTTGTGGTCGCTGCGCCGCGTCGCGGTGGCGCTGCTGTGCTCACCCGTGCCACATCGACCCCGACGCTGGCTCCCCCGCAGCTGATCAGCATGTCAGCGCGCCCTGCTATCGACGACGACGAGGACGACGAGCCTGTCGTCCTCGACGCGGCACCGCGTGTCTCCGATCCGGTGCCGACGGTCGCACGCGCGTCCGCTCCAGCGGTATCGACGGCCGCGGATCCGGCCCTCGCTGCGCTGCTGCTCGTGTTCGACACCGGCCAGCGCGTACGGATCGATGTTCCCGCCGCGGTCACCCTGGGGCGACGCCCGTCTCCGGCCGAGCCGGGCGATCTGCTCGTTGTGATCAACGATCCGGACAGCACGGTGTCCAAGAGCCATCTCCGGCTGGAGCACTCCCGTGGACGCACGTGGGTGACGGATCTCGGGTCCACCAACGGGTCTGACATCCTTTCGGAAGGCGGTGGTCGCGCCGAGCTCCTTCCCGGAGAGCGCAGCCTGCTCGAAGACGGCAACTGGGTTCGCGTGGGCGACCGGGCTGTGACCATCAACCCGCTGTGGTCCGGCGGAGTCGATCAGCCGCAGGTCACAGCATGACCGGCCCCCGGCTCGCACCGCCGCGCGTCCCCTCGGGGCGGCTCACCGTACAAGCACCTCCTGAACTCCAGGCCAGTGAGGGCGGCTCGAACATGCTGGCCTCGATGCTTCCGATGTTGGGCAGCGTCGGAGCGGTCGTGATGGTCAGCATGTCGAACTCGGGCCCCGCGGGCTTCCTCATCGGCGGGATGGTTCTCGTATCCTCTCTCGGCTTCGTCCTCGTCAACGGCTGGCGTCAGCGCGCCCAGAAACAGGCCGCCACACTCGCGGCGCGACGGGAATATCTCGCCTACCTCACGGAGCTGCGCTCCTCGATCCGGGTCGCCGCCCATCAGCAGCGCCGTGGCGCGAACTGGCAGTTGCCTGCGCCCTCGGCCCTGCCGTATATCGCCGAGGAGCGCACGCGCGTCGGCGAACGCGCCCCGACCGACCCTGATTTCCTCTCGGTGCGGATGGGGATCAGCGATCAGCCGCTGTGCATCACGTTGGAAGCGCCAGAGCTGCCTCCGCTCGCCCAGCTCGACCCGGTCGCCGCTTCGGCTGCGCACCGGTTCATGCTCACGCACGAGACGCAGAAGGAGCTTCCGCTCGGCGTCACTCTCGGTGACTACGCACGCGTCGAGATCACCGGCGACCAGGCCGAGGTGCGCGGGCTCGCGCGGGCGATGCTCCTGCACGCTGCGACCCTGCACGATCCGGAGAGCCTGCAGATCGTCATCGCCGCCGATCAGGAGTCGCTCTCGCAGTGGGAATGGGCGAAGTGGCTTCCGCACACGCACTCGGGCACCGAGCGCGATGCGTTGGGGTCGGCGCGGATGATCAGATCGAGCATCGAAGAGCTGGAGAACATGCTCCCGGCCGATGTCCGTGAGCGCTCCCGGTTCATCCGCGGCGCGGCCGTCCCCACGTTGCCGCACGTGATCGTGCTGACGGACGGTGTGTCGGGGGGAGGTGCGCTGGTGGCACGCGGCGGCGTGACCGGCGTCACCGTGATCGACCTCCCGCACCGATGGGACGACCTGGAGGACGACAACACCCTGCGCGTTGCGCTCGCCGCAGACGCGACCGGGGTCAGCGAACTCGTCAGCAGGCAGGTGCCCGCTCGCGAGTTCGTACCGGATGCGATCAGCATCGTCGAGGCTGAGGCGACCGCGCGCCGACTCATCTCCATGCAGGACGCGAGCGCAGCATCACCGGCTGACGCATCGGTCGTCCGCGGGCAGGCAGAGCTCGTCGACCTGCTCGGGCTGCCCGACGTTCGCGACATCGACCTCGACAGCGCCTGGTCCGGACGTTTGGAGCGCGACCGTCTGCGCGTGCCGATCGGACAGGCGGAGGATGGCTCTCCGCTGATCCTGGACATCAAAGAATCTGCTCAGCAGGGTATGGGCCCGCACGGTCTCATCATCGGCGCCACCGGATCTGGTAAGTCGGAGGTGCTGCGAACGCTCGTGCTCGCACTCGCACTGACTCATTCGCCAGAACAGCTCAACTTCGTTCTCGTCGACTTCAAGGGCGGTGCGACGTTCGCCGGAATGTCGGGAATGCCGCACGTATCGGCGATCATCACCAACCTCGGCGAGGAGATCTCGCTGGTCGACCGCATGCAGGATGCGCTGCAGGGCGAGATGGTTCGCCGGCAGGAGCTGCTGCGAGCCACCGGCCCGTTCGCGAACGTCACCGACTACGAGAAGGCCCGCCGCGGCGGACGCACAGATCTGGCCCCCCTGCCGGCGCTGCTCATCGTCGCGGATGAGTTCTCCGAGCTGCTGGCAGCCAAGCCCGAGTTCGTCGACACCTTCGTCAACATCGGCCGTCTGGGCCGCTCGCTGCAGGTGCATCTGCTGATGAGCTCGCAGCGTCTCGAGGAGGGAAAGCTCCGCGGTCTCGATTCGCATCTGTCCTATCGGATCGGTCTGCGTACGTTCTCAGCATCCGAATCTCGCGCGGTTCTGGGCGTGCCGGACGCGTACCACCTGCCTCCGCAGCCCGGTGCCGGTTTCCTCAAATCCGACACCGAGACGATGACCCAGTTCCGTGCGGCGTACGTTTCCGGGCAGCCGCCGCGCCGGAGCCGGGCCGTATCGCGGAAGCAGCGCAGATCCCAGACCGCGGCGGTCGAACTGTTCACGGCCGCAGCGAGGAACGCGCCCGAAGCGCCGGCTGTGGAGCCCGACGAGACCGACATGGTCAGCGCCGAACCCGAAGAGCAGCGCAGCACCTTCGAGCTCGCCGTCGAGCGGATGAGCGGCCGGGGGCCCGCTGCGCATCAGGTCTGGCTGCCGCCGCTGGAGACTCCGCCCTCCCTGGATGTTCTCCTCGGGGATCTCGTCGTCGACCCGCAGCTCGGCCTGATCTCACCGCGCTGGCGCGCCGTCGGCGGACTCACGGTACCGCTCGGCATCGTCGACGTCCCGCTCGAACAGCGTCGTGAGAACCTCGTCGTCTCGCTGGGCGGTGCGGCCGGCCACATGGCGATCGTCGGAGCACCGCTGAGCGGTAAGAGCACGCTGGCGCGCACCACCGTGGCAGCGCTGGCACTGACGCATACTCCGCGCGAGGTGCAGTTCTTCGTGATCGACTTCGGCGGCGGCAGCTTCGCAGGCATGCAGGGGTTTGCGCATTTGAGTGGGCTGGCGACCCGCTCCGAGCCTGAGGTCGTCCGGCGCACCGTTTCGGAGATCACCGGTTTGCTCAACCGGCGCGAGGTGTATTTCCGAGAGAACGGGATCGATTCGATCGACACGTACCGTCAGCGCCGAGCTCAGGGGCTGGTGGACGACGGATACGGCGATATCTTCCTCGTCGTCGACGGCTGGGGGACGCTGCGGAACGAGTTCGAGATGCTCGAACCGCAGATCCAGGCCATTGCCGCGCGCGGCCTCACCTACGGCATCCACGTGATCATCGCGGCCTCCCGGTGGATGGAGATTCGCGCGAACATCAAGGACCTGATCGGCACGCGAATCGAGCTGCGGCTGGGCGACCCGAGTGACTCCGAGGTCAACCGCAAGTCCGCCGCGAACGTCACCAGTCGCCCCGGGAGGGGCATCGACTCACGAGGGCTGCAGATGCTCACCGCGGTCCCGCGGATCGATGGCGTGGAGGATGCCTCGGAGCTTGCGGATGGCGTGGAGCAGCTCGTGCAACGTGTGGATGCCGCCTGGCCGGGCGGCCCTGGCCCCAAGCTACGGCTGCTGCCGGAGCGCATCACCCACGATGAACTGCGTGCGCTCGCCGCGGAACGGGGCGGAGGGAAGGAACCGCGCAAGATGCTTCTCGGCATCGATGAGGCCGACCTCGCCCCGGTCTCGATCGACCCGCGCGCTGAACCGATGCTCTACCTCTACGGTGATGCGGATTCGGGGAAGTCCTCGATGCTCCGCGGTGTCGTGCACGAGATCATGAGGTTGTACGGGCCGAAGGAGGCGAAGATCTTCGCCGTCGACTACCGCCGGGCGCTGCTCGGCGAGATCCCGACCGAGTACCTGGGTGCGTATCTCACCTCGCATGAGCTCGCAGAGTCGGGTGTGCGCGAACTGGCGGAGTACTTCCGCAGCCGCATGCCCGGACCAGATGTCACACCGGAGCAGCTGCGCAGCCGCTCGTGGTGGACGGGATCCGAAGGGTTCGTGCTTGTGGACGACTACGATCTCGTCGCAACCTCGCAGGGCAACCCGATCGCCGTGCTCGCGCCGCTGCTCGCTCAGGCGTCGGATCTCGGTCTGCACGTGATCCTCACCCGGCGCACCGGTGGCGCGAGCCGCGCCGCCTACGACCCGATCATCCAGCGGATGACGGATCTGGGGGCCACCGGCATCCTCCTCAGCGGCAACCCCGAGGAGGGGCAGCTCATCGGCAAGGTCAAGCCCGTACCGGCGATCCCCGGTCGTGCGCAGATCGTCAGTCGCGACCGCGGTGTGATCGCGGCACAGATGCTCTGGGTGCCGGCGCAGTATGACTGATCACACTCTGATGGGGGGAGTCCTCCCCATCGAGCGGTTTCGATCTGGCGGTTAGGATGTACCGGTGCGCCCGGGGTCGGATGATCCGGCGCACTGTTGTGAAATCCACCCGGGGGGAAACTAAGGATGAAGGCGCTGTCATGGATGCGCGCGAAGCCGAAGACTGCGGCATCGATCGCGGGTCTCACAGCCGGCATCCTCGCCATCGGCACGCTCGCCTTCGCCTATGAGGGCAACCCGACCACCAAGGTCGACCTGAACGACGGCGGCGTCTGGATCACCAAGTCATCGGCCCTCATGGTCGGTCACTTCAACAACGAGTCGACGCTGCTCGACGGCGGCCTGCGTACGACGGGTGAGAGCTTCGACATCCTGCAGGACGAGTCCACGGTCCTCGTCACCGACAACACCAACGCCACGCTCACCGCTGTCGACCCGTCTCGGGTGTCGCTCGGCGACAGCGCGACGATCCCCGGTTCCGCGAAGGTCGAACTCGGATCGCAGACCGCTGCCATCCTCGACAGCGAGTCCGGTGACCTCTGGGTGCTCCCGGTCAAGGGGATCGCCGGGTTCGAGGTGCAGGGCGCCGATCCGCTGGTCGAACTGGGGAAGGACTCCGACGTGACCGTCGGGCAGGACGGCACGGTATATGCCGTCTCGGGCGAACGCGCTGAGGTCGTCACGATCCCGGTCGACAACCAGGGCGAGGCCCTGGAACCGCAGACGGCATCACTCGGCGAGGTCGATACGTCGCTGGCCCCGACGATTACGGCGGTCGGAACGACACCGGTCGTGCTCGCTCCCGCCGACAGCGCGGTCATGACACCGGGGGGCTTCCGCACCGAGATCATCGAGGCAGACACCGCTGTGCTGCAGCAGGCGTCTTCGGCGACCGAAGGCGTCACCGTGGCGACCTCCACCCAGCTGCTCGAAGTGCCCCTCGACGGCGGCGAGATCGAGGCGACCGAGGCCGGCGGCCAGGGCACTCCGGCGGCGCCGGTCTCGCTGCTGGGCTGCACCTACGGAGCCTGGGCGGGGTCCAGTCAGTTCGTGCGCGAATGCCCGGGTGAAGACAGTGACGTGCAGGCCGAGGTTCCTGGCGTCGAACGTTCGGCGTCGCTGACCTTCCGCGTCAACCGCGACGTGATCATCCTCAACGACACGGTCAGTGGTGCGGCGTGGCTGGCCGATGACAGCCTGCAGCAGGTCGACAACTGGAACGACCTGACCCCGCCAGAGGGCGAGACCGAAGACGAAGAGGACACCACGCAGGAGACGGTGGAGACCACTCTTCCCGTGCGCACCGACGTGAACACGCCCCCGGTCGCCGAGGACGACGATTACGGTGTGCGTCCCGGCCAGACCACGGCACTGCCGGTCCTCGACAACGACAACGACCCCGACGGCGACGTGCTGGTCGCCTCGGTCGCCGAGGAGCAGCCGTCGATCGGGGAGGTGCAGCCCATCTACGACGGCGGGTCGCTGCAGATCGACGTCGACGAGGATGCTTCGGGGGCAGCCTCATTCACATATGAGGTGGACGACGGCCGAGGAGGCACGGATACCGCCAGCGTCAATCTGTCGGTGAAGGACTGGGACACCAACACGGCCCCGAAACCGAAACGCACCACCGCTCTCGCGATCGAGACCGGCGGCACCGTCTCGTACAACATCCTGCCCGACTGGATCGACCCCGAGGGCGACGACGTCTACCTGCGTAATGTCGTCGCGGCCCCCGGCGACGAAGTCGAGTTCACGACCGACGGTCAGATCACTTACCGGGCGACCGCGAGCCTGCAGGGCCGCAAAGAGGTTGAGGTCTCGGTGGCCGACGCCCTCGGCGAGATCGCGACGGGCACTCTCGTGCTCGATGTGCGTCCGGCGGGGTCGACTCTGCCGAAGACGAACGCCGATCACGTGATGACCCGCGTCGGCGAGCAGGTGACCGTCTCGCCGCTGGCCAACGACTCCAGCTCCGGTCGCGAGCCCCTGCGCCTGACCCGCGTGAACGGCGACGAGACCCCGGGTGCGACGATCGAGCCCGACTACCCGAACAAGTCGTTCACCTTCAGCGCGCCGACGAAGGGCGTCTACTACGTGCTGTACGAAGTGGCGGCGGGCCCCAACGGCGTGCCGGGCATCGTACGCATCGATGTCGCAGACGCGAACGAGCAGGACCAGCCGCCGGTCGCGGTGCGTGACGTCGCCCTGCTGCCGACCGGCGGCGAGGTGCTGCTGGGTGTGCTGAACAACGACACCGACCCCTCCGGTGGCATCCTTGTCGTGCAATCGGTCACCGTCGAACCCGGCAGCGGCATCTCCGTCTCCGTGCTGAACCACGAATCGCTTCGGATCGGCGACCAGGGCGCTCTCGACGAGCAGGTGACGATCAGCTATCGCATCTCGAACGGGTCGAAGACCGCCGAGGGCGAGGTGGTCGTCATACCCATACCCGCTCCGGAGAAGATTCTCCCGCCGGTCGCGACCCCCGACCAGGCGGTGGTCCGCGTCAACGACGTGGTGACGATCCCCGTGCTCGAGAACGATACGAGTCCGACGGGCGATGCGCTCACCCTCGAGCCCGAGCTCGTCGAGCCGTTCGTCGACCCTGAGGACGGCGAGATCTTCGTCTCGCAGGATACGGTTCGATTCCGGGCTGGCCCGGAGGCGAAGACGGTCTATGCGACCTATGAGGTCTCGGATACGCGCGGCAACAAGGTCGGCGGGTACATCACGATCCAGATCGTCCCCGAGCAGGAGGACAACGCCGCCCCGCGTCCGCAGGACATCACGTCGCGCGTGCTCAGCGGCAGCACGGCCAACATCGCTGTGCCGCTGGATGGCCTCGACGCCGACGGCGACTCCGTGGAGCTCATCGGTCCCGCGACCAGCCCGAAGAGGGGCCGCATCATCGAGGTCGCCCAGAACTATTTCGTCTACGAGGCGTATGCCGATTCGTCGGGCGTCGACACGTTCTCGTACCGGGTGCGTGATCGCCTCGGCAAGGAGGGCACGGCCACTGTGCGCGTCGGCATCGCCCCGGCCGAAGATGCGAACCAGGCGCCGTATGCCGTGAAGGATGCCGTGGTCGTGCGACCAGGGCGTGAAATCGCCGTGCCGGTGATGCTGAACGACTCCGACCCTGAGGGCGATGAGATCGCGCTCGTGGAAGACGGGCTTGTCCTCCCCGAACTCGACGGCATGACCGCCCGCGTCTCGGGCGACCGCGTGCTCGTGCAGGCACCGGATCGCGCGGCCGAGACGTCACTGCAGTACACGATCAGCGATGCGCGCGGCGCGACCGCGCAGGCGGTGCTGCAGATCACGGTTGATGAGGATGTGCCGCTGCTGGCGCCGATCGCCCGCGACGACCGCGTGCTGCCCGCGGACCTGACCGACGGCGAGCTCACCACCAATGTCGACATCCTCGGCAACGATGAGGATCCCGATGGCACCACCGACGGTCTCGACGTCGAGGTCGACGAGGGCGGCACGCTGCTCGAAGACGGCACGGTTCGCGTCACCGTCGGCGAAGAGATGCAGCTCATCCGCTACACGCTCACCGATCGCGACGACCTGTCGACTTCGGCGTTCATCTTCGTCCCGGCGATCAAGGATCTCCGGCCCGCTCTCACCTCGACCACACCGGTCGAGGTGGTCAGCGGCGAGACCAAGGAACTGCCGCTCGACGAGTACGTCACGGTCGCCGGCGGCGGCTCGGTGACGATCACCGAGCATGCCACGGTGAGTGCCGCTCATGCGGATGGTTCCAATCTGGTGAAGGACGGCAGCACACTCGTCTACACCTCCGCGCCCGGCTACTACGGCGAGGACGGCATCGCGTTCGAGGTCACCGACGGCGCGGGACCCGACGATCCGGAGGGACGCAAGGCCACCTTGACGATCCCGATCACGGTGCTTCCGCCGGACAATCAGCAGCCGACGTTCACGCGCGGTGAGGTGAATGTCGCGCCGGGGGAGGATGCCACGACGCTTGATCTCGCGGCGCTGACCACTGATCCCGACAAGGACGATGAAGGCGAGCACTCCTATTCGCTCGAGGACGGTGGCAGTGACGGCGTCAGTGCCACCGTCGAGGGCAGCACGCTGTCGGTTGAAGCGGCATCGAACGCCAAGAAGGGCACTGCCCAGACGCTGACGATCCGCGTCTCCGACGGCGAGACGGATCCGGTCGAGGGCACCGTGGTCGTGAATGTCACAGCGTCGACCCGGTCGCCCGCTACTGCGAACACCGACACGATCGACGAGGCCGACCAGGGCGAGACGATCATGGTGCCGGTGCTCGACAACGACTTCAACCCGTTCCCGGACACCCCGCTGGAGGTCGTGTCGGCGTCGCCGGAGAGCGGTTCCGGCAGCGCCAGCGTCGAGGGCGACCAGGTGCAGGTCACCCCGAGTGAGGAATTCGTCGGCACGCTGGTGGTCCGCTACACGATCGAAGATGCCACCGGGGATCCCGACCGGCAGGTGGACGGCCGCATCGTGCTGACCGTGCAAGGTGTCCCGGAGGCACCGGGCCGCCCACAGGTGACCAGTGTGCAGGATCGCACTGTGGTGGTGTCGTTCTCGGCCCCGTCGAACAACGGCGCCGAGATCACGCACTACACGGTCAAGAGCACGAGCGGCAGTGGGTACAGCAAGCAGTGCGATACGACGACCTGCACGCTGGACGGCTTGACGAACAACGTCGAGTACACCTTCGAGGCGGTCGCGACCAACCGCGTCGGCGACTCCGAGCCGTCGGGAGCCTCGGCTGTCGCACGCCCCGACGCCCGCCCGGACACCCCCGCCTCACCGACGCTGGACTTCGGCGACAAGTCGATCGACGTCGCGTGGAAGACGCCGACGACCCCCGGTTCCCCGGTGGAGTCGTACAACCTGCAGATCTCTCCGGCGCCGCCTTCGGGCGTCGCCGAGAAGACCGGCGTGACCGGCAACTCGCTCACGTGGAAGGGGCTCGAGAACGGCACCTCGTATCAGGTGCGGGTGCAGGCCGTGAACAAGGCACCGGAACCGTCGACGTGGAGCGGCTGGTCGCTGGACGAGATTCCGGCCGGGCCTCCGCTGCAGCCGGGTGCGCCGTCCACGGCCGAGCTCGAACCAGTCGGCAGCCAAGCACAGATGCGTGTCACGTGGAAGGCTCCGAACAACAACGGCGCGTCGATCGACGGCTACCAGCTGCAGGTGCTGCGCGGCGGATCGACGGTGGACACCATCTCTGTGGGGGCGGGGCAGACCAGCCAGGCCGTGAGGGTGAAGACGGACGAGGCCGGTTACACCTACATCGTCCACGCACACAACAAGGCCGGATGGGGTGAATGGAGTGCGCCGTCGGCGGAGCGTCGTGGGGCGATCAGGCCGGATGCGCCGCGGACTCCGTCGATCTCGGCCGGTGACGGCTCCATCACGATCGCCGACAACTACGCGTTGAACGCCGAACAGCGAAACGGTGCCAAGGCGGGGGAGATCAGTTACCAGTACCGGCTGAACAGCGGCAGTTGGCAGAATCTCACGCACAACAGGATCGGCGGACTCAGCAACGGCACGCGCTACACGGTGCAGATCCGCGCGCTGTCGAACACCGGCACGGGCAGTTACACCGGCGCCGCATCGGCGTCGTCGAAGGCCGTGACGCCGTACGGCGTTCCGCCACAGCCGAAAGCCGGTGCTCGGAACAACGGTTCGAACGTGACGGTGTCGTGGGGCAACAACGGCACCAACGGCAAGGGCATCACCGACACGCAGATCAGGGTGACCGGTCCGGGGACGCCCGGCACCTGGCAGAGCGTGGGTGCTGACGGTTCCCGGCAGTACGGCGCACCGTACTCGCAGACGATCAAGATCGAAGTGCGGGTCAAGAACGACAGCACGTGGTCCGCCGTCGCTTCCGACTCCGCGACGACGGACGCGAAGCCGGACCCGCGCATCTGGGTGACGCGTGGATCGTCGGCACAGGGGAAGGACAACTGCAACGACGCCTCCTGCGCCCACTTCAAACTGAACACCAAGGACTTCCCCGCCGGTGATCACCAGCTCTCATGCATGTCCGACCAGGGGCAGATCGGCAGCACGCGGACGGAGAACCTTCCCGCGAACAGCACGAAGCAGCTCGACTGCTACTTCGGGTACGCGGGCTCCGACGTGTGGGTCGTGATCGATGGCAAGGCGTATGAGAAACGCGCCTGGTGAGTGCTGAGCACAGAGCAAGAGGAATGAATTGACATGACAATGACCCCCGAACAGGCGGCCTGGTTCCAGGGCACCTTCACCCGTCTCGTCGAGAACATCGACAAGGCCGTGCAGGGCAAGCACGAGGTCGTCGGCCTGGTGCTGGCAGCCATGCTCGCCGAGGGCCACGTCCTCCTCGAGGACGCGCCAGGAACTGGCAAGACGAGCCTCGCGAAGGCGCTGGCGGCGACCGTGCAGGGCACGAGTTCGCGCATCCAGTTCACACCCGACCTGCTGCCCTCCGACGTCACCGGCGTCACGATCTACGACCAGCAGGCGCACAAGTTCGAGTTCCACAAGGGCCCGATCTTCGCATCCATCGTCCTGGCTGACGAGATCAACCGTGCCTCCCCCAAGACCCAGTCGGCGCTGCTCGAGGTCATGGAGGAGTCCAAGGTGACGGTCGACGGCGTGACCCACGAGGCGGGCCGGCCGTTCCTCGTGATCGCGACGCAGAACCCGGTCGAGCAGGCCGGAACTTACAAGCTCCCCGAGGCGCAGCTTGACCGGTTCCTCATCAAGACCTCGATCGGCTACCCCGACCTCGCGACGACTGCGAGCATCCTCGCCGGAGCATCCGACCGCAACCCGTCGGCGCACCTGAGCGCGATCATCACCACCAGTGCTGTCGCCGACATGGCCGATCTGGCCGCCAGCGTGCACGTCGAACCGGCCGTGCTGCAGTATGTCGCCGAGCTCGCCGAGGCGACTCGTGAAGATGCGGGCGTGCGTCTCGGCGTCTCCGTGCGCGGCGCGATCGCCATGGTGCGACTGGCCAAGGTGTGGGCAGCGTCCCGCGGCCGGCACTACGTGCTGCCCGACGACATCAAGGCGCTGGTGGCACCCGCCTGGCAGCACCGCCTGCTGCTCGACGCCGAGGCGGAGTTCGCCGGTACAACCGCCGATGTCGTCGTAGCCCGCGTGATCGAGCGCGTCGCGGCCCCCCAGGCGCGAACGGCGGCTTGATGACGGCACAGACACTGTCCGCCGCACCCGAGAACGCTCGAGACGCCGGCTGGCGTGACATCGCGGCGCTCATCGGCGCGCGCGTCGGGGGGCGTCTGCAGAAGATCGCCGCGGTGATCCGGCCGCTGGCGTGGGTGCTCATCGCGCTGGCGATCATGTTCTGGATCATGGGCAGCGCTCTGGGGTGGATGGAGCTGATCATCGCCGCGGTGATCATCACGATCACGCTGCTGCTGTGTGCGCTGTTCCTCATCGGCCGTACGGAGTACGACGTGGCGCTCGACCTCGCCCGCACCCGGGTCGTCGTCGGCGAGCGCGCTGTGGGTGCATTGACCCTGGCGAACCCCGGCAGCCGTGCCATTCTGCCCTCGCGCGTCGTGCTGCCCGTCGGCAGCGGCCGCGGCGAGTTCGGCATCCAGCGCCTCGCGCCGGGGGAGAAGGCCGAAGAACTGTTCGCTATCCCCACCCAGCGACGGGGCGTCGTCGAAGTCGGACCGGTCAGCGTCGTCCGCGGCGATCCGCTCGGCCTTTTCGAGCGGGCGCATCGGCGTGATGACCCCGTCGACCTGTACGTGCACCCGCAGACCGTGCTGTTCGACGGGCAGTCGCTGGGCTTCCTGCGCGACCTCGAAGGTCTTCCCGCCGCCGATCTCTCCCGAGACGATGTCTCGTTCCACGCGCTCAACGAGTACCAGCCCGGCGACGACCTGCGCCACGTGCATTGGCGCTCCACCGCGCGCACCGGTGTGATGATGGTGCGGCAGTACGAAGAGACCCGGCGTTCGCACTTCGTGATCGGCCTGTCTCGTTCGAGTGGCGACTACGCTGTCGATGCCGACCTCGAGCTCGGCATCTCGGTGGCCGGCTCCATCGGCCTGCGTGCGATCCGCGACTCGCAGCGGGTGGACGTGCGGGTGCAGGGCGGTGAACTGCGCGCCGGCACCGGCAAGCAGTTGCTCGACTCGCTCGCCGGCGTCGAGTCCTCGAAGTCACGTGAGGGCGGCATCGCCGAGCTCAGCGGTGTCATCGCGGCCACGCTGCCACTGGCCAGCGTCGTCGTGCTGGTGTGCGGAAACAGAGTCTCGAACGAAGACCTCCGAGTCGCCTGCGCGCGCCTGCCCTTCGGCGCCAAGGTCATCGCGATCGTCGCCGACACCAACGTCGAGATGCCGGCGCTGCGCCGCATCGGCGAAGCAGACGTCGTCAGCGTCGGAACCCTGCAGCAGATCCCGCTCGCACTGCAGAAGGTGCTCGCATGAGCGCGCAGACGTCCCCGGCATCCGCCTCGCCGGCATCCATCGGGGGGATTCCGCTGCGCCGCTGGATGCTCGACATCGGTGCCGTCATCGTGCTCCTCGGCACCTCGGTGGTCGGCTTCTGGCCGAGCTTCGCCGGCCCCAGCTTCCTGGGGGCGGCGCTCGGCGGAGTGCTGATCGGCATCGCCATCGCGGTCGTGTCGGCCTGGCGCCACTGGGGTGTGCTCATCGTCACCGGGCTGACCATGCTGGCCTACTTCGTGTTCGGCGGTGCACTTGCGCTGCCGCACACGACGATCCTCGGGATCATCCCGTCCATCGACACGCTCCAGCAGCTCGCGGTCGGCGTCATCACGTCGTGGAAGCAGATGCTCACCACGGTCGCTCCCGTTGCGGGCGCCGACGGGCACTTCATCGTCCCGTTCCTGCTCCTGCTCGTGACGGCGGTGCTCACGGCATCCCTCGCGCTGCGGCTGCGGCAGCCGGCCTGGGCCCTGATCCCGGCGGGCGCGCTCCTCGCCGCCGTCATTGCCCTCGGCACGCCCGAGCCCGCCGTTCCCGTCATCCAGGGCGCCGTGTTCGCCATCGCGAGCATCGCCTGGCTCGCGGTGCGGCAGATCTGGGCGCCGCAGAACGCCGCGGTGTCCGTCGGCGAAGTCGACGCCGCTCGGGCGAACCAGATGCGCATGCGCCGCCTCATCTCCGGCGCGGCCGTGCTCGTCGTCGCCGCCGGAGCGGGCGTCGCCACCAGCGCTTTGACCGCCCCCGCCGAGGTCCGCCACGTCCTGCGCGACACGATCATCCCGCCCTTCGACGTGCGCGATTTCCCGAGCGCGCTGCAATCATTCCGCGGACACGTCCGCGACGACGCGGACAGCACGCTGTTCACCGTTCAGGGTCTGCCGGAAGACGCACGCATCCGGCTCGCGGCCATGGACGAGTTCGACGGACAGGTGATCAACGTCGTCGACGGCGGCCCGGGCACCTCGAGCGCTTTCGCGCCGATCCGCTCGAATATGTCGCCCGATGCCGAGGGGCTCCCGGTCACGTTGCAGGTCGAGATCGACGGGTACAACGACGTCTGGGTGCCGCAGGCCGGTCTCGTCTCCGAGATCCGCTTCGAAGGCGATGACGCCGATGCCCTGCGCCGGTCGACGTACTACAGCAGCGGATCGGCGACCGCGGTGGCCACGCCCGGTCTGAGCACGGGGGACAGCTACACCGTGCAGACGACGGTGCCGGCGACCGTCACAGACGAGCAGCTCGCCGAGGCGGAGTTCGGATCCGTGCGTCTGCCGAAGAACGACAACGTGCCCGAAGAGCTCACCTCGCTGGCCGCCGAGGTCGTCTCGGAGGCGACGACGCCCGTCGAGCAGGTGCAGGCGCTGTCGAGCTTCCTCTCGGAGGACGGCTTCTTCAGCCACGGGCTGGAGGGCGAGGTCCTCTCCCGCTCCGGACACACCTCGGAGCGCATCTCTGCGCTCATCGGCGGAGACCAGATGATCGGCGACGACGAGCAGTACGCCGTCGCCATGGCGCTGCTCTCCGGCGAGCTCGGGATCCCTGCGCGCGTCGTGATGGGCTTCTACCCCGACGAGAAGGATGCCGGCGCTGCGAGCTTCGCCGCGAACGGAGAGAACATCCACGCCTGGGTCGAGGTGAACTTCGACGGGTTCGGCTGGGTGCCGTTCGACCCGACACCGCCCGAGGATCAGGTGCCGAACGACCAGAACACGAAGCCGCGCGCCGACCCGAAGCCGCAGGTGCTGCAGCCGCCGCCTCCGCCGCAGGAGCCAGTCGATCTTCCGCCGACGCTGCCGGATGACCGCGAGTCCGAGGACGAATCGCTGAACATCCTCGGCATCATCGGCGCGATCCTCCTGATCGGCGGCATCTCGCTCGGCATCCTCGCGCTGCTCGCCGCGCCGTTCATCATCATCGGTGCTTGGAAGGCCTCGCGTCGTCGTGCCCGTCGCAGCGCTGAGCGCACCGCCGACCGGATCGCCGGCGGGTGGGACGAACTCACCGACCGCGCCGTCGACTACGGTGCCCGCCTGACCGCGGGCGCGACCCGCGGCGAGGAGGCCTCGCTGCTGGCCGGTTCCCTCGCCGTGCCGACCGTCACGATGCTCGCCGATCGCGCGGATGCCGAGGTCTTCGGCCCGCGCGACCCGAGCGTCGAAGACGTCGACGCATTCTGGCAGGAAGTCGACGGCATCGTCGTGGGCCTGGGCAGCGAGGCGGGGTTCTGGAAGCGCATGAAGGCGCGACTCAGTCTGCGATCACTGCTGGGCGGATCGGCCCTGTCATCTGGATTCCAGAACCTGAAGGATGCCGCGACTGCGCGCATCCGGCGAGAACCTGGCACCATCAAGAACAGCACTCCCGAAGCACCCGAGAGCGAGACACCATGACGCAACCGTCGTTCGGCACCGTCGCCCCGACGTCACGCCGTGCAGTGGCATACATCATCGATGCCCTGATCGCGGCCGGGATCGGGATCATCCTGTCGATCTTGCTGACCATCTTCTCCGTGATCGCGGGACCAGAGGGGATGCTCGGCGTCCTCGCCGTCGGCGGCCCGATCATCTGGCTGCTGCTGGTGGGCTGGTTCGTGTTCTACACCTTCATGCAGGCCGGGAACGGCTCGATCGGCATGCGCGCGCAGGGGCTGCGGCTCGTGCGCGAGGCCGATGGCACGCCTCTCGGATTCGGCAAGGCGCTGCTGCGCAACATCATCTTCGGTCTCTCGGCAGCCATCGTCGTCGGCTACTTCACCCCGCTGTTCGACGGTTCCGGGCGCTTTCAGGGCTGGCACGACAAGGTCGTCGGGTCTCTGATGCTCGACGCGCGTGCCGGCGGCGGCGCGATCACGGCCCCGCTGACGCAGGCGGTGACCGTGCCGCCTCGTCCGTCGATGCCGAATGAGACGCCGGGCAGCGCCCTCCCGAACGGCGCACCTCCGATCCCAGGGCTGGCGACGCCGACGCAGCCCACTGGTTATGCGTACCCTGCGGCGCAGCCGGCGTACCCCACCGCCCCCGAGACGCCGGTTTCTCCAGCGGCGATGGATGCTCCAGCGATGGACGCTCCAGCGATCGATGAGACCGTTCGCGCCGAGGACGTCCGGCGGCCGGCCGCACCCGCTCGCCAGATGCCTGCCCCTCCGGTCCCGGACCTGCAGGCGCCCGAACCGCCGGCTCCGATCGCGCATCCGGCTGCTCCGGTCGCGAACGAGGAAGCGCTGATCGCGTTCGTCCCCGGGATCACGCAGGACAGCCCGCCCGAGCGCCGCACGCCGGCTCCGCCCGCGGCTCCGGAAGCGCCGGAAACTCCGGACGCGCCTGCTGCTCCGGACGCGACCCCGGTTCCGGAGGTGCCTGCCGAGGTGGACATCCTTGACGTCGAGGACACCCGCATCAGCATCCCCGGACACCGACTCGTCTTCACGTGGGACGACGGCACCCGGGTGGCCGTCTCTCGGCGCACGCTGTTCGGCCGCAATCCCGCGCCCGAAGAGGGCGCCGCGGTCGTGTCCGTGCGCGACGAGACACTGTCGCTGTCGAAGACGCACTTCGAGGCTGCCGCTGAGGCATCCGGTGGGTGGGTCGTCGACCGGCACTCCACGAACGGCACCGTCATCGTGCGCGACGGGCAGCGCATCGCGTGCACACCCGGTGAGCAGGTGCGGGTGCGCCTGGGAGATGCGATCGAGATCGGCGACCGCATCGTGACCATCGGAGGCTACGCATGACCGCACCCCTGATCGTCTCGTCGGGATCATCGACGCACACCGGGCTCCGGCGCGCCCTGAACGAAGACGCACTGCTGGCCAGCACACCGGTGTTCGCGGTCGCTGACGGCATGGGCGGGCACGAGGCGGGGGAGCGCGCCAGCGCCGCCGTCATCGCTGAGTTCTCGCCGTACCTCGGCCGACTGAACCTCGTGCTCGATGACGTGCTCGACGTGCTCAGCCGTGCGCGCGACGCCGTGGACGCTCTATCGGTGTCAGCCTCAGGCCGTGCCGGTACGACACTGAGCGGTGTCGTCCTCGCCGACGTCGACGGCATGGGCTACTGGCTGGCCTTCAACATCGGCGACTCGCGTACCTATCGGCTCTCGGGGGGTGAGCTGGAGCAGATCAGCGTCGACCATTCCGTCGTGCAGGAGCTTATCGAGACCGGCGAGCTCGATCTCGCCGATGCTGCGTCGGATCACCGGCGCAATATCATCACGCGGGCGATCGGCGCGGGCAGCACGGGCGACCCCGACTTCTGGATGTTCCCCGCCGAGCTGGGAGACCGGATGCTGATCTGCTCGGATGGCCTCTCCTCCGAGGTGCCAGACGCGCGGATCCTCGAGGTTCTGACCGCAGAATCCGATCCGCAGACCGCGGCCGGCGTACTGGTCAGTGAGGCCGTCGACGCTGGCGGCAGAGACAACATCACCGTCGTGGTAGTGGATGCCGTCTCGGTGGCATCCCGCCCGGGCGTGCAGATGCGCGCCGATGACGACATCGACGAAGATACCCGGCCTCGCGAGGCCGTCGTAGGAGGGATCGGCTGATGCAGACGACCTATCGACCTGGACAGTGGTCCATCCTCGTGGCTCCCGGCGCGCTGATCGCGCTGTCGCCCGACGCGCCGGATGAGCTCATCACCCGGCTGTGGGAACGCGAACGCCCGGTCGGCGAGCTCGCCGCCGTCATCGATGCGCTCACCGAACAGGCCTCGGGTTCCTTCGCGGCGATGCTGCCCTTCGCAGCGGTCGTGATGGAGGGACCGAACGCGCGCATCGCCGTGCGGGGCGATGCCACTGTCGCCGTCACCGGCCCGGAAGGGCACGAGACCTTCAACGGCTCCAACGTCACGACCTGGAGTGAACGATTCGTCGCGAACGCGAGCCGGATCGCGATCACGGCCGGTGACGCCGATGCGGGCGCCGAACTGCCGATCACGGGCGGTGTCGTGCGGGCGGCATCGGTCCGCGCCGATATCGAACCGGCAGACACCGTCGTCGAGGAGCCCGAGGCTGCAGAGCCTGAGAAATCGGACGCCGAGGCGCTCGACCCGGCGATGCCGGTCGTGCCCGTCCCGCTGGTCGAGGAGACTCCCGAAGAGTCGGAGCCGGTCGAAGCATCCATGCCGGCTGAGGAATCGGAGTCCGTCGAGGAATCGGAGTCGATTGGAGATCCGGAGTCCCTTGAGGAACCGGAACCGATTGAAGAACCGGAGCCGGAGCTCGTTGAGGATCCGGCACCGGCCGAGGACCTCGCCGAGCCCGCGACCGAGGAGATTCCCGAGCTCCCGACTGCTGACGAAGACGTCGTCGAAGGCGCCACGCTGGTGCCCTCCGAGGCGACCTACTCATCCGACTCGGACGAGTTCGACCAGCTGTTCGGTGCGACCATCGCGACGGCGGGCGCGGTCGCCCCGCCACCGGCTCCGCCCGCGCCTCCGGCCCCGGTCGACGGCGACCATGACGGTGCGACGATCTCGGTCGCCGAAGCGCGAGCACTCCGGCAGAACGTCCCGGCCGCCGAGCCGGATGCGCCGACCGCCGTGCTTCCCGTGGTCGCGGAGTCGGCCGGGCGGGTGCGCGTCTCCACTGGCCAGGTCGTCACTCTCGACCGCACCGTGATCATCGGTCGCCGGCCCCGGTCCACACGTGCGAGCGGGGCTGACCTGCCGCACCTGATCGCGGTCGAGAGCCCCCAGCAGGACATCTCGCGCAGCCACCTCGAGATCCGTCCGGAGGGAGACACAGTCGTGGTCGTCGACCTGCACACGACGAACGGCTCCACGTTGCTGCGCTCGGGCTCCGACCCGCTGCGGTTGCACCCCGGTGAGCAGACCCTCGTACTCTCTGACGATGTCGTGGACCTCGGCGACGGCGTGACCGTCGTGTTCGAGGATCTGCCGTGAGCAGACCCCCTTCTCCACCTCCCGACCTCCCGGGCTTCACCTACGTCAGCGTTCTCGGCACCGGCGGCTTCGCCGACGTCTTCCTCTACGAGCAGCAGATGCCCAAGCGGCGCGTCGCCGTGAAGGTGCTGCTCGCCGACCGGATCTCCAGCGGCGCCGCCCAGGAGTTCGCCGACGAGGCCAACGTCATGGCCATGCTGTCGACACATCCTGCGATCGTCACCATCTACCAGTCCGGAGTTGCCGGCGACGGCCGCCCGTACATCGTGATGGAGAACTGTCCCCGCCCGAATCTGCAGACCCGCGCACGCAAAGAGCCGCTGTCGGTCGCTGAGGCGCTGCGCGTCGGCATCCAGGTCGCCGGCGCCGTCGAGACCGCGCACCGTGCCGGGGTGCTGCACCGCGACATCAAACCGGCGAACATCCTCGTCACCGAGTACAACCGGCCGGCGCTGACCGACTTCGGTATCGCCTCGAGGACAGGTGCGGTGACCGAGGCCAGCGGCATGTCGATCCCCTGGTCGCCGCCCGAGTTCTTCGCCGACCCGCCATTGGGGGGCGCGCGCTCCGATGTGTTCGCCCTGGGGGCGACTCTGTACACGCTGCTCGCCGGGCGCTCTCCGTTCGAACGCCCAGGGGAGCGCAACACCAGCGCCGACCTCATCGAGCGCATCGAGCGCACGCCGCTGCCCCCGCTCGTACGGGGTGATTCTCCCGCCAGCCTGCAGCAGGTGCTCGAGCGGGCAATGGCGAAGAGCCCCGACGTCCGCTACCCGAGTGCCGTCGCCTTCGCGCGTGCTCTGCAGAAGGTGCAGATCGAGCTCGCGCACTCGGTCACGCCGATCGACATCGTCGATGATCATCCGCTGCCGGAGGATTCCGAAGACGACGACGACGGCCTGACACGCGTTCGCAACGTCGTCAACATCGAGCCGGATGCCGGGCACACCCGCCCGTCCGCGACGACCCGTCCGTTCGGTTCGCCGCAGCCGGCCGCAGCCCCAGCGGAACCCGGACCCCGATTCGACCCCGGTCTGTCCGCCTCGGCCGCAGCGGACACGGTGCTGCGTCCCGGGGGAGAGAGCGCGGCATCCGCACCGATCGATGAGGATCGCACCGTGGTGCGCGGCCCACGCACGGTGTCTCCCGACGCATCCGCCCTGCAGCCGGCGCCGTCGTCGGTTCCGCCGGATGCGCACCTGCCCGCGGCCGAGAACGCTGCGACCGAGGAGAAGCGCAAGCCCCGCGTCGGCATGTGGATCGGCATCGCCGCCGCTGCAGTCGTACTCGTCGGCGGCACGGTGCTCGGCGTCAGTATGCTCGGCGGAGGCCAAGACGAAGAGCCCGACCCGGTGGCCACGCAGGACGAAGTCATTCCGAAGGATCCGGTCTCACACGCCGTGCCCTCGGTCGGCGAGCTCGCCGGAGAGCGCAACGGCACCGCGATCACCTTCAGCTGGAAGAATCCGTCCCCGGAGGACGGTGACCTGTACCTGTGGAACACGGTCGACCTCGCCGGCGGCGGCGCCACCGAGACCACGGAAGAGACCAGGGTTACCTTCGAGGGCGCGGCATCCGGACAGGTGTGCGTCGATGTGATGCTGCGACGCGGCGACGGGCGCGCCTCGGAGCCGGTTCGGGCGTGCGTGGAGTGACGCCGCGCGACAACGGAGCGGAGACCGTCATCATTATCGTTCCGACCACGGTCATGGACTCATGAGCGGCGGCTCACGGTCGGTACAAGTGAGCAGGGACGGTCTTGCGCGTGATGCGACCGTCGCCTGGTACCTCGATCCGACCTACTCGTGGATCGTGGAGGTTCGATCGCGCGGATTCGGCACGGTCCAGGCTCGAGCCGACGATGCGTTCGAAGCGCTCTGCCTCGTTCGCGAAGAGCTCGAACCGTTCGGGTGGAGGGTCGGCGTCGCTGGTGCGCAGCCCGACGTCTGGCCCAGCGGCATGGCTCGGGACCAGGGGGGAGGCCAGCAGGCCTACCGGATGACGGCGGAGCGGATCGGAAACCTCGTCGACACCTTCGAACCGGTCGACCCGGCGACGGTGACCACCGTCGCCGCGCAGAGAGCCGAGACCGACCGTCTGTATGAGGAGATCCGGCGAAGGACGCAGAACAGCTGAGCTGAGGTTCTGTGGTGTTCACACGCCTGACGCGTTCGCATGGCAGGATGTTCGCCGAGGGGGTCGATACGTGACTGAGCCGAGTACTGCCACGGCGCTGGAAGAGGATGCTGAGCCGAAAGAAGGGCGTGCAGCGGTGCCGTTGCACCTGGAATTCGCCGGGGAGTGGCACGAGCTGCCCGCAGACAGACCGTTCATCATCGGCCGCGAGGGCGACCTCGAGATCGATGACAATCCGTACCTGCACCGGCACTTTCTCAAGCTGCAGCACCACGACGGGCTGTGGTGGCTGACGAACGTGGGGGTGCGCCTTGCGGCGACGGTCTCCAGTGCCGGCGGTGCCGTGCAGTCCTGGCTGTCACCGAGCGCGAGAATGCCGTTGGTTTTCGAGCGCAGCGTGATCGTCTTCACTGCTGGCCCGGTGACGTACGAGCTGAATCTGCTCACCGAAGAGGCCCCGTACGGGGTGTCGCGCCATGTCGAGGCATCGATGAGCGGAGAGACGACAGTGATGCCCGTGAGCTTCACGAAGCTGCAGAAGCAGTTGATCGTGGCGCTCGCCGAGCCGATGCTGCGGCGCGAGGGCGTGAGCATGAATGAACTGCCGTCATCCAGCGCGGCCGCCGAGCGGCTCGGTTGGACGATGAGCAAGTTCAACCGCAAGCTCGACAATGTCTGCGACAAGCTCGATCGCATGGGCGTTCAGGGCCTCCGTGGAGGGCCTGGCAAGCTCGCCACCAATCGCCGTGCGCGTCTGGTCGAATATGCCGTGACGTCGCAGGTGGTCACCCGCGCCGACCTTCCGCTCGTCGACGACATCACACTGCAGGACGAGTCCGACCCGGACGACTGAGGCTCGAGCGTCAGCGCGCGGCGTCGGCGAGGTGACGGTCACGTGCCGGATGTCGGGAGGTGGATGCCGGAATGCCTCGAGGGAAAGGAACCGGACGCACTCCGACTCAGACGTCTCGGCATAGGATGATGCGCGGGGCCAGAGCCGCCTACGGGGGCAGCATGATCGGCCGGACGAGAAGAGCGGAATGTCGGACAGCGGTGACCTTCTCATGCCGGGGGCACTGCTCGGCTACGCGGAACGCGTCAGCGGACGCGTTCCCGATGATGACATGGTGACCTGGCGGACGCAGGAGTCCACGCGCCGCACGGGATGCATCCGGGGTGCCTTTTCGCAGTTGGCGGAAACGTGAGCAGGGCTTTCGCGATGATCGGTGAGCGGGCGCGCGCCCGCCTCGCGTTGCCCGATCAGACCTCCGCCGTGCTCCAGGCCGACAGCACCGCGGAAGTGCTGCGCGCGGACTACGAGCGGTGGTCGCGGTGGCTGCTGGGACTGGTCGCATACGTGCTGGCTGTCGCGGGGTCTTTCATCGGCGTGGGCGTGGGCGTCAGCATGACGGCTCCGGGGGTGCGGGCCACCGGTTTCGACATCGTGATGGTCGTCATCATGCTGGCGATCGCCGGCGTAGGAGTGTGGATGCTGGTGCGCCTCTGGCACAGTGGACGGCAGCTGACGCGCGCCGCCGCCGCGTGGATGCGCCTGCCCTACACGCGGGGGGTGCGGGCCCGGGGCGCCGGGGGATGGGTGCTCGCGCGGACGACGAACTTCGAGCCGCCGATCTTCGCGCGGCTCGTCACGGTGAGTTTGGCGCTGCTCGTGGCCGTGTCGGGGATCGCTCTGTTCATCCGCGGCATCGTCGAGGGCTTCGACATGACGACGGTGGCGGCGCTCGTCGTCGGGCTCATCTCGCTCGCGAGTGGCCTGGGTCAGGCTGGGGGCGTCATGCGCCTGATCTCGGGGGTGAGCGAGGCCGACCCGCTCTGGGTGCGCCTGCGGGGTGGAGGGTGAAGATGCGCGGCAAGGTGCGGAACGGACTGGTGGCGGCGATGGCCGTCGGCATGGTGATGACGATGACGAGCTGCGGCTTCACTGCGGCACCGACCGGTGACGCCCTCTACCGTGATGGTGAACAGCGCTACGTCGCCTACGCGACGACCATGCACTCGGTCATCATGGCCATCGATGAGACCGAGTGGCCCGTCGATCAGGGATCGTTCGGCGCGTCACCCATCCCGTGCCGGATCAACGGCGAGCTGACCGGCTTCGCCTTTTCCTGGGCACGGTTGCTCGAGCTGGGCGACCGCGATGTCGACGACGTCGTCGCCGCGGCGACGACGTCATTCGAGGACGCGGGTATGGAGGCTGCGACTGCGACATACGGTAAAGGCGACCGGCAGGAGATCAACGTGATCGGCACCGGTGGCGACGTCGGTCGTGGGGTCGTGACGGTGCGCCCCGACCAGAACCATATTCGGGTCACGGCGAGTCCCGGCTGCTTCCCCGGTGACGCGGCGGATCTGTCGGATATGGTCTTCGGCGGCGGCCTGGTCTACAAGGGGGCCTCTCGGCGAATCCCCGCCTTTGAGGGGCCGGACTGGCAGCCGCGGTTCTACTTCCCCGAGGAGGGGAGTCCGGTGTACCACACCGAGGATGGGGAGCCGATCGAACCACAGCCGTCGCCGACCGAGCTTCCGAAGGCCCCGTACGGGGATTGATCACTGGAGCGAGTGACCAGGACAGGACGCCGCCACGGCGGGCGAAGGGTTCTCGCGGTGACGCTGGTCGATCAGCGCGCGGCGTCGGCGAGGTGACGGGCGTGGTGGCCGAGCACCTTCACCATGATCCCGCGGCTGCGCAGCGCTGCCGCTGTTCGGGTCTCCTCATCGCGGTCGCGCCCGAGGGCGTGCACGTTCGCGACCACAACCACATCTCCTCGCTGCAGAGTGTCCAGCAGCCGTGTGACCCGACCTTCCCAGCTCTCCAGGATGTCCGGCGCCGGGTGCCGGAACCCCTCGATCGGCACGCCGAATCGGGTGAGGTCCTCGCGCTGCTCCGTGACTGACGGCATCCCCTCGCGCGCCACGACCAGCCCGACCAACCGCGCGCCCTCGGGACGCGCCGACCACCAGCCGTGATCGTCGTTCGCCAGGCACTTCGGGCACTCGGCCGCGGCATGCGGCAGATGCAGCGGACTCGTCAGTGCAGCATCCGTGATGTCATGCGTATCGCCCATGGTCGCACCTCCGGCATCCATTCTGCCCTGCGTGGAGAGCTTCACAAGACCCCGAGCGCGCGCACCGCTTCGCGCTCTTCGACCAGCTCCGCGACCGAGGTGTCGATGCGTGCGCGTGCCCAGTCATCCAGTTCGAGTCCTTCGACGATCTGCCACTGGCCGCCGACCGCCCGCACCGGAAAGGACGACACGAGTCCGGCGGGAACACCGTACTCCCCGCGCGAGACGACGCCGGCGCTGGTCCAGTCGTCGGTACCGGCGACCCAGTCGCGGGTGTGCTCGATCGCGGCGTTCGCGGCGGATGCCACGGACGACGAGCCGCGCACCTCGATGATCTCGGCGCCGCGCTTCGCGACGCGGGGGATGAACGTCTCCTCCAGCCACCCACGGACGTCATCCATCCGCTCGCCGAGCGCGTCGAGCACCGGCCGGCCGTCGACGGTTGCGTGAGCGAGGTCGGGGAACTGCGTGGCGGAGTGGTTTCCCCAGATCGACACCCGACGGATGCCGGAAACCGGAGCATCCAGCGCCGCGGCGACCTGCGCCCGTGCACGGTTCTCGTCGAGACGCGTGAGGGCGCTGAAGCGGTCGGCGGGGACGCCGTCGGCGGATGCTGCGGCGATCAGCGCGTTCGTGTTCGCCGGGTTGCCCACCACCGTCACCCGCACATCGGCGGCGGCCCGCGCGGCGATCGTCTGCCCCTGCGGCCCGAAGATCCCGGCGTTGGCTGCGAGCAGGTCGCCGCGCTCCATTCCGGGGCCGCGCGGGCGCGCGCCGACGAGCAGCGCGAGGTTGCAGCCGTCGAAACCGGTGGCCGCGTCATCGGTGACCTCGACGCTCTCGAGCAGGTCGAATGCGCCATCGTGGAGTTCCAGGGCCGCGCCTTCGGCTGCTTTCACACCCTGCGGGATCTCGAGCAGCCGCAGCCGCACCTTCTCGTCGGGGCCCAGCATGTCGCCGGCAGCGATGCGGAAGAGCAGCGCGTACCCGATCTGTCCGCCAGCACCCGTGATCGTGATCGTCGTCGCCATGAGAACGAGCCTACGGGCCGCGGGCTCCTGCGGGGTACTCTCATGCCATGACGTTCAACCCCGACTCCGACATCTCTAGCCATCGCACCCGGCGCCCCGGTCGCACCGCCGCGATCGCCGGCGTCGGCGGCGTCGGGCTGCTCGGGATCATCGCGCTCATCGCGGGGCCGCTGCTCGGCGTCGACTTGACCGGACTGCTCGGCGGCGGAACTCAGGGCGGCAGCCCGTCCGATGCCGGCGAGACGGTGCTGGCGTGCGAGTCCGGGGAGGACGCCAACACGCAGGACGACTGCCGTATGGCCGGCGCGCAGGTGCTGCTCGATGGTTACTGGGAGCAGCAGGTCGAGGGGTACACGCCGCCGCAGCTGTACGTCTTCCACGGGCAGACGTCGACGCAGTGCGGCACGGCATCCAACTCCGTCGGACCGTTCTACTGCCCTCCCGAGCAGGGTGTGTACATCGACCCGGACTTCTTCCAGATCATGCGGCAGCAGTTCGGTGCATCCGCGGGTGAACTCGCCCAGCTCTACATCGTCGGGCACGAGTGGGGCCACCACATCCAGAACATCACCGGCACCATGAGTCAGTATCCGAACAACGGCACCGGTCCAGACAGCAACAGTGTGCGCACCGAGCTGCAGGCCGACTGCTACGCCGGCGCCTGGCTGGCCGCCGCGGCCGACCAGACCGACGAGAACGGGGTCGCCTACCTCGAGACGCCGACCGAGGCCCAGATCGAAGACGCTCTGAATGCGGCCTTCGCCGTCGGCGACGACCACATCCAGGAGCAGTCCGGCTTCAGCAACCCGGAGTCCTGGACCCACGGGTCGAGCCAGCAGCGCCAGGGCTGGTTCGCGAGCGGCTACCAGAACGGGCTCGGCAGCTGCGACACCTTCGCGGTGGACGGCAGCCAGCTCTGAGCCGCGTGGTTCCGCGGGTGCGCGGTATCTGCGCGATACGGTGAGGAGTCCGCCGACGCCGGCGGAAACCACAGACTCACCGGGGGATGAGCATGAACACGGACGCACTGTATCCGTCGATCGAACCGTATGACAGCGGGATGCTGCCCGTCGGCGACGGCCAGCGGGTGTTCTGGGAGGTCAGCGGCAACCCCGAAGGCAAGCCAGTCGTGTTCCTGCACGGCGGACCAGGCGGCGGTATCGCCCCGTGGCACCGCCGTTTCTTCGACCCCGAGAAGTACCGGATCGTCCTGTTCGACCAGCGCGGGTGCGGGCGGAGCACGCCGCACGCCAGCGCTCCGGACGTCGACATGAGGTTCAACACCACGTCACATCTGATCGCCGACATCGAGCTGCTGCGCAAGAACCTCGGCATCGAGAAGTGGCAGGTCTTCGGTGGATCGTGGGGCAGCGCCCTTGCTCTCGCCTACGCGCAGGCACACCCGGGTGCGGTCACCGAGCTCGTGCTGCGCGGCATCTTCACGCTGCGCCGTGCGGAGCTGGAGTGGTTCTATGAGGGCGGCGCCGCCGCGCTGTTCCCCGACCTGTGGGAGGGGTTCGTCGCGCAGATCCCGGTGCTCGAACGCAACCGGATGATCGAGGCCTACCACCGCCGCCTGTTCGACGCCGATCCGGCCGTGCACGTGCCCGCTGCGCGGGCCTGGTCGACGTGGGAGGGCTCGACGATCACGTTGCGCCCCGACGCCGACACGGTCGATCGCATGACCGAGGATGCCACGGCCGTCGCCTTCGCCCGCATCGAGAACCACTACTTCGTCAACCGCGGCTGGTGGACGGAGGGGCAGCTGATCGCCGGGGTGGATGCGATCCGGCACATCCCCACCGTCATCGTCCAGGGGCGCTACGACGTGTGCACGCCGATGATGACGGCGTGGGACCTCCACACGGCCTGGCCCGAAGCTCGCTTCGTCGTGGTCGACGATGCCGGGCACGCGGCATCCGAGCCCGGCATCCAGCTGGCGCTGCGCGAGGCGACCGACGGCTTCACGGAGCGGTGACGGGGGCTGACGAGCGTAGGGCAGTGTGAAGGCGGTTTCGACTCGCTCCGCTCGCTCAACCCGTTTCGTCTGCGTCGCCTCCGGCGACTCCGCTCAACGCCCGGTTATGCGGGCCACGGGTCGAGACGAAACGGACGCTACGCTCAACGCCCGGTTGTGCGGCGGTCGCGGGTCGTTGAGCGAGCGGAGCGAGACGAAACGCGTTGAGCGAGCCGGAGGCGAGTCGAAACGGGCCCCTACGCGCGCAGCGCCTGCAGCAGTGTCTTCACGAGCCCGAGCATCCCGCCGTTCGCCCGGAACCGGGTGAGCCCCTCGCTGACGACCGCGCCGGTTCGTGCCGTGACGAACCACGGCGGCTTCGGCAGGATCGCGAACCGGCCACCGCCGTTGATCACCGGAAGTGACCGGGGGAAGGGCCGGAACGGTCCGCGCAGCACCGAGCGCTCCACGCGGTCGAGCAGCAGCGCGTTGTGCACGACGCCGATGCCGCTGCCGACGTCATCGAGGGTGTTTCCGGGGAAAGCGCCCCACGTCAGGGTCGGGGTGATGAAGCCGACCGCCGTCCAAGCGTTGATCGCGATCGAGCCGTACCGCAGCTGGGTGATGGCGCGCTCGAACCCGGTGCCGAGCGATTTCTGCGTGGCCGGGTCGATCAGCAGGTTGGCGCCGAGGGTGCCCTGTAGCTCGTCGTTCGCGTGCGAGACCGCGGCGTCGAGGAACCCCTGCCCGGTGCCGGGGAGAGTGACGACGCCGAGCACGGGAGCGAAGTACTCGGTGTTCTGCAGCGCGGTCGCATCGTCGTCGGCATCGAGTTCGATGAGCAGCCGGTCACCGAGCACGAGGGCGTCGGGGTAATCGTCGTTCGCCTGCTGCATCCGCTCCTCGGAGTGCGGGTACCAGTTGGGACGCTCCGGAGCTTTCGCGTAGGCACGGCGGAGCGCCGCGCGGAACGCATCCGCCTGCGCCCAGTCCGACGACATGATCACGACCTGTCCGGCGATGCAGTTGTGCCCGCAGTTCTGCAGGCGCATGGTCGCGATGTGCTCCGCCTGGAAGGTCAGATCGGCATCCGACCACTCGCCGGGCACGACGATGATCGGCGAGACGCCGCCGAGTTCGGCGGTGATCGGCT
>NZ_JBQDVP010000021.1:0-48900 GCF_052102115.1 Microbacterium sp.
CGAGATCCTCAAGGCTGCGAGCGTGTTTTTCGCGAAGGAGCTCGACCGCCCCTGATCGAGATGATCCGGTTCATCAATGAGTACCGGGATCGTTTCGGGGTCGAGCTCATCTGCCGTGTCCTTCGGCCGGCAGTCCAGGGCTTCCTCACCGCGCGCGGCTACCGCGCCGCCCTCGGCCGTGCACCCTCGGCGCGACAGCTGCGTGACGACCTCCTGGTCCCGGAGATCGCCCGGTTGCACGCGGAGAACTACGGCGTCTACGGGCGCCGCAAGATGCACGCGCTGATGCGCCGGCAAGGGTGGGAGATCGGCCGCGACCAGACCGAGCGCCTCATGCGGCTGGCCGGAGTGCGGGGCGTGAAGAAGTCGAAGCGGGTGTTCACCACGCGCACCGACAAGACGGCTGCGTTGCCGAGCGATCTCGTGAACCGCCGCTTCACCGCACCGGCGCCGAGGCGGCTCTGGGTCTGCGACGTGACCTACGTGGCGACGTGGTCCGGGTTCGCGTATGTCGCGTTCGTGACCGATGTCTACTCGCGCCGAATCGTGGGGTGGAACGTGGCGTCGACGCTGCGGTCCGAGATCTTGCCGATGCCGGCACTCGACATGGCCGCGTGGGGCGCCGGCGGGCGCCTCGACGGGCTGATTCATCATGCGGATCATGGGTCGAACTACACCGCGATGGTCTACACGGAGAGGATCGTCGAACTCGGCGCCGTCCCATCGACAGGGACCGTCGGCGACTCGTTTGACAACGCGATGGCCGAAGCCGTGAACAACCTCTACAAGACCGAGCTGATCCGTCAGCAAGGACCTTGGCGCACCGTTGAGCAGGTCGAGCTGGCGACACTCGAGTGGGTGTGGTGGTGGAACAATCACCGCCTCCACGGCGAGCTCGACATGCGCACCCCGATCGAGGTCGAGGAGGCGTACTACGCTGACCTGGAATCAGTCAGTCCGACACCTGCCGGACAAGGCTCCCGCTAGGAACGAAAGTCAGGCCGATTCACCGTGCCCGTGCCGAGACAGCTGTCAATACCATCGTCCAGCTGACGCAACGAAGGGTTACGCACCGTCCTCCCGACGTGCGACGACATCCCGAGACCAGTCGATCAATCTGAGCGCGTGTTCGAGGTTGCTTCAACGGTGAAGCCCAAGCGCCTACACGATATCTCGCTAGGCTTAACGTATCGCTGTTCTTGAAGCGCATAAAAGATGGGGTGAATTGCTGTGACCGAGTCGAATGCCGAGCGATTCCTCAACGCATTTTCTGAGATAGAAGAAAAGCTTGCGCAACAGCAAGGTCGTCGGGAAAAGGGTGATGACTGGGCACCGTTCGGGGAGATGCTCACTAGTTCCACCACGCTCTTACAGCGTCAGAAGGACTCGCTCCGCCAGTACGCGAAGCTACGGAATGCGATTGCGCACGGAAAGCGTTTGGGAGGAAAACCGATCGCGGACCCTCGCGAAGACACCGTGCACAGTATTGAGAAGATCCGCGATGATCTGCTGAGACCGCCTCGACTGGTAAATGCGCTCTCCGATTACGGGCGGCCCCAGGTTTTCGAGTTGGAAGACAGTATTAGTGCGTTTCTATCTCTCGTGGTGGAGAAGAGCTTCTCGCAGGCGCCGGTGCGGGACGGTGAGTCCTACCGTCTCATTACTACCAATGCCGTGGCTCGGCATCTCGCACCCAGCCTGATCGAGCACGACATCGTCGGAACTGCCACAATCGGCGAAGTGTTGGAGTTCGCCGAGACCGGCGACCGCCTCGAAATGCTCACGCCTTCAGCGACCGTACTGGAGGCTATCAATCTGTTCTCTGGTGAAGCCAGCACCAAAGTTGAGCCACCGAGCGCGCTCTTGGTGCTCGATGCCACGAAACAACACCTGCCGCAACTGCTGTGTTCGAGGGCAGACCTCTCGGTGCTCTACGCACAGCTGGATGTCTGAGCCAGACACCACACTGGACTCGGCGAGTGCTTCCGAGTGGCCCCGGCAGAATGTCCGACGACCGTGGTACGGTCTTTGCAGGTTCAAGAGTTGTAGCTTTCGGTACCTGGCTGGCTGCACGGCAACCCTCTCCATCGAGCGGGGTGCCCCAGGGGAAGAACCGGCGTGAGCAACCGTTCACGCAAGTCGATGGATGCCCGCGTGTGCGCACGTTGGGCTCTGGTAAGGATCATTCCTATGTCTATTTCCCTTGTTGGCTCCGGCGCTGGCGCAGCAGATGACCTCAACCCTGCGGAGGGGTGGGGCGAGGTGCCTGAAGCGGATCGACCCCTGTGGTCTCGCTATATGGTCGACCATTGTCCCTGGTTCCCGGGTGTAACGGTGATGAACTTCATCGCAGGTGGCGTCATGAACGGAGGCACCCGGGCCCCCAAGATCTGGAAGGACACGGCCGCGGATCTGCACAGGGCCGGGTTCACTCCGATGCAGTACTACCTGCTGGCCGAGCTGTTGTCGGGTGCGCGAAAGAACGGCGACCTCGACGAATCAGCTCATGGGCACCTCTTCGAGCAGTGGTTCCAGGGGTCTCCCACTTTCTTTCGACTCGCGGCGGAAGCCTGGAAGCCTTGGCTTGAGCGCCTGGAGCGTGCAGAGTCACCGCGTCGTGCGCTCACGCACATCCTCAGCCCGGGAAACGTGCCGCCGTTGGGCACGCTGATCTATAAGACCGGGGAGCCCACACGGGTCGTCTCTGACTGAGTGCATGGGTGGCGTCCCGCTCGGCCCGGGGGACGCCACCCACATCCGCAGTCCCGATCGAAGACTCGAACGCGACATTTCTGCTGCCTGGCGAGACAATCGTGCCGGCCAGAGTTGAGAATGTGGTCGCAACTGAGCCTCTCCCAAACGGCATCGACGGGATTCTGGAGTACGTTGCCCGCATGGCCGCCGGGTATGACTCGGGTCTGAAATGGAATGAAGAAGACAAGCTTCGCGCAGACATGATGAATCGGCCCGATCGTTGGCGAGACGTCACGGTCGAGCAAGTTCGAGCGAAATGCCGCGCGCTCGGCATGCGGCCCAATGACATCGACACGATCGCGGCTTATGTGCAGAAACGTAAGGACGGGAAGCGCTTCAACGTGGAAAGCTCCTACAAGACCTTCCAATTCAAGTAGAACTCACCATAGATTTCTCTTCCAGCGCACCAGCAGAGGCGAGCGTTGAGCGTACCCGCTTGCGATCAACGCCGAGAGTCCGTGCGATGGCGCGCATTGAGATACCGCCACCGTGAAGCCTCACTGCCTCAGCGGTTTCGTCGATTGTGAGTCCAGGCTGGCGGCGCACGACGTTGTTCCGGGTGAGGTGCTTCGAAACTGTGGCGCGGTGCACACCATACTTCTGAGCCAGGTATCCGACGCTGAGTCCGGCGAGGTAATCATCGACCAGACGATCCACTTCTGAGGGAGTGAGAAAGGTTTGAGGATTCCCAATCGTCCTTACGACTGGCCCCCGAACGTCCTCAATCGGGGTGCTATCGACCCGCTGAGATACCCGGTATACCCCTCGTTTCCAGCGGGAAATCAACGTTTTTAGCTTCGGGGAAGGGTTTGAGAACTGTCTACGTAGGGACCCCAATCGTTGTCAGAGGATCCATCCGTGTCGCTGACCGTCTGGCTCTCCCTGCTCACCGCATCAGTCGTGATCAGTCTCACTCCGGGTGCTGGCGCGATCAACACGATGTCGAACGCGCTCGCCCATGGCTGGCGCCGTTCGGTGTGGGGCGTCATCGGCCAGCAGCTCGCCCTGATTGTGCACGTCGTCATCGTCGCAGCCGGGGTCGGTCTCCTCGTCGCCCGGTCACCAGTACTGTTCGACATCGTCCGCTATGCGGGTGCGGCCTACCTGGTCTTTCTCGGCATCCGCATGATCTTCGCGAGAGTGCCGGAGCCGGCAGCATCCGACGGATCTGCTCCCCCGCGAGAAGGCCGGTTCTCGATGATTCGCCGCGGTTTCTGGGTGAACGTCCTCAATCCCAAAGCAATCGTCTTCTTTCTGGCGTTCGTGCCGCAGTTCGTCCGCCTCGACGAACCGGCGCTGCCGCAGTATCTGATCCTCATGAGCACGGTCATCGGCGTCGACGTGATCGTGATGTGGGGCTTCTTCGCAACCGCGGCTCGACCGTTCCGAGCACTCACCCGAACGCGCCGAGGCCTCCGCGCCCTCAATGCCCTCTTCGGATCGTTGTTCCTGCTGGTCGCGGCCCTCCTGCTCTTCGTCCACTGAGCCCCGCACCCGCGTAGGCTGGACGACGATGGAGATGGATGCTGCGACCTTCGAGAAACTCGTCGTCGACGAGCTCGATCTGCTTCCCGACGAGATGGTCGAGGGGCTGGAGAACGTGGTGTTCGTCGTCGAGGATCGTCCCGAGGACGGCAGTCTCGACCTGCTCGGACTCTACGACGGGCTCGCCCTCACCGAGCGCGGGCACTACGGCATGGGTGAGCTGCCCGACCGGATCATCCTCTACCGCGAGCCGCATCTCGCACAGGCGGCGGACGAGACCGAACTGCGTGATGAGGTGCACACGACGCTCGTGCACGAGATCGCGCACTTCTTCGGGATCCCGGACGACCAACTTCATGAGATGGGATGGGCATGAGCATTCCGCTTTCGGCACCGGACCTCGATGAGGCGACGGATCTGCAGGCGGCTCCCCTGGAGCCGTGGCAGGTGGTCGTCTGGAACGATCCGGTGAACCTCATGAGCTATGTCACTCGCGTCTTCCGGACCTACTTCGGCTACTCGGCCGAGCATGCCACAACGCTCATGCTCGCCGTCCATCATGACGGCCATGCCATCGTCGCCACCGGCCCGCGCGAGACGATGGAGGTGCATGCGCAGGCCATGCACGACTACGGCCTCTGGGCGACAGTACGGAAGGCCCCGATGTGAGCACCACCGAGTTCCGCTTCCCCCTCGCCCCCATCGAGGGCATGCATCTGGCCGGCCTCGTCGACGAGCTCACCGCCGTGATCGCCGACAGCGATGAGGCGGCCGACCCGGGCCTCGCCCGCCTCACCCCGAGCCCCTACCCCGGGGATGCCGAGGCTGCCGCCGAATTCGCCATGGCCACCCGGGATGACCTGCTTGATCGTCGCGCCGCCGATGCCGCCGTGGTACGCCGCACGCTGGAGCCCTTCATCGATCAGGAGGCGCCGGGCGATCGGTCCGACGATCACCTCGAGATCGTGATCCGGAGCAACGAGGTCGATGCCTGGCTGCGCACCCTGACCACGCTGCGCCTGGTGATCGCCACGCGGCTCGGGATCACAGCCGATGACGGCGACCATGATCCCGACGATCCGCGGTACGGCGTCTACGACTGGCTCGCGTTCCGTCTCGACGGTCTCATCGCGATCGCGGATGCCCTGGACGACATGCCAGAGGACCTGTGATCAGGGAATCGTGACCGTCAGCGTTGCGAGGTCCCGTGGCGCATGCCGCTTGATGTGACTGTCCTCCTGAGCCGCCCAACGGTCCCAGTGCGGACGGAATCCATCACCGTCGCGGTCCAGCGCGCGATGCTTTCGCGATGTCTGGGGCGACTCGACCCACACGCGCACATCGGCCAGACGAGACGTAGCGGGGTTCAGCGCGCCGCAGCCTTCCAAGATCACGCCGAGCGCAGGCGTCACGGCATGCGCCTCTGCCTCGGCATCGAGCTCCCAGTCCCACCGACGCCAGGTGCTCAACAGACCGCGGGCGTGGGGGCGCAGCACGTCGTGCAGCGCCGTTTCGACTCCGGCGTCGAGCCCGTCCCACCCGGGGTAGAGGGAGTCGAGGGCGATCAGCTGTGGTCGACCGGCCAACGGCCAGTTCGCGGCCACCATGCGCGACAAAGTCGTCTTCCCCGCTCCGGCACGTCCGTCGATGAGCACCACTGGGTTGGATGCCGCCACAGCCACGATCGCGTCGATGACGTCCGCGGCACCGCGCTTGAGCGCCAGTGCGAGCGGATCGCTACTTCTTGAGGGCACGGATCACGCGCGCCAGCGCCCGCCCGGTGACACACACGAAGGGCACCGCGACGGCGAGCAGGGCGACGAGGTTCGGCTCGAAGCGCAAGCCTTCCTCACGGCGAACATATACGCCGAGCGGAATGGAGACGCCACCGCCGCCACCACCACCGTTCTCGTCCTGATCGGCGCCTCCGCCGAAGCCGGCCCAGGTGAGGGCGACAGGGGTGATGCTCACTCCGTCGACGTCCTGCGGCTCACCGTAGGCGCTCTTCACGCCGAAGGAGGCGATCTGCTTTCCGAGGTCCAGTGCGATGTTCGGCATAAGTCCACGCTACAGGGCGAATGATGACGCCGGGAGCTCAATCGACGCCGTGATCCTTCGGATGGCGTGCCGCACCGCGACCGTCCCCGCGACCGACGTGCCTGGCACGCGTGATCGTGGCGCTGCCGAAGCGCGCCCTGGCATCATCGAGTGCCCCTTCGACCTTGCGCCAGTGTTCGTCGTCGTCCCACAGCGCGAATGCCGAACTGCCAGCGGGACGGAGCTTCTCGGCACGCACCCCGACCAGGCGGATCGGGTCGCGGCGATCGATCGACTCGTACAGGTTCTGCGCGGCGGCGCCGATCCGCTGCCCGACGGACGTCGGTTCGGCGAGAGCCTGCGAACGGTTCACGGTCGTGAAGTCGTCGAAGCGGATCTTGATCGCGACCGTGCCGCACTCCCAGTCGGCACGACGCAGTCGCACGGCGACACGGTCGGAGAGCCGCAGCAGTTCGGCCCGCAGGAACTCGCGGTCGACGATGTCGACGTCAAAGGTCTCTTCATGGCCCACGCTCTTCTCGACCCGCTCCGTCTCGACGGCGCGCGCGTCCTCGCCGCGTGCGAGCTGCGCGATGCGCGCGCCGAGCGCGGGACCGACGGCGCGATCGAGCATCTCCTGTGGTGAATCGCGAATGTCGCCGATCGTCCGGATACCGCGGGCCTCGAGCGCCTCGGAAGCCTTGGGTCCGACACCCCACATCGCCCGGACCGAGCGCGGCGCGAGGAAGTCGAGCGTGTCCGCGGCCGCGACGATCAGCAGACCGTCGGGCTTCGAGATCGTCGATGCCATCTTCGCGACGTGCTTGGTGGCGGCGACACCGACACTGCATGTGATTCCGACCTCGGCGTGCACGCGCTCACGCACGAGCTGCGCGATCCGGCCCGGGCTCCCCCACAGCCGCCTGACACCCTGCACGTCGAGGAACGCCTCATCGACGGACAGGGGTTCGACCAGCGGAGTGATCGACTCGAACACCGCCATCACCTGCTTGGACACGGCCTGATAGCGATCGAAGTGCGGCGTGACGATCTTCGCCGTCGGGCACAGGCGCATGGCCTGCCCCACGGGCATCGCGGCACGGACTCCGTAGCGCCGCGCTTCGTACGAGGCGCTCGAGACCACCGAGCGGCCGTCCGGCGCGCCGATGATCAGGGGAAGTCCGTGCAGCGACGGGTCATCGAGGATCTCGACGGCCGCGTAGAAGGCATCCATGTCGACGTGCAGGATGCGCGTGCCGGAGTCGTCCGCACCGTCGGGTGAGACGATGCGGCCACGTCCGTCACCGCGCCCCATGGGTCCATTCTCGCTGAGACCACCGACATCCGCTCGCCATGCCGGGGACCGACGCGCTACTGGGCGGCGCGCTCGAGGATGAGCTCGCGCACGCGCGCGGCGTCGGCCTGACCCTTCATGGCTTTCATGACGGCGCCGATGATCGCACCGGCGGCCTGCACCTTGCCGTCCTTGATCTTCGCCATCACGTCCGGCTGCGCGGCCAGTGCCTCATCGATCGCGGCGATGAGCGCCCCATCGTCCGAGACGACGGCGAGCCCGCGGGCATCCACGACCTCCTGCGGCGTGCCCTCGCCGGCGATGACGCCCTCGAGCACCTGGCGGGCGAGCTTGTCGGTGAGGGTTCCCTCGTCGACGAGCTCCTGCAGCGCGGCGACGTTCGCCGGCGTGATGAGCTCAGCGGCATCCGTGTCCTGCGCGTTGGCGAGGCGCGAGATCTCACCCGTCCACCATTTGCGAGCGGCGGTGGGGGTGGCACCGGCGGCGATGGTCGCCTCCACCTCGTCGACCAGGTCGCTGTTGCGCACGTCCTGATACTCGAGGTCCGTGAAGCCCCACTCCGCCTTGAGCCGGCGACGGCGGGTCACCGGCTGCTCCGGCAGCGCCGAGCGCAGCTCCTCGATCAGCTCGGCCGCCGGCTGCACGGGCAGAAGGTCGGGCTCGGGGAAGTAACGGTAGTCATCAGCATCCGATTTGGGGCGACCGGGCGAGGTCGCGCCGGTGTCCTCGTGCCAGTGCCGGGTCTCCTGCGTGATCGTCCCGCCGTCGGCGAGGATCTGCGCCTGACGCTGGATCTCGTACCGCACGGCGCGCTCGACCGAGCGCATCGAGTTGACGTTCTTCGTCTCGGTGCGGGTGCCCAGCGGTGCCGGCTCTTCACCTTCGGCAGCACGCGGGCGCAGCGAGACGTTCGCATCGCAGCGCAGGTTCCCGCGCTCCAGGCGAGCCTCGGAGATTCCGAGGCTGCGCACGATGTCGCGAATCGTGGACACGTACGCCTTGGCGACCTCGGGGGCGCGGTGGTCCGTGCCGAAGATCGTCTTGGTGACGATCTCGACCAGCGGGACGCCGGCGCGGTTGTAATCGACCAGTGAGTACTCCGCACCCTGGATGCGACCGGTGGAGCCACCCATGTGGGTGAGCTTGCCGGCGTCTTCCTCCATGTGCGCACGCTCGATCGGCACGGTCACGAGCGTGCCGTCCTCGAGTTCGACCACCACAGAGCCCTCATAGGCGATCGGTTCGTCGTACTGCGAGATCTGATAGTTCTTGCCGAGGTCGGGGTAGAAGTAGTTCTTGCGCGCGAATCGGCTGGACTCGGCGATCGAACAGTTCAGCGCGAGACCGAGGCTGATCGACGAGCGGATCGCCGTCGCGTTCACTGTCGGCATCGCCCCGGGAAGCCCGAGGTCGACCGGCGCGATGAGCGTGTTGGGCTCGGCGGCGTGATACTTCTCGTTCGCCGGGTTCGGGGCATTCGAGAACATCTTCGTGTTCGTGTTGAGCTCGACGTGCACCTCGAAGCCGAGCACGGGCTCGAACAGTTCGAGGGCCCGCTCGAAGTCCATCAGCTTTGCCGCGGCGGCCATCAGCGGTTCCCTCCTGCGAGCTTCGTCGAGCTCTGCTCGCTCACTAACTGGGGTGCGCGGGTGAGCAGCGGGGCTCCCCACGAGTCGACGAGTGCGGTCTCGAGAGCGGCACCGACCCGGTATAGCCGAGCGTCCTCGCGCGCCGGGGCGAGGAACTGGATGCCGACGGGCAGGCCATCCTCCTCAGCGAGGCCGGATGGGATCGAGATGCCGGGGACGCCGGCGAGGTTCGCCGGGATCGTCGTGACATCGTTCAGATACATCTGCAGCGGGTCGTCGATCTTCTCGCCGATCTTGAACGCCGTGGTGGGCGCCGACGGCGTGGCGATCACGTCGACCTGTGCGAACGCGGCATCGAAGTCCTGCTGGATGAGCGTGCGCACCTTCTGTGCACTGCCGTAGTAGGCGTCGTAATAGCCCGCCGAAAGCGCGTAGGTGCCGAGGATGATGCGGCGCTTGACCTCGTCGCCGAAGCCGGCCTCACGAGTGGCGGACATGACTTCTTCCACCGTGGGGCTGCCGTCGGGGGTGACGCGCAGGCCGAAGCGCACCGAGTCGAATTTCGCCAGGTTGCTGGATGCCTCGGCGGGCAGGATCAGGTAGTACGCGGCGACGCCGTACTCGAAATGCGGGGTGGAGATCTCGACGATCTCGGCGCCGTTGGCCTCGAGCAGGTCGAGCGAGGCGCGGAAGGACGCTGCGACGCCGGGCTGGAACCCGGAGTCGGGCAACTCCTTGATGATCCCGACCTTCAGTCCCGTGAGCACATCACCGCGCGCACCCTCGCGGGCGGCATCCGCGAACGAGGGCCAGGCGTCGGTGAGCGAAGTGGAGTCCTGCGGGTCGTGACCGGCGATCACGTCGTGCAGGAGACCTGAGTCGAGCACCGTGCGGGTGACGGGGCCGACCTGGTCGAGGCTGGATGCCAGGGCGATCGCGCCGTAGCGGCTCACCCCGCCGTAGGTCGGCTTGATGCCGACCGTGCCGGTGACGTGGGCGGGCTGGCGGATCGATCCGCCGGTGTCCGACCCCAGGGCCAGCGGTGCTTCGAACGCGGCCACCGCCGCTGCCGAACCGCCGCCGGAGCCGCCGGGGATGCGGTCGAGGTCCCACGGGTTGCGGGTCGGGCCGTACGCGGAGTGCTCGGTGGAAGAGCCCATCGCGAACTCATCCATGTTCGTCTTCCCGAGCGGCACGAGACCGGCAGCGCGTGAGCGTGCGACCACGGTCGCGTCGTAGGGCGACAGATAGCCCTCGAGGATCTTCGATCCGCTCGTGGTCGGCTGGTCAGTGGTGACCAGGACGTCCTTGATCGCCAGAGGAACGCCGGCGAGCGGATACAGCTGCGCCCCCGCCGAACGTGCGCTGTCGACGGCGTCGGCTGCGGCCAGGGCACCGTCGTTGACGTGCAGGAACGCGTGCACGTCCCCATCGACGGCCGAGATCCGATCCAGGTGCGCCTGGGTGGCCTCGCGGCTGGAGATCTCGCCGGCCGTGAGTTTGTCTGCGAGCTCCGCAGCGGTGAGGCGGATGATGTCGCTCACTGCTCCTCCCCCAGAATCGCGGTGACGCGGAAGCGGCCGTCGGCGGCATCCGGGGCGTTCTGCAGCACCTGCTCGTGCGTGAGCGTCTCGCCGACCTCATCAGGGCGGAAGACGTTCGCGAGCGAAATCGGGTGACTCGTCGCGACGACGTCTGGCGTCGCGACCTGCGAGACCTTCGCGATGTTGTCGACGATGGCGTCGAGCTGGCCCGTGAGCCGCGTCACCTCGTCGTCGTTCAGCTGGATGCGCGCGAGCACGCCGAGATGGCGCACAAGATCAGGGGTGATTTCAGACACCGCCCCAGTCTAGTTGGCGCTCCGCGAACGACCCGCCGACGATCAGAATAGGCTGGGGCCATGACGACGTACGATCCCCCTCGTCCCTGGATCACCAGCTATGCCGACGGGGTTCCGGCAGACCTTCCACCGGTCAGCGGTTCGCTCATCGATATCGTCGCGGCATCCGCGCGAGATTTCCCGGATGCTCCGGCCCTGGAGTTCTTCGGTCGCGCCACGACCTACGCGCAGATGCAGAGCGCGATTGATCGTGCGGCCGCCGGGCTCCACGCCCTCGGCGTCCGCGCCGGGGACCCGGTGGCGATCGTGCTGCCGAATTCGCCGCAGCACATCATCGCCTTCTACGCCGTCCTGCGCCTCGGAGCCGTGGTCGTCGAGCACAATCCGCTGTACACGCCCCGCGAGCTGCGCAAGCAGTTCGAGGACCACGGCGCCAAGCACGCCATCGTGTGGAGCAAGGTCGTGAAGACCGTGCAAGAGTTCCCCGCCGATCTCGCTGTCACCTCGTTGATCTCCGTTGACGTAACCACGGCGATGCCGTTCCTCACCCGAGCGGCACTCCGGCTGCCGATTGCGAAGGCCCGCGAGTCGCGCGCGGCTCTCACGGAGAAGGTGCGCGGTGCGATCCCATGGAAGCAGATCGTCGGGTCTGCACCACTGCCTGCATCGCATCCTCAGCCCTCCACCGACGATCTCGCGATCATCCAGTACACGTCGGGGACGACCGGAACCCCCAAGGGTGCGGCGCTGACCCACCGCAACCTTCTCTCCAACGCCGCACAGGCACAGGCTTGGGTGCCGTCGATCCAGCGCGGCAACGGCTGCGTCGTCTATGCCGTGCTGCCGATGTTCCACGCGTACGGCCTGACGCTCTGCCTCACCTTCGCGATGTCGATGGGCGCGCGGCTCGTGCTGTTCCCGAAGTTCGATCCCGACCTGGTGCTCGATGTGGTCAAAAAGCACCCGCCGACGTTCCTGCCGCTGGTCCCGCCGATCGCCGACCGTCTGCTCGCTGCGGCGAAGGCGAAGGGCATCTCGCTCGCCGGCACCGAGGTCGCGATCTCCGGTGCCATGGCGTTGCCGCATGAACTCGTCGTACCGTTCGAAGAGGCCAGCGGCGGGTATCTCGTCGAGGGCTACGGGCTCAGCGAGTGCTCCCCCGTGCTCATGGCGAATCCGGTCGCCGACAATCGCGTCGCGGGCACCGTAGGGCTCCCGCTGCCCGGCACCGAGTGCCGGGTCGTCGACCCCGATGATCCGGCGCAGAACGTCGAGCCCGGTACAGCCGGAGAACTCGTCGTCCGCGGCCCGCAGGTGTTCTCGGGGTACTACGGCAAGCCGGAGGCCACCGAGGAGGCGTTCGCAGACGGCTGGTATCGCACCGGTGACATCGTGACGATCGACGACACCGGCTTCGTGCGAATCGTCGATCGCATCAAGGAACTCATCATCACCGGCGGGTTCAACGTTTCGCCGACCGAGGTCGAGAACGTACTGCGTCAGCATCCATCGATCGACGACGTCGCCGTCGTCGGACTTCCGAGCGATCATTCCGGAGAAGAGGTCGTCGCCGCCGTGGTGATGGATGCCGGAGCAGAACTCGACGAGGAGGCGCTGCGGACGTTCGCCCGCGGAATCCTCACCCCTTACAAAGTGCCTCGGCGACTGTTCGTGGTCGACGAGCTGCCGAAGTCACTGATCGGCAAAGTGCTCCGTCGGCAGGTCAAGGAGAAGATCGTCGCTCTCACCGGGAGCGACTGAGAGCGCGTTCTCCCAGACAAGAAGGTGCCCGGGGCGCTACCTTTGGGTAGTGACCCCTGAAGATGCACCTGTGAACGAGCCCGCTGACGAGTCCCCCGCAACACCCGGATTCGAGGAGCTCGGCATCACCGGGCCCGTCCTGAAGGCGATCCGCGACCTCGGCTATGAGACGCCATCGCCGATCCAGGCCGCGACCATCCCGACCCTGCTCGGCGGACGCGACGTCGTCGGCATGGCCCAGACCGGAACCGGCAAAACCGCCGCGTTCGCACTGCCCGTGCTCGAGCGCCTCGATGTCTCGCAGAAGACCCCCCAGGCGCTCGTCCTCGCCCCCACCCGCGAGCTCGCGCTCCAGGTGTGCGAGGCGTTCGAGTCGTACGCGACGAAGATGAAGGGCGTGCACGTGCTGCCCGTCTACGGCGGGCAGGGCTACGGCGTGCAGCTCTCCGCACTGCGCCGCGGCGTGCACGTCGTCGTCGGCACGCCAGGGCGCATCATGGACCACCTCGCCAAGGGCACCCTCGACCTCTCCGAGCTGAAGTACCTCGTGCTCGACGAGGCAGACGAGATGCTGAAGATGGGCTTCGCCGAAGACGTCGAACAGATCCTCGCCCAGACGCCTGAAGAGAAGCAGGTCGCACTGTTCTCGGCCACTATGCCGGCGCAGATCCGCCGGCTCGCGCAGAAGTACCTGCGCGATGCCGAAGAGATCACCGTCAAGTCGAAGACGGCGTCGAGCACGAACATCACCCAGCGCTACCTCGTCGTGTCGTACCAGCAGAAGGTCGATGCGCTCACCCGCATTCTCGAGGTCGAGAACTTCGACGGCATGATCGTCTTCGTCCGCACCAAGAACGAGACCGAGACGCTGGCCGAGAAGCTGCGTGCCCGCGGATACTCCGCCGCCGCCATCAACGGCGACGTGCCGCAGGTGCAGCGCGAGCGCAGCGTCAACCAGCTCAAGGAGGGCAAGCTCGACATCCTCGTCGCCACCGATGTCGCAGCCCGTGGTCTGGATGTCGAGCGCATCAGCCATGTCGTCAACTACGACATCCCCACCGACACCGAGTCGTACGTGCACCGCATCGGCCGCACGGGCCGCGCCGGACGCACCGGCGACGCGATCAGCTTCATCACCCCGCGCGAGCGGTACCTGCTCAAGAGCATCGAGAAGGCGACCAGGCAGGCGCCGACGCAGATGCAGCTGCCGACCACGGAAGATGTGAACACCACCCGCCTCACCCGCTTCGACGACGGCATCACCGCGGCCCTCGCCGAAACCGCCCGCATCGAAGCGTTCCGGGACATCGTCGCGCACTACGTACGCAATCACGACGTGCCAGAGGCGGATGTCGCCGCGGCTCTCGCCGTCGTCGCACAGGGTGCAACGCCGCTGCTGCTCGACCCCGAGAACGACCCGCTGACTGCCGCCGTGCAGCGCGATAACCGCCCGGCCCGCGACAATCGCGATCGCCCTGCACGTGAGCCGCGCGAGCGGCGCGGCCGCGGCGATTACGCTCCGTATCGAATCGAGATCGGTCGCCGCCACCGCGTGGAGCCGCGCCAGATCGTCGGCGCGCTCGCGAACGAAGGCGGGCTCGGCCGCGATGACTTTGGCGCGATCACCATCAAGCCGGACTTCTCGATCGTCGAGCTGCCGGCGAACATGGATGCCTCGGTGTTGGACAAATTGAAGGACACGCGCATCTCGGGTCAGCTGATCCAGATCAAGGCTGACCGCGGAGCCCCGAACCGGCGCAACGACAAGCCCTTCCGCAAACCCCGCCACAAGGGCTGAGCCCGCTTCGCTCCCTTCGCGCGCCCCGCGGGGAGGGCAGGGGCAGTCGAACGGGTCACGCCATGGAGTCGTGCTCAATCCACGGTGTGATTGGCGGCACTCCCATCTGCTCCAGTCCGTAGATATCGGACGAGTTCTTGCGGAAAGCGAGGACAAGAGCTCCGTGCGCTGCCGCTTCGTCACCGAGCCTCGCCCTGACGACAGGGATCTCGCTTGTGAGCCGCAAGTGTCGCGCGACCGCTTCCCTCAGCGGGGTGACGAACTCGTCGTGCGCCTGTGACAGCCCGCCACCGATGACGACCTTCGCAGGATCGATTGCCATCATGAGGATGGCCAGCGCCCGTGCGAGACGGTCGATGAAGCCCAAGATCTCGTTGCGAGCTGCGATTTCGCCGTCGCGCCCGCGAGCGAAGACCTCGGCAGCGGTGTTGCCATTCGTCCATGTGATCTCCCCGGCCCCGGTCTGCAGCTCTGGCATGACAAGACGCCCGATGTCCCCTGCGATCTCGTGTGCCCCGCGGCGCGCACGGCCGTCGAGTATCAGGCCCATCGCCACGCGATTACCTACCGATAGGTAGAGCACGTCCGAGACGAGCTGCGCGGCACCGAGATGATGCTCTGCGACAGCAGCAAGGCGCACGCCGTTGTCGACAGCAACGGGCGCGCCGAGCGTGCCCTCAAGATGCCTACCAATGTCCGCGCCCGACCACTCTGGAATCACGACGGAGTTGAGTACAACGCCGGCATCGTTGACAATCCCGGGCAAGGACAGGCCCAGGGCTCGCAATCTTGCCATCGGGATACCCGCAGTGCGAAGTGCGCTCCGCACTTCTTCGGCGACTGCCGCAAGCTTCGAAGCGCCGTCCGGATACGCACTCACACCCGTCGCGATCCGATGAGCCAGGACCTCACCGCCCAGGTTGGAGATCACCACCCGAATGCTTGCGTTGCCGACATCGACGCCAGCAACACAGCCGCGACCGGCATCGAACGCGTAAGACCTTGAGGGTCTGCCCACGCCAGCACCGGCCGTGGTGGTGCAACTGAGGATGCCGGAGTCGGTCAGCGTCGCAATCGCGTTCTCCACCGAGGTACGCGATACCTGGAGAGTTCGCGCTAGACCGTTCACTGTTGCCGGTTCCGCGTCACGGAGCCGAGTAACGATGCGCGCCGCGATGGACGATGTCTGTTGCATGCCGGCCTCCTCTAGTAAACGCACTCTACTGGGAGAACCGCATCGACGGTGACGAGCATGATTCTGGCGTCTCTTCAGGAATGATTGCATATTTTCACATCGTGGTGTTTAATTTCGGCTACAACGCAGTGGAGGATCACCGATGACACCTGGACCCGCTTCCGAAGCAGAACTCGAGACACGATTGGACACGCCTAGTCCGGCCCTCATCGCCGATCTCGCCGCAGGCCGCGGTGATATCGCGATCCTTGGCGCAGGCGGGAAAATGGGCCCCACACTCGCCGTCCTCGCCCGCATCGCGCTTGATGCCGCAGGACGCGAGAGCGACACCGTTTACGCCGTCTCCCGATTCGGAGACGCCGATCTCAGAAGCCGCCTGACCGAGTCCCGTGTCGAGGTGGTTCCGTTCGATCTCGTCGCGGCAGACGAGCTGACTTCGCTGCCTGACGCGGACAACGTCGTCTTCATGGTCGGCGCGAAGTTCGGTGCCGCGTCGAGCCCGTCGTGGGCTTGGGCCGTCAACGCCGCGCTCCCCGACCGCGTAGCCCGTCGTTATCCGCACAGCGCGATCTCGGCGCTCTCCACGGGCAACGTCTATCCGTTCGTCTCACCCGCCACGGGTGGCTGTACCGAAGATGTCGTTCCGTCACCCCTCGGTGAGTACGCGCAGTCCTGCCTCGGACGCGAGCGCGTCTTCGAGTTCGCCGCCCAGGAACGCGACACCCCGGTCTCACTCGTAAGGCTGAACTACGCAGTCGACCTCCGCTATGGGGTTCTGGCAGATATCGGCACCGCCGTGTTTGCCGATGTGCCTGTCTCCGTGAGCACCGCGAGTGTGAACGTCGTGTGGCAGGGGTACGCGAATGAGGTCGTGCTGCGCACCCTGACCCGCGCGACGCCAGACGTATTCACGGTCAATCTCACCGGTCCCGAGACGCTCAGCGTCGAAGCCGTCGCACGACGGTTCGGCGACTTATTCGGCCGGAACGTCGAGATCGCCGACGAGCCGCAGCCGACTGCCCTGCTCAGTGATTCGCGTCGGTGCATGGCGACCTTCGGATATCCGGAGGTCGCCGCTGACACATTGATCGAGTGGCAGGCGAACTGGATCCGGGAAGGACTCCCCCTAAACGCCAAGCCGACAAAGTGGGCCGTACGGGACGGCAAGTTCTGATGGCGAGCATCCCACGACTTCGAACCGCTGCGGCCCGGACGCTTGCGCGAGGTTGCGTCATCCCCGCGCAGCCCCTCGCGCTCACGGCAGCGCGAGTGCTCGACACTAGACGACAGCGCGCACTCACGCGTTACTACCTCGATGCGGGTGCTGGTGGTCTCGCCGTCGGCGTGCACACGACCCAGTTCGAGATCCGCGATCCCGAGCATGCATTGTTGGAGCCAGTGCTCTCACTCGCGGCAGACGAGGTCCGTGCACGGGGGGACGACGGTCTCGTGCTGATCGCGGGCGTCGCGGGCGAGACGGAACAGGCGGTCGCGGAGGCGGAACTCGCCCGCTCGCTCGGATATGACGCCGTGCTCGTGAGCCCCCGAGTTCCGGGCGCGACGGAGCAGACTCTGCTCGAGCGGGCTCGAGCCGTGGGCGAGGTGCTCCCGCTCGTGGGCTTCTACCTGCAGACAGCGATCGGTGGGCCGACACTCACCCGCGATTTCTGGCGGGAGTTCGCATCGATCCCCTCCGTCGTCGCAGTGAAGGCTGCTCCCTTCGACCGCTACCGCACTTTGGAGCTCGTGCGGGGAATCGCCGAATCAGGGCGTTCCGATGAGATCGCGCTATACACCGGGAATGACGATGCCATCGTGGCGGATCTGCTCTCAGAGTTCCATGTCGAATCACCAGATGGCGTGCGGACGCTTCGATTCGTCGGAGGACTTCTCGGACAATGGGCAGTCGGTACGCGCGCGGCTGTGCGTTTACTCGAGCGAGCGCACCGTGCAGCGGCCGGGGATCTCCAGGCTCTACATGAGCTCGCCAGGCAGAGCGTCGACGTCACCGATCTAAATCAGGCCGTGTTCGACCCCGGCCACGATTTCGCCGGTGTCATCGCCGGTGTACACGAACTCCTCCGCCAGCAGGGTCTGCTCGAGGGGATCTGGTGTCTGAATCCGGATGAGGGTCTCTCCCCCGGCCAGGCCGAGGAGATCGCACGAGTTCGCCACACTTACCCAGGGCTGAACGATGACGATTTCGTCGCGCAGAATCTCGACCGATGGCTCCGCGAGGATCCGACGTGAACCCGCTTCGCATCGCGTTCGCGGGACTGGCCCATTCGCATCCGTTCACAGATGCCGCGAACTTGTCCGCGTTGCGGGAACGCGGGGAGAGCATCACTTTCGTCGGCGCGTACGACTCCGATGCGTCCAAGGTCGCCGAGTTCGCTCGACGATTCGAGATTCCTTTGGTCTCCTCGTTGGGTGATCTCGCAGCACGGGCACCCGACCTCGTCATCGCGACGCCGCCGCCGCAGGAGATCACTCACACTGCCGAATTCCTACTCCGTGACACCGAGGCACGGCTCTTCTTCAATAAGGTCATCGCGGCGACCGACGAGCAGCTCGCCCAGTGGACACAGGCGATCAGCGGAGCACCTGATCGGGTCGGGACATCCTCGGTGCTGCGGTTCGCCCCTGCGATCGAGGCGATCGCCGAGCGCGTCCGAGGCGCGGAGGTGCAGGCGGTGAGCGTGCTCGCGCAGCACGACATTAACATGTTCCTGGCTCCGGATCGAGCATGGCAGGACGACCCGGCTCAGGGCGGCGGCACGCTCGTGACGGTCGGCACGCACGCCTGGGAGATGATCGACGCCGTGTTCCCGGGAGCTGTCGCTAACGACGATGTCTCGGGCTGGACGCACCGCTCCCCCCACTCGCGCTCCTCCTCGGAGGAGGTTGCGGCGATGACCGGCACGCTCGTGCTGCCGGACGAGTCTCTCATCCGGTACAGCATCTTCATCGGCGGGTCCCCCGGGCCCGAGGTCTTCTCGTTAAATGTCTTTACGCCCCCCGAATTGCTCCGGGCAGAGGTCAAGCATCCGGATCCCTCCCATTCAGTCGGATATGCCGAGCTCGCGCGAACTCTGCTCTCCCGCACTTCTGAAAACCTCACGACGGCACCGTGGAACTCGGCACAGAGCGTGGTCCGCAATACCGTCCGCACAGCACAGGCGCTGCGCGGAATCCCTCACACAGGAAAGAGTCTGCGTCATGTCTAGTTCGACTTCCTCCCCATCGACCGCGACCGCTCCGGCGAAGAGGCGATTCTTCTCGTCGATCGGGCCGGCCTTCATCACTGCCGCTCTCGTGTTCGGACCGGGGTCCATAGCGACCGCCAGCTCAATGGGCGCGTCGTTCGGCTATGAATTGCTCTGGGTGCCGGTGATCGCCACGATCTTGATGCTGTGCTTCGTGAACATCGGTGTTCGTATCGGCCTGACGACGGACAAGAGCGCCCTCGGGACGATCGCGCATCGCCTCACCGGCATCGTCGCGATCATCGTGGGAGTCGGTTCGTTTCTGGTGGTCACTTCGTTCCAAGCGGGCAACTCCGCGGGAACGGGTGCCGCCGGTCAACTTCTGTTCGGAGGGGATCCGCGCATCTTCGCGATCATCTTCACCGTCATCGGTTTGATCTTCGTGTGGATTCCGAAGTTCTACCCGGCGTTGGAGAAGGTCATGATCGTGATCATCCTCGTCATGCTCGTGGCGATGCTCACGACCGCCGTCGTGAGCAAGCCGGACATGGGCGCGGTGTTCACAGGTTTGGTGCCGCGCATTCCCGAGGGTTCGATTCCACTCATCGTCGGCCTTGCCGCTACGACATTCTCCGTAGTCGGCGCGCTGTACCAGATCCAGCTCATTCGTGAGAAGGGGTGGACCCCCTCAGATTTCAAGATCGCCCGGAGAGACGCTGTCATCGGCACGCTCATTCTCGGCGCACTTTCTGCTGTCATCATGATCGCTGCCGCGGCGACGCTGAATCCCGCCGGCATAGCGGTGAGCTCGCCCGCAGCCCTGGCCCAGATCCTCGAGCCGATCGGTCCGTGGGCTGTCATCCTCTTCGCGATCGGGCTGTGGTGCGCCGCATTCTCCTCGATGATCGGAAACTCGACGATCGGCGGCACGATGCTCGCCGGAGTCTTCAAGGCCGATGGAGGAGGACTCTCTTCCCTTCCCGTGAAGATCTGCATCTCGCTCGTGATCATCCTCGGCGGCATCATCGCGATCGTGTTCGGTGGGGTGCCGATCCAGCTCATCATCACCGCACAGGCCGTGACGATCCTCGCGGTGCCCCTCATCGGCGTCGTGATGGTTCTGCTCGCTCGACACCGAGACCGCGGCACACTGCGGATCGGCATCCCGCAGTTGGTCCTGGCGCTTATCGGCCTGGCGTTCCTGGTTTTCCTCGCAGTGAACTACCTGGCCAATTTCATCGGGTGACGGGACCCTGGCGGTCTGCGGCTGACTTCTGGCGCAGGATGCGGGGTCGGTCCCCTGTCGCCGTAACCCCGCGAGAATTGGTATGCCGCATGAGAACCGCCCCGCCGGGCTGATTCTCATGCAGCAAACTGATTCTCACGGGAGGTCGACTCAGTCGAGCGCGTCGGGGCCCTCGGTGACGAGGACGTGGAACTGGGCGGCGTCCAGAATACGGATGCCGAGTTCCTCGGCCTTTCCGAGCTTGGAGCCCGCTCCCGGCCCGGCCGCGACAAAGTCGGTCTTCTTGGAGACGCTGGATGCCGCCTTGCCGCCGGCCTGGATGATCGCTTCCTGGGCCCCATCGCGCGTGTAGCCCTCGAGCGAACCGGTCGCGACGACGGTGAGCCCCTCGAGCACTCCGCCCTCGGCGACTCCTGCGCCGGGGCCGGGATGCCCGGGCGTGGCCCACTGCACACCAGCATCCGTCCACTGTTCGACGATGTCGACGTGCCAGTCGACATCGAACCAGTCGAGCAGCGAATCGGCGATGATGCCGCCGACCCCCTCGACCGCGGCGAGTTCTTCGCGAGAGGCGGCGCGGATCGCGTCCAAGGAGCCGAACCACTGCGCCAGCGCCCGCGCGGCGACCGGGCCGACGTGGCGGATGTTCAGCGCGACCAGCAGGCGCCAGAGCTCCTTGGTCTTCGCCTTCTCGAGTTCGGCGAGCAGCTTGACCGCCTGAGATGACGGCTGCGGTCCTTCGAGCCCCTGCTTCTTCTCTGCTGCCGTCGGGTTCCGACGAAACGGCGAACGGGTCTTCACGACGCCGTCGTCTTCTTTGGGGAGCCCGGTTTCGGCGTCCCTGACGACGACCGAGATCGGCACCAGGTCCTCAAGCGCCAGGGTGAACAGACCGGCCTCGGTGTCCAGAGGAGCAACGGCCGGTGCCTCTGCCTGAGTGAGCGCCGCAGCGGTCACCTCGCCGAGGACTTCGATATCGAGCGCGCCGCGCGACCCGATGTGCTCGACCCGCCCGCGCACCTGTGCCGGGCACGACCGTGCGTTCGGGCAGCGCAGATCGATGTCACCCTCTTTCATCGGGCGCAGCGGTGTGCCGCACTCCGGGCAGTTCTCGGGCATGACGAACTCGCGTTCGGAGCCGTCCCTGCGATCGACGACCGGCCCCAGCACCTCGGGGATGACATCGCCGGCCTTGCGCAACACGACGGTGTCGCCGATCAGTACGCCCTTGGCCTTGACGACGTCTTTGTTGTGCAGCGTTGCCTGACGCACCACCGATCCCGCGACGTGCGCCGGCGCCATCACCGCGAACGGCGTCGCCCGCCCGGTCCGGCCGACAGACACCACAATGTCGAGCAGGGTGGTCTGCACCTCTTCCGGCGGATACTTGTACGCGATGGCCCAGCGCGGGGCGCGGCTGGTCTGTCCGAGCTCATCGTGCAGCGCCAGTTCATCGACCTTGATGACGATGCCGTCGAGCTCGTGCTCGATGTCGTGCCGATGCTCGCCGAAATGGGCGACGAAGTCTGTGACCTCGTCGATCGAATGGCACACCTTCGTGTGCGGGCTCGTCGGCAGCCCCCACGTCGACAGCAGGTCGTACACCTCGCTCTGTGCGGCGACCGGTGGATTCGGCCAGGCACCGACGCCGTGCACGTACAGCGACAGCGATTCGATGCGCAGCAGCCCAGCCTCGAGCTCGAGACCGTCCTTCTTGTCGATCTGCTGGCGCAGGCCACCACTGGCAGCGTTGCGCGGATTCGCGAAGGCCGGGAACCGACGGGCGGCAGCGGTGCGTGCTTTCTCGTCCTCGAACGGACGCTTGGCCCCGTTTCGCGCCTCCCACCGGGCGCGTGCGTCGGCGTAGACGCGTTCCCGGAACTCCGCCTGCGCGGCGTTGAGCCGCTCGAATGCCGCGACGGGGATGAACACCTCACCACGCACCTCGACGATCTCCGGGTGCCCCTCGCCGCTGAGCCGCTCGGGGATATCGGCCAGGCGCAGCGCGTTCTCCGTCACGATCTCACCGACACGGCCGTCGCCCCGGGTCGCGGCGGAGGTCAGCATGCCGTTCTCGTACCGCAGGTTGATCGCCAGCCCGTCGATCTTCAGCTCGGTCAGCCAGGCGACATCGCGCCCGGTCGCCGCGCGCGTCTTCACCGCCCACTCGCGCAGTTCGTCGACGGAGAACACGTTGTCGAGGCTCAGCATCCGCTCGGCGTGCTCGATCGTCGCAAGCCCCGTCGCCTGCGCGGCGCCGACCATCTGCGTCGGAGAATCCTGCCCCTGGAGCTCGGGATAGAGTCGCTCGAGCTCTTCGAGCCGGTGCATCCACCCGTCGTAGGTAGCATCGTCGACCAGCGAGGTGTCACGCCCGTAGTACGCATCCTTCGCTTCGAGGATGCGGGTGGTCAGATCCTCGGACTCGGTACGAGCGTCTTCCAGTGAGATGTTCTCCGGCACCCTGCCAGTCTAGAAGCGGGGACGGACATTGTCGGGGGCGAGGTTGCGGCTTCGTCTGCGGCGCTGCGCGCCTCCGCTCAACCCGTTTCGTCTCGCTGCGCTCGCTCAACGACCCGCAGGAAAAGCGCTCGCTCAACGACCCGCAGGAGCTGCGCTCGCTCAACGACCCGCAGGGGAAGCGCGCGTCGCGACAGGGCTCAGGCGCCGACGGGGACGGCGGAGACGGTCTTGTCGATCGTGAACTGCCCGAGCACGCGCGTGCCGACGTAGAGCACGGCGGTCTGACCGGGCGCCACGCCATCCAGGGCGACGTCCGGGACGACCCGCACCCCGGCATCCGAGAGGAACGCATGAGCGGGCACCGGCTCCGAATGCGCACGGATCTGCACCTCGCAGTCGAACGACGTCTCCTCGGGCGCAGCGCCTGCCCAGGAGTGCCGCTCCCCCGAGATCTCACCGATGGCCAGCGCCTCCTTGGGCCCGACCACGACCGTGTTCGACACCGGGCGTACCTCGAGCACGAATCGCGGCTTGCCGTCGGATGCCGGTACACCGAGCTTCAGACCACGACGCTGCCCCACGGTGAAGGCGTGCGCCCCCTCGTGCGACCCGATGACCTCGCCGCTGCGGTCCACGACGTCGCCAGCAGCTGCGCCGACCTTCTCAGCCAGCCAGCCGCGGGTATCGCCGTCCGGGATGAAGCAGATGTCGTGACTGTCCGGCTTCTGCGCGACGCTGAGGCCGCGCTCAGCCGCCTCTGCGCGCACGAGCGCCTTCGACGGCGTCTGCCCCAGCGGAAAGTACGTGTGCGCCAGCTGCTCAGCGGTCAGCACGCCGAGCACGTACGACTGGTCCTTGGCGTTGTCGGATGCGCGGTGCAGTTCGAGCCCGCCCGTGCCGTCCTCGAGCGTGGCGTAGTGGCCGGTGCACACGGCGTCGAAGCCGAGTTCGATCGCCCGCTCAAGCAGCGCTGCGAACTTGATCTTCTCGTTGCAGCGCATGCACGGGTTCGGGGTGCGCCCCGCCTGATACTCGCTGATGAAATCGTCGATCACGTCATCGCGGAAGCGTTCGGAGAAGTCCCACACGTAGAACGGGATGCCGAGCAGGTCGGCGGCGCGCCGAGCATCCAAGGCGTCCTCGATGGTGCAGCAGCCGCGGCTGCCGGTGCGCAGCGTTCCGCCCGCCCGTGAGAGGGCGAGGTGCACACCCGTGACGTCGTGCCCCGCTTCGACGGCACGCGCGGCCGCGACCGCGGAATCGACGCCGCCACTCATCGCCGCTAGAACTCGCATGGGTCAAGTCTACGAGCGCGGGGCTGTATGCGCCCCGGATGCTCGGACATAGGCATCCGCGATCGCGCCGAGCACGGCATCCACATCGGCATCCGTCGACGTTCGCCCCAGCGTGAACCGCAGCACGCTGCGGGCGTCCTGTTCGCTGCCGCCCATCGCCGTCACCACGTGCGAGGGCTCCGCGACGCCGGCCTGGCAGGCAGATCCGGTGGATGCTGCGACGCCGGCGACATCGAGGAGGAACAGCAGGCTCTCCCCCACGGCACCAGGGAACAGGAAGTGCGCATTGCCGGGCAGCCGGTCCACCGGATCGCCCAGCAGTCGGGCGGCGGGAACCGCCGAGCGGATGCCGTCGATGAGCCGATCGCGCAGCCCTGCCAGGCGCGCATTCTCGCTCTCCCGCTCGACCTCTGCGGCCTCGAGTGCGGCGGCGAACGCCGCAGCCCCCGGCACGTCCTGCGTGCCCGCCCGCAGTCCGCGCTGCTGAGCTCCGCCGTGCAGCAGCGGGGCCATCTTCGCCGTACGGGCGACGACGAGCGCTCCCACACCAACCGGGGCGCCGATCTTGTGCCCCGCGAGGCTCATGGCGACCAGGCCGGCTCCGGCCGCAGCATCCCCCCGCAGCTCGCGGAACGACAGCGGCACATGCCCGAGAGCGGCCACGGCATCCAGATGCAGCGGCACTCCGGCGCGAGCAGCGGCCGCAGCCAGCGCACCGGGATCGTTCAGGGTCCCCACCTCGTTGTTCGCCACCAGCGCGGTCGCCAGCGCCGCCCCTGCCAGAGAATCGGCGAAGGTCTCCGGTGCAATGCGCCCGGTCTGTGTGAGGGGCACTGCCCGCACCGCGGCTCCGTCCGAGGCGAGCGCCGCGACCGTATCCATGGTCGCGTGATGTTCGCCATCCGGCAGCACGACGGCATCGCTGCCCGCCGGGCGCAGCGCCCACAGCCCGTGCAGAGCCGCATTGATGGATTCGGTGCCGCCGGAGGTGAGTACGATCTCGATCGGATCGCTCCCGAGCACGGCGGCCATGCGCTCGCGCGAATCCTCGAGCAGGCGCCGCGCATCCTGACCCGCGCCATGCGTCGACGACGCGTTGCCGACGAGCTCGGAGGCCGCAAGCCACGCCTCGCGCGCCTCGGGGCGCAGCGGAGTCGTCGCCGCATGGTCGAGGTAGTACCGCATCCTTCAACTCTCCCCTACTTCTCGCCTCTACGCTGTACACATGCCCCATTTCACTCCGCCCGGAGGTGCTGCCCTCGACGATCTCGGCGTACGACTGCACGACGGTGCGGCAACGCTGCGCGTCTGGTCTCAGAACGCATCCTCCGTCGAGCTGGTGACCTTCGACGAGACGGATCTGGACTGGGTGACCGAGGAGGTGCCGCTCGAGCGCAAGCCCGGTGGCGTGTGGGAGGTGACCACGCCGCTGCTGCAGCCGGGCACCCGCTACGCCCTGCGCGTCGGCGGACCGCACGGTCCCGGCAACACTTTCAATCCGGAGACGCTGCTGCTCGACCCCTACGCCCGCGGTCTCGCGCAGGGCGACGGGTATGAGGAATGGCGCTCGGTGGTCATCGAAGACGGATTCGACTGGGGCGGGGTCGCCAAGCCCCGGGTGCCGCTGGAACAGACCGTCGTCTACGAGACGCATCTGAAGGGCGCCACCAAACGCCATCCCGATGTCCCGCCCGCGCTGCATGGCGCTTACGCCGGGCTCGCGCATCCCGCGATGATCGAGCATTTCCATCGCATCGGCGTCACCTCGATCGAGCTGTTGCCCGTGCATGCCTTCGTCTCCGAGCCGCGCCTGCTCGAGCGCGGACTGACGAACTACTGGGGATACAACACCCTCAACTTCTTCACCCCGCACACCGCTTACGCCACCGAGGAGTCGCGCAAACAGGGGCCCGAAGCGGTGCTCGCCGAGTTCAAGGGCATGGTGAAGCTGCTGCACGAGGCGGGCCTCGAGGTCATCCTCGACGTCGTCTACAACCACACCTCCGAGGAGGGCATCGGCGGCCCCCGGTCGAGCCTGCGCGGCATCGACAACGCCAGCTATTACCGACAGCAGCCCGACGGTGCGTACATCGATACCACCGGCGTGGGCAATACGCTCAACACCGCGATGGATGCCGGTGCGCGACTCGTTCTAGATTCGCTCCGGTACTGGGCGCAGGAGATGCAGATCGACGGCTTCCGTTTCGATCTCGCCGCCGCTCTGGGGCGGGATGCCGCGCACACGTTCTCCCGCGAGCATCCGCTGCTCCTGGCCATCCGCAACGATCCGGCGCTGAAGGACGTCAAACTCATCGCCGAACCCTGGGACGTCGGCATGGGCGGCTGGCAGACCGGCAGCTTCCCAGACGGCTGGCACGAATGGAACGATCGCTACCGTGACCGCGTCCGCAATTTCTGGCTGAGCGACATCGACTACGCACGGCGCGCATCGGCTCCGGTCGGCATCGGCGGCTTCGCCACCCGCCTCGCCGGCTCGTCGAACACGTTCAGCAAGGAGCGCGGACCGCTCGCCAGCGTCAACTTCGTCACCGCGCACGACGGTTTCACCCTCCATGACCTGGTGACATACGACGTCAAGCACAACGAAGCCAACGGCGAGGACAATCGCGACGGTGCCGACACGAATCGGTCCTTCAACCACGGCGTCGAGGGGCCGACCGGCGATCCGGCGGTCATGGCGGCGCGACGCAAGGCCATGCGCAACCTGCTCGGAACACTGCTGCTCTCGGCGGGCATTCCGATGCTCACCGCCGGAGACGAGTCCGGCCGGTCGCAGGGCGGGAACAACAACGCCTACGCCCAGGACTCCGCCCTCACCTGGCTCAGTTGGGAGCGAGAACCGTGGCAGGAGGATCTGCTCGAACATGTGGCCGCGCTCACGCGACTGCGCCGTGAGAACGCAGCTTTGCGCCCCAGCCGCTACGCGCGCCGCGACGTGCACACCCCGAACGCCTCGGTCATGGAGTGGTACAACCAGGACGGCGAGATGATGGCGGACGCGCAGTGGACCGACCCCGGCAGTCGCACGCTGCAGTACGTCGCGGCCTCCACGCCTGTGGACGAGCCGATCAACCGCATCCTGCTGACCGTGCACGGCGTCGAGGCGCCCGCTGACATCACCCTTCCCACATCGATCGAGGGGGCGACGACGTTCATCTCGGTGTGGTCGAGCGCCGACGAGCAGCCTGCGCTGGAGCACGTCGAGTTCGCGCCCGGTGACGTCGTGCCGACCCCCGGAACGTCCATGCGCCTGTTCCAGGTGCGATAAGTCCGCCGCACACGCCGCACACAGGTTCACCGCGGCACCGGGGCGCGGTAGATTCAGGGTGTGGTAGCTCGTTCCGGCATTCGCTCCGCGGCCCTTCGCAGTCCCGCGCAGATTCCCGTGCGGCCCCGACCCGGGACGCCGTCCGCCGGTACCCTGACCGGACGCATCCCGCTCGCGGACCCGCGGCCCGTCGCGCCCGGCGGATTCCCGGCCAAGGCCTTCGCCAGCGAGGTCGTCCCGTTCAGCGTCGTGGCGTTCCGCGAGGGGCACGACCGCATCGGCGTGCATGTGCGTCTCACCGCCCCCGACGGCACGAAGACGCTGCACCGCCTTGCTCCGCTCGGCGACGGCAGCGACCGGTGGCTGGCGGACATCGCGCTGGACGCGCAGGGCGACTGGCGATACCGGTTCGAAGCGTTCGCCGACGACTTCGCGACCTGGGCACATGCCGCCTCCGTCAAGATCGCCGCGGGAGTCGACGTCGCAGTGATGGCCGCGCTCGGCCGTGACCTGTTCGCTCGGGCCGCCTCCGACGCACGGCGACCCGCGGCGGAGCGCGCGATGCTGACCCGCACGGCCGCGCTGCTGGATAGCGCGGATGCTGCCACGGCACTCTCCGTGGCTGTGGATCCGGATCTCGCGGCGATATTCGCTGCGAGGCCGCTGATGTCGTTGTCGGCAGAGACCGCGAAACAGACCATCGTGGTGGAGCGCACCCGCGCCGGTATCGGCGCCTGGTACGAGTTCTTCCCCCGGTCCGAGGGCGCGACGCGCAAGAAAGACGGCACGATCACGAGCGGCACGTTCCGCACTGCCGCCCAAAGTCTCGATCGGGTCGCGGCCATGGGTTTCGACGTGCTGTATCTGCCGCCGATCCATCCCATCGGACGCACGCACCGCAAGGGTCCGAACAACACCCTCGTCGCGGGGCCCGGCGACCCGGGTTCTCCCTGGGCCATCGGTGCTGCCGAGGGCGGCCATGACGCGGTGCACCCCGACCTCGGCACCCTGGCCGACTTCCGCTCCTTCGTCCGCAAGGCGCGCAGCGCCGGCGTCGAAGTCGCGCTCGACCTCGCGCTGCAGGCGTCACCGGATCACCCCTGGGTGGCCGCGCACCCCGAATGGTTCACGACGCTGCCGGACGGCACCATCGCCTACGCCGAGAACCCGCCGAAGAAGTACCAGGACATCTATCCGCTGAACTTCGACGACGACCCGGTGGGTCTGCGCGACGAGGTGCTGCGCGTCGTGAGGCACTGGATCGCACAGGGGGTGAAGATCTTCCGGGTCGACAATCCGCATACGAAGCCCCTCCAGTTCTGGGAATGGCTGATAGCACAGGTCACCGCCACCGACCCCGATGCGATCTTCCTCGCGGAGGCTTTCACCCGGCCTGCTCCCCTGCGCGGGCTTGCCGCGGCCGGATTCCAGCAGAGCTACACCTACTTCACCTGGCGCAACACCAAGCGCGAGCTCGAGACCTTCCTGACGGGACTCGCCACCGAGACCGCCGACTACCTGCGTCCGAACCTGTTCGTCAACACTCCGGACATCCTCACCGAGTATCTGCAGTTCGGCGGCCGCGCCGCCTACAAGGTGCGTGCGGCGATCGCGGCCACCGCGGCTCCTGTCTACGGCGTGTACGCGGGGTACGAGCTGTTCGAGAACATCGCACGACCGGGATCGGAGGAGAACATCGATAACGAGAAGTACGAGTACAAGCTGCGCGATTTCGCTGCCGCCGAGAGCTCCGGCGCCTCGCTCGCTCCGTACCTGCGTCACCTCAACGAGATCCGCCGCGCACATCCCGCCTTGCGCCAACTGCGCAACCTCCGGGTGCACTGGAGCGACGACGACGGCATCCTGGTGTATTCGAAGCACCTGGACGGGCGATTCACGGAGAACGGCGAGCCGGACACGATCCTCGTGGTCGCCAACGTCGACCCGCATTCGGTGCGCGAGACGACGGTTCACCTCGATACCCGCATCTGGGGCGTCGAACCGGGCGAGACCTTCGAAGTCGTCGACCTCGTCACCGGGGTCGGCTGGACGTGGTCGGATCACAACTACGTGCGGCTGGACGCCTTCGATGAACCGGTGCACATCCTCCACGTCAGGGGGCGATCGTGAGCACCGGAGAGAACGGGCCGGGCGGGGCAGCGTGGGCGGCGGTCGCCGCCGGAACACACCACGCGCCCCATGATGTACTCGGCCCCCACCCGGAACAGGATGCCGCGGGCCGCACCTCCACGACCATCAGGGCACGCCGTCCGCTCGCCGACAGCGTCGTCGCGATCCTGAAGAACGGCACCCGCGTTCCCCTCGAACATGCCTCCGACGGCATATGGGAGGGTTCGCATCTGGGAGCCCCCGTGCCGTATCGGATCGCGACGGTGTACGACGGCGGTGCCGAACAGGTCTCCGGCGATCCGTACCGGCATCTGCCGACCATCGGCGAGTTCGACCTGCATCTCATCGGCGAGGGGCGGCACGAGCGTCTCTGGGAGGCCCTGGGCGCCAACGCCCATCTCATCGACGGGGATGTCGGGATCGCCTTCGCCGTCTGGGCGCCCAACGCGCAGGCGGTGCGCATCGTGGGCGGTCACAACGACTGGAGCGGTGAAGCCCACAGCATGAGATCGATGGGATCGAGCGGTGTGTGGGAGCTGTTCATCCCCGGCGTCGCCCCCGGTACGGTCTACAAGTACGAGATCCTCACCCCGCACGGCTCGTGGGTGCACAAGGCCGACCCCATGGCGCAGCGCACTCAGGTGCCGCCGCAGACGGCGTCGATCGTCCCCTTCTCGGCGTACAGCTGGAAGGACGGCGCCTGGATGACCCGACGGGCAGCCACCCACGCTGTCGCCCAGCCGATGAGCGTCTACGAAGTGCACCTCGGTTCGTGGCGCGGCGGCCTCGGATACCGCGACATCGCCGATCCGCTCATCGCGCATGTCACCGAGACCGGGTTCACGCACGTGGAGTTCATGCCGCTCGCCGAGCACCCGTTCGGAGGCTCGTGGGGCTATCAGGTGACCGGCTACTACGCTCCCACCGCCCGGTTCGGCACCCCCGACGACCTGCGCTACCTCATCGACCGGCTGCACCAGGCCGGCATCGGCGTGATCCTCGACTGGGTGCCCGGTCACTTCCCCAAAGACGAGTTCGCCCTGGCCCGCTTCGACGGACGCCCCCTGTACGAGCATCCTGATCCGCGTCGTGGCGAGCATCAGGACTGGGGCACGCTCATCTTCGACTACGGGCGCCCGGAGGTGCGCGGGTTCCTCGTCGCGAACGCGCTCTACTGGTTCGAGGAGTTCCACATCGACGGGCTGCGCGTCGATGCCGTCGCGTCGATGCTGTATCTGGACTATTCCCGGCGCGACGGCGAGTGGGAGCCCAACGTGCACGGCGGGCGCGAGAATCTCGAGGCGATCCGTTTCCTGCAGGAGGTCAACGCCACCGCCTACCGAAACCACCCCGGCATCGTCATGATCGCCGAGGAATCCACGAGCTTCCCCGGCGTCACCGCGCGCACCGATCAGGCCGGGCTCGGGTTCGGGTTCAAGTGGAACATGGGGTGGATGAACGACTCGCTGCAGTACATCGCCCGCGACCCGCTGCACCGCTCGCACCACGAGGGCGAGATGACGTTCTCCTTCGTCTACGCGTTCGGCGAGAACTACCTGCTGCCGATCAGTCACGACGAGGTCGTGCACGGCAAGGGCAGCCTGGTCTCGAAGATGCCGGGCGACCACGCGCACAAGCTCGCGAACGTGCGCGCGTACCTCGCGTATATGTGGGGCCACCCTGGCAAGAACCTGCTCTTCATGGGCCAGGAGTTCGGACAGATCGCCGAGTGGTCAGAGAGTCGCCCGCTGGACTGGTGGCTGCTGGATCAACCGTCGCACGCGCAGCTGCAGCGTTTCGTCGGCGCCATGAACAGCGTCTACCGCGGCACCGCGCCGCTGTGGGAGCGGGACGGCGATAACACGCGGTTCCGCCGTCTCGGCGCGCCGAGCTGGGACCCGAACGTGATCGCCTTCGAACGCCGCGACCTGCACGGCGGTCGCGTCGCAGTCATCAGCAACTTCGCTGGCGTGGAACGCGCCGGCCTTGAACTCGACCTGCCCGCTGACGGCGTCTGGGAGGAGATCCTCAACACCGACGCGATCGAGTACGGCGGAGCGGGCATCGGCAATTACGGCCGCGTGGCGGCACACGTCTCCGGAGACCACGGCATCCCGCGCACGAAGATAACCGTGCCCCCGTTGTCGACGCTGTGGCTGCGGCACCGCTCGGGCGCGAAGGACTAGAACAGCAGCGAAGACAGTCGGTTGCGCGCCGCCGTCACCCGCGGATCATCCGCGCCGATGAGGCCGAACAGCTCGACGAGGCGTTCGCGCACCGGCGCGCGCTCTGCGGACGGTAGGACCGCGAACAGGTCGAGCAGACGGCCGAACGCGTCATCGACGTGGCCGCCGGAGATGTCCAGATCGGCGACGGCGAACTGGGCCTGAACGTCCTGCGGGTTCGCAGCGGCCGCGGCACGTGCTTCCTGCAGGTCGAGCCCCTGCACGCGGTCGAGCAGGCGCACCTGGCCGAGCCCGGCGCGGGCGTCCTCGTCACGCGGATTCTCCGCGAGCGCCTTCTCATAGGCGGCGATCGCCGTGGCGTAGTCGCCCTTCTCGATCGCGGCGTACGCTTCGGCGTGCAGCGGGGGCAGAGGCGCCTCTTGCGGCTCCTCGGCGTCCGCACCGTCAGCATCCTCGGCGGGCTGCTGCTCGCCGCCAACGCTGCCGGTCACGCCGTTCTGAGCGGCGACCTGGAGCAGTTGGTCGAACACCTGGCGCACCTGCTCCTCGGGGACGGCCCCGGTGAACATCGGTACCGGCTGTCCGCCGATGAGCGCCACGACCATCGGGATCGACTGCGCACGGAAGCTCTGCGCCAGCTGCGGGTTCGCGTCGACATCGACCTTTGCCAGAACGACCCGGCCCGCGAGTTCGGTGACGACCTTCTCGAGGATAGGGCTCAGCTGCTTGCACGGGCCGCACCACTCCGCCCAGAGGTCGACGACCACGGGAACGGTCTTGGACAGCTCGAGAATCTGCCCGAAGGTCGCATCCGTGACGTCGACGACGAAACCACCGACCTCCGGAGAGCTCGCAGGCTGCTGCGCGCCATCCGCCGGGGCCGTGGGGCGATTGCGCAGCGAGGAGAGATCGACGGCCCCGCGCAGAGCCGCTGGAGAGATATCGGTCATTTGATCACTTTCACGTCGAGGAGGTCCTGGTGCACGGCGAGCAGTCGGATCTGCTCGGTCGAGCCCTGGGCGGGTACGGAGAAGAACAGTTGAAGACCGTAGGTGGTGTCGACGCCCTTCGACGCCTCCTCCACACCCGTGAGGGTCTTCGCGTCGAGGTTATCCCCGAATCGGATCACCGCGTCGCTCGAGGTCGGGGTGATCTTCTCGCTGTCGCTCATCGAGACCGCCACGATCGCGCCGCTGTCGAGGGTGGCCATCGCCACTGGCGGCTCATCGCTCGGCACCATGTCGAACGTGGCCTCGGAGGTCTCGGCCGCACCGTTGTCGACCAGCGCCTGAGTGACCGTGTCCCTACTCGCCTGAATCGACTCCGCGAGTTCGATGGTCACCGGATCGAAGGCATCGTAGTACTCGCTGTCCTCACCGCTGTCGACGACATCGGCGAATGCCGGAGCGATCTCATCGGGCGCGAGCGAGAGGAACGCAGCCGCGTTCTCGGTGATCATGCTCGTGCCCAGCCACGCCGGCGCGAGTTCGGGAATTTCGGTCGATGCCTGCATCTCGGCGATATCGGTCACCTTGTAGTTCGACCACGGGTCGGCCTGGGTCATGGTGAGGATGACCGGCGGCACGGTTTCGTCGGACTTGCTCTTGCTGAGCGTCAGCACGGTGCGCGGCCAGGTATCCGTGGCCTGCGGCAACAGCACCTCTACCTGCTCGGTCGGGATGGTGACGGGCAGCGGCCGGTCGTCGATGCTGGCGCGCAGCTCGTAGTCGGTGGAGCGGGCGTCGAGCGCCAGGCCCTCGAGACGGGTTCCGGCGAGGTCCAGGTCCATCTCCTCATCGGCTTTCTCCAGCGTCGAGGAGATCTCCTGGAGGATGCGCGAGGCCTGCGACTCCGTCACCGCTGGCGGCTTCTGGTTCTCGGGGGTGATGACGGTCTGCGTGGGCGTCGGCGTCGGGGATGCCTCGTCGAACTGCGGCCACGAATCGCTCGAGCATCCGGCGAAGAGGAGCCCGGCGATGCCGAGCGCGGGCAGCGCCAGTAGACGCCGTCGGCGGTCGAGTGCCCGGCGCTCGGTCTTCTCGGACTTCTCCGGCGCAGAGTCCGCGGGCTCCGGGTCTGAGGACTTCGGGTTACCAGGCTTCGCCTCGAGTTCCTCGCGCGCGTCGCCGGATTCGACGGAGAGGCCGATCGGTTCCGTTGCCGGCAGCGCACCAGGGCCCTTGCGGCGCGGTCCGCGGCCACGTCGTTGGTGGCGGATCGCCAGCACGTACATCACCAGACCGAACAGCAGCACGGCCCCGCCGGCAGTGATCAGCGGTCCCACCCACGGTGTCGACGTATTCAGCGGCCAGGAGACGACCATGTCGGCGGGTGCGGGCTCGGTGCCGTCCTTGGCGATGAGCACGCTCATGCCCTCGGGAAGCTGCATGTCTGTGATGAGTTGGTCCTGCTCAGTGAACGAGTCGAGCCACAGGTCAGAACCCGCCGGGTTCCGGCCGGGCTCGTCTGCGGCCTCCTCATCGGCGGCGTCGCCCTCGGCAGCGGGATCCTCGCTGGGCGTCGGTTCGGGGGTGCCGGACTCGGACTCGCTGTCAGCGCTCGGCTCGACGAGCGCGCTCTCCGGTGAGCCGTCGTCGCCCAGGGTGATGGCGTTGTAGGTGGCATCGGAGAGCCAAGCCTCCATGTCGGCCGTGCGGCCGTAGGCGGCGAAGATGTCGCCCTCGTCGCGGATGAGCAGGGTCTGCTGCCCGGGGTTCTCGCGCAGCACCGCTCCGTCGACGAGGACGTAGGATGCCGGCTCCTCGACGCTCAGCTCCACCTGCTGGGACGACGGCCCTGTGAAGATGGTTCGCTGAGCGATGCCCGCTCCGATGAGAAGCGTGGCCAGGACGAAGGCCACGACGGCCCATACGAAACGCACGAAAAGACTCCTTACGTGACCCGGACGCTCGCCCGGGTCCCCGCTCGACGTTTCAGACTATCGAAACAGACTGAGTGTTGACTACGAGGGGGGTACGGATACCCGGCACGTCGTCAAATCTCCTTCGGCTCCGGCGACTACTCTGAGAGCAGTCTTTTCCGGAGGAGGCAGATGAAACTCCACAACCCGTTCCGTACAGCGCTCGTGGCGACGCTGGGTGTCGGCCTCGGCATCCTGCTGATCGGCAGCCTCGAGTCGCTGTCCACGGTGCTGCTCTATGTCGGCACGGCCCTGTTCATCAGCTTGGGCCTCGATCCCGTCATCTCATTCCTCGAACGGCGCCGGCTCCCCCGCTGGCTGGCGGTGCTGATCACCCTCATCGTCGTACTCGGGATCTTCGCCGGCATCGTGCTGATCGTGCTGCCCGTCATCGTCTCGCAGGTGACGCAGCTCATCGAGCAGATCCTGCGACTGGTCAGTCGGCCGACGTTCCTCTCCGACGCGGAGGAATGGATCACCGGCCTGTTCCCGAATCTCGATATTGAGCGGGTGCTGACCGAGACGCAGGAGTGGCTGATCGCGAACGTGGGCGATATCACCGGCAGCGTGATCAACGCCAGCCTCACGATCGTCACCGGACTGTTCGGCGCGTTCATCGTGCTGATCCTCACGATCTACCTCACCGCATCCACACCGTCGCTCAAGCGCGCGTTCTACCAGCTGGTGCCGGCCTCCAAGCGCCCGCGCTTCGTCGATCTCGCCGAGCAGATCACCGACTCCGTCGGCTACTACGTCATGGGTCAGGTCACGCTGGGTGTGATCAACGGCATCCTCAGCGCCATCTACCTGAGCATCATCGGCGCGCCCTTCGCGGCTGTCCTCGCGGTCATCGCGTTCTTCTTCTCGCTGATCCCGCTCGTGGGAACCCTGACCGGATCGACCATCATCGTGCTGGTCTGTCTGATCCCCGGGCTCGGCTCACCGGCGACCGCCCTGGCAGCGGGAATCTACTACCTCATCTACATGCAGGTCGAGGCGTATGTGATCTCTCCCCGCATCATGAGCCGTGCCGTCTCGGTGCCCGGCGCCGTGGTCGTCGTGGCTGCCCTCGCCGGCGGAGCGCTGCTGGGCCTGCTCGGTGCACTGATCGCGATCCCGGTGGCCGCCAGCATCCTGATCATCTACCGTCAGGTGCTCATCCCCCGCATGAACGAACGATGACGCGAGCGGCGGGTCAGGCCACCTTCCAGCAGTGCGTGTGCCAGTGCCGTCGCGCAGCGAGATCGGCCGCGTCGCCGAGCACCCCGTCTGCACGCCAGACCACCTGGTGAGCTGTGCCCGCGGCGATCGCACCGCGGCACCCGGGGCAGGTGTACTCCTTCACGGACTGCTGAGCAGAGACCGGCTGCACGGACCATTCGCGGCCCTGACGCATCTCGGTTCGCCGCCATCCCGCGAGCAGACGCTCGAAGGATTCGTCAGCGTCGGGGCGCTCTTGACGTCGGCGATTCGAGCGTGGCATGTCGACGCATTACCACCAGTTGTTATTGATCCAGAAGTCGTAAGCGCCGGCCCAGCTGCCATAGCGACCGGTAGCGTACCCGGTCGCCCACCGCAGGTTGTCGACGGGGTCGTGGCCGTTGCCGGGCACCTTGCTGCACGGCAACGCCTGCACGAGACCGCAGGCACCCGAGGACGGATTGATGGCGTTCGGATTCCAGCCGCTCTCCTTGGAGACGATGTAGTCGACGTAGCCCCAGTCCCCCGAAGCGATGCCGGCTGCGGCCATCCACTCCGCCGGTGCACCACCGCCGGTGTAGAACAGCGGACCGCCACCGCCCGACGAGTCGGATTCGGGCTCGTCCACGGCTGCCGGTTCGGGCTCAGGCTCGGGCTCAGGAGTCGGCGTCGGGGTGACGTACACGTCGAACTCGCCGCGGTCGACCGGAGCGATCGTCGCGCCGGAGATGCTCACCCTGAGGTCCTGCGTATCTGCCATTGCGAGAGAGAATGGCGTTTCGATATCGGCTTCAGGCTGCTCGGCCAGTGCCATCCCCGTCGGAGCGACGACAGCAGCTGACAGAGCCACGACGCCGAAGGCTGCGAAGACGCCGACCACACCGCGCCGACGAGACCAGCGCCGCTTCACGGGAGCGGCGGTCTTCGGTGCCGCAGAGGCGACCGCAGTGGTCTGTCTGCCTACGGGATCGATATCGGTTCCGGAAGTCACAATGCCATCATTCTAACCAGGACAGTCTGAATTCACCATGAGTGATCAGCGCACGGCGAGAATCACATCGATCGCGGCATCCAGCAGCGCATCGACCTGCTCCTCGCGGTACCCGCCGCGCTGCATGCGGAAGGCTGCGGATCGCAACTGCTCCACGGTGAGATCCTCGCCGTCGCGCAGGTAGCGGACGATGCGCGCGGCAACGTGGTCCACCTCGTCGATGCGATAGCCGAACGTGAGGAATCCCGTGCGTGCGAACTTGCGCCGACGGGGACGAGCGAGGTGGTCGAGGATCTCCTGGGCCTGCGTCCGTGCTTCGACGACCCATTCCTCGGCACCGCCGCTGCGGACGGCCTGTTCGCGGATGCGGGCGGCGAAGGCATCTTCGATGCGGCCCAGTGCCGCATCGACGTCACCGACGATGTACCCCTCTCTCACTAGCGGGAAGGAGGCGATGCGGACCTCGGCCGCGGTCAGTCCGCTTTCGGATTCGAAGCTCTCCCGTGCCGCGGCGAGGAACGTGTCCACCGCAGCTCGGTGGTAGCCGCGCTCCCGTCCGCTGGTCGTGCGGAACGCGGGAGGACGCTCTTCCTCGGACGTGGTCACCGACACCGTCTCCTCGTCCACCGCATCATCCGCGGTATCATCGGCGGCGTCGTCCACCGTGTCGTCCAGTGAATTCGAGGTCATACGAGCACCGCCCAGGGAGATAGCAGGAAGTAGAGGATGAGCGCCGGGACCGTCGACGGCAGAATGCTGTCGAGCCGATCGAGCAGTCCGCCATGACCGGGCAGCCAGGAGCTCATGTCCTTGATGCCGATGTCGCGCTTGATCATGGACTCGCCGAGGTCTCCGAGAGTCGCAGACAGGAGGATGGCGAGTCCGACGATGAGACCAGCCCACCAGGGAATCTCGAGCAAGTACAGCGCCAGCAGGACACCGGCGGCGGCTGCGGCAACGACGGCTCCCCCGAATCCCTCCCAGGTCTTCTTCGGGCTGATCCGCGGCGCCATCGGGTGCTTGCCGATCGCCACGCCCGCAGCGTACGCGCCGGTGTCTGATGCCACCGCGACGGCGATGAAGGCGAGGACCCACCACTGCCCGCCCTCCTGGCGGAGCAGCATGAGAGCGAGAGCCGTGAGGAAGGGCACGTAGATCTGCACGAACCCGCCGACGACGGCGTCCACGAGCACGTCACCGTAGGTGCGCCCGTCCTTCGTGACCATCTGCACCACCAGGCGCCAGACGATCACGAAGGCGATGGCAAAGATCAGCGTCACCCAGGTCAGCCAGGCGGGCGCGAAGTATCCGGCAAGGACGAGAACGGCGCCGGCGCCGACCTGCGGCACGATGTCGATGCGTCTGCCTGCCGTGCGCAGGGCACGAGTGAACTCGAAGACCCCGAGGGTCGCGAGCCCCAGGGCGATCGGGACGAACAGCTCCTTGAAGAACAGCAGCGAGCCCAGCAGCACCACACCGAAGGCGAGACCGACCAGGATGGCCAGGATGAGGTCGCGGCCGGTTCGCGCCTTGATGCGCTCGTTGGCCTGGTCCAGGTGCTCTCTGGCCTGGTTGACGTGCGTCTCGAAGTCTCCGCGGGCCTGGCGCAGCTGCTCGCGCATCGCTGCAGCGGGATCCGAGGCGAAGTCCGGCGAAACCGGCAGCGGTGGACGCGGAGGGACGACCGGCTCGTCGACCGGCGGCGTCAGCGGAACCGGCTCGTCTCCCGGGGTCGACGCTTCACGGGCTTCCCGCCGCGTCAGCGGCTGCCCGTCGTCGTCGCCGATCGGCTCGCGCATGCCTGATCAGACCTCGAGGAGCTCGGTCTCTTTGCGCTTGAGCGCGTCGTCGATCAGATCGACATGCTGACGGGTGAGCCCGTCGAGCTCCTTCTCACCGCGCGAGATCTCGTCTTCGCCGACCTCGCTCTTGAGCGCATCGAGCTCGTCTTTGGCCTTGCGGCGGATGCCGCGCACGTGCACCTTCGCGTCTTCGCCCTTAGTGCGCACGAGCTTGACGTACTCCTTGCGCCGCTCCTCGGTCAGCTCGGGCATCGTGACCCGCACGATGTTGCCGTCGTTGGTCGGATTCGCACCGAGGTTGGGCATGTCGCGGACGGCCTGCTCGATCGCCTTGAGCGCGGACTTGTCGTAAGGCGTGATGATCAGCGAACGCGCCTCGGGGTTGGCCAGCGAGGCGAGCTGCGCCAGCGGGGTCGGCGACCCGTAGTAGTCGACCATCAACTTCTGGAACAGCTGCGGGTTCGCGCGGCCGGTGCGCACCGTGGCGAAGTCCTCCTTGGCCGCCTCGACGGCGCGGGTCATGCGAGTGGTGGTGTCAGCGAGGACGTCCGCGATCACGGTGGCTCCTATCATCCAGGGGGTTCTTGCAATTCTAGCCAGGTGCGCGGACTGCGCCCTGGCAACGACGGTCAGGTGGTGACCAGGGTGCCGATCGGATCGCCGAGCAGGGCACGGGTGACGTTGCCCGCCGGTTCCATGCCGAACACGCGCATGTCCATACTGTTGTCCATGCACAGGCTGAAAGCGGTGGAGTCGACGACCTTGAGGCCGCGCTGGAGTGCGTCGAAGTAGGTCACCTTCTCGATGCGCGTGGCTGAGGAGTCCTTGTTCGGGTCGGCGGTGTAGATCCCGTCAACGCCGTTCTTCGCGACCAGCACCTCCTGGGCGCCGATTTCGAGGGCGCGCTGCGCCGCGACCGTGTCGGTCGAGAAGTACGGCAGTCCGGCGCCCGCGCCGAAGACGACGACTCGGCCCTTCTCCATGTGCCGCTCGGCGCGCAGCGGGATGTACGGCTCGGCGACCTGGGTCATCGAGATGGCCGACTGAACGCGCGTGGGCGCGCCCGCCTGCTCGAGGAAGTCCTGCAGTGCGAGGGCGTTCATTACCGTGCCGAGCATGCCCATGTAGTCGGCACGCCCCCGATCCATGCCGCGCTGGCTGAGTTCTGCGCCGCGGAAGAAGTTTCCTCCGCCGACGACGATGGCGATCTCCACCTCGGAGACGGCCGCGGCGATGTCACGGGCGATCTGGCTGACGACGTCGGGGTTCACCCCGAGCTGTCCGCCGCCAAAGGCCTCTCCGGAGAGTTTGAGAAGGACGCGGCGGCGTCCGGTGCGTTCAGTCATGGGTGGTGTCCTCTCGTCCCGCATTCAAGATAGTGCCTTTTGGGCATGAAGAAGGGGTTCGGACCCGTGTGGATCCGAACCCCTTGCAGACTGCTAGGCGCCGACCTTGAAGCGCGCGAAGTCCGTCACGGTGATACCGGCGTCCTTCGCAACCTGGGCGACGGAGAGCTTGTTGTCCTTAGCGTAGTCCTGCTCGAGCAGGGCGACCTGCTTGATGAACGCCGAGACACGACCCTCGACGATCTTCGGCAGTGCAGCCTCGGGCTTGCCCTCGTTGCGGGAGATCTCGGTGACGATCTCGCGCTCCTTCTCGACGGCATCCGCCGGAACGTCCTCACGGGTGAGGTAGGACGGGTTGGCGAACGAGATGTGCTGCGCGATGCTGCGGGCGGTCGCGGAGTCGTCACCGGTGTAGGCGACGGCCACGCCGATCTGCGGGGGCAGATCCTTGCTCGTGCGGTGCAGGTAGACCTCGACGGCGCCGCCCGTGATGGTGCGGACCTGCCGCAGCTCGACCTTCTCGCCGATGATGGCCGCCTCGTCGGAGATCAGCTCTCCGACAGTCTGGCTGCCGGCGGCAGCGGCGAGAGCATCTTCGACCGAATCGGCCTTCGCAGCAGCTGCGGCGTCGGCGACCTTGTCGGCCAGAGCGATGAACCGGTCGTTCTTCGCGACGAAGTCGGTCTCGCAAGCCAGCTCGATCAGCGTGACGCCGCCGTCCAGCTCGCGTGCGACGACCAGACCCTCGCTGGTGGAACGGTCAGCGCGCTTGGCGTTGCCCTTAGCACCCTTGAGGCGAAGGATCTCGACCGCCTTCTGGCGGTCTCCCTCGGCCTCTTCGAGCGCGTTCTTCGTGTCGACCATTCCGGTGCCGAGCTGCTCACGCAGCGCCTTGATGTCGGCGATGGTGAAGTTGGCCATGTGTCGTGGCTCCTTTTGCTTCGTCAGGTGTGTGTACGCGGAATTACTTGGCGTCAGTGGCTTCGGCTGCAGCGACCTCTGCGGTCTGCTCACCGGAAGCGGCAGCAACCGCCTCGTCGTGAGCCTCAGCACCGGCCTCGTCGGCAGCCGTCTCCGAGGCAGCGGCCTCGACAGATTCCGTCGCCTCAGCGGTCTCGGCGGTCTCGGCCTTCTCATCGGCCTCGGCCGTCTTGGCGGTCTCGACCGACTCAGCCTTCTCAGCCTCAGCGGACTCAGCCTTCTCGGCGGTGTCGGCCTTCTCGTCGGCGGGAGCCTCGAGAAGCTCCTTCTCCCACTCGGCCAGCGGCTCGGCGTCGCCCGACTCGGGGTTGTGCTTCTGCTGCAGGCCCTCGGCCGCGGCATCCGCGACGATGCGCGTCAGCAGCGAGACGGAGCGGATCGCGTCGTCGTTGCCGGGGATCGGGTACTGGAAGTCGTCCGGGTCGGCGTTGGTGTCGAGGATGCCGATCACCGGAATGCCGAGCTTCTTGGCCTCGTCGATGGCGAGGTGCTCGCGCTTGGCGTCGATGACCCACAGGGCCGACGGCGTCTTGGTGAGGTTGCGGATGCCGCCCAGCGACTTGTGCAACTTGTCGAGCTCGCGCTTCTTGAGCAGCAGCTCCTTCTTCGTGAAGCCCGAAGCAGCCGGGTTCTCGTAGTCGAGCTCCTCGAGCTCCTTCATACGAGCCAGACGCTTCGCGATGGTCTGGAAGTTGGTGAGGAGGCCACCGAGCCAGCGCTGGTTCACGTAGGGCTGGCCGACGCGGGTCGCCTGCTCGGCGAGAATCTCCTGGGCCTGCTTCTTGGTGCCGACGAACAGGATCGTGCCGCCGCGGGCGACGGTCTCCTTGACGAAGTCGTAGGCCGAGTCGATGTAGCCGAGCGACTGCTGCAGGTCGATGATGTGGATGCCGCTGCGCTCGGTGAGGATGAAGCGCTTGACCTTCGGGTTCCACCGGCGGGTCTGGTGTCCGAAGTGAACGCCGCTGTCGAGCAGCTGGCGAATGGTGACCACAGCCATGGTCTTCTCCTTATTTCCGGCGCTGTCGCGCCCTTGAGGTTGTCTTCGCCGATCAGGTGATCGGCAATCCTGGTGCCCGGCACACGCCCACCCGCTCTTGCGAGCAGGACCTGTGGGAGTGGATGCCACGATGTCTGTCACGAGGACGTCGATCGCTTTGGGCACGCGTAGTCACCCCGGATATCGAGGTGCGACCTCCAGTGTACAGGATCACGGACGTCTGACTGCTCCTGCACCGGCGCGGATTCCCGCGTGTTCTCCACGGTCCGCGGGTACGGGTTGCCCGGGGTGGGGGCAGCAGCGCGAGCATGGATGAATGCTGTCATCCCACCAGGGCGCACGCAGCGCCCGCATCGTCTCCGTCACTGTCCTCGCGGCAGTGCTCCTCGTGGTGCTGCCGGCCGCGGCGACTCCCCCGACGCCGGATCCGCCATGGCGCTGGCCGGTCTCGGGTGATCGCGACGTCGTGGAGCCGTTCCGCGCCCCGGCGCACGATTACGGCCCCGGTCACCGCGGAATCGATATCGGTGCGGATGCTGCGGCACCGGTGCATTCTCCCGCGGACGGGGTCGTGGCGTTCCGGGGTGTGGTCGTGGATCGACCGCTGATCACCATCGATCACGGGGGCGGCTACGTATCGACTTTCGAGCCGCTCGAGTCCGACCTCGCACCGGGCACGGTCGTGAAGGCCGGCGAGGAGATCGGCACGCTGGCATCCGGTGGACACTCCGCAGCGGGGACGCTGCACGTCGGGGTGCGGCTGAACAGCGTCTACATCAATCCGATGCTGATGTTCGGCGAGGTGCCGCGAGCGATCCTGCTGCCCTGCTGCGACGCGCTCACGCGCGCGGATGGGCCAGTCGGTAGGTCGCCGTGAGGCGTTCGGAGGAGACGTGGGTGTAGATCTGCGTGGTGCCCAGGCTCGCGTGGCCGAGGATCTCCTGCACCGCGCGCAGGTCAGCTCCGCCATCGAGCAGATGCGTGGCTGCGGAGTGGCGCAGCGCGTGGGGGCCCACAGCATCCGCCCCGATAATCGGACCGAGCGCTGCGGCGACGAGCGTGTAGACAGCCCGGGCGCCGACCCGCCCGCCGCGGATGCCGAGGAACACTGCCGGTCCCGCGGCGGTCGCACGCGCGGCGAGCCCCGGGCGCCCGCGGGTCAGGTAGGCGCCGATCGCATCGCGGGCGGGACGACCGTACGGCACGACACGCTCCTTGGAGCCCTTGCCGAGCACGCGCGCCGTCGCACGATCGAGGTCGATGTCGTCGATATCGAGGCCGCAGAGCTCGGAGACCCGCATTCCCGAGCCGTAGAGCAGTTCGAGGATCGCATGGTCGCGGAGCGCGATCGGGTCTCCGTCGGCCGCCGCGCGGGCGCTGTCGTCGAGCAGTGCGCGCATGCCGTCCTGCGAGGCGACCTGCGGCAAGGTGCGCCCGCGCTTGGGGGCGATCAGCCGCAGTGCCGGATCGACGCTGATGAGCTCTTCGTCCTTGGCCCAGGAGAAGAACGATCGTGCGGCTGCGGCACGCCGTGCGAGAGTCGACCGGGCATCGCCGCGCTGCGTCGCGCTCCACAGCCAGTCGCGGAGCATCTCGAGGTCGACGTCGTTGAGCGACGCGACGCCCATCGAGGAGGTCAGGTCGCGCAGGTCGGAGCTGTAGGCGCGGACAGTCGCGGGCGACAGCCGACGCACCTGCGCGAGGTGCGTGGTGAATGCGTTCACCGCTGCCGTGAGCTCCATCCCCCCAGCATGCCGCGGTGCACCGGCCGCGCCCGGATGCCTCGCCGCATGCGAAGACGCCCCGAGGCACCAGAGGCCTCGGGGCGTCTTTCGCAGCTTCGGGTCAGTTCGACGGCGCGCTGGCAATGGATGCCGCGCTCGGTGCCGACTGGGCGCTGGGCGCGGACTGCGCACTCGGGGCCGACTGGGCACTCGGGGCGGACTGCGCGCTCGGTGCCGACTGCGCGCTCGGTGCCGACTGGGCACTGGGCGCCGATGTCGCGCTCGCCGCGGAGGCCGCGGAGTGCACGGACGCCGCCGACGGCGCGGTGACGACGGTCACCGAGGAGTTGGTCTCGCGCAGCTGGACGGTCGTGCTGTCCAGGACACCGCCTCGATCGGTGATCGCGCCGCCGGGGACGACGGCGCCCTGTGTGGTCTTCAGATCCATCGTGCTCGCGGTTGCGGCCGCGCCGCCCGCGACGATGCCGAAGCCTGCAAGGCCCGTGATGCCGTAGACGATCCACTTCTTGTTCATGTCATCCTCCTGTGTGTTCTGCCGCCGTGCGGCGTCGTGCGGGATGTCTCCATCCTGATCGGCGCCGGTAAGGGCAATCGAAACCGTCCATGAGAGCCTTCTTAGCCGCGACCGTCCGACGGCGCGAGCCCCTGTGCAAGAGCCGACGCGGCGTTCTCGAGCCGGGACCCACCGGCTGAATCTCCCCGTTGTGTGGCCGCGATGAGGTGCCCGGCGAGATGTATCAGCGTCCGCCCGCGGACGCCGTCGTCGCTCGCCCAGCGGTCGGCGGCGAGGTCGGCGAGCGCCCAGACGCGGTCAGACGCATGACCGCCTGTGAGCAACGCGCTCGCGATCGCGTGGGACAGGAACGCCGCGGCGTCTTCGCCGGGGTCACCGACCGCAAGGGTGTCGATGTCGATGAGCCCGCTGATGTACCCCTCGTGCAGGAACAGCTGTCCGAGATGGAGGTCGCCGTGCACCACCGTCGGTGTGCGCACACCAGCAGGAGCATCGATGAGCCGTTGCGCTTCAGAGAGGATCCGCCCCGCCCGCTCGTCGCCGTGACCGGCATACCAGTCCCGTCGGCCCGCGATTCCGGGGGCTCGGTGTTCCCATTCCACGCGGGTCAGGCGGGCTCGCAGATCGTCGACGAGGTCGAGCAGGCCGACCGGGTCCCACGGAGCTTCCGTGACGGGTGTTCCGTGGGCTCCCGCCATGACGATGAGACCCTCCTCCGACCACCCGTGCACCTCCGGCGTCGGCAGACCGGCCGCAACGGCGGCGGTTCCGGCGCGGACGATCCGCTCGACCCGCGACGGACGCACGACCTTGATCCAGAGGTCGCCCGCATCGGTCGCGACGCGCAGCACAGCCCTCCTGCCGGGACGGTACGCGATCATCTCCGGCGCGGTATCACCGGAGAAGCCCAGCCGGGAGAGCAGCGTGTGCGCGGCATCCTGAAATGCCACCGGCGCTAGGGCGGGAAGGTGCGGGTCTGCCGGATGCTGCCAGATGCGGACGATCCCGGCGTCATCGCTCGCCACCATCCCGGTCTCCGCCGGCACGGCGAGCCCCGAGGTGTCCATGTAATACAGCAGACGCGCGTCATCGCCCACCTGCATTCCGGTGACGGAACCCGCACCGAGTGGTTCGCGCGAACGGAAGGTCACCGCGTCCGGCGCGAGGTCGAGCGCAGACGCCAGGATCAGCGCGTCATCGTCAGGGTGGGGCATGCTTCGATTCCAGCACGTCCACGGTCGACGTGGCATGAGATCTCTCTTATAGAGACACCTCGCCCCTGTGCCGCCCGGGATACTGGAGCGGTGACCGAACCCGATGCCCCATCCGCACGTCGCCGACTGGCGATATCTGTGCGCACGCGCATCGTCGCCGCGATCACCGCCGTTGCTGCGGTCGGTCTGCTCGCCGTGGGGTTCTCGGTCTACTTCGTCGAACGGCAGCGGATCCTGGAGCAAGTCGATGCCCGGCTGCACGACAATCTCGAGTCGGCACGGTTCATCGTCGGCACCGGCGACGATGGCACCGGCTGGGCGTCGTCGTCGGCCGCTCTCGCCGCGGTCGTGCAGCGGATGAGCCCCGACGACAACACCGGTGCCATGGGCATGGTGGACGGCGTCATCACGACCGTCCCCGGCATCCAGCTCGATCTCGATCTGCAGAACGAAGCCGACTTCGCGCAGCACGCACACGGCCTGCTGCAGGACGGCGACCCCCTCATCGCCACCTACGCCGAAGACGGTCGCACGTGGCGATACCTTGCGGCGCCGATCGTGATCGAAGGGTCGCCGAAGCCGCAGGAGGTCGTGTTCGTGCTTGTTTACGACCTCGAAGCCGAACTCGCCGAGATCAACGACTCCGCGGAGATGTTCCTGTGGGCGTCCGGGATCACGCTCGTCGTGATCGCCGCTACCGGTTCGATCGTCGCGACACGTCTGCTGCGCCCCCTGCGGCAGATGCGAGAGACGGCGGAGCGGATCACAGCGCAGTCGCTGGACGAGCGGCTCCCTGTCGACGGCAACGACGACGTCGCCGAGTTGTCGGAGACCATGAACGACATGCTCGATCGCATCGACGACGCGCTGGAATCGCAACGGCAGTTGCTGAGCGACGTCGGACACGAGTTGAAGACCCCGATCACCATCGTGCGCGGAAACCTCGAGGTCATGGACCCCGAGGACCCCGACGATGCCCGCGACACCCGGCAGCTCGCTGTCGACGAGCTGGATCGCATGGGGCGACTCGTCGCCGATCTGGCGGCGGCCGCGGCCCTGCACGGCCCGGCACCGGTGCAGCCGAAGCACGTCGACGTCGCCGATCTCGTCCGTCAGATCTCGCGCAAGGCGCAGGGAATCGTGGGCGCCGAGGTGAAGCTCGGATCGGTAGCAGAGGGATCAGCGACGCTGGATGCCGCTCGGATCACACAGGCCATGCTGCAGCTCGCACAGAACGCCGTCACGCACGGCGACGGCGCGTTGGAGATGGGGAGCCGCACGGTCGGCGAGAGCATCGAGTTCTGGGTCCGCGATGAAGGGGCGGGCGTACCGGACGACGCCAAGCAGCGGATCTTCGAGCGGTTCCAGCGCGGCGCGGACGCCGCCGCGCGCAGCGGAAGCGGGCTCGGCCTCCACATCGTGCAGGTGATCGCGCGTGCGCACCACGGAACGGCCCATGTCGAGGATGCGGACGGCGGCGGGGCCGTGTTCATCCTCCGAGTGCCGCGCCGCGATGCGCCCGCCAGCCACGCCGATGATCTCGACGACGTCGTCATCCCGCCGCGGCCCCCGCTGCCCGCGGCCAACGGAAACGCAGATACGAAGGAGGTCGATGGATCATGACTTCCATCCTGATAGCCGACGACGAACCGCGGATCTCCGGGTTCATCGAGAAGGGGCTGCGTGCCGCCGGTTTCGCGACCCGCGTCGCCGCCACCGGTCCCGATGCGCTCGATCTGGCGCAGACCGATGAGTTCGATCTGCTCGTCCTCGATGTGAACCTCCCCGGATTCGACGGGTTCGAGGTGCTGGAGCGGCTGCGCGGGTCTGGATCGACTCTGCCGGTGATCATGCTCACCGCTCGGGTCGAGCTCCACGACACGATCGCGGGGCTCGAGGGCGGAGCAGACGATTACCTGGGCAAGCCGTTCCGCTTCGATGAGCTGCTCGCGCGCATCCGGTTGCGGATGCGACGGGAGGAGCAGGTGGTCGGCACAGATCTCTCGCACGGCGATCTGCATCTCGACATCCGCACCCGCCGGGCCCGGGTCGGCGAGCATGCCGTCGAGCTGTCAGCACGCGAGTTCGCCCTCGCCGAGGAGCTCATCCGCAACGCCGGGCAGGTGCTCAGCCGCGAGCAGCTGCTGAGTCGGGTCTGGGGGTACGACTTCGACCCCGGCTCGAACGTGGCCGATGTGTACGTCGGATACCTGCGGCAGAAGATCGGCGCCGATCGCATCGAGACCGTTCGCGGCGTCGGCTACCGCCTCACCTGATCGCGGGCTCGTACCGATCATCCGACCGCCCGTCGCCAACCGGCGTCGTCACGCGCGACGCTGCCCTCCAGCGAGAGCATCCCGAGCAACGATCGCGTGCTGTCCTCCGCCATTCCGGCGATCCGCGCGATCTCGGAGGGCGAGCGCGGCGTTCGCGTGCTCAAGGCATCGAGCAGCCGAATCCGCTCCGGGTCTTCGCGCGACTCAGCCATCACAGCAGGGAGCTCCTCGATGCCCATCAGTTCGCGGACCTCGGCGGCGTTCGTGATGCACTGCGCGTCGTACTCCCGCATCAGCCGGTGGCATCCGGCCGAGGCCGCGCTCGTGACCGGGCCGGGTACAGCGCCCAGCGGACGCCCGAGTGAGGACGCGTGGCCGGCCGTGTTCAGCGAACCGCTGCGCCACCCGGCCTCGACCACGATCGTGGCGGCGCCGAGGGCGGCGATGAGCCGGTTTCGTGACAGAAACCGGAACTTGGTCGGCGCCGCACCGCACGGCAGTTCGCTCACGAGAGCACCCGACGCCCTGATCCGTTCGAACAGCTCCTGGTGCCCTGCCGGATACGCGCGGTCGACCCCTCCCGCCAGGAAGGCCACGGTACCGCCGCCGACCCCGAGGGCGGCGCGATGCGCCGCTCCGTCGATGCCATAGGCGCCGCCCGAGACCACGACCGTGCCGGTAGCGGCCAGGTCGCCGGACAGCTCGGCAGCCACGGCGTCTCCGTACGCGGTCGCCGCACGCGCCCCGACCATCGCCACACGGCTGCGGGCAGCGAGGGTCGATATGTCGCCGCGCACCCACAGCACAGCCGGCGCGTGATCACCGAGGTCGTCGAGCGCGACCGGCCAATCGACGTCCCCCGGCAGCAGCAGACCGGCACCGATCGCCGTGGCCCCGTGCAGTGCCTCACGGATCGCTCGGGGTACGGCACGCGGCATCCAGCGTCGTCGTCCGTCGTGGATCGCTTTCTCGGCGAGGCCGAAGTTCTCCTGCGAGAGAGCGAAGCGGAGGGCCTCGACCGGTCCCAGCTGTGCGACCAGTGCGCCGGCGACACCGTCGCCCGGCTCGGCGATGACGCTCCATGCGACCCGGGCGAGCGTCGTGTCCGGTTCGTCATCAGGGCGCGCCGTCACGGCCGCCCTGCGGATCTCTGTGTCGTTCGACAGCGCGTCGATCATGCGATCAGTCCTCTCTTCAGGAAAAGTGCCCCTCCTAGTTCGTCGCTCCCCGGCATCTCGACGCCCGCGAGATCGGCCATCGTCCAGGCCAAACGCAACACGCGGTCGTAGCCGCGGAGGGTGAGCTGCCCGCGCTCGAGCGCC
>NZ_JBQDVP010000022.1:0-26415 GCF_052102115.1 Microbacterium sp.
TCCGGCGAGCTCTGCGATCAGCGGCGCGATCGCGTCGACGACGAGCACCATCTGCCCGGGGTCGGTCCAGAAGTGCGGGTCGGGACCTGCGCCCTCGGAGTACTCGAGCACATCGACGTGGACTCCCGCCTTTACGACGGGAACGCCGTCGTCGGACGCGGCCTCGACGTGCTGGGTCAGACCCTCCTCGAGCCCCAACCCGTTCGCGACGATGAGATCGGCGTCGCGCATCCCCGCTGCCTGTTGAGCGGAGAGCTCGAACGAGTGCGGATCGGCGCCAGGTGCCATCAGCGTGACCACCTCGAGTCGGTCTCCGGCAATCTCTTCGACGACGTCACCGAGGATGTTCGTGGTCACGTAGATGCTGGGCCGATCGTCGGCCGGCGACGAGCATCCGGCAAGCGCACCGGCGGCGGCGAAGACAGCGAGCAGGGCGGCGGCGGCGCGCCTCATCGTTCGGTATCTGCTCATCGTCCGGTCCCGGCTCATCGTCCGGTCCCGGCTCATCGTCCAGTCCCAGCAAGGTGCAGCGGTTCGGCGTTTTCGAACGTGCGCGAGAGCCGTGCGCCGTCCGCCGGGTCGATCTCCCACATCGTCTGCTCAGCGGGCCCGTTCAGGTAGGCGCGCTGCTGGTCGACCACGAAGGTCACGCCGGCTGCGAGGTCAGGGTCGGCGAGGGATGCTGCGACGAGCGGCTCGGTCCGAGCGGTGACCTCGCCGTCCGAGAACACGAGCACGGCGCCGTCGGCGGTGAGCGCGAGAACCCGTGAGGCGTCGTCGTCGACGGCGGCGACCCGCACGATCTCCTCCCCCACGTCGTGGAGCGTCCATGTCCGCTCCCGCGTATCCAGCATCCAGAACTCTGTGCCTCCAACCGCCGCGTCACCGGCGAGTGCGGCGACGGTCGGGCGGCTCTTGCGGGCGGCGAACGACGCGGCCTGCGCTGCAGCCTCCGATTCGGCATCCGTCGGGTAGGCGATGCGCTCCCATTCGCCGGCGTCCCCGCCGACGGCGAGCGCAGCACCGTCGGCGCAGCCGACGACGGTGCCGACCACGGTGGTGATGGTGCCGGCGGCCGCAGCGCAGGGGATGGACTCCCCCGCCGTGCCGTCCTCCGCGAACACCCGGAGTGCCTGCACGGCGCCCGATCCATCCGGCTCGGTGATGGCAGCGCCCTGTTTCAGCGGGACGACGAGCCCGTCGTGCGCATCGACGGGCACACGGAAGCTCTCCACGATCTCTCCCTCGGCGAGGGCGGCCGTGTCGATCAGGACGGCTTCGCCGCCGAACAGCAGCCCGACGCCGACCTCTCCGGGGACGACGGCGGCACTGCCGGGGCCGGTGATCTCGCCGACAACCTTCGCGGGTGCCTCGTAGTAGTGGAAGTGATCGATGTGACTCCAGGTCCAGACGCCGCTGTCGATCACGGTGACAGACCCTTCCCGAATGCCGAACAGGTATCTGCCGTCAGAGACGAGGTCGTCGATCGGTTCGACCTCGGCGAGGATCGACGGTTCCTCGTCGAGCAGATCCAGGTGGTGCGCCACGCCTGCGGCGTCAACGGTCGCCAGGTGCAGGGCGGGTTCGGCGAGTTCGTGCGCTCCCTCGATCTCGCCGTGACCGTCGCCGGTCTCGGAGCTCGGCGACCCTGCGCTCACGGGAGCCGGGGAACAGGCGGTGAGGGCGAGAAGCAGGATGCCGCAGGCAGCGGCGAAGCGGAGTCTCATGAGGTCCTTTCGGCAGGGACGCGAATGCGCCCCGGCGAGGTCGGGGACAGGAGGCGGCGAGCGAGGGCCGAGACGACAGCGGACAGGATCGCGACGAACGCGATCGTGGCACCGGCGGCGGTCCCTGCGTGCCAGGAGATGAACAGACCGAGCGCGACGGCGACGGTGCCGATCAGCCCGGCGAGCGCCATCGCGGTCGGGATGCGGGTCGTCCAGCGCCCGGCCGCGACAGCAGGGCCGAGCAGCATCCCCACCACGAGCAGCGACCCGACCGCCTGGTACGCGGCGACGACCGCGAGGGTGATCAGGCCGACCAGGAGCACGTGGGCGACGCGCGGGCGGAGGCCGAGCAGCTGCGCCTGCCGGGGGTCGACGGTGATCGCGACGAAGGAGCGGTGGCCGCCGGCTGCCACGACGAGGGCGATGACGGCGACGACCGCCAGCATGATGATGTCGGCTGCGGACGCCGCGAGAATGTCGCCGAACAGGATGGCGGTGGCGTCGGTCGCGAAGCTTCGTGATGCGGAGATGATGATGACGCCGAGGGCGAGGCTGGCAACGAACAGCAGCCCGATGCTGGTGTCTGCGGAGAGGCGCCCGCGGCGTTGCAGCATCCCGATGCCGACCGACATGGCTGCCGCACTGACCGCGGCGCCGAAGATCGGCGCAACGCCGAGGAGGGTCGCGACGGCGATTCCCGGCAGCATCCCGTGTGCCATCGCCTCGCCGAGGAAGGCCATCCCGCGCAGCACGACCCAGGTGCCGACGACGCCGCAGATGACGGCGACGAGGGCGCCGGTGAGGAGGGCGCGCTGCACGAACGAGACAGTGAAGGGATCCAGCAGGAATGACACAATCAGCGACTGTAGCAGTTATTGAGATTGATTATCATTTGCAATACTAGAGTGATGCTTTCTCCTTCCGCTGCTCTGCCGACCATGCGCGTGCTCTCCTTGCGGGGCATCGGCGTGACGCGTGACGGGCATCCGGCGCTCGATGGCGTCAACGCTCAGGTGCAGGCCGGACAGCTGCTGCTCGTCGTCGGCCCGAACGGATCGGGCAAGTCGACGTTGCTCTCGGTGGCGGCCGGACTCCTCCCCGCCGATAGCGGCGTCGTCGAGATGGGGCCGCACACGCGCATCGCCCTCCTGCCGCAGTCCACAGCACTCGCGCCGCACCTGCCTCTGACCGTCACCGACGTCGTCGCGATGGGTACGTGGGCGCGCCTCGGAGCATGGCGCCCGTCCCGCAGGGCAGACCGCGACGCCGTCACCGAAGCCATCGCGGCCGTCGAACTCACCGATCTCGCCCGACGCCCGATCGGCACGCTCTCCGGAGGGCAGCGTCAGCGCGCCCTCCTGGCGCAGGTGCTCGTGCAACGGGCGGACCTCGTGTTGCTCGACGAGCCGATGTCCGGGCTCGACGCACGCTCGCGGGCGATCATCGCCGCGTCAGTCACACGCCTCACGGACGCGGGCACCGCCGTGATCGCCGTCACGCACGACGCTTCCGAGTTCACCTCGATCGACGACGTGCTCGAGCTGCACGACGGTCGGGTGCGCAACTGAGGCGCGGGTTCAGGTCGCTGCCGTCGACACCTCGGCGTGCGGCATCCGCTGCTGCATGATGCGGATCGCTTCGGGATTGTCGTCGACGAGCACGGCATCACGCCCGAGGGCGGATGCGACGGCTCCGGTCGTGCCGGACCCGGCGAACAGGTCGAGCACCCGGTCGCCGGGACGGCTGGAGGCCTGCACGATCCGGCGGAGGACTCCCTCGGGCTTCTGCGTCGGATAGCCGGTCTTCTCCCGTCCGGTGGTCGGAACGATCGTGTGCCACCACACGTCGGTGGGCAGCTTGCCGCGAGCGGCCTTCTCGGCGGTGACGAGCCCGGGCGCCATGTAGGGCTCGCGGTCGATGTCGTCGGCGTTGAACACGTGCGCGCCGGGAGTCTTCACGTACACGAGGATCGTGTCGTGCTTGGTCGGCCAGCGGCTGCGCGACTTCGCGCCGTAGTCGTAGGCCCAGATGAGCTCGTTGAGGAACGAGTCACGGCCGAAGACCGCGTCGAGCATCACCTTGGCGTAGTGCGCTTCGCGGTAGTCGAGGTGCAGATACAGCGTGCCGTCGTCGGCGAGCAGGCGCCATGCTTCTTCCAGCCGCGGCATGAGGAACTCGCCGTAGTCGTCGAACCGGTCGTCATAGGTGCGCAGCATGCCCCGCACCCGCTCGTACTCGTGCCCGTGGAACCCGTGCCGGATCTCACCCGCCGGCACGTCTTCGCCCGAAGTGCGACGCGCGGTGACCACCTGTCGCTCCTGCGCGCGGCCGGTGTTGAACGGCGGGTCCAGGTACACGAGCGTGAAGGATGCCGACGGCAGAGTCTGCGCGACGGCGAGGTTGTCGCCCTGGATGATGGCGACCGCGCCCCGGTCAGTGCTCAAGGAACACGCTGCAGCCAGGCGTCGACCCCGAACTTCGATTCGACGAGCGCCTCGGCGTCGGCGTACTCGTCGGGCGTGATCGTGCCGTCCTCGGCATCCGTCAGTGCACGGAACGTGGCCTTGAAGCTCTCGATGATCTCGGCGCGGCTGAGCCCGGTCTGCGTGCGCAGCGGGTCGACGCGCTTGGCCGCTGAGGCCGTGCCCTTGTCGCTGAGCTTCTCCTTGCCGATGCGCAGCACCTCGGTCATCACCTGACCGTCGATGTCGTACGAGATCGTCGCGTGGTGCAGCACGCCGCCGTTGGCGAGGCGCTTCTGCGCGGCTCCGCCGATCTTGCCGGTCGGGCTCGCGATATCGTTGAGCGGCTGGTAGGTCGCATCGACGCCGACCGAACGCAGGGCCTGCAGCACCCAGTCATCGAGGAACGCGTACGAGTCGGCGAACGTGAGGCCCTGCACGAGGGATGCTGGCACGTACAGCGAGTACGTGATGATCTGCCCTGCGGCCATGAGCATCGCCCCTCCGCCGGAGATGCGACGGACCACATCGAAGCCGTGCTTCGCCGCCCCCTCGGGGTCGACCTCGTTGCGGTACGACTGGAACGAGCCGATGACGACGGCAGACTCCTCCCACTCCCAGATCCGCAGCGTCGGGCGACGGCGGCCCTCGCCGACGCGAGAGGTCAGCACTTCGTCGAGCGCAAGGTTCAGCCGCGGCGAGACAGCCTTCTCGTGCACGATCTCCCAGTCGAAATCGCGCCAGCCGGGTGCCGTGACCAGTGCGCGGCGCACCGCGGTGCCGACCGACTCGGGATTGAAGCCGAGCAGTTGCGCTCCGGCGGGAAGGGCCGCGCGCACCGCGTCGGCGATCACCGTGGCATCCGACTCCGCCGGCAATCCGTTGACGGCCGCGTTGATGTCTTCGAGCGCCGAGTCCGGCTCGAGGAAGAAGTCGCCGGCGAGACGGAAGTCCGTCAGTCTGCCGTCTGCGACCTCGACATCGACGACGACGAGCTTTCCACCGGGAACCTTGTACTCACCATGCACGAGTCCAGCTTAAGCCGCTGGGAGCGAGAACGCTTCGACTCGTCGCTGCGCTCCGCGCTCACCGCGTTTCGTCTCGCTCCGCTCGCTCAACGACCCGCAGGGGGCTCCGGACCATCGACGCCCCGCAGGGGCTCCGAACCATCGACGCCCCAGACACATGCGGGTCGTTGAGCGGAGGGGCGCAGCCCCGCAGACGAAACGGGCTGAGCGAGCGCAGCGAGCCGAAGCCGGCTCAGCGCCCCTCACTCCACCGGAACGTGCTTGTCGAGCCAGGCGAGCAGGTCGGCGCGGACCTCCTGCTGCTGCAGCTCGTTGAAGATCTCGTGCCGGGCGTCGGGGTAGACGAGGGTGGTGACATCGGTGAGCCCCGATCGCGTGCGGTACGCGTCGGCGAGCTTGTGCACGCTGTGCGGCCCGCCGACCGGGTCATCGCCGCCGACCAGCAGCAGCATCGGGATGTCGTGACCGAGGTTCTTCGCCGGCCGCCCGTAGAGCTTCAGCGCCTCGATCGGACCGAACAGCTTCAGCAGCGGCACGTTCGTGGTGAGCGGGTCGTCGTCGAACTCCTTCCAGACCGTCTTGTCACGGCTGAGCCACTCGTAGCCGGTCGCATCTTTGCCCTCCCAGCGGGCGTTCAACGGCGCAGCGTTCAGGTCGCGCACCGTGAGCAGGGCGGAACCGGTCAGCACCACGGCATCCCACGCCTCGGGATGCTCGTTCACCAGCTTCTGCGCCAGGAACGACCCCCACGAGTGCCCGAGCAGGACCAGCGGAAGATCCGGATGCTCGTCGCGGATGATGCCCGTCAGCTGCCACACCGCCGCCGTGGCTGCGCGCAGCCCGCCCTTACCGAGACGGCCGAGCTTCGCCGGCCCCGTGTGCTGGTGGATGCCGGTGCGTCCGTGTCCACGATGATCGTCGGCGTACACGATGAAGCCGGCAGCCGTGAGCTCGGCGATCAGCGCGACGTAGCGGCCAGCGTGCTCCCCGACTCCGTGCAGCAGCTGCACGACACCGCGCGGCGCCCCCTCCGCAGCATGAACGTCGTAGACGATCACGACGCCGTGCGCGTCGGTGAACTCACGGGTCTGGGGCATGCGACGAGTCTAGGGTCACCGCGCGCCCCGTGTCAGAGGTGCTGTGTGCAGCATCCGTTCCGAGCCCGCAGTCAGAAAACTTAGTTAGACTACCTAAGTAATGACGGAACCTGACGATCTTCTCCACGCCACCGCGACCGACCTGCGTCTGTCCACCTTCCGCCTCGCCCGACGTCTCCGTCGCGAGCGCGCGAGCGACAACCTCAGCGATGCGCACTTCGCGGTGCTGGCGAACCTGCGGTCGCAGGGACGGCTCGCCATCGGCGAGCTGGCCCAGCGTGAGCGGGTGAGCGCCCCCACGATGTCCGCGGCGGTGGACGCGCTCGCCGAAGCTGGTCTGGTCATCCGCGTACCCTCCGAAGACGACCGGCGTCGCGTGTATATCGAGATCACGGATGCCGGCACCGACATCGTCAGCGCGACCGTGCATAAGCGCGACGCCGCCCTGGCGGATGCCATCGCCGAGCTCGATTTCAGTGCGAAGGAGCTGCGCACCCTCCGGGAAGCGGCGGCCCTGATGCGGAAGGTGGCCGAGCGATGACCGCGATGTTCCGCTCGTTCTCGACGTTCAACTACCGGATCTGGTTCCTCGGCGCGCTCGTCTCCAACATCGGCGGCTGGATGCAGGCGACCGCCCAGGACTGGGTCGTGCTCACCGAGCTGACGAACAACGACGCCGCGGCCATGGGCTTCACGATGGCGCTGCAGTTCGGGCCTCCCCTGGTCCTCGTCAGCGTCACCGGCTGGGTGGCCGACCGGTTCGACAGGCGCAAGATCCTGCTGCTGACGCAGTCGGTGCTGATGCTGCTGGCCCTGGCGGTCGCCGCGTTGCTGCTCACGGGTGTGATGACCCTGCCGCTGATGTTCGGGTTCGCCCTCGTGTTCGGCATCACGAACGCGTTCGACGCGCCGGCGCGTCAGGCGTTCGTCTCCGACATGGTGACGCTGGAGGATGCTTCCAACGCCGTCGCCCTGAACTCGGCTTCCTTCAATATGGCCCGTCTGATCGGCCCCGCCGTCGGGGGCCTGCTGATCGTCGCGGTCGGCACCGGATGGGTGTTCGTCGTGAACGCCGCGACCTTCCTCGCCATGCTCATCGCCCTGCTCCTGATCCGCCGCGGCGAGCTGCTGCCGCGCGTCAAGAGCCGGGGGCGCACCGGCCTCGCCGAGGGGTTCCGCTACGTCTGGGCGCGGAGCGATCTCAAGGTCGTGTTCGTGATGGTGTTCCTCATCGGGGCGTTCGGCATGAACTTCCCGATCTTCGCCTCGACGATGGCGCTCGAGTTCGGGCGCGAGGCCGACGGGTACGGCATCCTGAGCTCGGTATTGGCGATCGGATCGCTCGCTGGTGCGCTGCTCGCGGCGCGGCGCGACCGCGCCCGCGTGCGCGTCCTGATCGTCGCGGCGGGTCTGTTCGGAGCGGCATCCATCGTCTCGGCAGCCATGCCGACTTACTGGACCTACGCCATCGTGCTGGTCTTCGTCGGCTTCTCGACCGTCACCATGCTGACCACCGCCAACGGCTATGTGCAGACCACGACCGACCCGCTGTTGCGAGGGCGCGTCCTCGCCCTCTACATGGCCGTCGTGATGGGCTCGACGCCGGTCGGCGCCCCCATCGCGGGGTGGGTCACGGATGTCGCCGGCCCCCGAGCCGCGATCGTCCTCGGCGGCGTCGCGGGCCTGCTCGCCATGGCGATCGGGCTGGCGTGGATCATCGGATCCGGTCGGCTGCGGCGCGCGGAGAATTCCCGCTTCCGGCTCACGCTCGACGAGACCAGGCCGATCAGTATCCCCCGGGTGGACCCGGTCGAGTTCAGCGACGAAGTGGCCGCGGCGACCACCCCTATCCGCACGGAACGCACCGAACGCACCGACTGACACGGCCGCCGCGCAAATGCGGGGCTGTGCCACCACCCCATGGTGAGGCCAGGTACATGTGTGGGAAGCACATGTACCCCGCACGCCAGCTGAACCTAGCCTGGTCCTCGTTGTGTCCGCCGACGCTTGCGCCGCATGCGGACTCCCCCGCCCCACGAAGGAGTGCCATGGCCACCGCGCCCACCGACGACATCGACAGATCCGGACTCGACTCCCGTGGCCAACGCCGACGGGCGGTGATCGGCAGCTCCGTCGGGACGATCATCGAGTGGTACGACTTCACGTTGTACGGGCTCGCGTCGGCGCTGGTGTTCGCCCCGCTGTTCTTCCCGGGCGCCGGTGACCTGGCCGGACTTCTCGGGGCCTTCGCAGGCTTCGCGGTGGGATTCGGTGCCCGTCCGATCGGCGGCCTCATCTTCGCGCATTTCGGCGACCGGATCGGCCGGAAGACCACGCTGCTGGTGACCCTGCTGATGATGGGGCTGGCGACGACGCTGATCGGCCTGCTCCCCACCGGCGAGGTCATCGGTGTCTGGGCACCGATCCTGCTCATCGTGCTGCGATTGTTCCAGGGCGCCGGTGCAGGAGCTGAGTTCGCCGGGGCGATGACGATGGCGAGCGAGTCGGCTCCGAACCGGAACCGGGCGTTCATCGCGGGCTTCCCCGGGTCCGCGGTGTATGTCGGAATGGCGCTGGCCACGGTCGCCTTCGCGCTGATCAGCCTGTTGCCGAAGGACCAGTTCCAGGCCTGGGGCTGGCGACTCCCCTTCGTCGCCAGCATCGTCATCGTCGCGTTCGCGCTGTACTTCCGACTGCGAGTGAAGGAGACGGCCGCGTTCGAAGCAGCCGAGCGACACGGCGAAGTCACCTCGGCGCCGCTGGTCGAAGCGGTTCGCAGCCACTGGCGTGTGCTTCTCGCTGGGATGGCACTGTTCGTCTTCGCACTGCCCTGGGTCTACGTCGTCCAGACGTTCTCGCTGTCCTACACCACCGGTACGTTGTCGGTGAATCCGACGCATGCCCTCATCGGTCTTGTCGTCGCCGAGCTGCTGACGATCCCGGTCACTCTGCTCTGCGGTCGCCTCGCCGACCGCATCGGCCGCAAACCCGTGCTCATGACCGCCGCGATTTTCGGCGTGGTGTTCGCGTTCCCGATGTTCTGGCTGTTCAACACCGAGAACTCCTGGCTGGTCGGTCTGTCGCTGATCCTCGGGCTCGCCGTGATTCAGGGCGGGACGATCGGCGTCAGCGCCGCGATGTTGGCCGAGCTGTTCCCGACCCGAATGCGGTGGAGCGGCATCGCGATCTCACGCGAGATACCGGCAGCGCTCGTCGGAGGCACCGCCCCACTGGTCGCCACGGCCCTGGTCGCCCTGACGGGCGGAACCCCTTGGCTCGTGGCGGGCTACCTGGTGGCTCTCAGCCTCATCGGCATCATCGGCATTCGTAGCTTGCCGGAGACATTGACAGCGGGCACGGAGGCAGGAGACCTGCAGAAGTGACCTGAGCGGATGCTGCGCCAGGATCGAGCTCAACCCGCTTCGTCTCGCTGCGCTCGCTCAACGCCCGTACGCTGGTACTGCGGGGCGTTGAGCGAGGCGCCCGAGCCGAAACCGCCTCAGCCCGCCAGCACCAGGCGCAGTTGCTCGAGCGCCCAGTCGATCTCGGTGGCCCGGATCACCAGCGGCGGCGCGATGCGGATCGTCTGGCCGTGGGTGTCCTTGACGAGAACGCCGCGCTCCATGAGCTTCTCGCTGATCTCGCGCCCGGTTCCCCGTGCAGGGTCGATGTCGACGCCGGCCCAGAGTCCCGCGACCCGGATGCCGGTGACACCGTTTCCGACCAGCTTCTCGAGCCCCTGCTGCAGGTGTGCACCGAGCTGACGGGCACGTTCCTGGAACTCACCGGTCTCGAGCATCTCGACCACGCGCAGGCCCACGGCGGTAGCCAGCGGGTTGCCACCGAAGGTCGAACCGTGCTCGCCCGGGCGGATGACACCGAGCACATCACGGTTGCCGACGACGGCGGATACGGGCAGGATGCCGCCGCCGAGCGCCTTGCCCAGCAGGTAGAGGTCGGGCACGACGTTCTCACGGTCGCACGCGAAGGTCTCGCCGACTCGGCCGAGCCCGGCCTGGATCTCGTCGGCGATGAAGAGCACGTTCTTCTCGTCGCAGATCTCGCGGATCCGCGTGAGGTATCCCTCGGGCGGGATGATGACGCCGGCCTCGCCCTGGATGGGTTCGATGAGCACGGCGGCGGTCTCGTCCGTGATGGCGGCGGCGACGGCATCCGCATCTCCGTACGGAACCGCGTCGAAACCGGGCGTGAACGGGCCGAACCCGCTGCGGGCGGTGTCGTCGTCGCTGAAGCTGACGATGGTCGTCGTGCGACCGTGGAAGTTTCCTGCGGCCACGACGATTCGCGCCGTGCCCTCGGCGATCCCCTTGACGCGGTAGCCCCACGCGCGGGCGACCTTGATGCCGGTCTCGACGGCTTCGGCGCCGGTGTTCATCGGCAGGACGAGGTCCTTGCCGCACAACCGGGCGACAGCGGCGGCGAACGGCTCGAGGCGATCGTTCATGAACGCGCGGCTGGTGAGTGTCACTCGCCCGAGCTGCTCGGTCGCGGCCTCGACGAGGGACGGATGCCGGTGGCCGAAGTTGACGGCCGAGTACGCGGCGAGCAGGTCGAGATAGCGCTTGCCCTCGGTGTCGGTGACCCAGACGCCCTCGGCGGAGGCGACCGTCACCGGCAGGGGGCTGTAGTTCTCGGCGACGTGAGGCTCGAGGCTCGTCGTTCCGGTCATGCGGTCGCCTCCGTGCGCGCACCGCGCAGTTCGAGGGTGCAGCACTTGATGCCGCCGCCACCGAGGAGCAGCTCGGACAGGTCGACGGTAATGGGGTTGTATCCGCGCTCGCGCAGCTGCTTCTCGAACCCGGTGGCCCGCGGCGAGATGATGACGTTGTATCCGTCGCTGGCGGAGTTCAACCCGAACACGGCTCCGTCTGCATCGGCGACGAGAATGGCGTCCGGGTAGCGCTCCTCGAGGATGGCGCGGCTGGCGTCGTCGAAGGCCCCCGGCAGGTAGGCGATGTTGGCCTTCTCCGGGCCACCGTTCGCCACGCCCTCGACCGGATCGAGCACGGAGATGGCCGTGTCGAGGTGGTAGAAGCGCGGGTCGACGAGGTTCAGCGAGACGACCTCGCGGCCGAACACTTCACCGACCTCACGGTGGCTGTCGCCGGTGGAGCGGAAGCCGGTGCCGGCGAGGATCGTATCGCCGACGAGCAGAAAGTCGCCCTCGCCCTCATTGACCTCTTCGGGCTCGACGGTGTCGAAGCCGTTCGCCCGGAACCAGTCGGCGAACGCGGGCGCTTCACCGGCCCGCTCAGTGAACCGGAACTTCGGCACGTACGCGCGACCGTCGATGAGGAAACCGCCGTTGGCGGTGTAGACCATGTCGGGGTAGCCGGCGAGCGGCTCGATGAGTTCGACCTCGTGGCCGAGCTCAAGGTACAGGTCGTGCAGCTTCTGCCACTGGGCGATGGCGTTGGCCGTGTCGGTGGGCTTGGCCGGTTCCATCCACGGATTGATCTTGTAGCTGACCGTGAAGTGCGACGGCTTGCACATCAAGTACCGACGATGCTGCGCGGTGCGGACGGGCGTGGGAACGGTGACGGTTTCTGGCGTCGACATCTTGCTCCTCGAAGAGATGCGGCGGACGCTGTCCAGGGGCCCGTCGGAAGTTCGACCCGCTCGTCCCTTCGACAGGCGAAGGAGCCGAGGGCGAGGAAGATGCGACACAGGCACGCCGGTTTTATTCTGGCATCCAGTCCTGAGCATTCGCCAGCGACACCCCTCCGAGACTGCATTGCGCGGACGAGAGGCACGTGATTCCACGCGGTCTCGTCCGCGCAATGCAGTCTCGCGGGCCGATGCGGTCACTCCCGCCCACGCACCACGACCTTGCCGACGGCGTGGCCGGATTCGAGCCGCGCGAGGCCGTCCACGCCGGCTACCCAGAGCAGAGTCTGCTCGATCACGGGCGCGATCCTCCCCTCGGTCGCGAGCGCGACGAGCTGCTCGTTGACGTCGCGCTTCGTGACGGCGGCGACCATCCGGATGCTGCGGCGAGAGCCGATCGACAGGAACAGCGCCCCCAGCATCCGCGGGATCGGGCCGAGCACGTGCCCGCCGTCGCCGCCGACCATAGCGACGGCACCGGTCGGCGTCAGCAGGCGCCTGAGCTGCGCCAGTGGGCGGGAGCCAGCGATCTCGATGATCGCGTCGAAGGATGCGGGCAGCGTGGCGAGATCGGTGGTGCGGTAGTCGAACGTGCGCGTGGCGCCGAGCGACTCGACGAGCTCGCGGTTGGGCTCACCGCAGGTCGCCCACACTTCAGCACCCCGAAGGGCTGCCAGTTGCACGGCGAAGGTGCCCACTCCCCCGGATGCGCCGATGATGAGCACCCGCTGACCGGCACTCACGGCCGCCGCATCGAGCGCCTGCACGGCGGTGCCGCCCGCGATCGGTAGGGTCGCCGCGACCTCGGGTGCGAGCGCTTCGGGGCGGGTGACGAGCCGGTCGACACGGGCGACGGCGAAGGGGGCGAGGCCGCCGCCGTCCAGCTCCGCGAGGACCTCATCGCCGATCAGGTCGACATCGACATCCTCGCCGACCGCGACGATCGTGCCGGCGACATCGTTGCCGCGGATCGGCTGCTTCGGTCGGCGCAACCCGAAGGCGAGCCGCATCAGCAGCGGATCGCCCAGCATGAGCCGCACGTCAGCGGCGTTGAGCGCCGTGGCGCGGATGTGCAGCAGCACCTCACCGCGTCCGGGCTGCGGGGTGGGCACCGTCTCCTTCCTGGTGCCGCTGGCGGTGCCGTACTCGTCGTTCAACCAGGCGGGCATGGTCTTCGTGATCGTGGCGTTCATCTCAGTCCTCCGGATATTGGAAGAGGTCGTCGATGCCGACCTCGAAAGCACGGGCGATCTGGAAGGCGAGTTCGAGCGTGGGCGAGTATTTTCCCTGCTCGATGGCGATCAGCGTCTGTCGCGTCACGCCGATGCGCCCGGCGAGATCGGCCTGGGTGATCCCGGCCTCCTCGCGGCGAGAGCGGATGCTGTTGGTGACGAGAGTGGGCTTGACCATCAGACGAGCCCTCGCCGGTAGGCGACGATGCGGGCGATGCCACCGATGAAGGTCGAGATCGCGAATCCGAGGAACATGGCGTTCGCGATCCAGAAGACGTCGGCTCCGACCGCACACAGGACGATCACGCCGATCCCGGCGATCGTGAGCAGCGAGTGCTCGACGCGCCCGCCCATCCGGTCGATGTCGCGATCGCGGATGTCGGAGGTGGTCACGCCCTTCACATCCCGCAGGCCGACGGTGATTCCCCAGAGGATGCCGATGACGATGGCTCCGACGATGCTGATTCCGGTCGCCCACAGCATGATCGGGAACCAGTCGACGTCCGTGAGCGGCCCGTTACCCGCCTGCTGCATGATGACGATGATGTAGCCGGGGATGAGCACGGCCGTAGCGATCAGCGTCGCCCAAACCGTGCGTTCTGCGTAGACCATAACGACCTCCGATGTAAAAGATTCTTGACACCTTGAAGGTACTGCGGTTGCAGTACGCTTGTCAAGAATCTTTTACATCAGCCCGCCCGCGAAACCTGCGAGACTGCACTGCGCGGATGAGACGCACGGGATTCCGCGCGAGTTCATCCGCGGAATGCAGTCTCGGCGAGGCAGGGGCGCCCCAGGGCCACGTCAGATGACGGCGGCGCTCCAGTCGTCGGGGTTTCCGAAGCGGTGCGCGGTGATGCTGATCGCCTGCTCGTGCACGAACGGCAGCAGCTCGATGCGCCCGGTAGAGGTGACCTCCCCGTCGTAGATGGCGAGGTCGGGGTCTCCCCCAGTCGCCTCGGCGAGCGCGCGGTGCAGGGCCGCGACGGCATCCCGTGTCCCCACCAGGCGCACGCGCGAGGCGCGCGCCTGGGCTTCCGCCTCGTCATGCCCGGCCGGACGCGACATCCGCTCGACCCAGTCCGCATCGCTTTCGACCGCGACCGGCACGCGCAGCTCGGAGAGCGTCCGGCGCACCTCGGCCGGCAGGCCCACCGGCGTCGAGAGGAAGAACGTCGAGCCGGTGCGGATGCCGGCGACGACGATGCGCAGCAGCTCGTGCCAGCCCGCATCCCCCGCGGCACGGATCATCACCGGCAGCGGTCGATACCGGAAGAGGTTGCGTTCGACTCCGAGCTGCGACACGTCGCGCACCTGCCCGAACTCGCGGTCCCACGCGATGGCATCCGACAGGGCGGCGCGGCGCAGCCACTCGAAGCTCTCGAAGTCGAGCGACGGCTGAGCCGCCTCGATGAGCGCCGTGATGCGCGAGTCGAGCCCGCGCAGGTGCAGGGTGCTGGAAGCCGGTCCGCCGCTGCGCGCCCGCCAGCTGCCCAAGCCGATCAGGTAGTTCGGTCCGCCCGCCTTCGTCCCCGGCCCCACCGACGAGCGCTTCCATCCGCCGAAGGGCTGGCGCTGCACGATGGCGCCGGTGATGCCGCGGTTCACGTAGAGGTTGCCGGCCTGCACGGCGCCGAGCCACGTCTCCAGGTCTTCCGGATCCTGCGTGTGCAGGCCGGCGGTGAGACCGTAGGCGACGGCGTTCTGCATCTCGATCGCCCGGTCGAGGTTCGGGGCGTGCATGATGCCGAGCACCGGTCCGAAGAACTCTTCGAGGTGGAAGCGCGACCCCGGCTCCACGCCGACGCGCACGCCCGGGTGCCACAGGCGCCCCGACTCGTCGTCGGCGACCGGCGCCGGCTTGATCAGCCACTGCTCGTCATCCTCGAGCTCGGAGAGCGCCCAGGCGAGCTTGCCCTGCGGTTTCTCGATGACGGGCCCGACCTCGTTCAGGGCGTCGGTCGGCCACCCGACGTGCAGGGAGCGGACGGCATCCACCAGCTGGCGCGCGAAGCGTTTGGAGCGCCCGACCGGGCCGACGAGGATCACGAGCGACGCGGCCGAGCACTTCTGGCCGGCGTGACCGAACGCGCTCTTGACGAGGTCGGCGACGGCGAGGTCGAGATCGGCGGACGGGGCGACGACGATCGCGTTCTTCCCACTCGTCTCGGCGAGCAGCGGCAAGTCCGGGCGCCAGGAGCGGAACAGCGCAGCGGTATCCCAGGACCCGGTGAGGATGACCCGGTCCACGGCCTCGTGCGCGATGAGACGCTGGCCGAGCTCCCCCTCTTCGATGTCGACGAGCGCGAGCACGTCGCGCGGGATGCCGGCCTCCCACAGCGCCTCGGCGATCACGGCGGCGCAGCGCCGTGCCTGCGGCGCGGGCTTGAAGACGACGCCGGACCCTGCGGCGAGCGCAGCGAGCATGCCGCCGGCCGGGATCGCCAGGGGGAAGTTCCAGGGGGGCGCGACCACCGTGAGCCGCGCGGGCTCGAACGCGGCGCCGGCCACGGCATCCAGTTCGCGGGCTTTCGCCCCGTAGAAGCGGGCGAAGTCGACGGCCTCGCTGACCTCGATATCCGCCTCGGCGAGCACCTTGCCGGTCTCGGAGGCGGCGACCTCGATCAGTTCCGCCCGACGCGATTCGAGGGCGGCGGCGGCGCGCAGCAGCGCCTCGGCCCGCTCCGACGCGGGGCGCGCACCCCAGGACGGGGCGCCCGTGAGCACCCGCCCGATCGTCTCCTCGAGAAGCGCGCCGTCGTCGATGCGTGCCGCTCGAAGCGTGTTGTCGCCCGCGGTCGACGAGGCGATTCGCGATCGGATGCCGCGGGCCCACTCCCGGTTCGCCGGCAGAGCCGGGTCGCTGTCGGCAGTGTTGTGGAAACCGGGGGCACCGGACGATTCAGCGTCGACTTCGCGCCGCGAGTACACCGCGGTCTCGACGAACGCCTCGCCGCTGGAGCCACGGGCGATGCCGAGCACGGCCTGGGTGAGTTCCCCCTCGTCCGCGGGGGCCGGCGCCGTCGAGCGCAGCGACTCATGCACCGGGGACTGACGATTCTGCGCGCGGAACGGCACCGATCGCAGCGTGGGCGCGTGGGAGCGGTCGAGGGCTGTCAGGAAGCGGTCGCGCTCGCGCGTGAACAGGCTCTCGTCGTCGTGCAGGTGGAAGGCCGCGGAGAGGAAGTTGTCCTGCTCAGCGCTCTCATCCAGCCGCCTGACCAGATAACTGATGGCGACGTCGAACTCCGCAGGGCTCACGACCGGCACGTACAGCAGCACCTGCCCGACCTCGCGCGAGACGGCCGCGACCTGGCCCTGGGCCATGCCGAGCAGCATCTCGAAGTCGATCTCGCCGCGGACGCCGCGTTCACCGGCCAGCAGCCAGGCGTAGGCGATCCCGAACAAGTTGTGACCGGCGATCCCGACATGGACAGCGGCGGTGTTCTCCGGTCGCAGCGCCTCGTCGAGGATGCGCAGGTAGTTCGCATCGGTGTCGAGTTTGGTCTCGTAGGTGGCCGTCGGCCAGCCGTGGATGACGGCATCCACCCGTTCCATCGGCAGGTTGGCTCCCTTGACGAGCCGCACCTTGATCGCCGCTCCGCCGTGCTCGGCGCGCGTCTTCGCCCAGGCGGTCAGCTCGCGCATGGCGCCGTGTGCATCGGGCAGGTAGGCCTGCAGGACGATGCCGGCTTCGAGCAGCAGCAGGCGCGGGTCTTCGAGGATGCGGGTGAAGACCGCGATCGTGAGGTCGAGGTCGCGGTATTCCTCCATGTCGAGGTTGATGAAGGTGCCGGTTCTGGCCGCGGTGATGTACAGCGGGATCAGGCGCTCGACGACCGCGTCGACGATTTCGTCGAACGCCCACATCGACAGGTGGCTCATCACCGACGAGACTTTCACCGACACGTAGTCGACGTCGTCGCGGCGGATGAGGTCATGGATGCCGTCGAGTCGGCGCCTGGCCTCATCTTCACCGAGCACGGCTTCGCCCAGCAGGTTCAGGTTCAGCCGCGCGCCGGAGGAGCGGATCTTCTCGATCGCCGCGCCGAGCTTCGCGGGGCGCGCGTCGATGACGAGGTGTCCGACCATCTCGCGCAGCACGCGGCGAGCGATCGGCACCACGGGCGCGGGCAGCACCGGCGCGACGGCTCCGCCGATCCGCACAGCACCGCGCAGGTACCAGGGCAGGAACTCGGGCACGATCGGGGCGATCCGCTGCAGTTGGGATGCTGCGGCGGACAAGCTCTCGGGCCGCATGACGCCGTCGACGAATCCGAGGGTGAAGGGGAGCCCGTTCTCATCCTGCAGAACATCGGCCAGCCGGGCCGCCGCCGGGTCGACCTCAGCCTCGGATGCTTCGATGATCCATCGCTGCGCGAGTTCGACGGCACGATCGGCGAGCGGAACGGCTTTCGGATCGGACGACTCTGACATGAGATCAGCCTAGGTTCGCCGACCCCGCTTGCGGCGGTGACACTCTACGCCGTCGCTGCGTTCCCCCACGGCATCCGGGCGCTTGCGGTCACTGCCAGATGCTGGGAGCTTCGGCTCGCGTCGGCGGGAGCGCCGAGGAGGCCGCCCAGTCCGCGACCCACTGATCGATCTCAGGGATGCCCTCAGGACGCCCGACGGCCGCGAACAGCTCTTCGTGGGACAGCGTTCCGCCGGAACGCTTGAGCATGCGGCTGCGGATGATCGCTCGTGCATAGACCTCACCGTCGACGACCGCGCGGTGCTCGAGGTAGATCGCCTTGTCGTCGTGGCCGATCAGACGCGACTCGACGTCGAAGCGCTGCCAGGGTTCGAGGGACTTGCGGAAAGTGATGGTCTCGGCGACCACGACGCCGTACCAGCCGTGGGTCTTCATCGCCTCGGCCATGCCGGTGCGGGTGAGCAGATCCCAGCGTCCCAGGTCGAACAGCGACAGGTAGCGGCCGTTGTTCATATGCCGGAGCACGTCGAGGTCGGTCGGCAGGGTCGTCAGGCGGATGCGGCAGATCTCGGTCGGGGCGAGGCGCCCTTCACGGCGGAGTCGACGGCGCGCGCGCCACATCACGAGCAGGGTTCGCCAGATCACATTCACGAGTTCCGATCGTAGCCACCGGCGCACGATCTGCGCAGACGATTGTAGGAAGGTCACAGCCGCGACCGTCGATCTCTGGTTGTCCATCCCTCGATTTCCCGTTCTCGAAGGGCGCGCGTAGAGTCGCGGCATGAGCGCCGAAGCCCAGCCTGAAGTCATCGTCCGTCCGGTTCGCGATGTGGATGCGGAGGCGCTCGGCCGCGTGCACGCCCAGTGCTGGCACGAGACCTACGACCACCTGGTCAGCAAGGCGGCGCTCGAACGGGTCTCTCCCCGGCGCATGGCGGAACTGTGGACGCACTGGGCCTCGCAGGGCGACGACTTCACGATGCGCGCGGCGCTCGTCGACGGCGAGATCGTCGGATTCGTCGGCTCCGGTCCTGCTCGTGACAGGGATGCTCCGGCCTTCCGCGAGTTGTACTTCATCTACCTGCTGCACGAGTGGCACTCCACCGGCCTTGGCCAGAAGCTCTTCGATGCCGCCGTCGTGGAGGACGAGCCGCTGTACCTGTGGGTCGCCGAGGACAACCCCCGCGCGCACCGCTTCTACGCGCGCAACGGGTTCACGCTCGACGGCGCGACACACACCGAGCCGTTCCTCGGCGAGACGCTCACCGAAGTCCGGTTCGTGCGCTCCTGAGGTCTGGCGGTCGTTGAGCGAAGGCGGCGAAGCCGCCGAAGATGAAACGGGCTGAGCGAGCGTCAGCGAGTCGAAGTCTCTCCCGTCAGCCTCGCCGCGACGTCGCTTCGATGAACTGCAGCAGTTCCGACGTGAACACGTCGTTGTCGTCGCCCGCGATCATGTGTCCGGCCGAGCCCACCTCGACGGACTGCGCGTGCGGGATGAGCTCCCGCATCTCTTGGAGCCCCTCGTCGCTGACGATGTCGGAGTGCCCACCGCGGACAAGCAGCGTCGGAACGGCGATCCGCTGCGCCGCCGCACTGGCGCGCTCGTAGCGGATCTCGAGCTCGGGCTCCGTGCCGCGCTCCAGGAAGCGCGGGTCCCAGTGCCAGTGCCAGCGGCCGTCGTCGCGCTGCACGAGGTTCTTTCGCAGGCCGTCCACGGAGGTCGGGCGCGGACGATGCGGGTTGTAGGCCGCGATGGCGTCGGATGCCTCTTCGAGACTCACGAAGCCGTTCGGCGCGCTCCGCATGAAGGCCTGGATCTTGCTGGAGCCTTCAGGTTCGATGCGCGCGACGATGTCGACGAGCACGAGCGCCCGGGCAAGTGGGCCGCGCTCCCCTTCGGCGATGAGCGAGGTCATCCCACCCATGGAAGCGCCGACGAGCACCGGCGCCTCGCCGATCTCGTCGATGATCGCGATGACGTCGTCGACCAGTGCTGACACGGAGTAGTTACCGTCCGGAGAGCGGCCGCTCTCCCCGTGTCCGCGCGCATCGAATGCCCAGGCGGACCAGCCGGCCTCGGCCAGCCACTGCCCCGTGCGGCGCCAGGAATGACGGCGCTGACCGCCGCCGTGGAGCAGCAGCACCGCACCCTGGGCGTCGGTCGCTGCCGACCAGTGGTCGCCGACGAGCTCAACGCCGCCGCTGTCCACGCGGACTTCGCGTGGGGATACGACAGCAGAACCCATCAGCGGCTGCTGACCGTTCCGAACAGCTTCGCGATCGGTGCGAGCACGAGGGGTCGGGCGGCGACCCAGGCGGCGGCGATGACGGCGAGGGATGCCACGAGGAACCAGAATCCGGTCCAGTTGTCGGCGTAGGCGTTCGGATCGACCGAGCCCTGCGCGGCGTACATGTGGTTGAGGTTGCGCAGTGCTCCGGTGGAGAGCACGAGGAAGACGTGGATCGCGATGAATACGACGAAGTAGAGCATGACCGGGAAGTGCAGCATGCGTGCCCATTCGATGGGATAGGCCTTGCTGAGTTTCTCGGCTTTCTGGGGCCACATGCCGCTCATCCGGAATCCGGTGACCGCGGCGAGTGGGGCGGCGATGAAGATTGTCAGGAAGTAGGTGAGCTGCTGGATGGAGTTGTAGTTGACCCAGCCGTTCTCGGTGGGCCAGTCCAGTGAGATGTATTGCAGGACGGCGGAGATCGCGTTGGGGAAGACTTCCCAGCTGGTGGGGATGACCCGCATCCATTGGCCGGTGACGAACAGCAGCACGATGAAGACGACGCCGTTGATCAGCCAGAGGATGTCGAGGGACTGGTGGAACCAGATCGTGAGGCTGACCTTGCCCTTCGCGTTTCCGCGGGGGGTCCAGAACGCGGTCGGCCGTTTCTCGTTTCGGATGCGGAGGCCCGAGCGGATGATCAGTACCATCAGGAACACGTTGAGGAAGTGCTGCCAGCCCAGCCAGCCCGGGAATCCGACCGGGGCGCCGTCGGGCAGGTGGTACTCGCCCGGGTAGGTCGTGAGGAAGTTCTGCAGCGGTTCCAGGCTCAGCAGCCACCGGACGAACAGCACGGCCATTGCCGCAGCTCCCAGCAGCGCAATTCCGCCGACGATCACAGCGCCGGCCCACTGGCCCTTGGTGAACGGGCCGATGCGCGCCGGTTCCGGTGCGGGCTTCGGGTGGTTGAAGGCGTTCTTGCCGGGGAAGACGGTCTGCGGGAACGACAACGGCGTGCTCACGTCGGCGGTCGCGACGGCGGTGGATGCTTCGGGGGCGGGCACGGACACCGCGACCTCGTCGGCGACGACGGCGGGCTCGGATGCCGCGGCAGGTCCGGCTGCGACGAGTGCAGTCGTGCCGGCCGGCGGCCAGGGGTCGCCACCGGGCGTGCGCGGGAGGCCGCGACGGAGGGCTTCGCCTGTAGTGGATGCCGTCGCCGCTGTTGTGGCTTCGACTCGCTCCGCTCGCTCAACCCGTTTCGTCTCGCCTTCGGCTCGCTCAACGACCGGGGGCGTCTCCGCCGCCGGTGCAGCCGCGGCCGCGGCGGCGACAGCATCCGCCGGGGGCCACGCTTCACCCCCCGGAGTGCGTGGCAACCCACGCCGTAATGTCACACTGCCAGCAGGTTCCGCGTGCGGGTCGTTGAGCGGAGGCTGCGCAGCGGCCGGAGACGAAACGGGCTGAGCGACGGAGGAGTCGAAGCCTTCAGGGGAACCCGTTTCGACTCGCTCTGCTCCCTCAACGACCGACGGAGCGTCACCGGCCGGGGGCCAGGGGTCTCCGCCGGCCACGCGCGGCAGGCCGCGCCTGAGCATCCGCGTCGCCATGGCTACTTCTTCCGTGCTTCGAGGGCCTCGACGACCTGCGGGACGATGGTGAACAGGTCACCGACGATGCCGAAGTCAGCGACGTCGAAGATCGGGGCGTCGCCATCCTTGTTGATCGCGACGATGTTCTTCGCCGTCTGCATGCCCGCGCGGTGCTGGATCGCACCCGAGATGCCGACAGCCACGTACAGCTGCGGAGACACTGAGACGCCGGTCTGACCGACCTGATGCGCATACGGAACGTAGCCGGCATCCACCGCGGCACGCGACGCGCCGATCGCGGCACCGAGTGCGTCGGCGAGCTGCTCGACGAGCACGAACTGTTCCTTCGAGCCGAGCCCGCGGCCACCCGAGACGACCTTCGCGGCCCCGCGGAGTTCCGGACGGGACGACTCGACCTCGACGACCTCGACAGGGCCCGCCTTCGCCGCAGCCGCACCGGATGCTGTCACCTCCAACGCCTCCACAGCCGGTGAGGCGACCGCTTTAGCGCGATCATCCACCGCGCCCTGACGGACCGTGATGACCGGAGCACCGAACGTCGGCGCAGAATCCGTGAGGAACGCCCCGCCGTAAACGGAGTGGTGCGCGACGATGCCTTCGTCATCACGGGAGACGCCGGTCGCATCCACCGACAGGGCCAGCTTCTCGCGGACCGCGAGGCGCCCGGCGACATCGCGCCCGGTGATCGAGTTCGAGATCAGCACAGCATCCGGCTGCACCTTCTGATACGCGGCCTGGACCGCGTCGACCAGCGGGACCGTGAGAACTTCAGCGTCAGCATCCGCCGTCAGAACGACCGATGCACCGGCGGCAGCCGCGGCATCCATCGCGCTCTGTGAGCCCCCGGGGACGAGCGCGACCGGCGATCCGATCAGCGACGCGGCACCGATCAGCGCCGCGGTCGAACTGGCGGCATCGCCCGCGGGCGTGACGTCGACGAGGACGAGGACGGAATCTGCGGGGTAGCTCATCATCACACCAGCCTGTTCTGCACGAGGTACTCGACCAGCTGCGCGCCGGCGTCACCCTCATCGGTGATCTTCACACCTGACGCGCGCGGGGGCTTCTCGGACACGGTCGTCATGATCGTGCGAGGAGCGGCGGCCGGATCAGCCGAGACGCCGAGGTCATCGAGAGAGAGCACCTCGAGCGGCTTCTTCTTCGCCGCCATGATGCCCTTGAAGTTCGGGAACCGAGCGTCCGGCAGCGCCTCGGTGATCGAGATGACCGCCGGGAACGACACCGACACCGACTGACTGCCATCATCAGCCGCACGCGTACCCGAAACCCCGTCAGCAGTGATCTCCACCGCATTCAAAGCCGTCGCCTGCGCGAAACCGAGATGCTCAGCGAGCATCGCCGGAATCATGCCACCCGAACCATCCGTCGAAAGGTTTCCGGTGATCACCAGATCGGGCTCGGCGCGGCGAATCGCGGCGGCGAGCGCCTCAGCCGTCAAGCCCAGATCGGCGCCCGCGAGCTGCTCATCGACGATATGCACAGCCGATGCCGCACCGATCGCGAGCGAGCGACGAATCGAAGCCGTCGAAGACTCCGGAGCCATCGCGAGAGCGACCACCTCAGTGCCATCGTTCTTGTCGGCGTAAGACAACGCGACCTCAAGAGCACGCTCAGTGATCTCATCCAGAACCACATCACCGGCCGCACGATCAGCCAGCCCGGTCTCCAGATTCAGCTTGCGATCCCCATAGGTGTCAGGCACCTCTTTGACAAGGACGAAGATCTTCATCGAATGCTCCTCACGACAGGGCTGAGTCTAGTGGGAAGGAGAAGTATGTAGCCAATCGGTAAGTCTTCACGGGTCGTTCACCCGCCGCGACCGTCGCAGTGTATACACAGAGTGGCGTACAGTGCCGGTCACGCGCGCCCGATACCGTAGAGCTCGTGGCTCCATCCCGTCCGCTCCCGATCGATCCGCTCGCCGAGGCGAAGCGGCAGTGGGTCGCGCACGGGTGGACGGATGCCGCTGACGGCATGACCGCCGTCATCTCGGTGATGCGCGCACAGCAGCTCCTTCTGGCACGCGTGGACGCGGCGCTGAAGCCGTTTGCGCTCTCCTTTGCCCGATTCGAAGTGCTGCGCCTGCTCGCGTTCAGCAGGGAAGAGCGCCTGCCGTTGTCGAGTGTGGTCGCGCGCCTGCAAGTGCATGCGACCACGGTGACGAGTACCGCCGAGCGGCTCATCCGCGACGGATTGATCGTCCGCGAACCGCACCCCCACGATGGTCGCGCCGCCATGCTCGCCCTCACCGAGCGCGGTCGCGCACTGGTCGAGCGCGCGACGGACGCCCTCAATGCGGAGGTGTTCGCCGAGCCCGGGCTGAGTGAAGAGGACACCACCGATCTCGTTGCGATCGTCGCGCGTCTGCGTCGGGATGCCGGTGACTTCACCGATCCGCGTCCGCAGCCGGATCCGCTCTGATGGTGCCGCGGTGATGTCGGCGTTCACGCTCGAACGCGTGATCCGCGCGGCGCCAGCCGCGGTGTTCACAGCATCCCTCGATCCCGCGCTCCACGTCGAGACGATGGCACGCTATGGCGAAACGATGGTCGACGGCCCCGAGGGCGGCACTTTCACCGAGGGTTCGACCGTCACCTGGCGAGCGCGCCACTTCGGCATCCCGTTCCGCCTGACCTCGGTGGTGTTCGACATCGAAGCTCCGCACCGGTTCTGCGACCGGCAGACTAAGGGCCCGTTCGACGCCTTCCGTCACGAGCACGTGTTCCGCGAGCATCCGGATGGCACGCTCATGCGCGACACCATCACGTTCCGTTCACCGTTCGGGCCGATCGGCGCACTCGTGGACCGACTCTTCATGCGCGCGTACCTGCGCCGGCTGATCGATGAACGCAACCGGATACTGGCCATTTCGGTCGAACGGCGATCGGCGTAATCTGACCCGCATGACCGAACTGCAGCTGAGCACGACCCTCGAAAGTCACGGTCCTGCGGCCGCGATCATCCTCTCCGACGAGCAGGTCGCCGAACTCGGCGCCGGCAAGACGTTTCCGGTCGTCGTGGATTTCGGCGACCGCAGCATCCAACTGCGCCTGGCCCGCATGGGCGATATGAACATGATCGGTTTCAGCAAGGTGTCGCGTGCCGAAGCGGGCGTCGAGATCGGCGAGCGGATCGACGTGAGGATCCGGGTCGACACGGATGAACGCGTCATCGAAATCCCGCTGGCCCTAGCGGAGGCGCTGGATGCCGACCCTGCTGTTCGCGCCGCGTTCGAGAACCTCGCGCCATCGAAGCGCAAGGAGATGGCCCGTCAGGTCGCAGAAGCCAAGCAGGAAGAGACTCGGCAGCGGCGACTGGAGAAGGTTCTCGACGCGCTGCGCGGGTGAGGCATCAGAGCGCGGAACGAACGTCGGTCTCTCCGAAGTCGTCGCCGACGAACAGCAACGGCTCGCCGGTGGTGACGGCGAGCGCGTATGCGAAGCAGTCCCCATAATTGAGTCGTGCGGGGTGTCCGCCACCTCTGCCGTAGCGGCGGTAGGCGTCGCGCGCGATTCGCGCGTGCTCAGCCGAGACGGGCACGATGGCGATCTCTGCCAGGGCCATCAGCTCCTCGAACTCGCGCTGCGTCTCCAGCGAGCGATTGTCCACGACGATCCCGGCTTCCACCCAGTTCGCTGCAGAGATCCGGCACGCGTCGTCGGCGAGCGCTTCGCCACACTCGCGAGCCTCCGGCTCGCCCTGGATGACGGCCAACAGCGCGGAACTGTCGACGATCATCGCGGCAGACCGGTCTTCTCGTCGTAGAGCTCTTCCACCTTCGTGATCCCACGAGAGATCGGGCGCTCTTCGCGGCGAAACCGCGCGCCCATCTCCAGCATCCGCTCGATTCGTGCGTCACGGTCAGCCTGCCGAGGATCGTGCCCGCGCTCGCGAAGCAATGCCTCCAGGGCCTGCTCGATCGCACTCGTCTGAGAGCCACCCGTCACGCGCGCAGCTTCGCGCGCCAGACTGTGCACCCTCTCGTTCTTGATATTCAGCCCCATGGAACCATGGTACCTGCGAGCAAATCTACCGTCTACCTTGCGTGGTCTATCGGTTCGTGAAGTTCGGCGTCCGCTTCTCGCGGAAGGCTGCCATGCCTTCCTTCTGGTCCGCGGTGTCGAAAAGCTCCGCGAACGCCTGCTTCTCGTGCGCGAGCCCTTCGGCGAGGGTGGTCTCCATCGCGGCATCCAGCGCGGCCTTTGCCGCGTACAGACTCGGCAGGCTCTTCGAAGCGATCCCCTCGGCGAGCTTCGTCGTCTCGTCGAGCAGATCGGATGCCGGCACCACCCGCGAGACGAGCCCCGCACGCTCCGCGTCCTCGGCGCCCATCATCCGTCCGGAGAGGACGAGCTCGGCAGCCTTGTAATACCCGATCGCGCGGATGAGACGCTGTGTGCCGCCCATGCCGGGGATCACGCCGAGGTTGATCTCGGGCTGCCCGAACTTCGCCGTGTCGGCGGCCAGGATGATGTCGCACATCATCGCCAGCTCGCATCCGCCACCGAGGGCGAAGCCGGAGACGGCCGCGATCACCGGGGTCTTCACCGCGGCGAAATCGTTCCAGGCGCCGAAGTGATCGGTGGCGAGCATGTCGGATGCCGCCATCCCCTCCATCTCCTTGATGTCGGCGCCCGCAGCGAATGCCTTCTCAGATCCCGTGACGACGATCGCACCGATGCCGTCGTCCGCATCGAAGGCGACTGCGGCGGCGGTGACGTCTGCGGCAACCTGCCCGTTCAGTGCGTTCAGCGCCTGCGGGCGGTTCAGGGTGATCCAGCCGACGCGTCCGCGCTGCTCGACCAGGATCGTCTCGTACTCGGTCATCTGCGACTCCTCACGTTTGGGGTCCAGTCTGCCCTGTGTCGGTGGCGCTCGGCTTCGACTCGCTGCGCTCGCTCAACCCGTTTCGTCTTCGGCGCTCCGCGCCTTCGCTCAACG
>NZ_JBQDVP010000022.1:26515-44036 GCF_052102115.1 Microbacterium sp.
CGGCGCTCCGCGCCTTCGCTCAACGACCCGCATCCCGGCGCTCCGCGCCTGCATCTGCGGGGCATTGAGCGAGCCGAAGGCGAGACGAAATGGATTGAGCGAGGAGCGGAGCGACGAGTCGAAGTCGCCTCAAACCGTCCCGCCGCGGATGTCGGTGATGATGCCGGAGAAGTCCCGCCCAGCCCCGTCGCCAGCGGCGAACGCCGCGTACAGCTCCTGCGCGAGCCGGCCCATCCTCGCGTCGGTCGAGGTCTGTTCGATCGCTTGCAGCGCGAGGCCCAGGTCCTTCGCCATGAGCGCGCCAGCGAACCCCGGCTGGTAGTCGCGGTTCGCGGGGCTCGTCGGCACAGGACCGGGAACCGGACAGTTCGTCGTGACGGACCAGCACTGACCCGACGCCTGCGAGACGACGTCGAACAGCGCCTGATGCTCCAGGCCCAGCCGCTCCCCCAGCACGAATGCCTCGGCGACCGCGATCTGCGACACCGCGAGCACCATGTTGTTGCACACCTTCGCCGCCTGGCCGAGCCCGGGCCCACCGCAGTGCACGATGCGCCCACCCATGACCTCGAGCAACGGGAAAGCCGCGGCGAAGTCGTCGTCCGATCCGCCGACCATGAACGCGAGCGTGCCATTCTCTGCGCCGACGACGCCACCCGACACCGGGGCGTCGACGTTGCGATGCCCCGCCTCGACTGCCAGCGCGTGTGCGGCCTGCGCCTCGTCCACCGCGATCGTGGACGACTCGATGAACAGCGTGCCCGGCGCGGCTGCGGCGAGCAGCCCACCCTGGTACGCGTCGAGCACGTGTTTGCCCGCCGGGAACATCGTGATGACGATGTCGGCCTCTGCCGCAGCATCCGCCCCGCTGGACGCGATCGGGATGCCGGCCGCACGAGCCGCCTCGATCGCCGCCGGAACCAGGTCGAAGCCGTGCACCTCGTGTCCGGCGGCGGCAAGGTTCCTGGCCATCGGCAGCCCCATGTGCCCGAGGCCGAGGAATGCGATGCGTGTCATGATGCGCTCCTCATCCGGTCTTCGCCGCTGCGCTGGAGGGTGGCGGATCCTGCCGGCCGCAGCATCTCGCGCCCGACGATGAGCCGCATGATCTCGTTCGTCCCCTCCAGAATCTGATGGACGCGCAGGTCGCGCACCACCCGCTCGATCCCGTAGTCCTGCAGGTAGCCGTAGCCGCCGTGCAACTGCAGGGCGCGGTTCGCGATGTCGAACCCGGCATCCGTCGCAAAGCGCTTGGCCATCGCACAGCGCATCGTGGCATCCGGAGCAACCTGGTCGACGGCATCCGCACCGTCGCGCACCATGAGGCGCGCCGCCTGCAGTTCGGTGCGCATGTCGGCGATCTGGAACAGGATCGACTGCTTCTCGGCGAGCGGCTCACCGAACGCGACCCGCTCGTGTACGTACTGCACGGCGCGATCGAGCGCCCGCTGCGCCCCACCCAGCGAACAGGCGGCGATGTTGAGGCGCCCGCCGTTGAGCGCCGACATCGCGATCGCGAATCCGCGGCCCTCGTCGCCCAGCATGGCGGATGCCGGCACTCGCACTCCGTCCAGGATGACCTGCCGCGTCGGCTGGGCGTGCCAACCCATCTTCTTCTCGAGGGCGCCGAAGCTCAGGCCCGGAGCATCCGCCGGGACGAGGAAGGCACTGATGCCGCTCGCTCCGCTGTCGGCGTCGCCGGTGCGCGCCATGACGATGTAGACGCCGGACTCACCGGCACCGGAGATGAACTGCTTCACCCCGGTGATCTCGTACTCGTCGCCGACGCGGACGGCGCGCGTGGCGAGGGCTGCGGCGTCGGAACCGACACCGGGCTCCGTCAGGCAATAGCTGCCGAACTCGCTCATGCTCGTCAGTTGCGGAAGCCACGCGCCGCGCTGAGCTTCGTCGCCGTACGTGTCGATCATCCACGCGACCATATTGTGGATCGAGATGAAAGCGGCGACCGCGGGGTCACCCTTGGCGAGCTCCTCGAAGATGGCGACGGTGTCGGCGCGGCTGAGCGCGGTGCCGCCGAACTCCTCGCCGACGTAGATGCCGCCCAGGCCGAGATCGCCGCCGCGGTGCAGCGACTCCCGGGGAAAGATGTGCTGCTCGTCGCGCTCCGAGGCGTACGGGGTGAGTTCGGTCTCGGCGTATTCACGGACGGCGTCGAGGATCGCCTCGCGCTCGTCGACTGTCGTGGCAGTTGTCATGGCAGCTCCTAGCGCATCGTCGGGATGACGAAGCTGGCGCCTTCGCGAATGCCGTGCGCCGGCCAGCGGCTCGTCACCGTCTTGGTCTTGGTGTAGAAGCGGAAGGCATCGGCGCCGTGCTGGTTGAGGTCACCGAAGCCGGAGTTCTTCCAACCGCCGAACGTGAAGTACGCGATCGGCACCGGGATCGGCACGTTGACTCCGACCATCCCGACGTTCACGCGCGCCGTGAAATCACGAGCAGCGTCACCGTCGCGCGTGAAGATCGCGACACCGTTGCCGAACTCATGATCGGATGCCATCGCCAGCGCCTGCTCGTAGCCGTCGGCACGGGCGATGACGAGCACCGGTCCGAAAATCTCCTCGCGGTAGATCGCCATATCCGTCGTGACGTGATCGAACAGGGTCGGGCCGAGGTAGAAGCCCTCTTCATGACCCTCAACCGAGAAGCCTCTGCCGTCGGCGAGAAGCGTGGCTCCGGCATCCACGCCCTGTTGGATGTAATCCTCGACGCGCTGGACGGCGGCGCTCGTCACGAGCGGACCGTAGTCGGCTCCTTCGGCGAGCGAGGGCCCGACCGTGAGCTGTGCGACTCGTTCGGCGAGTTTCGCGGCGAGGGCTTCGGCGGTCTCTCTGCCGACCGGTACGGCGACGGAGATCGCCATGCAGCGCTCCCCCGCCGAGCCGTATCCGGAACCGATGAGCGCGTCGACCGCCTGGTCGAGGTCGGCATCCGGCATGACGATCATGTGGTTCTTCGCCCCGCCGAAGCATTGCGCGCGCTTACCGTGGGCGGCTGCGGTCTCATAGATGTACTGCGCGATCGGCGTGGAGCCCACGAAACCCACGGCCTTGACGCGGTCGTCGGTGAGCAGCGTGTCGACCGCCTCCTTGTCGCCATGGACCACGTTGAAGATGCCTTCAGGGAGCCCGGCTTCGAGGAACAACTCTGCGAGGCGCACGGGAACAGAAGGATCGCGCTCGCTGGGCTTGAGGATGAACGCGTTGCCGGCGGCGAGCGCAGGGCCCGCCTTCCACAGCGGAATCATCGCCGGGAAGTTGAAGGGCGTGATGCCGGCGACGACGCCGAGGGGCTGACGCATCGAGTACACATCGATGCCCGTTCCGACTCCGGTGGAATACTCGCCCTTGAGGAGATGCGGGGCGCCAGCGGCGAACTCGATCACCTCAAGGCCCCGCTGAATGTCACCCTTGGCGTCATCGAGCGTCTTGCCGTGCTCGCTGGAGAGTAGCTTCGCGATCGAGGTCATGTCGCGGTGCACGAGGTCGAGGAACCGCAGCAGTACGCGGGCGCGCTTCTGGGGGTTCGTCGCCCCCCATTCCGGCTGCGCCGCCTCGGCATTGTCGATCGCACGGCGGACATCGGCGGCCGAGGCGAGCGGCACCCGGGCCTGCACGGTACCGGTGCTCGGTTCATAGACGTCATTGAAGCGGCCGCCATCCGGAGTGATGAGCGATCCGCCTACGAGATGTGGGATGGTACGAGTCATTTTGCGCTGTCCCTTCACGCCGTCATTGGCGTGATGCCCATGTTACGCGGCTTCCCTAGTATTTACTAGGGCGCCCTTGTATTGCTTCCGGGCGCCCACCTCACAGATAGTCATCAGGGTGCAGCTGGCGAACCCCGTGGGAATGCACGATGAACTGTGCGCGAAGCGGAACCTCGAGTCTCTGCGAAGCTTCCGCCATCGCACGAGCCCATGCCCGATCGCTGTTCATCACCGAGTCGGAACCGACGCGCTCCCATGCGATCACCACGCTGACGTTGCCGGTCAACTCTCGGAGCATTCCCGCACGATGCATGAGCACATGCGCCTCCGACACCGACCCGAGGTCATCGATCTCGACCACGTCGTTCGGATCATCCGGATAGTCGTCCATCGGCATGAGCGGATCGCCGAGGCATCCACGATCATCCATGAACATGAGCCACATCTGACGTTGGCTCGCGCGCTGCAGCAGTACCTGCAGCACGTCACGCAGCTTGTCGTCGTGGTCGAGTACGCGGTCTCTCAGAGAGCTGTTCGCTGTTGTCATGTCCCTGATGATGACGGAACTCAAGAACAGCGTTCCGCGAGATTCCGGCTGTCTGTGGACAAGTTGCGGAGATGCCTTCCTGTGCAGAAACAGTCACTACGCGACGTTCGATTCGCGTTCACTATGCCGTTACCTTCGACACGTACAACTGCTTGTGCGCGGAAGATCAGACCGGATCGGGTAGTCAAGACTTTCCGCGCCACGGTGAGCTCAGCTCCCGAGAAGACCCCCGCCGAATCGGGTCGGCGGGGGTCTTCCCTTCTCGCTGATACGTTGGCCCCATGTCCCTCTTCTCCTCAGCGACGACCCCGTCCCTCGGTCAAGTAGGCGTATGGCGTGGCGGCGGCATCCTCACGCCCGAGATGGCCTCGTCCATCGAGAAGCTCGGTTACAGCGCACTCTGGATCGGCGGATCGCCCGCAGCCGACCTCCAGCTCGCGGAGGATCTGCTCAACGCGACCGAGCACCTGACCGTCGCCACCGGGATCGTCAACATCTGGACGGCACCGGCTCCGCAGGTGGCCGATTCCTTCCATCGACTCGAGCGGACGCATCCGGGACGCTTCCTCCTCGGGGTCGGCATCGGACATCCCGAGTCGCAGGGCGAGACCTATCAGAAACCCTATGCAGCACTCGTGGCGTATCTCGATGCGCTCGATGCGGCCGGTGTGCCGGCCGACCGCCGCGTGATCTCGGCGCTCGGGCCGAAGACGCTCAAGCTGTCGGCCGAACGCGCCGCGGGCACACACCCGTATCTGACGACGCCGACGCACACCCGATTCGCGCGTGCTGCCGTCGGTGACGGCCCCCTCGTCGCCCCCGAGCAGCGCGTCATCCTCGACACCGATGCTGACGCGGCCAGGGAAGCCGGTCGCCGGTTCCTCTCGCGCTATCTCGGTCTGACGAACTATCGCCGCACCCTCGAACGCCACGGATTCACCTCCGATGACCTCGAGAACGGTGCCACCGACGAGGCAGTGGATGCGCTCACTCCGCACGGCACGGCGGCCCAACTCGCCGCCGTGATCCGGGGTCAACTCGATGCGGGGGCCGATCACGTCTGCACCCAAGTTCTCCCGGCCCGGGCGGATCCGCTGGAGACACTGCGTCCGCTCGCGAGCGAACTCGGGCTCCGCTAGACTCGCCGCACACCCGCGCCCGCATTGGCGCGGTTTCCCGGCCGGGATCTTGGCCGCTCGTCATCACACTCGACTTGCGTTCAGGAGAACCATGCCCCTTCGCCCCCCGCATACCGTCCGCGCCCTCACGGCATCCGCCGTTCTGTTCGTCGTCCTCGGTGTCAGCGGGTGCGCCGCCGGCAGCCCGAGCACCGCATCAGAGAACGATGCCGGTCCCGTCGACGGCTCCGCATACCCGCTCACCGTCGACAACTGCGGCACCGAGGTGACCTTCGAAGAAGCACCCGAACGGGTTCTCGCGATCAAGTCGACCTCGATCGAGATGATGCTGGCTCTCGGCCTCGAAGACCGCCTGATCGGCACCGCGTTCTCCGACGGTCCACTGGCTGAAGGCTGGGCAGCTGCCGCCGACGGCATCCCCGTGGTCTCGGAGAAGGTTCCCGGCCAGGAGGCGACGCTCGCGCTGGAACCCGATCTCGTCTACGCCGGGTGGGAATCGAATGTCACCGCCGACGGTGCCGGCGACCGCGAGATCCTCGCGACCCTCGGCGTCAATACCTATGTGTCGCCGTCGGCCTGCCAGGAACCCGACTATCAGCCGAACCCCCTCGGCTTCGACGATGTCTTCGCCGACGTCGAGGAGATGGGCAGCATCTTCGACGTGCCCGAGCAGGCTACAGCGCTCGTCCACGACATGCAGGACCGGTTGGATGCTGTCACCCCCGACGACCGCGGGCTCTCCGCACTGTGGTTCAGCTCGGGCAGCGACACCCCGTTCGTCGGCGCCGGGATCGGTGCCCCGCAGATGATGATGGATGCCGCAGGCCTGACGAACATCGCCGGGGATGTCGACGAAACGTGGTCGAGCCTCAGCTGGGAGGCCGTCGTCGACGCGAATCCGGACGTCATCGTGCTGATCGATTCGGCCTGGGGCTCCACGGAGAAGAAGATCGGCGTTCTCGAGTCGAATCCGGCGACCGCCGCCCTGCCCGCCGTGCAGAACGGCCGCTACCTCGTGCTGCCCTTCCCCACCGCCGAAGCCGGCGTCCGCAATGTCGAGGCGGTCGAGCTTCTCGTGTCGCAGCTGGAGGACATCGACCTGTCATGACGCTGCTCGCCCCCGCAGAGACCGTCCACACGGCACCGGCACCAGCGCGTGCCGCGCGGCGGCTGCGCGGCACGGCGTGGACGGCAGTTCTCCTGATCGCACTCGGCGGCTCGATCGTCATCAGTGTCACGCTGGGACCAGCCGAGATCTCACCGGCTGAGGCCTGGACCAGCATCCTTTCCCATCTCGGTATCGGCGACTCGGCATTGTCGCCGCTGCGCGATGGGATCGTGTGGGAGCTGCGCATGCCGCGTGCACTCGCTGCCGGTGCCGTCGGCGCGGGGCTTGCCCTGTGCGGCGCGATCATGCAGGCGGTGCTGCGCAACCCACTGGCCGACCCGTATCTGCTGGGTCTGTCTTCGGGCGCGTCCTTCGGCGCGGTGATGGTGATCGTCCTGGGCTTCGTCATCGCGCTTCCGATCGCCGCCTTCGGCGGGGCACTCGTCGCCCTGGCCGCCACGCTCCTGCTCGCCGGAGCGGTCGGGCGCATCACCGCCTCGCGAACGATCCTCGCGGGCATCGCCGTGTCCGCTGTGCTTGGAGCCCTCACCAGCCTCGTGATCTTCTGGAGCGCTACCGGAGACAGCTATCGCGAGATCCTCGGCTGGCTGCTCGGGTCACTGGCCGGAGTCACCTGGCCGGCGGCGTCGCTCGCCCTCGCGGCGGTGCTGGTCGTCGGCGTGCCCCTGCTGTTCAGCGGCGGCGCGCTCGATGCTTTCGCGTTCGGCGATCGGGCCGCAGCATCCCTCGGTGTTTCGGTCAGCCGCACCCGCTGGGTCCTGCTCGGCGCCACCGCACTTCTCACTGGCTGCCTGGTCGCCGTGAGCGGGTCGATCGGATTCGTGGGACTCGTGGTTCCGCACGCCGTCCGCCTGTTGGCGGGGTCGGGGCATCGGATGCTGCTGCCGCTGTCCGCGCTGACCGGTGCGGTGTTCCTGATCTGGGCCGACACCATCGCGCGCACACTGTTCGACCCGCGAGAGCTGCCGGTCGGAATCGTCACCGCGCTGGTCGGCGCGCCACTGTTCTGCTTCCTGCTGCTGCGGGCCAGGAGGATCTCATGACCGCCCCTCCTCCCCTGGAGACTCGTCGGGTCTCGTTCGCCCCGCGCGGGCGTCTGATCATCGACGACATCGACTGCACTGTCGAGGCCGGCTCCTTGACGGCACTGATCGGTCCCAACGGTGCGGGCAAGTCCACACTGCTGCACCTGATCGCGGCGGCCGAGCAGCCGACGTCCGGTTCCATCGCGCTTGGCGGCACGGACTCCGCGTCGCTGCGGCGACGTCATCGGGCGCGGTACAGCGCGCTGGTCGAGCAGCAGGCCGACACCGAGCTGGATCTGACTGTTTTCGATGTTGTCATGCTGGGGCGCACGCCCCACGTGTCACTGCTCGGCACGCCCAGTTCGGATGACGAGCGGGTCGCCGATCATGCGCTGCGTGAGGTCGGAGCCGCAGAGTTCCGCGGCCGACGCTTCCAGGAGCTCTCGGGTGGTGAGCGCCAGCGGGTGCTGCTCGCCCGGGCGCTGGCGCAGCAGCCGAAGCTGCTGCTGATGGACGAGCCGACCAATCACCTCGACGTTCGCGCACAGTTGGCGACGCTCACGCTGACGCGCACTCTCGCTGACGGTGGGATCGCTGTACTTGCGGCACTGCACGATCTGACGCTGGCGGCACGGTACGCCGACCAGGTGATCGTGCTCGACCGCGGTCGTGTGGTGGCCGCCGGCACTCCCGGCGACACGCTCACCCCGGAACTGATCCGGGCGGTCTACGGCGTGCGCGCGGATGTCGTGCCGCATCCGATGGACGGCAGCCCTCTCATCGCGTTCTCACCGCTCGACACTGCATCTTCACCCCGTGTGCCCCGCACCTCGCTAGGCTCGGTGAGATGAGTGCTCCAGAGATTCCGTCCCACCTGATCGACCTTCTCGAACGTCCCCTGTACGGCGCGCTCGGCACCGTCGGGCGCGACGACACCGCCCAGGTGAGCCCGATGTGGTTCGAGCTCGTCGACGGCACGATCCGCTTCACACACACGACCACGCGCGCCAAGTACCGCAACCTGCAGCGCAACCCCTCGATGAGCCTCGCGGTGTACGACCCCGACAAGCCGACCCATTACATTGAGGTGCGGGGCCGGTTGGTCGAGGCAGCGCCCGACCCGACCGGAGCGTTCCATCAGCAGCTCGCGAGTCGTTACGGTGCCGAGAATCCTCCCGCTCCAGCGGATGCCGCCGACCGCGTGATCCTGGTGATGTCGGTCGACAAGGTGATCGGGCAGTAGGACCGGCGTCAGCTCAGCGCTTTCAGCTGAGCGCCGGGATGACTTCGCGCTCGAAGAGTTCGATTCCGGAACGGTCGTAGGCCGCCTCGGGGAAGTAGTGGATCGCGTACCCGAGTCCGCGGTCGGACATGTCCTGCAGCTGTTCGACGATCTGCTCGGGGGTGCCGACGGCCTTCGCACCGTCGCCGCGATAATTCTGCATGTAGGCCTCGGTGCGGTCACCGAGATGCGGTGCGACGCGCGCCTCGATCGCCGCCAGCCGGTCTTCGACCTCCGCTTCGGTTTCGCCGATCACCGTGTTGTAGTTCGCCGAGCGCACGATCGCGTCGAAGTCGGTGCCGACCGCGACGGTGTGGTCGCGCAGGATCGCGCTCTTCGCGTCGAACTGTTCGGGTGTGCCCGCGAAGTTCGTGTACTGCGCGTACTTCGCTGCGATTTTGAGCGTGACCTTTTCGCCGCCGCCGGCGATCCACAGCGGGATGCCGCCCTGCTGGAGCGGCTGCGGCTGAACGATCGCACCGTCGACCTGGTAGAACTTTCCATCCAGCGTCGCCGAACCGGTCGTCCAGGCCTGACTCATGATCTGGACACCTTCGTCGAGGCGGCGCAGGCGGTCACCGGCCGAGGGGAAGCCGTAGCCGTAGGCGCGCCATTCGTGCTCGTACCAGCCGCCGCCGATGCCCATCTCCGTCCGCCCACCCGAGACGATGTCCACGGTCGCGGCGACTTTCGCCAGGTATGCCGGGTTGCGATACGACATGCATGTGCACATCTGCCCGAGGCGGATGCGGCTGGTCGACGCCGCGAACGCCGACATGAGCGTCCAGGCCTCGTGGGTCGCCTCCTGGCTCGGGATCGGTGTGGTGTGGAAGTGGTCATAGACCCACAGCGACTCCCACGGTCCGGCATCCGCTGCCTGCGCGAGATCGCGCATGGCCGTCCACTGGTCGGCGGGGTCGATGCCCACGAGATCGAATCGCCAGCCCTGGGGGATGAAGGTTCCGAAGCGCATGCTCCCCACCCTATTGCGTCATAGCGCCCGCAGTCTTGGTGCGAGGTCTCGTTCGAACAGGGTCATGAAGCGTTCCTGGTCGTGGCCGGGGGCGTGGAAGACGAGGTGGTTGAAACCCCAGTCGACGTAGTCCTTGACCTGCGCGACGACGGCATCGGGATCGGTGCCGACGATCCACCGCTTCGCGACCTGTTCAATGGGCAGCGCATCCGCGGCCTTCTCCATCTCGATCGGGTCGGTGATGTCGTGCTTCTGCTCCTTCGACAGCGACAGCGGTGCCCAGAATCGGGTGTTCTCCAGCGCCGCCTGCTCGGTCTCTTCGTACGCGATCTTGATCTCGATCATGCGGTCGATCTGCGTGAACTCACGACCGGATGCGGCAGTGCCTTCTTTGACCGCGGGGATGAGCTTGTCGGTGTAGAGCTCTTCGCCCTTGCCTGACGTGCAGATAAACCCGTCACCCGCACGGCCGGCGTACTTGGCCACCATCGGCCCACCGGCGGCGATGTAGACCGGGATACCGCCGTCGGGCACGTCATAGATGGATGCGTCGTGCGTCGAGTAGTAGTCGCCCTCGAAGCTCACGCGGTCACCGGTCCACAGGGCTCGCATCAGCCGGATCGACTCCCGAAGCCGCGCGAACCGCTCCCGGAACTCCGGCCACTCCTGCTCCCCCGCCCCCTGGAAACCGGTCGCGATCTCGTTCAGCGCCTCACCCGTACCGACGCCGAGGAAGACACGATCGGGGCTCAAGCACCCCAGGGTCGCAAAAGCCTGCGCGATCACCGCCGGGTTGTAGCGGAACGTCGGCGTCATCACACTCGTCCCGATCCGGATCCGCTCCGTCCGCGCACCGACCGCAGCCGCCCATGCGATCGAGAACGGCGCGTGACCACCCGTGTAGCGCCACGGCTGGAAATGATCGCTCACCGCCACAGATTCAAACCCGTGCCGCTCGGCCGCGACCGCGATGTCGACCAGTTCCCGCGGAGCGAACTGCTCAGCGGATGCCTTGTAACCCAGTGTCAACGTCATTGGTGATCCTCTCCTCTCGCGGCGGCGAGCGCCGCCGCATAACCCTCTTCGTACCCCTGTGCGTGGGCCTCGTCGACCCCGAGACGGAACATGTCCTTCTCCGGTTCGCGCACGATGTTTCGTGCCCCCGGCAGGCTCAGCTCCCCGACGAGCCGCCCCATCCTCCGCATGACCGCGACCGGGCATCCGCTCAGCTTGCCCTTGACCAGGTCACCGGCCGCCGCCAGTTCGTCTGCGACGCACGGCTGGGTGACGACGAGCGGACGCCCCGCACTGTCGACCCGGCCGTGCAGATCGTCGAACACGTGCACACCGGCCGCGCCGATCGCGACGTCCGTCTGCCCTTCACGCCACGGGCGGCCGAGCGTATCGCTGATGATGACCCCGACGCGTGCGCCGGTGGCCGAGCGGATGCTATCGGCGAGCACTCTCGCAGATGCGTCGGGATCGAGCGGCAGAAGAAGAACCGTGCCCTCCTCGGTATTGGAAGCATCGACTCCGGCCGCCGCACCGACGATCCCCAACCGGTTCTGCACAATGCGGGTCACCCCGCCGTCCGCACGCGGACGCGAGGCGACGACGCGGACAGTTTCGGCAGTGATGGCATCTTCACGATCCTCGGCCCGCATGCTGCGCCCTTCGGCCTTGGAGACGATCTTCGACGTCACGATCAGGATGTCGCCATCGATCAGCGCGTCACCACTCGTCTGGATCGCGTCGAGGATCATTCCCGACAGGTCCGCGCCCGCGGTCACCTCGGGCATACCCGCGAGCGCCCACACCAGCATCCGTTCGCTCATCTCAGCGCACCAGCTTCGGCAGAATCTCGCGTCCGGCGACGTCGAGCCACTCGACCTGGTTGCGTCCAACGTTGTGCACGTGGACACTGTCGAACCCCATATCGAAGAACGACTGCAAATGCGCACGATGCACGTCGGGGTCGGCCGAGACGGGGATGCGCGCGCGGATATCCTCGGCGGTCACCGAGCGCGCAAGCTGGTCGACGTCGAACGGAGAGCGGATGTCGCCGCGTGGGAATCGCAGCCCGGCCATCGGCCACTCCTGCAGTGCGTTCGCCATCGCCTCCTCATCCGTCGGCGCCCAGGAGAGCTGCACGTGGACGGTTGCGGTCGGGTCGGTGCGCCCGACCTCCTTCGCGCCGTCCCGGTGCGCCGACAGAAGCGCGGCCATGCGGTCGGGTGACCCGGCCTGTACGACCATGCCGTCGGCGATACGACCGGCTCGACGGGCGGTGACAGGCCCTCCGGCCCAGATCTGGATCCTCGGGGTGGCGTCGGGCATCGTCCACAGTCGCGACGCCTCAAGACGGAAATGCTCGCCGGAATGACGCGTATCCTTGCCCTTCGCTGATGCCGAGAAGAGCTTGCGAATCGCCTCTGCCCCTTCGAACAGTCGCTCGGCGCGCTCGTGGGCCTCCGGCCAGTATCCGCCGACGACATGCTCGTCGATCGCGTTGCCGGACGAGAGCAGAAGCCGGTGGCGCCCGGGGTACAGCGAGGACAGGGTCGCGCTCGCCTGCGCGACGGCGGCCGGATGCATTCGGTGACCGGGGACCGCCGAGACCGTGACCGCACCCGCTGTCTGCTGCCCTATGGCCCCCGCCAACGTCCAGGCGAACGATGCGTTGCCCTGGCGCGGGAGCCACGGCTGAAAGCGGTCGGAGATGACTGTGCCTGCGAAGCCGCGTTCATCCGCCCGGGACGCAAACCGAACAGCTTCGGCGGGGGGCAGCTGTTCAAGCGCTGCGACGAAATGGACATCAGCTCTCGCCGTCACGTTTCGAGGTTCCCGTCAGTCGGCGTCAACGATGCGCAGCGTGCACGACCGTGCGTCGTCGCGCAGCATGCTCCGGACAGGCTCTGGGCTGGACGCGTACTTGCGTCGCAACTCTGCATCGATCTCCCGTTGCACCTCGTCATCGACGGGCACGTACTCGGTCTGCACCTGCTCGCGCGGCAGGTTCAATGCGGCACCACGGTCGCGCTCGGCGATCGCGCCGTCCCCCAGCGCGAAAGCGACCGGTCGACCAGCGGTGACGTGCCGATACCACCAAGCGCCCGGACCATTGACCGATCGCACATAGGGAGCGCCATCGACGACCATCGACCAGATCGGCGTCGCGACTGGAGAGCCGTCGGCCTTTGTGGTGACGATGGCGACCACTGCCGTCTCGTCGAGTACCTGCACAACATCATCGAAGGTCATGGGTGCGACCTTACTCGGGCTCCGGATCCCTACGCGATTTCGTGGAATCGGCGACGCGCAACCGTCACCCCCGCTTCAGCAGCGCAGCCAACGCCTGCCCCCCACCAATGCACATGGTGACGATCGCGTACTCTCCCCCGGTCCGCTGCAGCGTCAGCGCCGCGCGAACGGTCAGGATCGCACCCGTCGCACCGACCGGGTGCCCGAGCGCGATCGCTCCGCCGTACGGGTTCACCTGCGCGGGATCCAGCTCGACATCGCGGATCACCGCGAGCGCCTGCGACGCGAACGCCTCGTTCAGCTCGATCGTCGAGATGTCCGACGGCGTCAGCCCGGTCTGCTTGAACAGCTTCCGCAGCGCGAGCGTCGGCGCGTAGCCCATGATCTCCGGCTCGAGAGCTGCCGTCGCGACAGCTTCCAGGGTCGCAAGCACCGGCGCTCCCTCGGCCCGCGCATCCGCCTCACGCATCAGCACCGTCGCCGCGCCACCGTCGTTGATCCCCGACGCATTGCCCGCGGTGACCGTGCCGTCCTTGGCGAACGCCGACGGCAGACCAGCAAGCGTCTCCAGCGTCGTGTCCGGTCGAGGATGCTCATCCCGCGACACCTCAACAGGCTTACGCCCAGAAGTCGTCACCGAAACGATCTCTTCCGCGAAAGCCGCCTGCGCAGCATCCGTCCCCGCCCGCCGCTGGGATTCCAACGCGAAAGCATCCTGATCCTCCCGCGATACAGAGAAACGCGACGCGACATTCTCCGCCGTCGTTCCCATGTGCTTCTCGGTGAACGGATCCGTCAGCATCGCGATCGTGCCGTCCAACAAAGAACGGTGCCCGAGCCGGTCGTTGAACCGGGCATTGAAATCGTAGAACGGCATCCGCGTCATGTTCTCGGCACCACCGGCGACCGCGACGTCGATCCCGCCCCACAGCAGCTCCTGGGCTGCCGACCAGATCGCCTGCAGTCCCGAACCGCACAGCCGGTTGACCGTAAACGCGGGAGTGTTGTTGTCGAGCCCCGCCGCCAGCGCGATCCGACGCGAAATGTACGCATCCCCCGCAACCTGTCCGATGTTGCCGATCACGACCTCGCCTACGCGATCACCCGAGATACCAGACCGCTTGAGTGCCTCGACCGTCGCCGCCGCGCCCAACTCATGCGCCGGAGTGCCCTTGAACCCTCCGCCAAATCGACCAACCGGAGTCCGAGCTCCAGCGACTATCGCGACCTTTTCACGAGACATAGACATCAGCCCGCCGCCTCCTCAGGCCGCTCCTGCACATCGATCGCTGCGGTATCGGGCACGTACTCCTCGATATGCCGCTCATCCACGCCGTTGTACGCGGACAGCGGGCGGATCAGCGCGTTCGACGCCTGCTGCTCGAGGATGTGCGCCGTCCACCCGGTGATGCGCGACGCGATGAACAGCGGTGTGAACGTGAGCGTTTCATAGCCGATCAGGTTGTACGCCGGCCCCGACGGGTAGTCGAGGTTCGGGTAGATGCCCTTCCGTGAGACGAACTCGCTCTCAAGCGTCGAGTACAGCTCCGCCACATCGGGACGGTCGTAATGCGAGACGAGACTGTCGAGCGCCGCCTTCATCGTCGGCACACGAGAGTCGCCGCGCTTGTACACACGATGGCCGAAGCCCATGATTTTGCGCTTCTCAGCGAGCGCCGTGTCCAACCACGCAGAAACAGAAGCCGCCGTCCCGATCTCATCGAAGATGTGCATCACGGCTTCGTTCGCGCCGCCGTGCAGCGGACCCTTCAGCGCCCCGATCGCCCCGACAACGGCCGAGTACATGTCGCTCAGCGTCGAGGTAATCACGCGAGCCGTGAACGTGGATGCGTTGAACGAGTGCTCCGCATACAGAATCATCGAACGGTTGAACGCGTCGACGACGACGGGAGCTGCCTCTTCACCGAACGTCAGCCACAGGAAGTTCGCGGCGTAGTCAAGATCGTCACGAGACTCGACAGCATCCAGCCCACGACGACGACGCTGGCCGTACGAAACGATCGCCGGCAGCGCAGCGAACAGCTTCAGACTCCGCTCAAGATTCTCAGAAGGAGTCCCGACGGCATCCAGAACATTGCTGATCCCAGCCGTCTCGATCGCGCCGATCACGCTGACCGCGGTGCGCACTTCGTCCATCGGGTGCGAGTCGATCGGCAGCCGGTCGATGGCATCCTTCACCTCGGGTGCGAGCGCGCGATTCGCTCGCTCGACCGTCCGCAGTTCCGCCAGTTCGGATGCTGTCGGCAGCTCCCCGTGCCACAGCAGATACGCGACCGCCTCGAACGACTGCGTCGACGCCAGCTCCTGCACCGGATACCCGCGGTAGAGCAGGCTGTTGGTCTCGGGGTTGACCTTGCTGATCGCCGTCTCATCCGCGACGACCCCGGCCAGGCCCTTCTTGATGTCGGTCATGCTGTGCTCCTTTGCGGTGCTCTTGCTGTTCGTTTCGACTCGCCTGCGGCTCGCTCAACGCGTTTCGTCTCCGGCGCTTCGCACCTTCGCTCAACGACGCGCGAACTCAGCGGCCAGGCTTCTCGACTGTGAAGTTGAAGACGCCGGAGTCGAAGTGGTTGTACGACTCGTAATCGATCAGGTCATAGAGGTCGGCGCGATGCTGCATCTCGCCGAGCTTGCTGGTGAGATGTCCTTCTTCCAGAAGCGTATCGAGTGCACGACCGGTCGCCCCCATCGCGATGCGCAGCATCGACACCGGCCAGATCACGATGTTCACGCCGACGTCGCGCAGCTGATCGACGCTAAAGAGATCCGATTTCCCGAACTCGGTCATGTTCGCCAGGATCGGCACGTCGACGGCATCCCGCACGGCTGCAAACTCTTCCAGCGACCGCATCGCCTCGGGGAAGATCGCATCGGCACCGGCATCCACCAACGCCTTTGCGCGATCCTTCGCCGCTTCCAGCCCGTCGACGGCAGCGATGTCGGTGCGCGCCATGATCAGGAAGTTCTCATCGCGCCGCGCATCGACGGCGGCACGGATGCGCTTGACCGCCGTATCCGCGTCGACCACAGCCTTCCCATCGAGATGACCGCAGCGCTTCGGGTTGATCTGGTCCTCGATGTGGGCTCCGGCGAGACCGGCATCCTCGAGCTCCTGGATCGTCCGCGCGACGTTCATCGGCTCACCGAACCCAGTGTCGGCGTCGATGATCGCCGGCAGCTCGGTCATCCGGGCGATCTGTTGGCCGCGTCCGGCGACCTCGGTGAGCGTCGTCAGTCCGATGTCGGGCAGCCCGAGATCGGCGGAGAGCACAGCGCCCGAGATGTAGACGCCCTCGAACCCCTTCTGCTCGATCAGCCGCGCGCTCAGCGGATTGAACGCGCCGGGAAAACGCAGCAGCTCACCCGAGCGCAGACGCTCACGGAACAGCCGCCGCTTCTCGGCGGGCGGGGTCTGTGAGTACAGCATCAGACGATTCCTTCCTGTGTCGGCATCTGTGTCGGCATCCAGGCATGTCTGGGAACCTGCGGGTGCCGCCGGCCGGAACCCGCGACTTTCCCGACACGGCCAGCGGGCGCGTCCGGGAAACGGCGGGTGGATGCTCCGATCACTCGCGTCTTTCCCGACTTCGCCATCGACACCCCGATCTTGGCCACCGGCACGCCGGTCTTGGCCACCGGCCTCACCGGCCCGCCCATCAGAACAGCCCCTTCGTGCTCGGCTCCATTGCAACGACACCCGGCTTCGCGATGATCGACAGCTCGGCGACCTCCGCCGCGGTGAGCTCGGGCAGCCGCTGAACCAACGACAGGAACCGCTCGATCTCCGCCTCGTCCAGCACCGGCTCCGCCAGCAGCCGGAACTTGTTGATGTAATTCTCACGAGCGAACGGCCGCGCGCCGAGTGGGTGCGCATCCGCGACGGCGATCTCGTCGACCAGCGTGGAACCGCCCGTGAACGTGATCTCCACGCGACCGCCGAAGGCCTTCTCCACGATGTCGTTCGAGTGGTACCGGCGGGTCCACTCGGCATCCTCGAGCGTGGTGACCTTGTTCCACAGCTCCACCGTGTCGGCACGCCCCGCACGCTCAGGAGCATACGAGTCGACGTGATGCCAGGTGCCGTCCTGCAGCGCGACGGTGAAGATATACGGGATCGAGTGGTCGAGCGTCTCGCGCGAGGCGGTCGGATCGTACTTCTGCGGGTCGTTCGCGCCCGAACCGATCACGTAGTGCGTGTGGTGCGATGTGTGCAGAATCACCGACTCAATAGAAGAGGTGTCGATTCCACCGTTGTGCAGCTTCCGCGCCAGGTCGATCCAGGCCTGCGCCTGGTACTCCGCCGAATGCTCCTTCGTGTACGAGTCGAGGATCGCGCGCTTGGGCTCACCGCCTGCGGGCAGTGGCACGTCGTATGCGGCATCCGGGCCGTCCAGCATCCAGGCGATGACGCCGTCTT
>NZ_JBQDVP010000023.1:0-43688 GCF_052102115.1 Microbacterium sp.
GAGGATCTCCGCAGCGTCCTGGTCGACGAGGTAGTCGCCGCCCTTGACGGTGTCGAAGGTGTGCCACTCCCAGGAATCTTCTTCGACGTTCGCGAGCGCGGCGGCCATGCCGCCCTGCGCAGCCCCGGTGTGGGAGCGCGTCGGGTACAGCTTGGAGATCACCGCGGTCTTCGCGCCGGGGCCAGCCTCGATGGCCGCGCGCATGCCGGCGCCGCCGGCGCCGACGATCACGACGTCGAACTGGTGGTAGTGCACACCGTCGCGAACGACGGAATCCTGAGTCTCGGTAGTCACTTCTTATTGCTCTCTTCTCAGTTTCCGACGACGCCCGCTGCCACGCAGGTGTCCCACAGCGTGCTCGACTCGGTCACGCCGAGGCAGGGGTCGAAGGTGAAGACGACCAGGGTGCCGAGGATGATGAGGAGCCCGGCGGCCAGTCCAATCGCCCACACCAGGGCCGCGCGGAGCTTCGGGGTCGTCACGTAGTCATTGACGATCGTGCGCATGCCGTTGCCGCCGTGGATGAACGCGAGCCACAGCATCAGCACATCCCACCACTGCCAGAACGGCGTGGCGAACTTGCCGGCGATGAACGCGAAATCGAGGGCGTGGATGCCTTCACCGACCATCAGGTTGACGAACAGGTGGCCGAAGATGAGGACGATCAGCACGACACCGGATGCTCGCATGAACACCCAGCCCCACTTCTCGAGGTTGACGCCGCGGCGGCGGCGCGCCGGGGCGGCGATGGTCTGCGCGGACATCAGTGACCCCCTCCGAATCCGGCGAAGGCCAGCATCAGATGGCGAGGTACGAAGCCGGCCATCAGCACGACCCATACCGCGATGACGCCCCAGAAGAGCTGGCGCTGGAAGCGCGCGCCCTTCGACCAGAAGTCGACGAGGATGATGCGCAGACCGTTGATGGCGTGGAACACGATCGCGCCGACGAGCACGACCTCGCCGAGGGCCATGATCGGGTTCTTATAGGTGCCGATCACGGCGTTGTACGCCTCGGGGGATACCCGGATCAGCGCCGTGTCGAGCACATGGACGAGCAGGAAGAAGAAGATCGCGACTCCGGTGATGCGATGAAGCACCCACGACCACATTCCCTCACGGCCGCGATACAGCGTGCCGCGTGGGGACTTGGACGTGGTTTCCGAAATCGACGGTGCCAAGCGAGTGCCTGCGGACACGGTCGTCCTCCCTATCGATGCGAGGTCGGCAGCACGCGCTGGGTCCGAACCGACCGCAGGGCATGCCCGATCGTGTCCCATCCTATTCCCGATCGAACGCCCCGAGCGACGAAGGGTGACCTAAGTATCTCGATATCGAGATTTCTCGCGCACAGTACGCTGGGGTCATGACCGCGCCGTTCGACGACTTCTACGCTGTGATCCCCGCGGGCGGCATCGGCAGCAGGCTCTGGCCGCTCTCGCGGGCGGATGCGCCGAAGTTCCTGCATGACCTGACGGGGTCGGGCAACTCGCTGCTGCGCGATACCTGGGACCGTCTGGAGCCGCTCACCGGCCCCGATCGCATCGCGGTCGTCACGGGCCGCGCGCACCGGGCCGCGGTGGAGGCCGAACTCCCCGGCATCCCGGACAAGAACGTCTTCCTCGAATCCGAACCGCGCGACTCTGCCGCCGCGATCGGTCTGGCCGCGGCGATCCTGCACCGGCGGGACCCGGATGTCATCATCGGTTCGTTCGCCGCCGACCACGTCATCCGCGGTACGAGAACGTTCGAGTTCGCGGTGGAGCAGGCCGTCGCGGTCGCTCGGGACGGCTACATCTGCACTATCGGCATCCAGCCTTCCGAGCCGTCGGTCGGCTTCGGGTACATCGAGAAGGGCGGCGAGCTGATCGTCGATCGTGCGCCGGAGGCGGCCACGGTCGTGCGCTTCGTCGAGAAGCCCGATCTCGAAACGGCGAAGCTGTACTACGCGGACAGGTCGTTCCTCTGGAACGCGGGCATGTTCATCTCGAAGGCGAGCGTGCTGCTGGACGAGCTCGCCGCGAATGAACCCGAGCTGCACGCCGGGCTCATGGAACTCGCCGAGGCCTGGGACGATCGCGACCGCCGGGGACCAGCGGTCGACCGGATCTGGCCGTCGATCAAGAAGATCGCGATCGATTACGCCGTCGCCGAGCCCGCCGCAGACAGAGGGCGCCTCGCCGTCATCCCCGGTCACTTCGACTGGGACGACGTGGGGGATTTCGCATCGCTGACCAAGCTCATCGCGGGCGGGCGCAAGAACGATCTCGCCGTGCTCGGGCCGCGGGCCCGCGTGCTGTCGGATGCGGCGACGGGGATCCTCGTGAGCCAGACCTCTCGGGTGATCAGTCTCGTCGGCGTGCAGGACATCGTCGTCGTCGATACTCCCGATGCCCTGCTGGTCACGACGACCGAGCACGCCCAGCGGGTGAAGGGTGTCGTCGAATCCCTGAAACTCACCGGCCGCGGCGACGTTCTCTAGGCGTACGTCACGAATCTATTGCGAGTTCATAACCATTAACTGCACTCGTGATGTCGGATGCCGTAACACTCGGTAACTTAGCCGAACGGGGCCTTGCGATCGGCGCAGGCCAGTAGTCGTGGAGGCTTACGTGACCATTTCCACCAAGAAGCGCGCACTTGCCGCGCTCGTCGCGACCGGCGTCGCGGTCGCACTCGCAGGCTGCGGGGCAGCTCCCGAAGACAACGGCGGGGACAACGGCGGCGAAGCGATCGACTTCCTGCCCTGCATCGTCTCCGATGCCGGCGGGTTCGACGACAAGTCGTTCAACCAGCTCTCCTACGAGGGCGTCGTACAGGCGGCCGACGAGCTCGGCGTCGAGGCCACGGATGTCGAGTCCAACAGCGCCACCGACTACGCTCCGAACCTCGAGAGCCTCGTCTCCCAGGGCTGCAACGCCATCGTCGCGGTCGGCTTCGCGCTGTCGGCTGCGACCGTCGAGGCCGCGACCGCGAACGAGGGCATCGACTTCATCCTCGTCGATGATGCCGCCGACAACGACTTCGACGGCGAGAAGGATGCCGAGAACGTCAAGCCGCTGCTGTACGACACCGCCCAGGCCGCGTTCCTCGCCGGGTATCTGTCGGCCGGCTACTCGGAGGCCGGCAAGGTCGGCACCTTCGGCGGCGAGGAGTTCCCGACCGTGACCATCTTCATGGACGGCTTCTACCAGGGCGTCAACTACTACAACGAGCAGAACGACACCGACGTCCAGGTCGTCGGCTGGGATGGCGAGACCGGCTCGTTCACGGGCGGGTTCGAAGCCGGTCCCGAGGCCAAGACCGTCGCGCAGAACATCATCGACCAGGGCGTCGACGTGCTGCTGCCGGTCGGCGGCCCGATCTACCAGTCGGGTCTGCAGGCCATCAAGGAGTCCGGCCGTGACATCGCACTGATCGGTGCGGATGCCGACCTGTTCGTCACCGACCCGACGACGGCCGACTTCGTGCTCACCTCGATCCTCAAGGACATGAAGCTGTCGACCTACGAGGCGACGATGAGCAGCGCGAACGATGAGTTCGACCCCGAGGCGTACATCGGAACCCTCGAGAACGAGGGCGTCGGCCTCGCCGAGCTGCACAACTTCGAGGACAAGGTCGACCCCGAGCTCTGGACCGCGGTCCAGGACCTGCAGCAGCAGATCATCGACGGTGAAGTGACCGTCGAGTCCTACCTCGGCTGATCGAGGGAAGAACCACGGGGGAGGTCGGCGACCCGCCGACCTCCCCTCGCTGTCGCCCTCGGATCCCACCGGAGCCTGGGGCGGAGCACGTTTGCTGATTAGGATCTGAAATATGAAGCTTGAACTGCGCGGCATTACGAAGAGGTTCGGCGCGCTGACGGCCAACGACCACATCGATCTCACGATCGAACCCGGCGAGATCCACTGTCTCCTGGGTGAGAACGGCGCCGGCAAGTCGACGCTGATGAACGTGCTCTACGGCCTGTACCAGGCCGACGAGGGCGAGATCCTGCTGGACGACGTCGAGCAGCACTTCGCCGGCCCCGGCGACGCCATGGCCGCCGGCATCGGCATGGTCCACCAGCATTTCATGCTGATCCCCGTCTTCACCGTCGCCGAGAACGTCATGCTCGGCCATGAGCAGACCACCTTCGGAGGGCGCCTCGACCTCGCCGCCGCTCGCGCGATGGTGCGCGAGATCTCCGGTCGTTTCGGGTTCCATGTCGACCCGGATGCCGTAGTCGAAGACCTCCCGGTCGGTGTGCAGCAGCGGGTGGAGATCATCAAGGCACTCTCACGCGACGCGAAGGTGCTGGTGTTCGACGAGCCCACCGCCGTGCTCACGCCGCAGGAGACCGACGAGCTGATGAACACCATGCGTCAGCTGCAGGATGCCGGCACCTCGATCGTCTTCATCACCCACAAGCTCCGCGAGGTCCGCGAGGTCGCCGACCGCATCACGGTGATCCGGCTCGGCCAGGTGGTCGGCGAGGCGGCCCCGACCGCCAGCAACGAGGAGCTCGCCTCGCTGATGGTGGGGCGCGCCGTCGAACTCACCGTGCACAAGGATGCCCCCCAGCTCGGCGACGAGTCGCTCGTGGTCAAGGAGCTGACCGTCACCGACCCGTTCGGCACCGTCCTCGTCGACGACGTGTCGTTCAGCGTGCGCGGCGGCGAGGTGCTCGTCATCGCCGGTGTGCAGGGGAACGGCCAGACCGAACTCACCGAGGCGATCGTCGGGCTCCAGCCGCGCGTCGAGGGCAGCGTCCGGCTGAACGGTGACGAGCTCATCGGACGCTCCGTGCGCAGCATCCTCGACGACGGCGTCGGCTTCGTCCCCGAGGACCGCAGCGTCGACGGCATCGTCAAAGAGTTCTCGATCGCCGAGAACCTCATGCTCGACCGCTCGGTCGGCGCCCCGTTCGTGAAGGCGGGCACGCTGCAGCTCGGAGCACTGGACTCCTTCGCCAAGGAGAAGATCGCCGAGTTCGACATCCGTACCCAGGGGGCGGCGCAGGCAGCCGGGCACCTGTCGGGCGGAAACCAGCAGAAGGTCGTGCTCGCGCGCGAACTCAGCCGCGACCTGTCCCTGTTCGTCGCGGCGCAGCCCACCCGCGGCGTCGACGTCGGATCGATCGAGTTCATCCACAAGCGCATCGTCGAGACCCGTGACTCGGGCATCCCCGTGATCGTGATCTCCACAGAACTCGACGAGGCGGCGGCTCTCGCCGACCGCATCATGGTGATGTACCGCGGCAAGGTCGTCGGCATCGTGCCCGGCGACACCTCCCGCGAGCAGCTCGGCCTGATGATGGCCGGCATGATCGAAACCGACACGACGGCCGCGGCGACGGCAGCCGATACCGAGGAGACCAGCGCATGACCGGCCCCGAGCTGAAGCCGATCGCGTCGTCACCGGCGGACTTCGGCACCGACCCCGCGGCCGATCCGGCCGGTACCGGACCCTCCCGTTGGCACGGTGCGTTCCGGCGCATCGTGACGGGCAACGGACTGATCTCCGTGCTCTCGGTCGTGCTCGCCCTCCTCGCCGGGTCGATCATGATCGCTTTCACCGACTCCGACGTCCAGCGCGCCGCCGGGTACTTCTTCGCCCGGCCCGGCGACATGCTCGCCGCCGTCTGGAACTCGATCTCCGGTGCGTACGTGGCGCTGTTCCAGGGCGCGATCTACAACTTCCGCGTCGACGGTTTCGCCGCCGGCATCAAGCCGCTCACCGAGACCCTCAAGTTCGCCACGCCGCTGATCGCGGCCGGCCTCGGTGTGGGCCTGGCCTTCCGAGCCGGTCTGTTCAACATCGGCGGCCAGGGGCAGATGCTCATGGCCGCCGCGGCTGCCGGCTGGGTGGCCACGAGCATGAACCTCCCGTGGCCGCTGCACATGCTGGTCGCCGTCATCGCCGGCATCGTCGCCGGCGCGCTGTGGGCCGGCATCGCCGGCATCCTCAAGGCGAGAACGGGGGCGCACGAGGTGATCGTGACGATCATGCTCAACCACATCGCCTTCTATCTGCTGGCGTGGATGCTGGCGACGCAGGGCATCCTGCAGGCGCCGGGCTCGAACAACCCGAAGACGGCGGCGATGGCCGAATCGGCGATCCTCCCCGAGATCCTCGGACCGCAGTACAACCTGCACGCGGGCTTCATCCTCGCGCTCATCGGGGTCGCGTTCACCTGGTGGCTGCTGGAGCGCTCGAGCCTCGGTTTCCGATTCCGCGCGGTGGGGGAGAACCCGAGCGCGGCGAAGGTGGCCGGTATCAGCGTCGGAAAGATGTACTTCCTCGTCATGGTGATCGCCGGAGGCCTCGTCGGCATCGCCGGGGCCAGCCAGGTGCTCGGCACGGTGACCAGCGGGTTCGGCGGCGACATCGACGCCGGCATCGGGTTCGATGCGATCACCGTGGCCCTGCTCGGTCGCTCCACGCCGCTGGGCATCCTGGCTGCTGGCATCCTGTTCGGCGCGTTCAAGGCCGGCGGGTTCGCGATGCAGGCGTCCGAGAACGTGCCGATTGAGATCGTGCTCGTCGTCCAGTCGCTGATCGTGCTGTTCATCGCCGCTCCGCCGCTGGTGCGCGCGATCTTCGGCCTGCCCCAGCCCGGAGCGCGCAAGAAGAAGCCGAAGAAGCCGAAGAAGAACGCGGCGCAGATCACCGAGGAGGTGTCCGCATGACCATCACGGCCGAAGCGGTGGTCAGCGACGAGCAGCGTCACGTCACCGTCACCTCCTGGAAGACGCCGATCATCTTCGGCCTGTTCACCATCCTGTTCGCGCTGCTGCCGCTCCTCGTCCCGCGCGAGGGAGACAGCACGTTCCGGCTCGTCCGCTCTGCCGACGCCGCCATCCAGCTGCCGGAGCTCGTGCTGCCGGCCACCGCCACGGCGTGGGTCGCCGTCGTCCTGCTCGCCGGGATCACGGCACTGTCGGCGGCATGGACGGTCGCGCGCCGCCGCCTGCCGCTGTGGCTGACGGTCGTCTACGTCGCCGTGCTCCTGATCGGCTTCCTCGCCTGGGCATCCGCCGGGGGAACGCTTCCGATGATCGGCCTGCTCGGCGGTGCGCTCGCACTCGCCACACCCCTGATCTTCGGTGCCCTGGGCGGCGTCATCGGCGAGCGAGTCGGTGTCGTCAACATCGCCATCGAGGCGCAGCTGCTCGCCGGTGCCTTCCTGGCCGCACTCGTCGGATCGGCGACCGGGAGCCCGTGGGCGGGCCTCATCGCCGCGATGGTCGCCGGGGTGCTCGTCTCGCTCGTGCTCGCCGTGTTCGCCATCACCTACTACGTCAACCAGGTGATCGTCGGCGTGGTGCTGAACGTACTCGTGGCGGGACTGACGACGTTCCTGTATCGGCAGGTTCTGGGCGCCGATCCGCAGACGCTGAACTCGCCGCCGCTGTTCCCCGTGATCCCGATCCCGCTGCTCAGCGAGATCCCGGTGCTGGGGCCGGTGCTGTTCCGCCAGACGATCATCGTCTACCTGATGTACGTCACCGTGTTCCTCGTCTGGTACGGCCTGTACCGCACCCGCTGGGGGCTGCGTCTTCGCGCCGTGGGCGAGCACCCGCAGGCGGCCGACACGGTCGGCATCAAGGTGGCGCCGACCCGCTATTGGAACATGATGCTCGCCGGCGCGATCGCCGGCATGGGCGGTGCGTTCTACACGCTGGTCACGAACCCGCAGTTCGGTCGCGAGATGACCGCGGGTGCCGGCTACATCGCCCTGGCCGCCGTGATCTTCGGCAAGTGGGACCCGGTGCGCGCAACGCTGGCGGCGCTGCTGTTCGGCTTCGCCACGAACCTGCAGGGCGTGCTGTCGGTGATCGGATCTCCGGTGCCGAGCCAGTTCATGCTGATGCTGCCGTACGTGGTGACCATCTTCGCCGTGGCGGGTCTCGTCGGGCGTTCGCGCGCGCCGGCCGCCTCCGGCGAGCCCTATATCAAGAGCTAGAAACGCAAGAACTGAAAATCCAAGAGCTAGAGGAGCCATGACAGACATCGACTGGGACGAGCTTCGTCACGTCGCCACCGACGCCATGCAGAAGGCGTACGCCCCGTACTCGCGCTACAAGGTGGGGGCTGCCGCCCTCGTCTCGGACGGACGCATCGTCTCGGGATGCAACGTCGAGAACGCCTCGTACGGCGTCGGACTGTGCGCCGAGTGCGCGCTGGTCGGAGACCTGCACATGTCCGGCGGCGGCCAGCTCGTCGCCTTCGTGTGCGTGAACGGCGATGGTCAGACGATCATGCCGTGCGGCCGCTGCCGGCAGCTGCTGTTCGAGCACGCGATGCCCGAGATGCTGCTCGAGACCGTCTCCGGCATCCGCACCATCGACGAAGTGCTTCCCGATGCTTTCGGGCCGCGCGACCTGGAGGATGTCCGGTGAGCGTGGAGGCCTTCGACGCGATCGATGTGATCCGCGCCAAGCGCGATGGCGGCGCCGTCCCCGAGCCGGCGCTGCGCTGGATGGTCGACGCATACACCCGTGGTTACGTCTCCGACGCGCAGATGGCATCGTTCGCGATGGCGATCTTCCAGCGCGGCATGGAGCGAAGCGAGATCCGCGTGCTCACCGACGCCATGATCGCCTCGGGGGAGCGGATGAGCTTCGCCGGTCTCGGCAAGCGCACCGTCGACAAGCACTCCACCGGGGGCGTGGGAGACAAGATCACGTTGCCGCTGGCGCCGCTGGTGGCATCCTTCGGTGTCGCCGTTCCCCAGTTGTCCGGGCGCGGCCTGGGCCACACCGGCGGCACGCTCGACAAGCTCGAGTCGATCCCCGGGTGGCGCGCCGCGCTGTCGAACGACGAGATGTTCGCGCAGATGCAGGGCGATGTCGGCGCGGTGATCTGCGCCGCGGGCTCAGGACTCGCCCCCGCGGACAAGAAGCTGTACGCGCTGCGGGACGTCACGGGCACTGTCGAGGCCATCCCGCTGATCGCCTCGAGCATCATGTCGAAGAAGATCGCCGAGGGCACTGATGCGCTGGTGCTCGATGTGAAGTTCGGCTCCGGCGCCTTCATGCAGGACATCGACCGCGCCCGCGAGCTGGCGCAGACCATGGTCGCGCTCGGCACCGATTCGGGGGTGGCGACCACGGCGCTGCTGACCGACATGAACGTGCCGCTCGGGCTCGCCATCGGAAACGCGAACGAGGTGCGCGAGTCGGTCGAGATCCTCGCCGGTGGCGGCCCCGCCGACGTGCGCGAGCTCGCCCTCGCACTCGCCAGCGAGATGCTCGCCGTGGCCGGACAGCCGGATGCCGATGTCGAGGCCGCGCTGGCGGACGGACGGGCGATGGACACCTGGAAGGCGATGATCCGCGCCCAGGACGGCGATCCGGATGCGACGCTGCCAACCGCTCGTGAGACGCACGTCGTCACGGCCGAGGCCGACGGCGTGATGAACCGGATGGACGCCCTGCCGTTCGGCGTCGCCGCGTGGCGCCTGGGCGCCGGGCGGGCCAGAGCCGAGGATCCGGTCGTGCATGCCGCCGGCATCGACCTGCATGCCAAGCCGGGCGACGGCGTCGCGGCGGGGCAGCCGCTGTTCACCCTGTCGGCAGCGGATGAGGCGCGCTTCCCCCGTGCGCTGGAGGCGCTCGAGGGAGCGTGGGCTGTCACAGACACCGCGCCCGAGATCGGCCCCCTCGTCCGCGAGCGCATCACCGCGTAGGCTGTATGCGCCTCGCTGTCGAAGGCCACTTCGACTCGCTTCGCTCGCTCAGTGCGTTTCGTCTCGCTCCGCTCGCTCAACGACCCGCCATCGGGAGGACAACAAACATGTCGATCGCATCCGACGGTGACGTCAGAATCCAGGGCGTATCGCTGCGCTCGCTGCCGAAGATCTCGCTGCACGACCACCTCGACGGCGCCGTGCGCCCGGCGACGGTCGTCGAGCTGGCCGAGGAGATCGGACTCGAGCTGCCGGCCTCCTCGGGCCGCGGGCTCGAGGAGTGGATCGGGTCGCAGGCCGAATCCGGATCGCTGGTGAAGTACCTGAAGGCGTTCGACCTCACCGTCGGCGTCATGCAGTCCGCGGAGGGCCTCACCCGGATCGCCCGGGAGTTCGTCGAAGACCTCGCCGACGACGGCGTCGTCTACGGCGAGGTGCGCTGGGCGCCCGAGCAGCATCTGCAGGGCGGACTGTCGCTGGACGACGTCGTCGACGCCGTCCAGCAGGGGCTCGAAGAGGGTGAGGATGCCGCCGACAGCGCCGGGCACAGCATCCGGGTCGGTCAGATCCTCAGCGCGATGCGCCAGAACGACCGTGCCGTCGAGATCGCCGAGCTCGCCCTCGATCACCGCGAGGACGGTGTGGTCGGGTTCGACATCGCCGGCCCCGAGGACGGCTTCCCGCCCTCCGACCATCGCGAGGCGTTCGACCTGCTCGCCGCGAACTTCATGCCCGTCACCGTGCACGCCGGTGAGGCTGCCGGTCTGGCATCCATCCGCAGCGCGCTGCTCGACGGACGGGCGCTGCGGCTCGGACACGGCGTGCGCATCGTGTCGGATCTCGAGGTCATGGGCCGCGACGGCGACGAGGTGCAGGTGAAGTTCGGCGACCTCGCCCGTTGGGTGCGCGACCGTGAGATCCCGCTCGAGCTGTCGCCGTCGTCCAACGTACACACCGCGGCGATCGAAGCGTGGGGCACCGAGCTCGCCGACCACCCGTTCGACCTGCTGTATCAGCTCGGCTTCGCCGTCACGGTGAACGTCGACAATCGCACCATGAGCGGAACCTCGCTCACCCGCGAGCTCGCGCTGCTCGTCGATGCGTTCGGCTACGACCTCGACGACCTGGAGACTTTCCAGTTCAACGCCGCCGCGGCGGCCTTCCTGCCGGTCGAAGAGCGCGAAGAGCTCGTCGAGCTGATCGCCGAGGGCTTCCAGACGTCGTGAGCGGCGCGGCGCCGGCCCGTCATCAGTCCGCGAAGAACGACACGACCAGTTCCGTCACGGTCGCGTGCATCTCGGCAGCCGAGATGGTCGGCGTGCCGTCACCGTTCTGCGGGCCGTATTCGCCGAAGGATGCGTGGGAGGCACCTTCGATCTCGATCAGTTCGGCGGTCGCGGGCAGCAGATGCCGGCTGTCGGCGATCTCAGCAGGGGTGGAGAGTCCGTCCTCGCTCCCGGACAGACTGAGCACGTCGAGGTCGGCGCCGGCGAGGTCTGCCGAGCAGTATGACGCGAACAGCACGAGTGCCTCGGCCTCCTCGGTGAGCTGGCACGCCCGCACTCCGCCGAGGGAATGTCCGCCGACGCTCCACTCGTTGATCTCGGGGGCCGCAGAGGTGAAAGCATCGAGGCCGCGCAGGTCGAAGAACGCCAGATTCAGCCAGGGACGGGTGATCACCACGGTCGTGCCGGCCTCGGCGGTGCCCTGAAGAACGGCGACGTAGGCCCACGGATCGACTTTCGCGCCGGGAACGAACACGAGGCCGGCAGCCGAATCGCCGTCGGCGGGCGCGAGCACGATTCCCTCCGGAGCATCGTCGATCGTGATGTTCGGGTTGGCCCGCGCGTCCGCCAGCGGACCCTCTTCAGCGGTCATGACTCCGATCTGGGTCCACGCGAGCGTGCCGCCGACGGCGAGGACGAGCACGGCGCCCACGCCCCACATCGTCCATCGGAGGACGCGTCTGCCCCGTGATCTCTGCACGAACTCAGACTAGGCGTCGCGGGCGTGCGAGGAGCGCCTCAGCCTGAGGAGGCCTCTCGCATGCGGGCCGCGAACACGTCGCGGACCGCGGCGAAGAGCGGATGCTGCGGTTCCAGCCCCGTCACGGTGGCGGTGAGCGCGTTGGCGTCGTCGCTGCGCAGCATCCGCTGCAGTTCGACGGACTGCTCGTCCTCGGGGTCGTCGAAGGCGAGCGTTGCGCCGACGGCGGCCACCAGTGCCGCGGTGGGGATGCCGTGCTCTGCCGCCTGCGCGGCAGGACCGATGAACCGCTCGTGCCGGGACAGCTTGCGCAGCGGCTGGCGCCCCACGCGCTGGACGGTGTCGACGAGCTCAGGATTGCGGAACCGGTCGAGGATCGTCGCCCGGTACGCGGTGAGGTCGGCTGGATCCAGTCCGTGCACGGCGGAGAGCATCGCCGACGTCTCCTCCAGCGCCGCCCCGACGCGCGCGGCGATCGACGGGTCCGAGAGGACATCCGAAATGCGCTCGATACCCGCCTGAGCGCCGAAATACGCGGTGGCGGCGTGGCCGGTGTTGACGGTGAAGAGCTTGCGCTCGATGAACGGACCGAGATCGTCGACGAAATGCGCACCAGGGATGTTCGGCAGATCGTCGCCGAAGGGCCCCCGTTCGATGGCCCATTCGAAGTACGGCTCGACCGTGACGTCGACGCCGCCGGCGGCGGGCTGCGCCGGCACGATGCGGTCGACGGCGGTGTTCGCGAACACGGCACGGGCGAGGAGCTCGACGGCGTCGTCCCCGGCCGCCTTCTCGATCTCGCCGCGCAGCTGATCGGTCGCCCCGATGGCGTTCTCGCACGCCATGACCTTCAGCGGCCCGAGAGCGGCGTCGCGGCGGGTGAGACCGGCGACGATCGCCGGGGCGATGAACCGCAGCACCGTCGGACCCACCGCGCAGGTGACGACATCGGCTGTCGCGACTTCATCGGCCACGGCATCCGGATCCTCCGCGCTGTTGAGTGCGCGGTACCCGGTGACGCCGCGGTCGACGCCGCCGGGACCGGCCTCATGCACGGTGTACGAGTCAGTGGCGTTGATAGCGTCCACCAGGGTGCCGGCGACGTCGGAGAAGACGAGTTCGTACCCGCCCTCGTGCAGCAGCAGCCCGACGAAGCCGCGCCCGATGTTGCCGGCGCCGAAGTGGACGGCCTTCATCCTTCGTTCACCGCCGACAGGAGCTCGAACAGCTCATCGGGGGTCTGCGCCGCGTTGAGCTTCGCGACGTCGTCCTCGTCGGAGAACAGGATCGCGATCTGCGACAGGATCTCGAGGTGCTCATCGCCCTGCCCGGCGATGCCGATGACGAACGTCGCCTGATCGCCGGCCCAGTCCACACCGCCGTCGTAGCGCACGACGGACAGACCCGAGGCGAGGATCGATTCCTTGGTCTCGTTCGTGCCGTGCGGGATGGCGAGGCCGTTGCCCATGAACGTGGACACGGTCTGCTCACGCAGACGCATCGCGTCGACGTAGGCGGGCGTGACCGCACCGGCGGAGACGAGGATGTCCGTGGCCTCCTGCAGTGCCTGCTCCTGCGTTGCGCTTCCGGGGTGGATGCGCACCTGGCCGATCGTGAGAACGCTCATTCTGATTCCTCTCGCTGAGACTTGACCTTTTCGACGACCTCTTCATACTGCGGCGCATTCATGAAGTTGTCGACAGAGACGTGCTCCGAGTTCGGGGACTTGTCCCTCGCCCGATCGGTCAGCTGCTGCTGGGTGATCACGAGGTCGGCGGTGCCGTCGAGGTTCGCGATCGCCTGGTTGGTGACCGTGATGTCGGTGATCCCGGCCTTCTTCAGCTTGTTGCGCAGCACGCTCGCGCCCATCGCGGACGAGCCCATTCCGGCGTCGCATGCGAACACGATGTTCTGAATCGGTGCCGTGGCGACGGCGGTGGTGGCGGGGGCGGACTCCGTCGTCGCGGCCGAAGCTGCCAGGTTCGACAGGTGCTCGGACTTCTTGCCCTTGTTCGCCTCGGTCTGCGCGATGGCGGCGCCGAAGCTGTCGCCCTCGGCCGCCAGATCGCGCTTGCGGGACGCCCGCAGGATGACCGCGGTGATCAGGAACGTCACGACGGCTGCGATGACGACCGAGAGGTAGACCACCACCAGGTTCCAGATGCCCGGTCCGATGGCAGCCGCCGTCACGGCGATGATGCTTCCCGGAGCAGCCGGGAATGCGAGACCGCCGCCGAGGAGCATGTTCGTCGTCACGCCTGCCGCGCCTCCGGCGATGAGGGCGAGGATGGTGGTCGGCTTGCTCAGCGCGTACGGGAAGTAGATCTCGTGGATGCCACCGAAGAACTGGATGATCGCAGCTCCGGGAGCGGAAGCCTTGGCGGCACCGACGCCGAAGAACGTGAAGGCGAGCAGCAGCCCGACACCCGGGCCGGGGTTGGCCTCGATGAGGAACAGGATCGATTTGCCGGTCTCGGTGGCCTGCTCGATGCCGAGCGGGGTGAACACGCCGTGGTTGATGGCGTTGTTCAGGAACAGCACCTTCGCCGGTTCGACGATGATCGACACCAGCGGCAGCAGCTGCAGCTGCACGAGCCAGTCGACGGCCGCGCCGAGCACGGTGCTGATGCCGAGCATCACCGGACCGAAGGCGAAGAAGCCGGCGATGGCGAGGATCATGCCGAGGATGCCGGCCGAGAAGTTGTTCACCAGCATCTCGAAGCCGGCGCGGATCTTGCCGTCCCAGAGCTTGTCCATCTGCTTGGTGATCCACGCCGCGAGCGGGCCCATGATCATCGCACCGAGGAACATCGGGATGTTCGTGCCGACGATGACGCCCATCGTGGCGATGGTGGCGACGACGCCGCCGCGCTCGCCGTAGACCATGCGCCCGCCCATGTTCGCGATGAGCAGCGGTAGCAGATACGTGACCATGGGACCGACGAGTCCGACGTACGCGAGAATGTTCCCGCCGTCGCCCTCGGCAATGGCGGTCATGGCGCCCTGCCACAGGATGACGCCGGAGTCACCGCCGCCGCCGATGATCTCGGCGACCGGTGCCCAGTGCCACCCGAAGGGGCTCTCCGCGCCGAAGAACCCGGCGGGGATGAAGAGCATCGTGATGAAGCCCCAGGCGATGAAGGCCGCGATGTTCGGCATGATCATGCCGGAGAGGAACGTGCCGAACCTCTGCACGCCGACTCTGAGGCCGCCCTTCTTCGGGGCGGCGGTTGACGTCGTCGTCATGATGTCGTCTCTTTCTGCTGTGAGGGGAGATCCGCGACGGCTGCCGCCACGGCGTTGCGTGCACCGGCGGCGTCATCTGCAGCCAGTGCGATCTCGGCGAGGCTCCGCGCCTCATCGAGGGTGCGCTCGGAGAGCGCGAGTCTGACATCGGCGAGGGCCGGTGGGGCCATCGACAGGCTCGTGGCGCCGAGGCCCACGAGCACCAGCGCGAGCATCGGGTCTGCCGCGGCCTCGCCGCAGACGCCCACCGGCTTGCCGGTGCGGGCACCGGCGGCGCCGACCTCGCCGACCAGGCGCAGAACGGCGGGATGCCACGGGTCCTGGAACCCGGCGACCGAGCCGAGCATGCGGTCGGCGGCCATCGTGTACTGGGTGAGGTCGTTCGTGCCGATCGAGGCGAAGTCGGCGTGGGCGAGCACCCGATCCGCCAGCAGTGCACTGGCGGGCACCTCGACCATGACGCCCGCCGTCTTCAGCCCGTACTCGCGTGCGAGATCGGTGAAGTACTTCGTCTCCTCGACCGTGGTCACCATCGGCGCCATCACCCACAGATCGGCGTCCGTGGCGGCGTCGGCCTCGGCCAGAGCGGTGAGCTGCTCGCGCAGGATGTCCTCGCTCGCCCGCAGCGACCGGAGCCCGCGCAGCCCGAGGGCGGGGTTCTCCTCGTGCGCGTCGTTGAGGAAGGCCAGTGGCTTGTCGGCACCGGCATCCAGCATCCGCACGACGACCTTCTGACCGCTGAAGGCCGCGAGCAGCTCTTGGTAGGTCGCGCGCTGATCTGCGATGGTGGGCGCCTGGGATGCCGACAGGAACAGGAATTCGGTGCGGAACAGGCCCACACCCTCCGCACCGCGCTCCACGGCATCGGCCGCATCGGCGGGCTTGCCGAGATTCGCCAGCAGAGCGATGGGCGTGCCGTCTGCGAGCGCGCCGGGGGAGGGCGGAGCGTCGACGGCCGCCGCGCGCGCCGCCGCGCGTGCATCGGCGCGTTCGAGCTGCGCGGCGGACGGATTGGTAAAAACGGTGCCCGCCGCGGCGTCGACGATCACCGTCGTACCGTTCTCGAGCGATGCCGCCTCCACCGCGCCGACGACGGCGACGATGCCCTTCTCCCTGGCGAGGATCGCCGTGTGCGAGGTCGGACCGCCGTCGGTGGTGATCAGCGCGAGCACCTGGTCGAGCTTGAGCAGCGCCGTGTCGGCCGGCGCGAGATCGCGGGCGACGAGGACGAACGGGTGGCCGGGATCGGGGACGCCGGGGGCGTCGACGCCGCGCAGGTGCGCGAGCACCCGTTGGGCGATGTCGTCGAGGTCGGCCGCGCGCTCGCCGAGGTAGCCGCCGACCGCTTCGAGCGTCGCCTTGAACCCCTCGAAGGCGTCGTGCACCGCCCACTCGGCGGTGCCGCCGTCATCGATGCGGGAGTCGACCTCGTCCTGCAGAGTCGGGTCCTCCGCGATCATGGCCTGGGCTTCGAGCACGTCCTGGGCAGAGCCTCCGGCGGTCTCGGCCCGCTGCTGCAGCTCACCGGCGACGGCGGCAACGGCCTCGCGTGCTCGGGCGCGCTCGGCCTCGGCACTGATCGTGCTCGGTGTGTTCTCGGGAGCAGGAAGAGCCTCGGCCATGCGGACCACGGCGCCCTGAGCGACGCCCTGTCCGATGCCGACGCCCCGGATCTCGGCCATCAGGCAGGCTCCTGGTCATGGTCGGTGGTCAGCAGTTCGGTGAGCTTGTCCAGCGCCGCCTCGGCGCCGTCGCCGTCGGCTGCGAGCGTCACATAGTCGCCATGCTCGACGGCGAGCGCGATGACACCGAGGATGCTGGCGGCGTTGACCGGCTTGCCGTCGCCCTTCGCGATGGTGACGGGGATGCCGGCATCTTTCGCGGCCTGTGCGAACAGCTTCGCGGGGCGGGCGTGCAGCCCGTGGGAGGAGCCGATGCGGACGGTGCGGGAGATCTCGGTCATGATGTTCCTTTCGCGGTGGGTGGGGGATCAGTCAGCGCGGCCTCAACGATCGCGAGGGTTCTGGTGCCGTCGCGGTCGTCGAACACGTCGTCGGGGAGGATGGCCACCGGAGCGCTCGTCGCGGCCTGGATCGTCGGCATCCGGTCGGCGAGGTGCGGGCCGACGAGCACGAGATCGGCGGGGGCCGAGGCGATCGTGCTCTCGCTGCCCGCGGTGGTCTCCCAGTCACGCCCCGCAGCGGACGCGGCGCGTCGCAACCGCTGGGCGACGAAGGTGCTGGACGCACCCGCGCCGCACACCACCAGAATCCTCATCGATGCCACCTCTTCCACACACCCCTGTCAGGCTCTCTCCATTCTGGGAAAACGCTGAGAGCGGCGCCACCACGTTCCTTTCCGCCCCCGCGGAACATGCGGTTCCGCCCGGGCGTCCACGCGTGCTGGCATCATGGGAGGCATGTCGCGACAGCGTCAGGATCGCCTCCTGCAGACCCTGCTCCGGCAGGACGAGTGGGCGACCGCCGCGAGTCTCGCCGATCTGCTGGGTGTGACTCCGCGCAGCATCCGCTCGTACGTCGTCGCCCTCAACGCCCGCACCCCCGCTGCCGATGCCGTCGAGTCGGGCCCCGCCGGGTACCGGGCAGGGGCCGGCGCGCACGACGCGCTGCGCGCGCGCCCGGGCAACGAGTCTGCGCCCCGTGACCGGCTGCACGCGCTGGTGCGCATGCTGCTCGATGCGACGGACGGGATCGATTTCTATGAGACTGCCGGTCGGCTGCACATCAGCGAGGCAACCCTTGAGGCCGACCTCGCGCGGGTCCGCGGGCTGCTCGACGGCATGGCGCTCCGACTCGAGCGCGACCGCGAGATGGTGCGCCTCAGCGGCGCGGAGATCGCCCAGCGCCGACTGCTGAGCCGACTGGCCCACGATGAGATGGATGCCGGATCGTTCCACCCCGAGAGCATCCGCCGCGCGCTGACCGGCACCGCAGTGGCGGCACACGCGGTGGGGCCGTTCAAGACAGAGTTGGTGCGCGAGCTCGGTGCGCTGGGCTACTACGTCAATGAGCTGGCGATCTCGGACGTCCTGCTGCACATCGCGATCGCCGCGGACCGCGTCTCGGCCGGTCGCGCGTTGGAGACCCCCGTCACCGGCACGTGGGAGGAGATCCCGAAACTCGGGGCCGTGATCCGCGACCTCGCGGCCGAGCACTTCGGCGTCGCGCTGGGCGAGGGGGACAGCGCGCACCTGGCGACCCTCGTGCTCACGCGCGCGATCGCTCCGGGGCAGGCGGCAGCCGACGACGCCGTGCGCAGCGGGGTCGCCCCCGGCATCGAGGCGGCGGTTCGGACCGAGATCGTCCAAGCGGCCGCCGATTACCAGGTCGACCTCGTCGACGAGAAGTTCATCCTCCGTCTCGCACTGCACGTGCAGAATCTGCTGCGCCGCGCCGATGAGCAGGCCTGGACGCGCAATCCGCTGACCCGCTCGCTGAAGTCGGCGTATCCGATGATCTTCGAGGTCGCTGTGTCGATCGCGAGCGGTCTGCACGACCGGCTCGGCGCCCCGATCCACGACGACGAGATCGCGTACATCGCCATGCACATCGGCGGACGGCTCGAGCGCAGCCGCAAGGCAGAGTCCATCCTCACCGCCACCATCGTCTGCCCCGGCTACTACGAGCTGCACGAACTGCTGCGCTCGAGCGTCGACCGGTCGCTGGGGTCATCGGTCGAGGTCACCGGCGTCGTCACGACCGTCGACCCGGACTGGGAGAGCATCGACACCGATCTCGTGCTCACCACCATCGATCCGGGCGCCAGCGGCGAACGGTACGTGCGCATCCAGCCGTTCCTCACCGACGCCGACGTCGAGCGCGTGTCGCAGACCGCCGCGCGCCTGCGGCGTGCGCGCCGCCTCAACCGACTGCGGGAGGAGCTCTCGCGCTACTTCTCGCCGGACGCGTACCTGCAGCCGCTGCCCGACGAGGGCGCAGAGGCGATCATCCGACGGCTCGGCGGAATGCTGACGGCATCGGGCCTCATCGGCGACGACTACGTCGAGAACACGATCGCCCGCGAGCGGATGTCATCGACAGCGTTCACCGATGCGCTCGCCGTGCCGCACGCGCTGCAGATGACCGCCGAACGCACCGCGATCGCGATCGGCGTCGCCGACGGATCCGTCGCCTGGGGCGACGGGCGGGTGCAGGTCGTCGCCCTCGCCGCGTTCAGCGAGAGCGACCGCACCGCGTTCCAGACCGTCTTCGAACAGCTCGTCGAGGTGTTCAGCGAGCGGGAGAGTGTGCAGCGGATCGTCCGACGCGGCACCACGTTCGAGGCGTTCCTCGACGAACTCGTCGCCGTCATCGACGGCTGATCAGCCGCGCGGGTCGAGGACCGCCGCCATCGCATCGAGCACGGGCTCCGCGGCTGCCGAGGCGGACGTCTCCAGCCGGACGGCATCTCCGGGGGAAAGCGCGAGGTCCATCACCGCCAGGACGCTGCCCACGTCGACGGTGACCCCGCTCGTCGTGGTCAGACTCACCGGATCGGGGTGCGCGCGGGCCAGACGAGCCAGATCGGCGACCGGACGAGCATGCAAGCCGTCAGTCGCGCTGATCACCAGCTGTCTGATCGGCATCGCGGCCTCCTCTCCGGGAGATGCTACCGGGCTCACTGCACGACGGCCACGACCGCACGTGCCAGCACGACGAGCGCGCCGATCCAAGCGCACCACAGCATCACCGCGCGAGCGAGGGCGACGGGGACGACTCGGGTCAGCAGCGAGCCGCCGACGATGCCGATCGCCGTGCAGACGCCGAGCGTGAGTACCTCCCACGGCGGCGAGACGGGCAGGCCGCGAAGCAGCACCGAGGTCACGCCGTAACCGAGGAAGATCACCTGGGCGCTCGCGGCGAACCGGCGCTGCTCCCAGTGGTCGGCGATCGCGTACGCGGCCAGCGCGGGTCCGGACAGCCCGCTCGAGCTGTGCATGAACCCGGCGGCCGCGCCGGCCACGATCACGCCGCGGCGACCACGGAGCATGGCGGCGGCCGGACCGCTCACCCGTGGTCCGAGCAGAGCGACGATCGCCACCCCCGCGATGACGAACAGCAGGGCGGGGTCGGGCAGCAGCGTCGTCAGCAGCGCACCGAAGGGCACGGCGATCAGTCCCGCACCGAGCAACCAGACCACGCGATGCCAGTCGATCTCACGCCACGCCGAAGGCAAGGTGATCGCCGAGGCGATCACGGCGAGCAGCAGCGCCAGGGTGACGCCTTCGATCGGCCCGTACACCAGCACGATCGGGCCGATCAGCACGAGGACGAACGCCAGGCCCGTAACGCGCTGGATGACCCCTGCCACGAGCGCCGTGGCGCCGACGAGGGCGAGGATCAGGAGCGCTCCTCCAGCAGTGCCTGAACGCCGTCCTCGAGCGCCGCGACGACGTGCGCCGCATCCTGTGCCGACGCTGCCTGTGCATCGAGGTACACCTTGAGCTTGGGCTCCGTGCCGCTGGGGCGCACGATCACGCGCGAGCCGTCAGCGAGCCGGTACCGCAGCACGTCGCCGGACGGGTGACCCGGCGCGGCATCGAGCAGATCCTCGGCCGAAGCGACGGGCGTCTCTCCGATGCGGACCGGCGGCAGTGTCCGCAGCGCCAGCATGACCTTGGCGATGACCGAGAGGTCGTCGACGCGCACCGAGACCTGCCCGCTCGCGAAGTGTCCATAGGTCTCACCGAGCTCGGTGAGCACGTCGGCCAGGGTCGCGCCGCGCCCGTGTGCCTCGGCCGCCAGCCCCAGGACGGCGATCGCCGCGGAGATGCCGTCCTTGTCGCGCACCGTTTCGGGATTCACAAGGTAGCCGAGCGCCTCCTCGTACCCGAAGACCATGCCGGGGGCGCGGGAGATCCACTTGAAGCCGGTGAGCGTTTCGCGGAAGTCTAGGCCGTGGTGCGCGGCGATCGCGCCGAGCCCCGGTGATGAAACCAGCGAGCAGGCCAGCGTCGCCCCCGCGGTTCCTTCAGCCGCGCGCGCGGCACGGGCCCCGAGCAGCAATCCGATCTCGTTGCCGGTCAGTCGGCGCCAGCCGCTCTCGACGGACTCATCGGGGATCGCGACGGCCAGGCGATCGGCATCCGGGTCGTTCGCGAGGATGAAGTCCGCGCGTGTGCGGCGGCCCGCTGCGAAGGCGAGATCCATCGCACCCGGCTCCTCCGGGTTGGGGAACGCGACGGTGCGGAACGTCGGATCCGGGCTCAACTGCTCGCCGACCGTCTTCGGGCGGGGGTAGCCGGCAGCATCCACGATCCGCGCGAACGTCTCCCAGCCCACCCCGTGCATCGCGGTGTAGACCCAGGTGAGGCTCTTCGCAGACTCGGGTGCCGGGGCGACGGCGGCGGTCGCGGCGACATAGGCGTCCACGACGTCGTCGCCGGCGGTCTCGTACGCGTCGGAGCGGGGGAGCGCGCTGATGTCACCGGCATCCGCGATCTGCTGGATGCGAGCGGCGATCTCAACGTCCGCGGGCGACACGATCTGCGCCCCGGCGTCCTCGCCGCCGAGGTAGACCTTGTAACCGTTGTCGTTCGGCGGATTGTGGCTCGCGGTCACCATGACACCGGCATCCGCGCCGAGATGGCGCACGGCGAATGCCAGCACCGGCGTAGGGAGCAGGCGGGGGAGCAGGATCGCGCGGAGGCCGGCGCCGGCGAACAGCTCGGCGGAGTCCAGCGCGAACCGGCGCGAGTTCCGCCTGCCGTCGTAGCCGATCACGACCGTCGGCGCGGCCGCGTCGGCACGCTCGCGCAGATACGCGGCGAAGCCCGCGGCGGCCTGTGCCACGAGGACCCGGTTCATCCGGTTGCTGCCGGCTCCGAGTTCGCCGCGCAGCCCCGCGGTGCCGAACGCGAGGCGAGCGCCGAAGCGATCATCGAGATCGGCGGCGGCGGCGGCATCACCCGAAGCCGCACGCGTGACGACGACGGCGAGTTCGTCGCGGGTCTCGGCATCCGGGTCCTGACGCAGCCAGGCCCGCGCCTGCGCGAGCCGGTCGTCGAGTGCCTGCCCGTTCACAGCGCCTCCACCACACGGGCCAGCAGCGCCGAAATCACCGGCTCCGCCGCCGTGCCGGCGTCGATCACCTCGCCGTGGCTGAGCGGCGTCTTCTGGATGCCGGCGGCGAGGTTCGTGATGAGCGAGAAGCCCAGGATCTCCATGCTGGCCTCGCGGGCGGCGATCGCCTCGAGGGCGGTGGACATGCCGACGATGTCGCCGCCGATGCGCCGGACCATCTGCACCTCGGCCGGGGTCTCGTAGTGCGGGCCGCGGAATTGCGTGTACACGCCCTCGTCGAGCGAGGGGTCGATGGTGTGGGCGATGTCGCGCAGGCGCTGCGCGTACAGGTCGGTGAGGTCGACGAACGTCGCGCCCTCGAGCGGAGAGTCGGCGGTGAGGTTGAGGTGGTCGCTGATGAGCACCGGCTGACCAGGAGTCCAGGTCTCGCGGATGCCGCCGGCACCGTTGGTGAGCACCATGATCTGTGCGCCGGTGGCCGCTGCGGTGCGGACGCTGTGCACGACGCGGCGGACGCCGTGACCCTCGTAGTAGTGCGTGCGTGCGCCGATGACGAGCACGTGCTTTCCGGCCGGGGTGCGGATGCTGCGAAGCGTGCCGACGTGGCCTTCCAGAGCAGGCTTCGAGAAGCCGGTCACGTCGGTGGCCGGGATCGTCGCGGTGGTCTCGCCGATGAGCTCGGCCGCCTTGCCCCAGCCGCTGCCGAGGGTGAGGGCGATGTCATGCTTCTCGACGCCGGTGAGCCGCGCGATGTCTGCGGCTGCACGGGCTGCGATCTCGAACGGGTCTGCGTCCGGATCGTCGAGGGGATTGTGGTGAATGTCGGTCATGAATCCACTCTATGGAAGGCGACGGCAAGTCGGTGCGGATTGCGGGAGAATGGTGACCATGTCTTCGACTCCCTTTGAGCGCACTCAGCACGTCGCCGTCCTCGGTGGCGGTCCCGGCGGCTACGAGGCGGCGCTGGCCGCCGCTCAGCTCGGAGCCGAGGTGACCCTCGTCGAGCGGGTCGGCGTCGGCGGATCAGCCGTGCTGACCGATGTCGTGCCGTCGAAGAGTCTCATCGCGACCGCCGACGCCGCCGTCGCGATCTCGGAGGCGAGCGACCTCGGCGTGCAGTTCTATGCGAAGGGCGCGGCGGGCAAGCCCCTCAAGCCCGAGATCGCGATCAACCTCGCCGCGGTAAACAAGCGCCTGTTGGCGCTGGCCGGACAGCAATCCGAAGACATGCGTTCGACGCTGCTCGAGTCCGGCGTGCGCATCCTCCCCGGCCACGGCCGTCTCGAGGGGCCGAACGCCATCGTCGTCTCGACGGGCCCGGGCGGCACCGACTTCGATCGTGTCGAAGCCGACACGATCATCATCTCGGTCGGTGCGTCGCCGCGCGAGCTCGACACTGCCAAGCCCGACGGGGAGCGCATTCTCACCTGGACTCAGCTCTACGACATGAAGGCGCTGCCCGAGCACCTCATCGTGGTCGGCTCCGGCGTCACCGGTGCGGAGTTCGCGTCGGCCTACATGAACCTGGGGGCCAAGGTGACGCTGGTCTCCAGCCGCGAGCAGGTGCTGCCGGGCGAGGATCAGGATGCCGCGCGCGTGCTCGAGAAGGTGTTCAAGCGCGGCGGCATGACCGTGCTGTCGAAGTCGCGTGCCGACACCGTCGAGCGCACGGATGACGGTGTGAAGGTGACGCTCTCGGACGGCCGTGAGGTCGAGGGCAGCCACTGCCTGATGGCGGTCGGCTCCGTGCCGAACACCGACGGAATCGGCCTGGAAGAGGCGGGTGTCGAACTCACCGAGTCGGGTCACGTGCGGGTGAACCGGGTCGCTCGCGCCTCGGTGCCGAACATCTACGCGGTCGGCGACTGCACCAACTTCATGCCGCTCGCCTCTGTCGCCTCCATGCAGGGGCGCACGGCCGTCTTCCACGCGCTGGGCGACATCGTCATCCCGCTGGAGAAGATCAAGGTCACCTCGAACATCTTCACCGCCCCCGAGATCGCCACCGTCGGGTGGGGCGAGAAAGACGTCGAGGACGGCGTCGCCGACGGCCTCGTCTACAAGCTGCCGCTCGCCGCGAATCCACGGGCGAAGATGATGGGCATCAAGGACGGCTTCGTGAAGATCATCGCCCGCAAGGGCTCTGGGACCGTCATCGGCGGGGTCATCGTCGCGCCGAAGGCATCGGAGCTCATCTACCCGATCGCCGTCGCGGTGGAGCGGCGGTTGACCGTCGACCAGGTCTCGCGCGTGTTCGCCGCCTATCCGTCGCTGTCCTCGAGCATCACGGATGCGAGCCGTGCGATGCACCTGGTGAACATCGGCTGACGAGTCCGGTCGGCGGGGTCAGGCTTCGATTCGCCTTCGGCTCGCTCAGCCCGTTTCGTCTGCGGCCTTCGGCCTGCGCTCAACGGCCGGAATGATTCCCCGTGGGGGCGTTGAGCGAGCGGAGCGAGACAAACACCGGCTGAGGAATCCGGTCGGCGGGGGCAGGCTTCGATTCGGCCCGGAATGATTCCCGGTGGGGCGTTGAGCGAGCGGAGCGCGACGAAACGGCTTGAGCGAGGAGCGCAGCGACGAGACGAAAGCGCTGTCACTCCACAAGCGCCGTCACTCCACGGGTCAGCTGATGGTCAGCAGCTGGTGCCCGGCCGAGACCGTGGTGCCGGCGGCGGCGTTGATGTTGCCGATGACCCCGTCCTTGTGTGCCTGCAGGGGCTGCTCCATCTTCATCGCCTCAAGGACCACGACGAGGTCGCCCTTGACGACCTCCTGGCCATCCTTGACGGCGATCTTGATGATCGAAGCCTGCATCGGCGACTTCACGGCGTCGCCGGATGCTCCGGCTGAAGCGGTCGTCGCGTGGCTGCGGCGCGATGGCGGCACGGCGGCCGGGCGCCCCGCGGTGCCGGCGGCGACGGTCACGCGGTCGGGCAGGCTCACCTCGAGGCGCTTGCCTGCGACCTCGACGACGACCGTGTGGCGGCTCTCCGCAGCGGCGGGAGCATCGAGCTCGCCGTCCCACGGGGGGATGTCGTTCTCGAACTCGGTTTCGATCCAGCGGGTGAAGACGCCGAACACGCCGTCTGGGGCGGTGAATGCAGTATCCCGCACGACCTGACGGTGGAACGGCAGAACCGTCGGAAGCCCGGCGACCTCGAACTCATCCAGGGCGCGGCGGGCGCGCTCGAGCGCCTCTTCGCGGTTCTTGCCGGTGACGATGATCTTCGCCAGCAGCGAGTCGAACGCGCCCGAGACCGCGTCGCCGGCGGTCACGCCGGAGTCGAGCCGGATGCCGGGGCCGCCGAAGGTCTTGAAGACGTGAATGGGGCCCGGCTGGGGGAGGAACCCGCGGCCGGGGTCCTCGCCGTTGATGCGGAACTCGAAGGAGTGGCCGTTCGGCGTCGGGTCGTCGTAGTCGATCGTCCCGCCGGCGGCGATGCGGAACTGCTCGCGCACCAGATCGATCCCGGTGACCTCTTCGGAGACCGGGTGCTCGACCTGAAGGCGCGTGTTCACCTCGAGGAACGACACGGTGCCGTCGGCGCCGATGAGGAACTCGCAGGTGCCGGCTCCGACGTAGCCGACCTCCTTGAGGATGGCTTTGGAAGCCGAGTACAGCAGGTCGTTCTGCGCATCGGTGAGGAACGGTGCCGGTGCCTCTTCGACGAGCTTCTGGTGACGGCGCTGCAGCGAGCAGTCGCGCGTCGAGATCACGACGACGTTGCCCGCAGCATCCGCGAGGCACTGCGTCTCGACGTGACGCGGCTTGTCGAGATACTTCTCGACGAAGCACTCGCCGCGACCGAAGGCTGCGACAGCCTCACGCGTCGCCGATTCGAACAGTTCGGCGACCTCGTCGAGTTCACGGGCGACCTTCAAGCCGCGTCCGCCGCCCCCGTAGGCAGCCTTGATCGCGATCGGCAGCCCGTGCTGCCTCGCGAATGCGACGACCTCGTCGGCCGTCTCGACGGGGCCGGGGGTGCCGGGGGCGAGCGGCGCGCCGACCTTCTCGGCGACGTGACGGGCTGTCACCTTGTCGCCGAGCGACTCGATGGCTTCGGGGGAGGGGCCGATCCAGGTCATTCCTGCGCCGATCACGGCTCGGGCGAACTCGGCGTTCTCGGCGAGGAATCCGTAGCCGGGGTGCACGGCATCGGCCCCGGAGCGCCGGGCTATCGAGAGGATCTTGTCGATCTGCAGGTACGTGGTCGCGCTCGTGTCGCCGCCGAGCGCGTACGCTTCGTCGGCGAGCCGCGAGTGCATCGCGTCCCGGTCCTGATCCGCGTAGATGGCGACCGAGGATATCCCGGAATCGCGAGCGGCGCGGACGATGCGTACGGCGATCTCACCGCGGTTGGCGATGAGCACCTTCTCGATTGGCATGAGTGCCAGCCTAGCGAGAAGACCCCCGATCCCTTTGACAACTCCCTACAAGAAACCGCGAAAAACGTAGCGGGATGTCTACGACCACAGATCCGTCCACGACACACCCAGCTCTCGGGTGAGGCGACGGATGGTCGACAGGGACATGCCGACGACCGTGGAGGGATCACCGTCGACACGGGTGATGAAGGCCCCGCCGAGGCTGTCGACGGTGAAGGCCCCGGCGACGTGCAGGGGCTCGCCGCTGGCGACGTACGCCGCGATCTCGTCATCGGTGATGTCGTCGGCGAACGTCACGGCGGCCTCGGCGACCGCGGTCGCCTCGTGCAGCTTCTCGCCCGGCCGCACGCGGAAAACGGAATGACCGGAGTGCAGGATGCCGGTGCCGCCCCGCATCTCGCGCCACCGCCGGGTCGCCTCCTCCGTCGTATACGGCTTGCCGTATACGCGACCGTCGAGGGCGAACATCGAGTCGCCGCCGATCACGATCCCGTCGAAGTCCGTCTCCTCGGCGGCCAGCCGGTGGGCGACATCGGCGGCCTTGGCGCGCGCGAGCAGCAGCACGAGCTCGTCCGGCGGCAGGTCGGCGCCGCGTTCGGCGACGGCCTGTGCGGTCACGGCATCTTCATCTGTCTCCGGTGCACGGGTGATCGGTTCGATCCCGGCCTGGCGCAGCAGCATGAGACGGGCGGGTGAGGTGGAGGCGAGACATACCTGCATGCCACCACGGTAACGTCGCCGTCACCGTATCCTCGAAGGATGGACCGCTCTGCATCCGATCTGCTCGATCTCGACATCACCGGAATCGCGCACGGCGGCACTTTCATCGCCCGGTATGAGGGGCGCGTCGTCTTCGTGTCGGATGCCATCCCCGGCGAACGGGTGCGGGCGCGCGTCACCGACGACGCCAAGTCATCGTTCTGGCGGGCCGAGACCGTGGAAGTGCTGGATGCCTCGCCGCACCGCCGGCCGCACGTCTGGCCCGAGGCCGACATCTCGCGCGACCCCGACGATCGTGCCGGGGGCGCCGATCTCGGGCACATCGACCTCGATCACCAGCGCACGCTCAAGCGGCAGGTGCTCAGTGAGGCGCTGGACAAGTTCGCCGGCGCGGGTCTGGAAGCCCCGGTCGTCGAGCCGGTCGACGACACCGACGGAACCGGCTGGCGCACACGCGTCTCGCTGCACGTCGACGCACACGGCAACGTCGGCCCGTACGCGTCTCGCAGCCACCGGGTCATCCCGGTCGCCTCGCACCCGCTCGCCCGGCCGCGCATCGAGGCTGAGGCCCGTGCGCTGACGAACGCCGAGCCCGGGCGCGTCGATCTCGTCGAGTCCGCCGACGGCACGGTGCACGTGCTGCGGCGGCCGGAACACGGGCGGCGGCCGAAGGCGCCGGTGATCGTCGAGCGCGTGGGCGGGCGATCGTTCCGCCTCGACGCCGACGGCTTCTGGCAGGTGCACGCGCGCGCAGCATCCGTCCTCGACGCCGCGGTGCGCTCGGCACTCGCCGGGCGCGTCGATCCGGGGCAGACCCACTTCGATCTCTACGGCGGGGTGGGACTGCTGGCCGCCACCCTCGCCGATGCCGGCGCGACCGACATCGTCACGGTCGAATCCAGCGGCCGCGCGACCGCCCACGCACGCGAGAATCTGGCCGCCATCGACGCCGTCGCGATCACCGCTCGCGTGGACCGGTATCTGGCAGGACTGCCCGACGCTGCCGGCGCCGGCTCCGTCGTGCTCGACCCGCCGCGCGCCGGTGCCGGTCGCGCGGTCGTCGAGGGCGTGCACGCTCTGAACCCGGATGCCGTCGTCTACGTCGCGTGCGATCCCGTCGCTCTCGCGCGGGATCTCGGAACCTTCCGGGGCCTCGGCTGGCGTGTCGATTCGATGCGTGCGTTCGACCTCTTCCCGCACTCGCACCATGTCGAGGCGGTCGCAGCGCTCAGCCGCTGAGCGCTCGCCGATAGGCTGAGTCCATGAGCAGGGTCGCACTCATCGACGATCACGAGTCCGTCCGTCTCGGGCTGGAGCTGGCGTGCGAGCGTGCGAACAGCGGCACAGTGGTGTTCTCCGGCAGCACGGTGGTGGAGTATCTGGACTGGCGGACATCGACCCGTTCGACGTCCGCCGACGTCGTTGTACTCGATCTGACCCTCGGCGACGGCACCACGGTTACCGAGAATGTGACCGCGCTCGTCATGGACGGCGCGAGCGTCGTCATCCACAGCGTCGCCGATCGCCCGGCGGCCGTGCGCGAAGCGCTCGCCGCGGGGGCAGCCGGTGTGGTGAGCAAGTCCTCAGCGCTGGACGACGTCCTCGACGCGATCCGCACGGTTGCCCGCGGGGAGGCGCTGAACAACGTCGAGTGGGCCAGCGCCGTCGAAGGCGACCGCGATTTCGCCGATGCGCAGCTGTCGGTGCGAGAGCGTGACGTGCTGCGGCTGTATGCCACGGGCCTGCCGCTGAAGGCGGTCGCCGACCGGCTCGGAGTGGCCTACTCGACGGCCAAGGAGAACATCACCAGGGTGCGGGTGAAGTACGTCGAGGTCGGGCGCCCCGCCCCGACGAAGGTCGACCTGCTGCGGCGAGCGATGGAGGACGGCATCGTCGCACCGGACGGGGCCGCCAGTGCCGGCTGACGCGTCGCTGCGCGCAGCGTGGGGACAGATCCCCTCGCCGGGTGCGACGGAGACCCGGTTCGAACGCTTCACAGGCAAGCGCATGGAGCGCATCCTCGCCACGGTGGTGGCGATCGGTTCCGCGATCCTCGGTGCCCAGGCGCTGGTCGCCGCATTCGGTGACCTGGCGGAGAACCCCTCCATCACGCAGCTGGTGCTGCTGCTTGTCGTGTACGTGCCGCTGATCGGAATGCTGGTGGCCTGCGTGATCGGACGCGGCGTGCGTGCGATGTCCGGCCTGTTCGCGGTCGCCTACGTCGCAGCGCTCGCGATCTGGCCGCTGGTGATCGAAGAGCACGGGGCGCGCGACGGACAGCCCTGGATCTTCTTCATGGTGAATGTCGCCGTCGTGGCGGCGATGCTCGCGTTCCCGATGCGGCTGCAGCTCGTCTGGGCCTTCGGCGTGCCTCTCGTCTACGGGTACGTCCGCCTCGTCGAGGGGGAGTTCACCGGCACGTACTGGACGACGACGGCTTTCGACGTGTCGTTCACACTCATCCTCGGCATCGTGATCATCGCGCTGGGATGGGTGTTCCGGTCCGTTGCCGCTGGGGTGGATGAGGCCCGCGGCCAAGCCGTGGCCTCGTATGCGTCTGTGGCCGCAGGCGCCGCAGCGGAGGAGGAGCGGGTCGCGATGGCCGCGCTCATGCACGACAGCGTCCTCGCCGCGCTCATCGCGGCGGAGCGGGCCGACTCGGACCGCGCCAGGGATCTCGCCGTCGCGATGGCGAGGGAGGCGCTGACACGCCTCGCCAACACCGAAGCGGCCGTCGCCCAAGAGGGAAGCGACGATCCGGTCGGCACGGCGCAGATCATCGCCGAACTCCGGCGGGCGCTGTCCGAACTCGGCGCGGATGCCATCGTGGAGGAGCGCGGCACGGCGGGGCTGATCCCCGGTCGGGTCGCCCGCGCCCTGGTGCTGGCGGCACGACAGGCGATCGGCAACGCGATCACGCATGCGCATGGGCGCGGCATGCACGTCGTCGCGAAGGGGGACGGCGACGACGGCGTCACCCTGACGATCATCGACGCGGGGCCCGGATTCGACATGGAAGCGATCGGTGAGGACCGGCTCGGCATCCGTGCGTCCATCGTCGCCAGGATGGCCGCCGTCGCCGGCAGCACCGACATCGACTCGAACGACGCGGGCACCCGCGTCGTGCTGCGCTGGGATCGCGCATGAACCGCTCGGTCCGCAGCGTCGCGACGGCGCTCGCCGTAGGATTCGCGGTGTATTTCGCCGCGCGAGCGGTGTGGTGGATCGTGCAGCCGACGGCGCCGCTGCTGATGGTCGCCGCGATCCTCGTGTTCCTCGGCATCATCCTGGCCACCGTGCTCATCGACTCCCATGACGGCGCGCAGATGCCGCGCTGGCTGGGCGTGGCCGCGGTGGTGACGACCGTCGCCATCCCCGTCATGGTCAATGCCTCGCTGCAATCCACGCACTGGGCTGCGCCGTTCGCGACCTGGTACATCGGCGGACTCGGTCTGCTCGCCGTCGTGTGCACCGTGCGGCGTCGTCCGCTGACGGGCTGGTCGGTGCTCGTCGTGCTCATCGTGACATCGACCATCTACCTCGGATTCTTCGAAGCGCTCAAGCTTGGTCTGGTCGGCTCGATCATGTGGACGGTCATCGCGCAGCTGCTCGTCCTGTTCTGGGACCGCGCCGTGCACGACACGGACCGTCTCGCCGACATCCAGAGGGCCGCCTCGGCGTGGCACGCGACGCAGCTGGTGCGTCAGCGCGAGCGGCGCGTACGCGTCAAGTACGCGCTGGGCGCCGCGGGCCCTGTGCTGACCAGGACCGTCGCTTCCCGCGGAAATCTCACTGACGCTGAGCGTCTCGAGGCGCGCCTTGCCGAGGGGCGGCTGCGCGATGAGCTGCGCGGCGCGAGCCTGCTCAACGATGCCGTGCGCCATGCCATCCACGAGGTTCGCGTGCGCGGGGTGTCGGTGACGGTCTTCGACGAGGGTGGTCTGGACGAGCTCGACGAAGTTCGACGCAGTGAGATCCGCGACGAGCTCGCCGACGTCATCGGCAGCGCAGCGTCCGAACGGGTGATCATCCGCGCCGCGCGGGATGAGCACATTGCGGTCACCGTGGTCGGGCGCTCGGGTGCCGGTGATTCCTCTGATGAGGACGCCGTCGGACTCTGGCACGAGATTCCGCGCGTATGGCGTGACGACGCGACGTCATGACCAGAAGTGCGGTGAGAAGAAGGGCGAGGGGCGGCGAAGCCGCCCGCCCCTCGCCATGTGCGGTGCAGTTACCCGAAAACTCACCGCGGGAGATCGATCACCGTCTGCCTACCCTGGGGCAGAGAGACCGATCGAACGCGAAGCGTTGATAACAGTCTCGCCCGGGCGCAAGATGTTTGTCTGTAGGTATTTCGGGGGACACGGATTCGTCTGAATGCGTCATGATGGAGCGATGGATCTGCGGCGGCGGGGCACGAATCTCCCGAAGATGGGGGACTTCAATCAGTCCGTCATCCTCGAAGCGATCCGCCGCTCCCGCGAGGGGCTGAGCCGCACCGAGCTCGTGGAAGCCACCGGTTTGTCCGCTCAGACGATCACGAACATCACGCGCCGGCTCCTGAGCGAAGGGCTCATCGAGGAGGCCGGCCGGATGATACAGGGGCCCGGAAAGCCGCGCACCACCCTGCGCCTGAACGCCGCCAGTCGCTTGTCGATCGGCGTGCATCTCGATCCGGCGATGATGACGTTCGTGCTGCTGGATCTCACGGGTGCGGTTCTCGAACGCAGCACGACACGGATGCCGGCCGACGATGCGCGCCGGATCATCGCGGCGATGGCGGAGTCCGTCGAGGATCTCATCGAGAGGTCACAGCTCGATCGTGCGGCCATCACGGGCATCGGCGTCGCCACGCCCGGGCCGTTGGATGCCGCCCGCGGAACCGTCATCGACCCGCCCAAGCTGCACTCTTGGCACCGCGTGCCGCTGCGTGACGCACTGCAGGAGGCGACGGGCCTGAGCGTGACGCTCGAGAAGGACACGACCTCGGCCGCCGTCGCCGAACTGTGGACGGGAGACCACCCGCCGGACGGCTCGTTCCTCTTCGTGTACCTCGGCATCGGGATCGGCACGGCGCTGGTGCTCGACGGCGCCGTCGTGCGCGGGGCGTCGCACAACGCCGGCGAGGTCGGCCACATCATCGTGGATCCGGAAGGCCCCGAATGCACGTGCGGGCAACGCGGCTGCGTCGAGGTCGTCTGCACACCGCAGGCGATCGTCGAACGGGCCGAGCATGCCGGTGTGCTCGCCGATGATCGCGTCGGCAGCGATGCGGAGTCCGTGGACGCTCGCTTCACCGAACTGTGTGATCGTGCGGCCGGCGGTGACCGGGACGCATCGGCGGTGCTCGAGACCGCTGTGCACCACCTCGCGGTTCTCATCTCGGCGCTCACCAACATGCTCGACATCGATCGCGTCGTGCTCGGTGGCCCATTCTGGTCGCGACTGTCGGCGATCTCGCTCTCACGGCTTCCCACGCTGTTGGATCGCAGCAGCGCCACCCGCGCCGTACGAGATCTCCCTGTGCGGGGCACCGTGATCGGCGACGACGTCGCCGCTGTCGGGGCGGGATGCGTTGTGCTCGATGAGGTGCTCACCCCGCGGGCAGCTGCGCTGTTCCTCGATTCCTGATCGGCGCGGCACGATCGGGGAACACCTTGACAGGAGTATTTCCAATCGATTGACTATCTGCATCCCGACCTTGGAGTCCGTTGCCGCATGCACGACACATCCGCTCTGATCGAAGCCCGCGTACGACGCTTCATCGACGAGCGGTTGCGAAGGAATGTGCACACCGGATTCACGCCGCTCACGCTGGCGAGTTGGGAAGTGCCGGGGGAGCCGGTGCCGTTCGCCGAAGCAGCCGGTCAGGTGTATGCGCCATTCGCCGTCGGGACACGGTGGGGCAGTCCGTGGGGGACGACCTGGCTGCGATTTCGGGGGACGGCACCGGAGGCACCCGGTGCCGAGCTGCTCTTCGATCTCGGGTTCAATGCGGCCGAGCCCGGGTTCCAGGCTGAGGGGACCGTCTACCGGCCCGATGGCTCGATCGTCAAGGCGGTCGAACCGCGCAATGCGCATGTGCCCCTCGAGGCTGCTCCGGGCAGCGCGTTCGAGCTGTTCCTGGAGGCGGCCGCGAATCCGGACGTCGCAGACGGATTCCGTGACTTCCGGCCCACCGCTCTCGGTGCGCTCGAGACGGCGGGCGCAGAACCGCTCTACGAGTTCCGCCAGGCCGACGTCGCGGTGCGCAACGCCCAGGTCTGGGAGCTGCTTCAAGATGCCACGGTGCTGTCGCAGCTGATGGTCGAGCTCCCCGAGTCCTCGACACGGCGCGCCGAGATCCTGCGGGCGCTGGAGCGGATGGTCGATACGGCCGATCCCGACGACATCGTCGGTACGGCCACCGAGGCCAGGGCCGAACTCGCCGACGCGCTGTCGCGCCCGGCATCCGCTTCCGCGCATCGCGTGCACGCCGTCGGGCATGCGCACATCGATTCGGCATGGCTGTGGCCGGTGCGCGAGACGCAGCGCAAGATCGCCCGCACATTCTCGAACGTGCTGTCACTGCAGCAGGAGGCCGACTTCACCTTCGCCGCATCGTCGGCGCAGCAGTACGCCTGGCTGAAGCAGTACCAGCCCGAGCTGTTCGCCCGGGTGCGCGAGGCCGTGGCGGCGGGCCGGTTCGTCCCCACCGGCGGGATGTGGGTCGAATCCGATACGAACATGCCCGGCGGCGAGGCGCTTGCCCGGCAGTTCGTGCGCGGCAAGCGCTTCTTCATCGACGAGTTCGGTATAGAACCGCCCGATGTCTGGCTGCCCGACTCGTTCGGATATTCCGCCGCGCTCCCGCAGATCGCCCGTGCCGCGGGCTCGCGCTGGATGCTGACGCAGAAGATGTCGTGGAACGAGACGAACCGGATGCCGCACCACACCTTTCTGTGGGAAGGCATCGACGGCACGCGCATCTTCACGCATTTTCCGCCCGTCGACAGCTACAGTGCACAGCTGACCGGAGCCGAACTCGCCAGAGCCGAGCGGCAGTACGCCGAGAAAGGGCTCGCGAGCACCTCTCTCGTGCCTTTCGGGTACGGCGACGGCGGTGGGGGCCCGACCCGCGAGATGATCGCCGCGGCAGCGCGCCTGCGGTCACTGGAGGGGTCGCCGACGGTCACGTTGTCGAGTCCGACAGAGTTCTTCGAGACGGCCGAGGCCGAGTACCCGCACCCGCCGGTGTGGTCGGGGGAGATGTACCTCGAGTTCCACCGCGGCACGTACACGTCGCAGGCCCGCACCAAGCGCGGCAACCGCCGCAGCGAGCATGCGCTGCGCGAGACCGAACTGTGGGCGACGGCTGCGGCGCTCCGCGGCGAGGAATACCCCTATGACGAGCTGGACGGGCTGTGGGAGACGGTGCTGCTGCAGCAGTTCCACGACATCCTCCCCGGCAGCTCGATCGGTTGGGTGCACCGTGAGGCCGAGCGGCGCTACGACGAGGTGCTGGCGACCACCGAGAAGTTGACGACGCGAGCGCTCTCCGCCCTCGTCGGCGAGGGCGGCACGGCGCTGGCGGCCAACGCCGGCCCGTACGCGCAGGACGGCACCGAACCGATGGGCATCGGAGCGCCGGCGCCGCCTGCGGCACCGGCTGCGACTCTGACGCGTACTGACACGGAGTTCGAGCTGTCGAATGAGCACCTCGTCGTGCACATCGACGGCGAGGGTCTGATCACCTCGCTCGTCGACCGCTCTTCCGGCCGCGAGACCATCGCGCCGGGGCAGCGCGCCAATCTTCTCCAACTGCATCGAGACACTCCGACCAGGTGGGATGCCTGGGACATCGACGAGCACTACCGCCGGCAGGTCGTCGACCTGACCGAAGCGGAATCCGTCGAGCAGGTCGCCCATCCCACCGCCGCAGTCGTCTGCGTGGTCCGCGGCCGGGGGGCTACGCGGATCACGCAGACTTTGACGCTCGCGGCAGGTTCGCGTGCGGTCGAGATCGAGACGGTCGTGGACTGGCATGAGCGCCAGAAGCTGCTCAAGCTCGCGTTCCCTCTCGATGTGCACACCGACCAGGCGAGCTCAGAGATCCAGTTCGGGCACGTGCGGCGTCCGACGCACGCGAACACGTCGTGGGACATGGCCCGGTTCGAGACGGTGGCCCACCGGTGGGTGCACGTCGGCGAACACGGATTCGGTGTCGCTGTGGCGAACGACTCCACGTACGGCCACGACATCACGAGCGCCCCGCGCGAAGTCGGTGGGTTAGGGGGCACGGTTACGAACGTGCGGCTGTCGCTGCTGCGTGCGCCGCTGTACCCCGACCCCGAGGCCGACCAGGGCGAGCACACCTTCCGGGTCAGCATCCGCCCCGATGCGTCGATCGCGGATGCTGTGCGTGAGGGATACCGGTTGAATCTGCCGACCCGGCAGGTGGTGGGCGCTCAGGGCATCGCGCCGCTGCTGTCGGTTTCCTCGGATGCCGTGGTGGTCGAAGCGGTGAAGCTGGCGGAGGACCGCAGCGGAGACGTGATCGTGCGGCTATACGAAGCGTTCGGCGGCCGGGCTCAGGTCACGTTGTCGACCTCGTTCGCGTTCGATGGTTTCTCCGAGACGGATCTGCTCGAGCGCGAGGTGGATGCCGCGGCCGTCGGCTCCGCGTCGGGGCAGAATGTCGAGCTGGCGCTGCGACCGTTCCAGCTCGTCACCCTGCGCTTTCGTCGTCCGCGCGGCTGAGGGACGTCGGCTCCGCCGCGCTTTCTCGCTACCCCGAGAACCGACCCCACGGGATATCCCGGCGCAGCGGCTTGCGCAACGGGCGCTGCGTACGCTGCCACGCCGACTCTCGTGATTGTTCGGCGACAGCATCCGTCGCCTCACGCTCGTACGCGTCGGTGACCACCGCGATGAGCGCGGCGAGCTCTTCTTCGTTCGCGGTTCCGCGGACGATGCGAAGATCCGGTGCGGCGTGCTCGTCGGTCACAGCGGGATGTTCCCGTGCTTCTTGGGTGGCAGTTCGGCGCGCTTGCCCCGCAGCGCCCGCAGCGCCTTCGCGACCGAGACGCGGGTGTTCGCTGGTTCGATGACGCCGTCGATCTCGCCGCGCTCGGCGGCGAGGAACGGCGAGGTGACGCTGTAGGTGTACTCGTTCGCCAGCCGGGTGCGGACGGCCGCGACGTCTTCGCCGGCCTCTTCTGCCTTCTTGATCTCGTTGCGATACAGGATGTTCACGGCGCCCTGGCCGCCCATCACGGCGATCTCGGCCGTCGGCCAGGCGAGGTTGACGTCGGCGCCGAGCTGCTTGGAGCCCATCACGATGTAGGCGCCGCCGTAGGCCTTGCGCAGGATCACGGTGACCAGAGGCACAGTGGCTTCCGCGTAAGCGTAGATGAGCTTGGCTCCGCGGCGGATGACGCCGGTCCACTCCTGGTCTGTTCCGGGCAGGTATCCCGGCACGTCGACGAGCGTGACGATCGGGATCGAGAACGCGTCGCAGAACCGCACGAAGCGGCTCGCCTTCTCGCCGGCCTCGATGTTCAGCGTGCCCGCCATCTGTGAGGGCTGGTTCGCGATGATGCCGACCGACCGGCCTTCGATGCGGCCGAAGCCGATGACGATGTTCGGTGCGAACAGCGGCTGCACCTCGAGGAAGTCGTCGTCGATCACATGGTCGATGACCGTGTGGATGTCGTAGGGCTGGTTCGCCGAGTCGGGGATGACCGTGTTCAGGCGCTGATCGGCATCCGTCGTCTCGAACTCGAAGTCGGTCTCATAGCCGGGGATCTCGGCCATGTTGTTGTCGGGCAGATAGCCGAGGAGCGTCCGCGCGTAGTCGATCGCGTCGTCCTCGTCATCGGCGAGGTAGTGCGCGACGCCAGAGCGGGTGTTGTGGGTGAGGGCGCCGCCGAGCTCCTCCATGCCGACGTCCTCGCCGGTGACGGTCTTGATGACGTCGGGCCCGGTGACGAACATCTGGCTGGTCTTGTCGACCATGATGACGAAGTCGGTCAGGGCAGGGCCGTAGACGGCGCCGCCGGCGGCCGGCCCCATGATGATCGAGATCTGCGGGATGACGCCCGACGAGCGGGTGTTGAGGCGGAAGATCTCGCCGTACTTGCTGAGAGCGAGCACGCCCTCCTGGATGCGGGCGCCACCGGAGTCGAGGATGCCGATGATGGGCATGCCGCTGGTGAGGGCGAACTCCATGATCTTGATGATCTTGTCGCCGGCGACCTCGCCGAGCGACCCGCCGAAGGTCGTGAAGTCCTGCGAGTAGACGGCGACGGTGCGGCCGTGGATGGTGCCGATTCCGGTGGCCACCGAGTCGCCGTACGGGCGGTTGCGGTCCATGCCGAACGACGTGGTGCGGTGGCGGACGTACTCGTCGAACTCGACGAAGCTGCCGGGGTCGACCAGTAGTTCGATGCGCTCACGGGCGGTCATCTTGCCCTTGGCGTGCTGCTTCTCCCGTGCGATCTTCTCGGGCTCGGTGACCGCTTCGCTGAAGCGGGAGCGGAGGTCGGCGATCTTGCCGGCGGTCGTGGAGAGGTCAGGCGTTTCCGTCACGGATTCAACCCTAGTAGCGGGAGGTCGCGTCTCGTTGGATGCCTCGCACAACGGGTTGCGGGTTCCTTTGGTGGTTCGCGCGTGCGGGGCTGCGCAGACCATATTCCGCTTCGTAGAAGATCGGCAAATCTTCACCCTTCCAATGTCGGGAAAGGGCTTCGTTCTTGACACAAGGTGGAAGCAATGCGACTCAGCCACCACCGCAAAGGAAACAAGATGACTGCGTACCAAGACGACATCGACGCCGTTCAGGCTCTCAAGGAGCAGAACGGCTCCAGCTGGGATGCGATCAACCCCGAGTACGTCGCCCGCATGCGGGCGCAGAACCGCTTCAGGACCGGACTCGAGATCGCCCAGTACACCGCCGACATCATGCGTCGCGACATGACGGAATACGACGCCGACTCGTCGCTCTACACGCAGTCGCTCGGCGTCTGGCACGGTTTCATCGGCCAGCAGAAGCTCATCTCGATCAAGAAGCACCTGAAGACGACGAATAAGCGCTACCTCTACCTATCGGGGTGGATGGTCGCCGCTCTCCGCTCGGAGTTCGGGCCGCTGCCCGACCAGTCGATGCACGAGAAGACGTCGGTCCCGGCGCTCATCGAGGAGCTCTACACGTTCCTGCGTCAGGCCGACGCCCGTGAGCTCGACCTGCTGTTCAGCCAGCTCGATGACGCGCGCCGCGCCGGAGACGAGACAGCGGTGGAGTTCGTCCAGTCGCAGATCGACAGCTTCGAGACCCACGTGGTGCCGATCATCGCCGACATCGACGCCGGTTTCGGCAACCCGGAGGCGACCTACCTCCTTGCCAAGAAGATGATCGAGGCGGGTGCCTGCGCCATCCAGATCGAGAACCAGGTCTCGGATGAGAAGCAGTGCGGCCACCAGGACGGCAAGGTCACGGTTCCGCACGAGGACTTCGTCGCGAAGCTCGCAGCCGTGCGCTACGCGTTCCTCGAGCTCGGCGTCGACAACGGCGTGATCGTGGCCCGCACCGACTCGCTCGGTGCCGGGCTCACGCAGAAGCTCGCAGTCACCCACGAGCCGGGTGACCTGGGAGACCAGTACAACTCGTTCCTCGACGTCGAGGAGATTTCGGAAGACCAGCTGGGCAACGGCGATGTCGTCATCAAGCGCGACGGCAAGCTGCTGCGGCCGAAGCGTCTGGCGAGCAACCTGTACCAGTTCCGTGCAGGCACGGGTGAAGCGCGCTGCGTGCTCGACAGCATCACCTCGTTGCAGAACGGTGCCGATCTGCTGTGGATCGAGACGGAGAAGCCGCACGTCGCGCAGATCGCTGGAATGATGAACGAGGTGCGCAAGGTCATCCCGAACGCGAAGCTCGTCTACAACAACAGCCCGTCGTTCAACTGGACGCTCAACTTCCGCCAGCAGGCGTACGACCGGTTCGTGGAAGAGGGCAAGGACGTGTCGTCCTATGACCGGGCCGAGCTCATGAGCGTCGACTACGACGGCACCGAGCTCGCGCAGGTCGCCGACGAGATGATCCGCTCGTTCCAGCGCGACGGTTCCGCACAGGCGGGGATCTTCCACCACCTCATCACGCTGCCGACCTACCACACGGCAGCACTCTCGACGGATGACCTGGCCAAGGGCTACTTCGGCGACGAGGGCATGCTCGCCTACGTCACCGGCGTCCAGCGCCGCGAGATCCGCGAGGGGATCGCGACGGTCAAGCACCAGAACATGGCCGGCAGCGACATCGGCGACAACCACAAGGAGTACTTCGCCGGAGACGCGGCTCTCAAGGCCGGCGGCAAGGACAACACGATGAACCAGTTCAGCTGAGTTCGGTTCGTTCGGCGGGAGCGCCCCGGCCACGGCCGGGGCGCTCCCGCGTGGCACGGACCGGACGCCCAGCACATACCAAATCAGACGGCAAGCGCGCGGGTGGCAGAGATGACCCAGTACGACATAGTGAGCATCGCGGTGACGCAGCACCGCGACGGCCATCGACTCGCTGACGACTACCGCCAGATCATCCGCGACCGTGCTGAGCTCGGGTGGACGTTCGTCCAGGCGATCTCGTTCGACACCTATTCCGAACCTCGATTCGATCTCGTTTTCATGCGAAAGGAAGATCCACGATGAAGTTCCCGCTCCGGCTGCTGCAGTCCCTCGTCGTTTTTCTGTCCGGCGTGTTCGCCCTGTTCGTCTTCGCGGGCAACCTCATGGACTACGACTCGAACTTCCAGTTCGTCAAGCACGTCCTCTCGATGGACACCACGTTCGAGGGCAACGCCCTCATGTGGCGTGCGATCGACGTGACCTGGATCCACCACGTCGCCTACATCGGCATCATCCTCGCCGAGGGCGCCTTCGCCGCGCTCGGCATCGTCGGCGGCATCCTGCTGTTCCTGCGCCGGAACGACGCGGCGCGGTTCAACCGAGCGAAGATCTGGGGGTTCGCCGCCTACGGACTCGGCTTCCTCATCTGGTATCTCGGCTTCGTCATCATCGGCTCCGAGTGGTTCGCCATGTGGCAGTCCTCGTCGTGGAACGGCAAGGACACGGCGATGAACATCTCAATGCTTTGGGGCGTGTTCGCCGTGCTGCTCGCGATGAACGAGCCCGTGCGCGAGTCGGCTCGTGCGGACTGACGGTCCACTCACACCACGAATCGCCAGACGTACTCGAGCCCGTCCACCGGTCGGAACCATGCGAGGGTGACAATCACCTCGTCGAGATCGGCCGCGCACAGGCACAGCTCGATGTCCTCGGACGGCAGCACCTGACCCCAGAGCTGGACCACTTCGCCGCTCTGGTCGGCACGGACGATACGTACGAAGTCGGCGCTCTCCGCGCTGTCGTTCGTGACGACTGGATGGCTGGGGTCAGCGCGACGGATGGACCAGGGCACGCGATAAGCGACGGGAGGCGGAGTCTGTGAAGGTTCGATGGGGCGCAGCATGCGCGCCACGGTATGAGCGGCATCCGACGCCACGAGCGCGGCGAGGCGCGCCTAGCCAGAAACGGGGGAGAACCGCTACAGATCGGTGTCTGTGGAGGCCGAGTCGAGCTCGCGGTCCTTACGCTTCGTCCGCATCACCGCTCCGGCCTTGTGCCCGACCCAGCCGACACCGCGCGTGACGGTCCCCGCGGCACCGGTGATCGCGGTGCTGGCGTAGCGGGCGCCCCGCAGCATCCGAAGCTCGAGCTTCTCCGCATCCGCTCCGGGTTCCAGCTCTGCGGGAAGCGTCGCCGGCGCGATGCCGAAGGCACGACGCGAGGTGGTGAGCACGCGCCGGCCGAGCAGATGGTTGCCTGCGCCGCCGACGGCGGCACCGATGCCGAACGGCATGGCCTTGCCGATGAACGAAGCGCCCCCGGACGCTGCGAAGTGCTTGACGAAGCGCGTCTTCAGCTGATCGACGATCGGCCCGATCGCGGCGCGGGGGAGTGATTTGGTCACCATTTCGCCCCAGTACGACGCGCGCCCGGTACCTCGTCCGGTGGCCTGCCTGGCCAGTTGAGCGACCAGATCCACGCCCTCCTTGCCCAGCATCAGCGTCATCACGAGCGCACGCGCGCGGTCCGGGTTCTCGATCGCGATGCCGTGCACCTCGGCGAGCGACTGCGCGAACAGCGCGGTGGATTCGAGGAACCCGATCGTCTCGACTCCTGAGAGGGCGAGTGTGACCCCCGTGCCGATGCCAGGCACCACGGCCGTCGCACCGACGGCCGCGCCGCCGGTCGTCACGGCCGCGAGATAGCGGCGTTCGAGGACGCGCACGAGCTTCTCGGGGGTGGCATCCGGATTGCGCAGGCGGATGCTGCGGATATGCGCGAGCACGAGAGGACGCTGGATCGCGAGCACACGATCGATGCCGCGTACGGTCAGCGGATGCTCGTCCGAGCCGACCGGTGGCACGCCCTTGTCCCAGGCGGAGTCGTCCGGGAGGGAGTGGATCTTGTGCACCTTGTTGGCCATGTCCAGATCCTATGCAGAGTGTCCGCGAGAATGCCGAAAGCCCGGCACCATGCGGAGCCGGGCTTTCGGGACGAGCAGATCAGACGTACAGATTCGCCTGCTCGAGGTCTTCGGCGAAGTCGACCTCGACCGCGTACAGGTCGGAGACGTCCATCGGCTCGAGCAGCAGGCCGTCTTCGGCGATCGCAAGCTCGAGACCGCCCTCGAAGTACTCCTGGTCATCCACACGCGACAGCTGGCGCATGAACGCCTTCTTGTACGTGGACGAGATGTAGTTGATACCGATGGCCTCGCCGAGACCACCCTTGACGCTCTTGGAGAGCTCCTTGACGAAGCCTTCCGCGGTGACGGTGTACTTGACCTCTTCGTCGCTCACCTTGGAAGTGTTCACGGCGACGAACGACTGGTCGCGCTCGATGAACTCGATCGCACGACCGAGGATGCGCGGGTCGAAGACGACGTCGCCGTTCATCCAGAGCACACCGCTCTTGCCCGTGGCGCCGAGGGCGCGCAGCAGGCTCTTGGAAGTGTTCGTCTCGTCGTAGCGCTCGTTATGCACGTAGTTGACGTTCGGGAACGCTTCGATGATCGTCTCGGCGCGGTAGCCGACGACGGCGGTGATGCGGGCTTCGGTGCCGAACACGGCCCGGATGTTCTCGTGCTGCTGCTGCATGATGGTGCGGCCATCGTTGAGCTGCGTCAACGGCTTCGGCAGCGCGCGCCCGAGGCGCGAGCCCATGCCTGCGGCGAGGATGACGGTCTGAAGAGTCACGAATACTCCTAAAAAGAATCGGTGTTCATGGCCGGTTTACCGACCAGACACTTCTTCGTGCCGCCTTCATGGTAGCCATTCCTCCTGGGAAGCTGCGGGGTGAGGCCCCGCTGTTGCCGTTTCGTGATGAGGTGCACACCGGATCCACAGGTCTCGTGGGTCGAAAGACTTCCTGCTTCGATTGTTTCGCGTGACCGCGGGAAAGTCCACTGCCGTTGATACGTTAGAGCAGTGACTGCTTCTGAAGACGCTCACGTCGAAGGCTCCGATGGCGACGCATCGGACGCTCCGGCACGCTCATCGGCGACCACGACGCGTACTTCCGCTGTGAGAACGGTGGCGTCGCGACCGAAGGCGACGCCGAAACCTCAGACGTCGGCACGGGCTGCCGCGGTGAAGTCCGAAGAGACCAAGGCAGGTGCCGCGAAGAAGACCACGGCGCGTACGAATGCTGCGAAGACCGCGGCAGCCAAGGATGCATCCGCGCGCAACACCACCGCGAAGGCGACCGCGAAGAAGACGAGTGCACGCACGAGCGCCGCGAAGACGGCGGCTGCGAAGAAAGCTGCGGAGACCAGGGCCGCGAAGGCCGCGGCGACGAAAGCCGCGAAGGAAGAGGCGCAGCGCGCGGCGGACGAGAAGCGGGATGCCACCGCCGCAGCCATCGCCGACGACGCGGCACCCACGGCCGAAGCCGTCATCGCACCCGTCGAGCCGGAGATCCCGCCAGCCCCTGAGCCCGCGCCTTCGGTCGTTCCGGAGGAGGACCCGGCGCCGGAACCCCAGCCCGAGCCGGAGCCGGAATCGCAGCCCGAGCCGGAGCCGGAATCGCAGCCCGAGCCGGAGCCGGAACCTCAGCCCGAGTCGGAGCCCGAACCTGCATCCGACCCCGAACCGTCTCCCGACCCTGTCGCTGCCGCCGAGGCCGTCGTCACGGACGTGCGCGCGGGGGCGGCATCCGATGCGATCGTCATTCGCGGCCTCGTGAAGGAGTTCGGCGATCAGCGGGCCGTGAACGGGATCGACCTCACCGTGCCGACCGGTACCTTCTACGGGATCGTCGGACCGAACGGCGCAGGAAAGACGACAACTCTCTCGATTCTCGCCGGGCTCCTCCGCGCCGACGCCGGCGAGGTCGAGGTGTGCGGCATCGACCAGGCGACCGATCCGCTCGGCGCCAAGCGGGTCATGGGGGTGCTGCCCGATCGCCTGCGCACCTTCGACCGGCTGACCGGGCGGCAGCTGCTGCACTACTACGGCCTGCTGCGCGGTCTCCCCGCCGATGTCATCGAGAAGCGCTCCGCCGACCTCATGCGTGCCTTCGACCTCAGCGGCGCTG
>NZ_JBQDVP010000024.1:0-28949 GCF_052102115.1 Microbacterium sp.
CTCTTGCGGAGGATGCGGATGTAGTCGCTGAGCTCCATGGTGCCTCTCGTCGGTTCTCGTTACGCGGCTTCATTGTCCCACAGCCGTTCCACGATTCCGTTCCGTCGGTACGCTGTTCTCTGATGTCTGCCACTCCGTCTTCTGCTTCGACCGCTGCGCCAACGCGTGCAGGTGATCGGGGTCGGCGGCGTCGCCCCTGGTGGCGAGGCGGGTCCTCTGTGCGGCGCTGGAACGCAGAATTGCTCGGTTGGGCGCTGCTAGGGCTTGGTGCTGGAGCGCTCGGCGGATTCTTTCTCGGCGGCGTGCTCGGAACTGTCGTGCTGTGGGTGGCGCTGCTCGTGCCTGTTGTCCTTGCGTATCGGCGCGGCATTCCGCGTGGGCTGCTCCGGATTCGCGCGGTCGACGTGCTCTACGCTGTCGTGCTCGGCGGCGTTCTGCGCGTGATCCAGGGTTGGCTCGCTGTCGTGTTCGGGGGCTCGCGGGCACTGCCTTCGTATCCCTCGCTGGACGGGGCGCTTCCTGCCTTCTGGTGGCTCGAGGATCTGTTGGGCGGTGCGCTGGTAGCACCGGTCGTCGAGGAATTCTTCTTCCGCGGACTCTTGCTCATCGTGATCTTCACACTGGTGCGACGATTCGCCGGCAACGATGGTGCCGGCGTCGGTCTCGGCGGATTCGTGGCGGTCGCGGCATCCACTGGTTTGTTCGTCGTGACCCACTACCTGACCGGGCCGCTGTCGGCCGATGCCGCAGTGAGCCTGACGCTGGTGGGAATCGTATGCGGGCTGCTCGTCGTCTTCACCGGGCGGATCTGGCCCGCCGTGCTCGTGCACGTCGTCTACAACGGGACGGGTGTGCTGCTTACCGTTGTGGGGACGCTGCTGGGGTAGCGACGGCATCGGGGGAGCGTTTCGCGAAGACTGGGGGCTCCTCAGGAATCGCAAGAGGAGCTACCTCCCGCGACAGCGCGTTGTATATGCGATTGAATGATCACAGCAACGTCTTTCGCAAAGGAACTGGGGACATGACATCGACTCCGCCGTCCGGGTGGTACCCGGACCCTTCTGCCGTCCACGACGGCGACCTGCGCTGGTGGGACGGCACTACCTGGACTGCGCAGGTGCACTCGGTCGCACAGTCGACGTCAGTGCTGCCACCACCCGCGGCATCCGCCTCGATAAATGTCGCGCGCAAACGTCGGCTGCCCATCTGGGGGTGGATCCTCATCGGAATCGCCGTGCTCGTGCTCGGGTTGATCCTCGCACCGATCCTCGCACCCCTGTGGCTGATGGTCCTCATCACGGGAATCGTCGCGCTCGTGAAGAACACCTCGACCTGGCTCCGATTCCGCAACCGCAAAGTGGCGACGATCGTCACTGCCGTTGCAGCCGTGGGTTTCCTCATCACCGGGAACATCAGTGCCATGGTCTATGGGTCGTCGGATGACAAGCCGACGGCGGTCGCGCCACCGATCGAGACGTCTCCCTCGTCGCCGACACCGTCGCCGACGCCCTACGAAGACCAGGCGGAACCTGTCGCCTTCGTCGGCGACGCGGGCACTGTCACCGACACATCCGCGACGGACGGACGCACCGCGCTTGAGGTGCTCGAGACGCTGCCCATCAAGGGGCGTGCGGCGAAGACCGGCTACGACCGCGACCAGTTCGGTCAGCGCTGGCTCGACGTCGACCGTAACGGATGCGACACCCGCAATGACACACTTGCGGCGCAGCTGACCGGCATCGTCCGATCGGGGCCGTGCAAGGTCACCTCGGGGGTGCTGAATGACCCGTTCACGGCACAGACCATCGACTTCACGCGGGGTCAGGGGACGTCTGAGCTCGTACAGATCGACCACGTCGTCTCGCTCTCGGACGCCTGGCAGAAGGGTGCACAGGCGCTCACGGCCGATCAACGCGCGACCTTCGCGAACGATCCGATGAACCTGCTCGCCGTCGACGGACGCGCCAATGCGCAGAAGGGTGACGGAGACGCCGCGACCTGGCTGCCGTCGAACAAGAGCTTCCGCTGCGAATACGTCGCGCGTCAGGTTTCGGTCAAAGCCACCTACGGTCTCTGGGTCACGCAGGCTGAGCACGACGCCATCGTGCGGGTGCTCTCGGCGTGCCCGGACGAGCCGGCGCTGACGTCTGGATACGCGACGGTTGCTCTCGCGCCCGAACCTGAGCCTGCGCCGGTCGCTCCCGTGCCCGCTGAGCCCGTTCCGGTCGCGCCTGCCCCGCCGCCGGCTCCGGAACCACCCGCACCAGCGCCCGTTCCGCCGTCGACGACCTTCTACGAGAACTGCGACGCGGTGCGCGCTGCGGGTGCCGCACCGATCTACGCGGGTGACCCGGGGTACAGCCGCAAGCTCGACCGCGATGGAGACGGGGTCGGCTGTGAGTGAGTCCCTTCCCAGGCGTGAGCGGATGGGGGTTTGTCCCCGTGTCGGTGGTCGCTCCGCGACGGCTACGATCACGTCAAGCCGAACGAGCGCCGGCACGACGGGGGAGTTGTAGCGGCGCAGAGCCGGCACAGGGGACGGTCGCCGTTATCGGCGAACGCGCGGTAGGACTCGGCTCCGGTGCATCCCCCTCAGCACCGGGGTCGAGCTCCGCAGTGCCGGCGTGCCTGATTCGAGCCGCGATCGAGTGGTGGCACACGGTGAGGCCGACGAGGGGCCGGCCCCACCGTGCTGGTGACGCGGCGAGACCGCGGCATGAACGCGATCCACCGTGGATGCGCCACCACTGAGAGAGACGATCCGCACAGCGTTCTATTACGCGACGAGCTCTGCGCTCGTGGTCTTCCGTAACCGCTGTTGCACGGTTGGCGCAAGCCCCTCAGGTCCGCAGCATCCGCCGTTCTAACCTGCTCGCATATGAGAGGACGGAGAGAGAATGTCTGATCCACGAGACCCAGACGGCGAGAGCGGCGACCTGGCGGTTCCCGACGACCCGAGCGGCGAAGCCCGCGAGCAACTCGACGAGAACGACGAACATCTGCGCGAAGGTGATGAGCCGATACCCGAAGAGACTGTGCCGAGACATGACGTGCCGAGACATGACGTGCCGAGACATGACGAAGAGTGAGTGGTGACCGAGATTACAGACCCCAACACGCATCCCGACGAGCAGCCGGTCGATGCTGAACACTCCGACGTGATCGACGAGGAGCGGCGTGAGAAGCGCGACGAGGACGAGCAGGCCGATCACCTGATGCACGATGAAGACCTGCCCGACCCCGCGATAGAGCCCTAAGAAGCCGCTTCTCTACTCCGGTGTCATCGACGACGGTCACCGATGCCACGACCTGAGCGCTGCGTCCCTTTTCATCGGTGACTGTGAGGGTCGCGTCGTAGGTGCCCGGCGCCGCGAAGGTGTGAGCCGTCCAGGCCGCGCCGGTGACGGCATCCGAACCATCGCCGAAGTCCATCGCACCGCACGCAGGCAGTGCCGGGCCGCTCACACCGCGCGTAGCGTGCCGTGACGGGGCGCATAGAACGGTGACGCTTGTTCATCGCGAGTGCCGAGGAGATGTTGAATCTCTGAGCGCGTGAGCCCGGACTGGTCAAGTTGCCGGCCGACGGAAATAGCGAGTTCTGGACGCTCCGGTGCGAGCAGGTCGCTGCCTGGCTCTCGAGTCTTCCAGCCTCGGCTGTTCATCTGTCGATAAAACTTCTGACGCTCATCCGCAGTTGCCTTGCCCATGCGGTACGCACGCTCGAAGATTGCCTGCATTGATACGCCCCACTCAGTTTTCAGATCCGAGAGCTTCCCCAGAGTCAGGTTCGTCAGCTGCGGCTCGATGACCTGCGGCGGCATCAAGAACTCCCCGGCGAAGCAGTTGGCCTGCTCTTCTACGTCAAGGTCGACATACTGGCTGTGAAGTACCAGGTGCCCGAGCTCATGCGCGATCGTCAACCGTTTCCGGTCAGTCGGCAACGTCGCGTTGATGAGAATCACCGCGTGTTCCCCGGCCCATTGCGACATCCCATCGATGCGATGCGTGCCGAAATCGCCCTCAACGACGACGACACCAGCTCGTCGCGCCCGGTCGAACGGCAGAATGAGACGGTGACGTCTTCTGAAGCATCCGATGCCCTGAGCGATTGGCTCGCGACCCTCGACGATGAGATTCTGCGTGAGCTCGTCGATGAGGCGCGCACCCGCATGCCGGCACTGCACGACTGGCTCGACGCGCAACGTGCCGCGCGCGCGGACGACCCGACGGAACTGCGCGGCATCGTCGACCGCGTCCTCACCCCGCATCGGCGCTTCTACGACTACTGGCAGGCGAACGCGTACGCCTCGGAATGCTACGACGTCGTTCAGCTTCTCGCGGAGCGCGCACGAAGTGCAGCGCCCAGCATCCTGCCTGTCATCGAACGAGCGATCATGCTGACGACGCGCGCCATCCTGAAGTCCGATGACTCGTCGGGCGCGCAGGGCGACCTCGTGCGCACGCTGCTCGATGCGCACGCGACCGCGGCAACTGCATCGCAATCCGCCCTCAGTCAGGCGGAGCAGACGCGCCTGGTCAAATGGATCGTGAAGTACCGGTACGACGGAAAGCAGGACTTCTTCGATCCCGACATCGTCGCCTACGCCCCGGCGCTCAGCACGAAGAGCGTCGAGCAGTACCGTCAGGCGATCGCAGGCATCGACTTGGGCGACTATGGTCGGTATCCGCTCACGCGCCTCGCCGTTCTCGACCGCGATCAGGATGCCATCGTCGCAGCGAACGGCGGTGAACCGGACAACGCGATGATCTCCGCCCGGATCGTCTCTGACCTCGAAGAGGCAGAGCTGCACGACGCGGCCGTCGCATACGCGCGCATCGGAGTGTCGATGGACAGCCGGGGCTGGGATCAGAAGCTCGTGACCTTTCTCGTCGACGATGCGTTCGCGCGTGAAGATGCCGATGCCGCCGTTGCGCTGCGCCGCGACTGGTTCGAGCGGTTCCCGAGTTCGACGTCATTCGCTTCGCTGCAGGAGACCGCGACGCGCGCCGGACGTTGGGAAGCCGAGCGCTCTGCTGCTGAGGCACGCTTGAAGGAACGGGACGCGTCGGCATTCGTCTCGTACCTCCTCCGAGCGGGACGCGTCGACGAGGCGTGGGACTACGCCGTCGACGCCCTGACCCCGCGTCTCGATGCGGCCCGATGGTTGAGCCTGTGCGAGAAGCGGGCACTCACGCATCCGGAAGAGACGCTTCCGATCTACCGTGAGATCATCACCGACACGCTCACCGTCACCGACAAGCGCAACTACCGGAGCGCGGCCAGCATCCTCAAGGCCATGCGGGCCGTGGCGGCATCAGCGGGTGCCGCGGCGACGGCGGAGTTCGACCAGTTCCTCGCCGAGACCGTCGACCGCAACCGTCGACGCCCCACGTGCCTCGAGGCCTTCGCTCGGGCGGGACTCATCGCGCGGCGGTGATGCGGCCAGTCGCGGCGCCGGTCTTGGCGGGGGCCCCAGCGCAATAATCGCACGATGATCGGCATCGTGAGCTCCTGCAGCGTGAGCGCGCGGAAGAGCAGATGGGGGGCGCTGACCGCCACCAGGCAAGTGCGCGCGCGGCGCCTCCGGCCGCCATGATCCTGCGATAGACCCGTAAGAAGTCGTGCTGGTTACTGCCCGCTGAAGGTCACGCCTGCGTACTTTCCGTTTCCGGTCGCGGCGGGTGCGGCATCCCGTGCGAAGGTCACCGTGACGTAATCTTCGGGCGCAGGCGAGAAGCTGTTGCGTGACACCTGCCACGTGGACAGTTCCGTGGTGCCATCGACGATGAACGACCAGTCGTCGCCGCTCAGCGGTCCGTCATACATGACTTCAATCGTCGTGTCGCCGACGCCCTCGATCTGCATCTTCACCAGAGCGCTGGTGCCGGTGGTGAGAACCTTGGTGAACGGCGCATCGAAGTTCACCTCGCTCGCGGTGTAATACAGCATCGAAGCGCCTGCGACCAGAGCGTCGACCTCGCCCTGGAGTTCTGGCGCGATCGCCACTTCGGTGACCACGGGGGTCGAGGACGCGCTCACAGTGGGAGCAGGGGTGGCCGTTGTCGTGCTGTGTGTAATCGGAGCTGGTTCGGCATCAGTAGGCGCCGCACACGCACTGAGCGTGAGCGCGGCAATGAGCATGGGCACTGCGGATAAAAACGTCTTGGCGATCGCCGTCTTCAATTGGTTCTCCTGTGGTGGGTCATCGTCAGGCTTCTACTCCGCCGTGCAAAACGGCGACCGCTGGGTTGACCGTGATCAAAGCGCCGCCCGCGCGGCGCTCATCAAGCGCCTTCATCGTATAGCCGAGTTCGTCAGGAGCGGCCTCGGTGGGCACCGCGAGGGATGGTCAGCACGGCTTCGGCGTCGTCGATGCCGGCGGATTCGGATTCGGTTTCTACCGCGCCGTCATGAATGTTCGGAGTTTAGCCGCCACTTCGTATTAGCGAAGTCGTCCGGCACGCTATATTCATACAAATACACCGTCATCGTGATCGTGTATCCGCGCGGTCTGGGGCCGCGACCGGCCGTACCGGCCTCAGAGAGGGAGAGCCTGTGTTCGCTGCAACGTACGGCCGAATCGTCGAGACTAATATCATTTACAGTTTCATGATCGGCGCGGTGTGGTCCGCGCTCTTGATCTTTTCGATCGTGAACCGCGGTGGCGTCAGGCACATCGGTGAGATGATCTTGATCGCACTGATCGCGATAAACGCACTCATGTTTCCGCTCGCGCGCGAACTCTATTACAGCATCAGAAACACCGTGTTCGACGGTGTTTTTGAGTGGTTTTTCGCCCTACCGCTGCTTCTGATCATCTTCGCCTTCCCTCTTTTCTTGCTCTTCTTGATACTTCGTCTGGCGCTGTCTTTTGTGCTGTGGTTGACGGCAATTCCGATCGGCCTGATCGCCGGTGGCTGGTTCGACGCCCTGCGGCGTTGATGAGATAGACGATGCGACGGGAGCGATGGGATAGCGCGCGAGCCGCGAGCTGATTCCCCGCGGGTCATGCCCGGCGGACGAATGCGCAACGGCTCGGACCAGTTCCTCGCCGAGACGGCGACCGCAGTCGTCGGCGCCCTACGTGCCGCGAAGCCTTCGCTCGGGCGAGACTCATTGCGCGACGGTGATGCGGCTACGTCGGTACTTGTGTGTCATTCGCCCATCGGGGTAGCCTCCATGCTCCAAGCGCGGTAGACTGAATCAGTTCTTAAGAACTGATTCAGGGGGTGCAGATGATGAACGACATGACCGCAGCGATAGAAAGTGCACGCACAACCGCGGGACTTTCGCAACGCGCACTGGCAGACCGGACTAACATCTCGCAGGCCACACTGAACCGCATCCTGACTGGTGGACGGCCCGCAAAGATGACTGAGATCATCTTGATCGCGGACGCTACCGGGTGCACCGTCGCTCAGCTCACTGGCAGCGCGGTTGCCGGTCGCGTGCAATGTGCCGCCCGAGCCACCAATGGATCGAGCATGGGGTCGATGCGGCAACGACTGCTGCATTTCATGGAGTTGGACGCTTACCTCGCTGACCACGGCATCTTCGCGTCATAATGCCTTCTGCAGCGGAGCAACAAGCGGAACAGGCTGCCCGCGACTTCCGGCGGAAGCACCGGCTTGGAGTTCAGCCTCTCGGTGACCTCGTCGCGCTGATCGAACAGACCACCGGTAACGACGTGGTTATCCTCGACGCGGACCCCGACGAGCATGGCCTTACCATGCGCGACCCCGCACGCGGCCGAGCCTTCATCGGGGTCGCTCGCAGTAGAAACCCGATGCGGCAACGCAGCACCTTGGCGCATGAACTTGCGCATCTCGTGTTCGACGACCGATCGGAGCAGCTGGGCGAGCGTTCTCCAGAAGAGATCCGTGCGGATGCGTTCGCCCGGCATCTCCTCATCCCCATGGAAGGCGTGCGAGATCTTCTCGGCGGCACGCAGGAGGTTTCGGAAAGTACTCTCTCCGACGTTGTGCAGCGCTTCCTCGTGTCGCCTGCACTGGCGGCGATCGCGATGCGCGACGCCGACTACATCACGCCGAAAGCAGCATCGAACTGGCAGAAGACCCGTACCCTGCAGTTGGCGACGCGATTCGGTTGGACCGACTACTACGCGGCACTGCAGGACGACTCGAATCGGTCGAGGGCACCACAGGGTCTCGTCTCGCGAGCGATCGCGGGCTACGCGGCGGGGGTCGTTGGCCCACAAGTCATCGCAACGTTGCGGGGGGTGTCCGCGGACACTGTGGTCGCTGAGCTAACAGAGATCGGGGTTGTGCCCCGGGTGCCGACCGCATCGGAGTTCGAACTCGACGAGCTGCCCGATGTCGTAGTCGATCTGAGTTGCCTGGATGATGACGACACCTCACCATGACCCAGCGCCCCATCATGGATGCTGGCCCCGGCATCAACTTCTTCTCGCTCAACAAGGAACGCCTGCTCTTCGGAACGCTTGGTCCGCTTGCGGTCCCCGAAATCGTAGAGAAGGAGATTCTGCGGAAGGCCCGCCGGGACCAACGGTTCGCCTCCGCGGAGCGCGTGATGAGCAAGTTGCCGTCGCGCTTGCTGGAGATCCTGTCTGACGACGTCACGGACGAGTTGGCGGCCACCGTACATCGATTAGCCGGAATGCCGATCGAGCAGCGTGTGCGCTCGAACAAGGATCTCGGCGAGACGATGGTGGTTGCGCATGCCGTTGTCGCGGCTGAGCGAGGCGAAAGCGTGATCGTGCTGATCGATGACGGCGACGGGCGCCGGATGGCAGCACGCGAAGCGGCACGTCTTGAACGGTTGCGCACCGCGGGATCTGCTGTGGGAACCGTTCGGCTGATCGATACTCTTTCGGTGCTGAAGAAGGCGGCGGGACGCGAACACCTCCCGGATCGGGAGGCGATGCGCGACCTCTACGCACGCCTACGCGGTCTCGATGACGGTCTTGTGCCCCTCAGTAGTACGGGCCTGATGGACCTGCCGTGCTGGCTATGATCGGGCGCAGATTTAGTGCCAGCGGATGTCCACAGCCATAGTCGCTGCAGGCGAGCTATGCTGAGGCCCTCGCCGTAGGGGCGAGGTTCAACACGGGCCAATCGGAGGCCAACATGAAGCTCAGCACGATCGCACAGTCTCTCGCAGATGAAATCAAGGCACAGGATTGGTCAGACGCGCATACTCGCGCGGACGGCGCACGACACGACCGCCAGATCGATCACACACAGAGCGAACAGCTCTCCGACGCCGAGACAGACACCGTGCAGGTGAACGTCGTGTGGGTGGTCGGGCAGGCGCTCCGTACCCACGACCCCAACTTCGATATCCACGTGTTCGCGGAAGCCGCGGGAGTCAGTCCCGCATATCGCCTCCGCAACGATGGTTCTCCCAGCGGGGCAATGGACGCCGGAATTCGCCCCGTCGACGGTGACGAATACACGCCGAGACAGCTTGCGCGGCTCCTCGGCTATAGGGATGAATCACGTCCGGGTAAGGTCGTCCGCGACTATCTGCGATCCAAATATCCCAACCGCCGCAAACATTCTCGCTGGAAGCTAACGGAGCACGAGGCAGCCGACGTGCTCGCGAACGTTCCGCCAAAGCGCTGACGCTACCAGCATCCGGTCGGGCTTCTCCTTGGTGTGAACGCGCCCGGGCGTGGTGAGGGCATACAAGCTCGCCCCGGCTCCTCCCCATAGACTTGCTGCACGACCGCACGAGTCGGTTGAAGGAGACACATGGGACGCCGATTCGCGCAGCGCGGATTCATCGCAGTCGCTGCGGTCGCGGCATCCATCGTCTTCGTCGGGTGCGGGCCCGCACCGTGGGCCGACAAGCCAGGCGAGGCGACGCCCACGCCGGCGGCGAGCGTCACTGTCGCGCCACCGGTGCCGAACGACCTCTCCAGCGGCAGCACCGCACGCGAGCTCACCGCCGGAGCCGTCGCCGCCCAGGTCGACTACTGGTCGACGCTGTCGCTGGACCGCTGGACAGCCGGCGCCGTCAAGCCCATCAGCATCTCGCTGGTCACCACGGTCACTCCGGACGACGGCCAGAAGGTGTACCTGCAGAAGGCGTCGATGATCGCGATCCCCGCGAACGCCGATGAGACCTTCGCGCCGCTCGAGGCGCAGACCGACGCCGCCACCGTCGCCCCCGGCTACCTCGTGCTCTCGCCGTACAGCTACTCGCAGACCTTCAACGTCGGCGCCCTCGACGCGGCCGCGACCTACGTCACCGTGCAGTTCACCTACGACTTCCTCGTGCAGACGACGCCGACCTCCAGCGAGTACGCGAAGCAGACCGCGACCGACACCGTGACCGTCGCGATCGCGCAGCCGGGGGAGTAGCGCCCTTAGACGGGCTCAGGGGCCGCTTCGACGGGCGCAGGGTCCGCAGCACCGCACGCCCGAAACGCAAGATCAGCGCAAGATCAGCGCAATCCCGCGTGATCGCGGCGAAGATCGCGGATCTGTGCCGCTAGCGTGACGGGAGTCGACAGGTTCCGGGTCGACCCTGCTACCTCCTCCGCCAGCATCCTCAGACCTCTTCCGCCAGCATCCTCAGAATGGGTGACCATGACCGCTCGTCGCGCACGTGCCCTCTCCAGAGGTGCGGCCGCGCTCCTCGCCCTCGCGACCGTCGCCGGCGCCACCGGCTGCGCGCAGATCGTCGACGTGTTCAACGACGTGCAGCGCACGCAGGACGTCAATCCGGTCACCCCCGCTCAGGATGCCAGCACCGCGCCCGAAGATCTGGCCTTCGAATCGCAGTTCACTCGCGACGGATCGGTCTCGCTCTCGAGCGACGTCACCGAAGACCTCGAAGTGCGTCTCGACGTCTGGGCCTACGATCCCAAGCGCACCATGGAGTGGAACCCGATCGGAGAGAAGTCCTTCGGGTTCGCGATCAACGTCTACGACCACCGCGTCGACGAGAAGGCCGTGCTCACCGAGAAGCGCCGCGTGTACCTGTCGCAAGTCTCGATCACCTCGCAGACGTCGCAGACCTCGAACCAGTCGTCCAGTCCGTTCCAGTTCAGCGCCGACCCGCGCACGCTCGTGCCGACCGACACGCTGCGCTCTGACCGCGGGCTGCTGCTGAACAGTTTCCAGGGCGGGCTGTTCGTGCCGCAGACCACGATCCATCAGCTGCCAGATGACACGTACGGCATCACGCTGCAGTTCGCGCTCACCGTCTCGGTCGAGGGAACGGCGAACGACGACACCTCGTTCCAGCAGCAGACGGTCTATCAGGTGCTGCCGGTCGCGATCTACCCGCCGGCCGACTGACCGGCAGCCAATGTCGGTGGTGCCTGAGAGCATGAAGTATGTCAACTTTCACCGACGTCGCGGCGCTGATCCCCACCCTGTGTGGGTCCGGCGCAGACGTCGGTGTTGCGGAGTCGGCGCAGGCATCGTTGATGCTGATGACGGATGCCGACGTCGTGAGAGTTCTGCAAGAGACGTCGGATCTCGCGCGTCAGGTGGAGAAGATCCAGGTGGCCGCGGCCGGTGTGATCGCGGTGCGTTCGAAGCGCGAGCGCGGGCATTCGGGGCTGTCGGCGGCGCGCGGGCATCGGTCGGCGGTGTCACTGATCCAAGACCTCACGGGGTCGACGAAGACAGAGGCGAATCGCACGGCGCGGGTGGGCGAGGCGCTCCTCGACGAGCAGGATGCCGGTGGCTCCGGGTTCCGGGACGAATCTGCTCGCGGGGAGGAACTCGCTTCGGGCGCGCAGAGCACTCGTGATGAGCGGCCCGATTCCGGCCCGTGGTTCCAGCCCTTGCGAGATGCACTGCGGCAGGGCGAGCTGACCTCGGCGCAGTTCGATGCGATCCGTCGCGGATTGGGAGAGCCGCCCGAGATCGATTCCGACCAGATGGATGCTGACGCCTGGGCAGACGCGCGCGACGAGGCTCATGCGGCGTGGGCGCAGGCAGCGCGGCAGCTCGTCGACGAAGCCGCCGAGCGAACGGTGGAAGAGCTGTGGCAGCAGGCGCGCATGGTTCGTGATCTGCTCGATCCGGAGGGCGCTGAGGAGCGGTACCTCGCGCGGTTCGAGAACAGGTCGTTCCGCATGTACCGGGGTCAGGACGGGCAGAAGCGCGCCAGCATGGCCTTCCACGATGAGGGCGATCTGTTCGTCGAGGCGATGATGGCAGCGGCTCTCCGTCCGCGCCGCGGCGGCCCCAGGTTCGTGGACCCAGACGAGAAGGAGCGGGCAGCATCGCTGGTCGATGATCCGCGCACCAACGAACAGTTGAGCTATGACCTGATCATGGACGTGATCCGGGCAGGCTCCCTCGCAGATGCCGAGAGCGTGTTCGGCACGCGTCAGGCGGGTGTCCGGCTCGTGCAGGTCGTCGAGGCCGATGGCAGCCGGGCACCCGTCGCGCACAGCGAAGACCATCTGGTGCCTGTGCCCGGGGCCGTCGCCGATCAGCATCTCTGCGACACCGGATTCGTGCCCGTCACTGTCGATGCGTGCGGGAACCCGCTCGACGTCGGCCGAGAGCAGAGACTTTTCACTTCGAAGCAGCGCATCGCGCTCGCGATCCGCGACGGAGGGTGCCGCTGGCGCGGCTGCGACCGGCCGGCGTCGTACTGCGAATCCCATCACATCGACGAGTGGGACAGGGATCAGGGCCACACCGACATCGACCGCGGGATCCTGCTGTGCCGATATCACCACATGACGCTGCATCACGGCGGTTGGCGGATCACCCGCGACGGCAAAGAGGATTTCATCCTTCATCACTCATCGGGAGAGACCTTCCCGATGCGATCGCGCACGGCGCTCAGCTATGCGTGCGGTGGCATCGACCCGCCACCCAAACGCTTCCGACCTGTTGCGTGACCGGTGCCGGTCACGGGGTTCGGGCTGGCCGCGGGTTCGGGTCGGCGCGGTGCTCGGGCTGGCCGCGGGTTCAGCGGTGGTCGCGGGTCGGGGCTGGCGCGGTGCTGGGGCTGGCCGCGGGTTCAGCGGTGGTCGCGGGTCGGGGCTGGCCGCGGGGTCGGGCCGGCGCGGTGCTCGGGCTGGCTGGGCCGTTCAGTGAGGGCGGCGGTGCTCGGCCGGCGCGGTGCACCCGCGGGGCGTTGAGCAAAGGAGCGCAGCGACTGCGACGAAACGGGTTGAGCGAGCGCAGCGAGTCGAAACCTCTGCAGATCTTGCGCAAGCGCGAAGGCAGACCGGTGCTGCCCTTGCGGTTGCTCGGCGAGTATCGATCTGCGGGGCGCTGACCCGGGCGCCCCGCACTCGACAGCATCCGCTGTCCGGCATCCGAAGGACAACCCATGGCGACGCGCTTCCCCGAAGTGAACGAGGTCACACACCTCAGTCCCCAGCACGGCGATCACGACTCGTACCCCGAGGCCGAACAGATTCCCGGTTTCGCTGACGACTTCTCCGCCGTGCTCGAGAGCACCACGGTGCACCGCTCGACCATCGGCTGCATCATCCCGGCGTACAACGAAGAGGCGTCCATCGCCGGAGTCCTCCAGTCCCTGCTGGCGCAGACCCGAGTGCCCGACGTCATCCACGTCGTCGTCAACAACGCCACCGACAAGACCGTGCGGATCGCGTCGGAGTTCGCGGGCCCGCACGAGATCCACACCGAACTCGGCGAGCAGTTCACCGAGGTGTTCGTCCACGACATCGGCAAGAATCCCGACAAGAAGGTCGGCGCCCTCAACTACGGCTACTCGCTCGTCGAAGGTTACGACTACCTGCTCGGCGTCGACGGCGACACGCTCGGTGACACCCGCGCCGTCGAGTACCTCGAGACCGAAGCCGTCTCAGACTCCCGCATCGGCGGCATCTCCGCGATCTACTCGATCGACACCGCGCCCATCAAGGGCACGATCGCGAAGTTTCTCATCGCCGGCCAGCGCACCCAGTTCGCCGCCTTCAACCTGCAGAACCTGCTGCGCGGGCGCAACATGGCCGTCCTCGGCGGTCAGTTCTCGATCTTCTCCACCAACGCCCTGCGCGACGTGATGAAGACCAACCACCAGCGCACGCCCTGGGTGAAGGACAGCGAGGTTGAGGACTCGCTGCTCTCGCTGCAGATCAAGAGCGCCGGCTACCTCACCAAGATCAGCCCGTTCGCCCGCGCCGACGTCGGCGGCATGACCACCCTGCGCGCCTACGACGCCCAGCAGGTCAAGTGGACCTACGGCGCCATCGAGCTCATGTGGCCCGGTCAGCGCGGCGATACGAAGGGACAGCCCCTGCACCCGAACCTGCGCCTGCGCTGGTTCGAGAACTTCGGCATGCTCACCAACCTGTTCGTGCGCATCGCCTTCATCGCGTTGCTCGCGGGCTCCCTGTCGATCAACGCGTTCGTGTTCTCGCCGTGGTGGCTGCTGCCGTCCGTCGCCGCCGTGCTGCTGAACGTGCGCATCGCCATGACGATGAAAGACCGCAACGCCCGCGACGTGCTCTTCGCAGCCCTGATCATTCCGGCCGAGGTGTTCATGTGGGTCAGGCTCAGCCACTTCATGCGGTCGTGGTTCCGGTTCCTCTCGCGCAAGAAGGTCGACAACTGGGCGATGCAGGCCAAAGCCGAACGCGGCAGCGGCAGCGGGCACTGGATGCCGCTGATCTTGCTCGGCGTCGTCATCGTCGCACTCGCCGTCGCATGGAGCCTGCTCGGCCCCGTCGCGCAGTCGGCGATCCTCTGGATCGGCTGGCCGGTCGTCGGCGTCGTGACCGTCGTGCAGACGGTGCTGATGATCTTCAAATTGCTGCGCCGCCACCAGGGGTACAAGGTCTGACGGGGCGGCAAAGTCTGACGGGGTTGCAGGATCTGACGGGTTTCACGGTTTACAGAACGGCTGGGGACGCCGCGCCTCGCCTCGCTTGCTCGATGTCTTGGGGAGAGACAGGGTGAGCGGGGCGGGGCCTTGAGGATCCGGCTGTGCTGTCAGGCAGCGAGCGCGGACGTGAGCCGGTAGCCCACCCCGCGAACCGTCTCGATGTACCGCGGCTGCGCGGCGGAATCGCCGAGCTTGCGCCGCAGGTTCGTCATGTGCGCCTCGACCGCCCGCTTGTCGGCGTCGCCGACGAAGTAGCTCGTCACGTACGACTCGCCCCGCAGCACGAGCGTGAGATCGGCCTTGCTGCGCACCCGCCGCTTCGATTCCATCAGCGCAGAGAGCAGATCGAACTCGGTGCGGGTCAGGTCGACCTCGTGCTCCTGCACGAGCACGATGCGCGTCTCGGGGTTCAGCTGCAGGTCGCGGTGCGACACCCATGCCTCATCCGACGCGGCGACTGTCGCATTGCCATCGGCCACGACGGTGTCCTGGTCCGTAGCGCTCGGTACGCCGGGAGCCGCCGCGGGAGTGGCTTGGTAGCCGGGTGCGGGCTGCGCGTAGACGGGCTGGCGGCCGGGCTCGGGGGCAGCCTGGTAGGCGGGTACTGACTGATACGCCGGTTCGGGTTGTTCGGTCGGATGGCCCACGGGCTGCGGGTGACCGTAGGCGGGAAAGGACGGACCGGACTGCTCCTGTCGAGGCTGCGACACCGCACTGGCACCGCGAGGACGCCGCAACAGTGCCTCGATGCGGGCACGCAGCTCGCGCGGACGGAACGGCTTGTTCAGGTACTCGTCTGCTCCGGCACTGAGCCCCAGCACGACATCGGCCTCTTCATTCAGCGCCGTGAGCATGATGATGTACGTGTCGCTCTGCGCGCGGATGCGGCGAGCCGCCTCGAAACCGTCGATGCCGGGCATGTTCACATCGAGAGTGGTGATCAGAGGCTGATAGTTGATGACCGCCCGTACACCGTCGATGCCGTTGCCGACCGAGATCGTCGAGAAGCCGGCGGATTCGAGCACCTCGGCGAGCAGATGACGCACATCGGGGTCGTCCTCGACGACGACCGCGGTCTTCGGCAATTGGGCGTCGATCATACGTACCGGTTCCTTCCCTCAAAGGCTGGCAGTCGCGACCGCCCGAACTGCTGCAGACCACTGCCGATCGTAGTGGCGGGGCGCTTTACTCAATGCGCCGCGGGCCTGGATGTACGGCGAGGCATACACGGGGGGAGGACTGGCCGAAAGTATAACGGCGCCTAGACCTTGGTCGTTAATCCGCAACCAGGGTCGCGGCGCCTTCCGGCCACCAGATCCCTGCCGCGGGGCCGCCATTGCATGGTCCGTCGCTCTCGCCGGGTGGCTTGATCCACAGATTCGTGTCGACGACCTCGTCGCCGTAGGTGCCGCCGAGCTCGCCGACCCGCTGACCGGCGGGGTTGCACCACTGTGCACCGGCCGTCGCCGCGCCGTTGCGCGACGTGTCGACAACCGCATGCAGACCGCCCAGGTGCGCCGACACCGCATGCGCGTATTCGAACTCGTCATGCGTCGACTGGTAGTTCGAGACGTTCGTCGCGAAGCCGCGGATACTGTCGCTCACGCCGACGGCGTCGATCAGGGATGCCATCTCCTCTGCCGAGTGCCACCCGCTGTGGCCGCCATCCAGATAGATCCAGGTGCCAGGGCCCGTCAGCGTCTCGACCGCGTCGCGCAGCTGTGCGACGCGGTCGTCGAGATTGCCGCATTCGGCGGCCAGCGCCAGGCTGTCGGGCTCGAGGATGACGATCTTCTGCAGATCGGGCGCAGTCTCGAGCGCGGCATCGATCTCGGCCACCCAGGCGCGGTAGGCGTCGAACTCGAGCCCGCCCGCCGAGTGGCTCCCGCAGTCCCGGCCGGGGAGTCCGTACACCACGATGGCCAGCGACACGTTCTCGGTGCGTGCCTGCGCGAGCAGCGCCGCGATGGTGACGCCGACCGCCCCTGGCGGATCCTGCTCGGGCGTCAGCCAGTAGGCCGTCGGCTGCGCAGCCAGGTGCTCAGCGGCGGCTGCGGAATCGGCATCCAGCGTCGCATCCGCCAGCGCTTGCTGCGCCTTCGACTCCGTCGGTGCGAGTATGACCGTCCCTATGCCGGGCGCCTGCGCCACGGCGGAGTGGAACCAGCGCTGCGCCGCACCGACCGCGACGACGAGCGCGACCACGATGGCAAGCAGACCAGCGCCGGCGGCGACGAGCCAGAGTGTGCGCCTACTCCGTCGCGGCACGTACGCGCTCCCACCTGTCGCCGCCGCTGGCGTATGCCCTGCCCGCTGCCTTCGAGGCGGCATCCACCAGGGCGTCGAAATCGTAGCCCGCGGCCGAGACCGGCGCCCACCCGATGCTCGCCGACAGGCGCAGCGGCAGGGCGTGGACGCTGTCGGGAGCGGAGATGCGCTCGAGCAGCTCGGTCAGCAGATCACGCACACCGCCCTGCGGTCGCGGCACGAGCACCACGAAGCAGTCGGGTCTGATCTGCTCGATGTCCGCATCTGCCGGGAAAACCGTGTCGACGTCGCGCGCGAACTTGTCCGTGACCGCGTTGAAGGCCGCAACGGCGGAGGCACGGCGGATGTCATCCGGGTCGTCGAGGCGGATGTCGAGCATCGACCACCACTGGTCTTCGGCTGCGCGAGCGCGTTCCAGCCGGCGCCGCGCGGTCCGCTCGAAGTTGTGGTGTGGTGCGGGACTGCTTTCAGCACGGGTGGTGAGCAGCAGTGTGGTGGTCAGGGCACAGACGAGGTAGACGGTCATGCCGATCAGATTGAACGTTCGCAAGAACTCGGTGCTCGCCGAGCCATCCACGATTCCGGTGGCGACGAGTACGCCGTTGAAGAGGACGAACGCTCCGAAGACCACGAATGCGGCAGAGACGGCCATGAGCGGCAGCGCCTCGCCGCGCAGCTGGGGCCCCAGACGCACGAGCTCGAAGACGATCAGCACCGCGAACACCGTGGCCGCGCAGAACAGGATCCGGTACGCGACCTCGTACAGCCCCGCGTACGTGCTCGCCAGCAGGAACGCCGGCGCCACCACGGCGAAAGAGATCGACAGCGGCGCGAACTGCCGGTTCAGGCCGCGATAAGCGCGCAGCCCTGACCACACCAGCGGCATGGGGGAGATCGTGAGGCCGGAGCCGATGGCGTACAGCTGTTCGGAATGCACGAAGTCCTGCGTCAGCCAGACGTACGACCCGATCATCGCGATGCCGAACGCCGCCGACCACTGCACGCCCGCGCGGGATGGACGCGGCAGGAAACCGAGGCTGATGTAGATGATGGTCGCGACGGTGGAAATCGCGATGGCCGGCATCACCAGGGTGGATGTGATCATGCGGGCAGTCCTTCACGAGAGAGTTCACTGTGGGTCTCACGAGGCCCGGGCAGTATGACGGTGATCTCGGTGCCTTGACCGAGGTCGCTGTCCACCTCGACCCGGCCGCCGTGGGCGACGACGATGTCGCGAGAGATGCTGAGCCCCAGCCCCGTGCCGGGAATGCCGCTGTCGCGTGCGACCTGGGTGCGGAACTCACGTTCGAAGATACGTGAAAGGTCTTCTCTGTCGATGCCGATTCCGCTGTCTGCGATGTGCAGAGCGGTCTCGCCCGGTGTCGGACGGTAGCCATGCACAGTCACCCGGCCTCCTCGCTGCGCGTACTTGATCGCATTGCTCACGAGATTGTCGACCACCTGGCGGATCCGGAAAGCATCGCCGAACAGGCAGAGATGCTCGTCGAACTCAGCCGTCACCGTGACACCGGCGGAATCCGCCGCGGGAGCGAAGGCCTCGAGCGAGGCGCGGGCGATGTCGGCGAGGTCGAAGTCGACGCCGGTCTCGTCTGCGCGCTTGCCGGGCGACATCAGGGCCTGATCGATCAACTGCTGCATCCGAGACCCCGCATGCTCGACCACATCGAGCTGCTCGCGCACGGCGCCATCCAGATCCTTGCGCTCCAGCAGCAGGTCGATATGCCCGAGGATCGCGGTGAGCGGATTGCGCAGCTCGTGTGAGATCGTGCGGCGAGTGGCATCCTGCCCTGCTCGGGGGTCGATGCTTTCGGTGACATCCTCAACGAGCAGCAGGAGGCCATCACCGGTGACGATCCCATGATCGATCGGCCTCGTCGACGTCTTGATCGCCCGCCACTGACCGTCGCTGCCGAAAAGCCAGACGACCTCGTCTGCAAACAACTCGCCCTGTGACGCGCGCGCGATCGTCGTCTGGCTCGCCGGTACCGGTTCACCACGACGGGTGCGGTACTCGACAGCCCGGGCCGGGTGGGACTGGCCCGTGGCCTCGAGCTCGAAAATGGTGTGGAAGGCCTCGTTCGACACCTCGAGAAGCCCGCCGGCGCCCACGCGGGCGATTCCGATGTCGAGCGAATCCAGCAGGCGCCGGTTGCGCGCCTTCTGCTCGTTCACGCGCCGCAGGGCGTGCGCGAGGCGATCGGACTGGCTGCGAAGCAAGCGGCGCGATGAGCGATTGCGTTGGGCGCCGACCGCCATCACGACGCCGACGAACCCGAGGGTGATCATGAGGATCACCATGCTGATCATCTTCTCGACTGTGAGACCGAGCAGGAAGAGGTTGATGAGGCGCAGCAGGCCGATCATCGAGATGGTCGCGATCAGCGTGCCGACCGAGTAGTACAGCGCTACCCACGCGATCGGGAACACCCACAGGACGGTGGCGGACGCGGTGTCGCCGAGTGCGATCGCAGCGATAGCGACCGAATCCAGCAGCGGGAGGGCGAGTACGCCCCGGCGCCCGACACGATGCCAGGGCACGGCGAGCGCGATCATCGTGATCGTGATGATGGCGACGACGCCGATGCTGAAGCGGCCGTCGCTGAACCGGGTCGGGGCCAGCAGGGCGACGCCGACGCTCATCGTCACCACGGTGAGTGCGATGATCAGCTGCCACTGCCAGATGGATCGGCAGCGGTTGTCGCCGAAGTAGTGGAGCGCGGGCGACGACGACGCTCTCGCCTTCTTCAACACGAGGCACACTCTATCGACGTCGTGTGCATCGGCATGCGAATCGCGTTGCTGAAGTCGCTCTACCGGCTCACTGGACGATCGACGGGAGAACTCCGAGAGCAGCGCGCAGAACCCGCGCGACCTCGTCGACCGCCGGGACGAGCTGCGCCGCGGACTTCTCGTAGGTGTCGCGTGAGCGACGATACGGGTCGATGATGTCGTCCTCGTGGGGTGGCACCGGTGCGGTGGCGCCGCGCTGCTCGGTCACCAGTGCAGTGACGGCAGCGAGGCGTGCGCGGGGGCTGGTGCCGGCGGCATCCGCTGTGCTCTTGATCGTGTCGCTGGAGAGTTCGCTCGCGAGCCGGGCGAACTCGCGGATCGTGAATGTCTGGCGCAGCATGCGGGGAGCGAGCTCGACCGCGGCCGTGCGGTGCTCGCGTGACATCGCGAAGACGACATCTGCATCGTCGGCGATCGGCTCGAGCAGCCAGCGGGCTCGATGATTCTCGACGACCTCGCTGTCAGCGCCGTGCTCGATCGCGAGGTCCTGCGCGTCCTGTGTCATCGGCTTGTCGATGAGCGCGCGCGTCCCGGCGCTGTGAATCCTCACCGCTCGGCTGTCCACCTGCGCTCGCAGCAGAGCCTCGGCCATGGGTGAGCGGCAGACGTTTCCAGTGCAGACCATGAGGACGCGAACCTGCTCGTCACCGGCGTGGCTCTGCAGCGCCTCCGCCCGCTCCCGCAGCTCACGTCGAGTCATGCCGGAGGGAAGAGAGGAGGTCATGACTCAACCATAGGAGTCTGCGCTCTGCCCCTCGGTCAGGGTCGGCGAGGTGGGGAGTAGTCCCCGTATGCGGGTCGATGCGAAACAGCTACGATTCCGAGAAGATCGAACGGAGTTGCAATGGATGCAACCGGCTGGCTGGTGCTGGTATTGATTGCGTGGCTCGTGCTGAGCCTCCCGTTCGGGCTGCTCGCCGCCGGGCTCATCAAGCGCGGGCACGACGGGGAGACATAGGGCTCCGCGAGGTAAGACGTCTCACACCGTCGCGGGTTGACTTCGAAGCCGCGGGGCGAAGAGCCTGACCGCACAGCATCCGATGATCGTCCCGAGGGTGTTCGCAATCACGTCCGACAGCGTCGTGACGCGACCAGGGATCATCGTCTGCACCAGCTCGATCGTCGCGCTCGCCGAGAACCCCATCAAGATGATCCACCACACGTTGGTGCGCGGCCAGCCGGCAGCGAGCAGCAGACCGAACGGGATGAACAGGGCGATGTTCGCGGCGAACTCGAAGACCGTATACGTGGTCGACAGTGAGACGCCCGCGTGCTCCGCGACGAAGCGCGCGAGGCGGAACACGATTCCCGTCACACGCGACGCGACAGAGTCCGGCAACCACACGATCAGCGCCAGCGCGATGGCGTAGGGAACAAGGAGCACGCGCGCCGTGATCGCGACGGCAGACGGGCGGGGCATGAACTCGATTTTACGGGTGGTAACCTGACGGCATTGACCTACCTGATCCGCAGGGGAGTCCGCGCCTTTGGCGTGTTCGATTCCCTGGAGGTCTTCATGTTCGATCCTTCTACGCCCGCCGGCATCGTCCCCTTGTGGGACATGGTCGGTGGTCCCATGCCGCGCGGTGTGCTGGGCATGGGCGATCCCGACGTGCACGTCATCGACGGCATCCCGACGATGTTTCTCGGTGGGTTCTCGTCATCGTTCCGAAATCGCCTGTACGTCGCGACCCTCGAAGACGGGGCAGACCCGGCGACGGCGTCGTGGCGCATGGACCTGGACGACCGCGGTCGCGCCCGCGCGCTGACAGCCGATCCGCCGAAAGACGCGTGGGACGCCGAGGGAATGCATACGCCGTCGTTCGTGCCTGCCGCAGGGGAGCAGCCAGCGCGCATCTACTACACGGGGCGGGGATCGCGGAAGCAGTACGGTCCGCGCAGCAGCTACGCGATCGGAGCGCTGGAACTGATCGACGGCGAATGGGTGCGCACCGGGGAGCCGATGATCCGGGGCGTCGCACCTCGTCTCAGTGTGCTCGAGCCGATGATCATGCACGACCGCGGTCGCTACGTCATGTGGTTCCAGGCGAACCCGCACGAGATCGGCCCGGGCGAGCTGCCGGACTACGAGATACAGGTGGCCGAAAGCGCCGACGGAGTGTCGTGGTCCGAACCGAGAGCGTTCACCACATCACGCGAAGGGTTCTTCGACAACGCCATCGCGCGCACGAAGGACGGCTGGGTGATGGTGCTCGCGCGAGGGTCAGACCTGCATCGCACCGGCGGATTCCCACCGCAGGGCCTGTGGCTGAGTACTGCGACCGAGCTCAGCGCCGATCGCGCCGCATGGTCTGAGCCACGACATGTGCTGAACACCGGCGAGCCGGGCATCCCCGCATCCCTTGCTCGAGGTGCCTACGGCCCCGGCATCCTGCATGACATCGAGCATGACCGCACCGTCGTCTACACGACCGGCGTGCGCGACACCCCGAAGTGGCCGATCTTCCTCATGCGTCGGATCCTGCGCGGACAGCGGCCCGTCGTGCCGTCGCCGTTCTACCTTTCCGTGGCCGCTGTCGACCTCGGTGTTCGAGCGCGCGAGTAGAGGAATCGACTCGACGGGCTCACGGAGCGCCCTCGCTAAGCTGGAGCCCATGAGATCTGGGGGAGTGTCGTCGACCGACGCTCCCAGCGCACTCCACCGGCCGCGTCTTCTCGCGGCGCTGGACTCGCTCGCCCCGGTCGTCGCCCTCGTCGGCCCGATCGGCGCGGGTGCGACCACACTGCTCCGGCAGTGGGCATCGCAGCACGAGCGCGTCGCGTGGCGTACGACCGGCGGCATCCCCGATCCGGGCTGCGACGTGCTCGTCATCGACGACGCCGACGACCTGACGGCCGACGACTGGCAGCGCCTGCGCGAACTGCGTGCCACCCGGCCGGGCCTGCTCATCCGCCTCGCCGTGCGCAGCGCGCAGTCGCTGCCTCGCGGCGAAGACGTCGAGACCGTCCAGGACCTGATGTTCACCCCCGCTGAGACCCGCGATTACCTCGCGCAGCGGGGATCGCAGTTCGCCCCCGCCGCAGCGCACGTCGTCACCGGTGGGCTGCCCGCGGCTCTGCGCGCCGTCGTGTGGCTCAAGACCATCGGCGGGCCCGTCATGGACGAGGTGCTCGCCGCGCTCCCTCCCGGCGCGCTCGCCGCCGAGCATGCCCGGCTCGCGATCCCCGAAGTTCTCACCGGCGAGCTCGTGACCGCCCTGGGCGGGCCGGACGACTTCATCGTGCAGACAGAGCGCGCGGGACTCGGCGCGTGGGCCTCATACGCCGGGCACCCGCTGTTCGTCCTCACCGCCCGGTGCGCGCCGCGACCCTGCGCGCGCACCCGGCAGATGATGCGGATGCCGTGCACGACGACGCTGCGCGGATGCTGCTGAAGCAGGGCGCCTGGTACGGCGCACTCGTCGAGGGCGCGGCATCCGGATCGCTCGCGACCGTCGACGCCGCCCTGCGCGGCGGTGGGATGCCGCTGCTCACCCAGCACGGCGCTCAGATCGGCGCTCGGCTGCACGGCTTCCACCGGGGGCAGCTGCGGCGCTGGCCGGTCACCGCGCTCGCCCTCGCGCTGATCTACAACGCCCGCCACGAATACCGGCTGCGCGCCTTCGAGCTGATGGGCTCCGCCCTCCTCGGCGCAGGCACCGCCCCTTCCGGATCGAGCGAGCGTGCACTGCTGCGCGTCATCGAGTCGGTGCTGCAGCGCCTGATCGGGCTCGGAGACGGCGGCGTCAAAGCCGCCCGGGCGGCGACGCGGATCCTCGACGAGCTGCCGCCGGCGCAGTTGCGGGCGATCGAGGGACTGCTGGGAGACCTGCGGAACCACTCCGCCATCAGCCTCTTGAACGGCGGGCAGCCCGACGAGGCGGCCGTGCAGTTCGAACGGACGCTCGGCACCTCGACGCGACCCGCCCTCGAGCTCATCTCGTTCGGCGGCATCGCCCACCTCCACGCAGAAGCCGGCGACCTCGCCACCGCCCAGGACTGGGTCGACACCGCCCTGCAGCGCACCTGGGACCCCAGCCTCCTGGGGGACTACGCCGGCACCCTCCTGCGCATGGCGCAGGCACGGCTGTTCATCGAGAGCGGTGACTTCGACCGCGCCGACGAATCACTCGACAGCATCTGGCACATCATCGACACGATCGAGTACTGGCCGATGCTCGCCCACCTGCGCGCGCTCGTCGCCATCGCCAGGGGAGAAGCGGATGCCGGACTCGAGAGATTTCGCGCCCTCCGCCGCCGCCGTGGATCGCGACTGTCGCGCGTGCAGGCTCGGATCCTCGACCTGACGGACTCGTCCCTCGCGCTCGCGGCCGGTGATCTCGACGCGGCCCGCGCGCTCACCTCCCGCCCCGGCGACCAGTTGCCCGTGCAGATCGGCGCGGCGCGCGTGCTGGTCTTCGAGGGCCAGTTCGAGCGAGCGCGAACAGTGCTCGCAGACATCGCCGTGGAGAGCCCGCGCGACCGCGCGAGCGTGGCCGTTTTCGACGCGGTCGTTCTGCGACGACTCGGACGCGACGACGAAGCCGCCGTCGCTGCCCGCCGCGCACGCACCATCACCGACGCCCACGGACTCAGCGCGCCCTATCTGCTCGTCGCCGACGACGACCGTGCGCTGTTCGGCGACATCTTCACGTGGCCGGCGCCGAGCCTGCCATCCGCGGATGCCGCACCCCGGCTCACCGTGCGCGAGCGCGTGATCCTCGGCGAGCTCGTGCACAGTGCGAGCGTGACCGAGATCGCGCAGCGTCTGCACGTCTCGGTCAACACGGTCAAATCTCAGCGGCGCAGCCTCTACCGCAAGCTCCGCGCGAGCTCGCGCGACGAGGCGCTCGCCGTCGCCGGCGCACATGGGGTGCTGCGGGTGAGCCCCGCCGACTCCGCGAGGGACGGCGTGTAGCTCCACGGTCATGAGGAACGAGCAGTCACCGCTGCGAGTGGCGATATCCGCTTCATCCTCAGCGCGGGTGAAGCGCGGGGTGAAATCGGCGCGGATCTCAAGATCGCGCGTGTCACGGACGGCACGATCGCAGGTGCGCCGATTGCGCTCCTCGTATGCCGGTGGGGAACGGCGTACGAGGTAAACGCTGCCTCGCGACCTCCCCAACAGCAGGCAGCCGAGTCTCACCCTCCGTTGCGCCCCTTCGCCCGGAGGGTGAGGCTCCCCTTCGCGTCAGCGTGAGCGTCTCCTCACCTCAGCCACTGGGGTGAATCCGAGGGTGAAGTCGGGTCATCCCGGGCAATCGGGGCACTCGCGGCTGGATAGTGTCGCGTCGGCGGTTACCCGACTGCCGCGCGTTCTCATGTCTGAATTGGTGCGCGCCTGGGGAGCAAGAGGAGTCATTCACGTGAAACAAACACGTCCTGAACTGCCGCGCAGACGCGCGCGCTTTGCCGCGAAGGGGGCTGTGGCCGCGACTCTCGCCGCCGCGATGGCCCTCGGGGGCACAGCTTCCGCGAACGCGGTCGAATCGGAAGTGCCGGTGGACGCGAACCCACCGCTGTCGGAGAACTGCTCGATGGATCTCGCGATCAGCATCGACCTGTCGAACTCTGTGACCAAAGACCAGCTCAAGCAGACTCGCCAAGAGCTGAGCGGGCTTGTCAACGCGCTCGAAGGGTACCCGGTCAAGTTCGCCGTGCACACCTTCGCATCGAACGCGCCCGCGACGACAGCATCCGTGAATGCGCCGTTGCCGCTGACCTCGGTCGCCGGGGCCTCCGGTGTCGAAGCGATCAGTTCATACGTCAACGATGTCGAGCGGCCCGCTGAGATGCAGGGCGGCACCAACTGGGACCGCGCGTTCACCGCAGTCACCGCCTCGGACGAAGACTACGACGCGCTGCTGTTCCTGACCGACGGCAACCCGACGCAGTACGGCAGCCCCGCCGCGGGCCCGGGCGGCAGCACCGACCAGGCCGTGATCGATGCAGCCGTCACGAGTGCGAACGCGCTCAAGGCGGAAGACACCCGGATCATCCCGATCGGCGTCAGCGACAACCTCGAGGGCGACGGTCTCGCTGAGTTCCGTGAGCACATCCAGCAGATCTCCGGGCCGAATGAAGACAGCGACTACTACGTCGCCGGATTCAACCAGCTCCAGGCGACCCTGATCAACATCGTCAACGAGAAGTGCGCATCGATCGACCTCGAGAAGACCGGGACGCTCGCGCCCGGTGGCATCGGCATCGAGGGTGACACCGTGAACTACGACTTCACCGTCACCAACGACGGAACGGTCACGCTCACGGACGTGATCCTCGCCGACCCCAAGCCGGGTCTGTCGAACATCGAGTTCAGCGCCTGGCCGGGAGCGCCCGGAGTGCTCGAACCCGGGCAATCGGTGAATGCCTCGGCAACCTACGAACTCACAGGCGCCGACATCACAGCCGGCGAAGTCACCAACACGGCAACAACCACAGGCTTGCCGCCTGCAGGTGACCGCGTCAGCGACGAATCGCCCGCACTGGTCGAGCTTCCTGAACTCATCGCCGGTATCTCGCTGGTCAAGACCGGCGTGCTCGACGGCGACACCATCGGGTACGAGTTCACCGCGACGAACACCGGCAACGTGACGCTCACGAACGTATCGATCACCGATGAGCTCGAGGGCCTGTCGGACATCGTCTACACGGCGTGGCCCGCAGATGCGGGTGTGCTCGGCTCCGGAGAGTCGGTCGCTGCGACAGCTTCCTACACCGTCACCCAGGCCGACCTTGATGCCGGCATCGTCGAGAACACCGCCACCACCACCGGCACGCCGCCGATGGGCACCCCGGTGACGGATGAAGACGACTTCGACCAGCCGCTCGCATCGAACCCGGGCATCTCGCTGGTCAAGACCGGCTCGCTCGAGGGCGACACCGCTTCCTACGAGTTCACCGCGACCAACAACGGCAACGTGACGCTGACGAACGTGTCGATCGCCGACGAGCTCGAGGGCCTGTCGGAGATCACGTACGGCCAGTGGCCGGTTGCTGCCGGAACGCTCGCTCCTGGGCAGTCGGTCACGGCGACCGCGTCGTACGCGCTGACGCAGACCGATCGGGATGCCGGCATCGTGGAGAACACGGCCACGACAACGGGCACCCCGCCGACCGGTACGCCTGTCACGGATGAGGACGACTTCGACCTTCCGGTGCCGCAGGCTCCCGGCATCTCGCTCGTCAAGACCGGCGTGCTCGACGGCGACACCATCGCCTACGAGTTCACCGCGACCAACAACGGCAACGTGACCCTCACGAACGTGTCGATCGCCGACGAGCTCGAGGGCCTGTCGGAGATCACCTACGGCCAGTGGCCCGGTGCCGCCGGTGTGCTCACGCCGGGACAGACAGTTACCGCGACGGCGTCCTACACGCTGACGCAGGCAGACCGGGATGCCGGCACCGTGGAGAACACCGCCACGACCACGGGCACCCCGCCGACCGGTACGCCGGTGACGGACGAGGATGACTTCGACCAGCCGCTCGAGTCGAACCCGGGCATCTCGCTCGTCAAGACCGGCGTGCTCGACGGCGACGCCATCGACTACGAGTTCACGGCCACGAACACCGGCGACGTGACGCTGATGAACGTGTCGATCGCTGATGAGCTGGAGGGCCTGTCGGACATCGCCTACGGCGAGTGGCCGGTTGCTGCCGGAACGCTCGCTCCTGGACAGTCGGTCACAGCGACCGCGTCGTACACGCTGACACAGGCGGACCGGGATGCCGGGATCGTCGAGAACATGGCGACGACCACGGGCACCCCGCCCACCGGCACGCCGGTCACCGACGAGGACGACTTCGACCAGCCGGTGCCACAGGCACCCGGTGTCTCCCTGATCAAGACCGGCTCGCTCGAGGGAGACTCGATCGCGTACGAGTTCACGGCGACGAACACGGGCAACGTGACCCTCACGGGCGTGTCGATCGCCGACGAGCTCGAGGGGCTGTCTGAGATCGCCTACGGCGAGTGGCCCGGTGCTGCCGGAGTGCTTGCGCCTGGGCAGTCGGTCACGGCGACGGCGTCGTACGCGCTGACGCAGGCGGACCGGGATGCCGGGATCGTCGAGAACACCGCGACGACAACGGGCACCCCGCCGAGCGGCACGCCGGTGACGGACGAGGATGACTTCGACCAGCCGGTGCCGCAGAACCCGGGCATCGTGCTCGAGAAGACCGGCTCGCTTGACGGCGACACGATCTCATATGTGTTCACAGCGACCAACTCCGGCGATGTGACGCTCACAGACGTGTCGATCGCTGATGAGCTGGAGGGCCTGTCGGACATCGCCTACGGCGAGTGGCCGGTTGCTGCCGGAACGCTCGCTCCTGGACAGTCGGTCACGGCGACCGCGTCGTACGCGCTGACGCAGGCGGACCGGGATGCCGGGATCGTCGAGAACACCGCGACGACCACGGGCACCCCGCCGAGCGGCACGCCGGTGACGGACGAGGACGACTTCGACCAGCCGGTGCCGCAGAACCCGGGCATCGTGCTCGAGAAGACCGGCGCCGTCAGCGGCGACACGATCTCGTACGAGTTCGCCGTCGTCAACACGGGCGATGTGACGCTGACGAACGTGTCGATCGCCGACGAGCTCGAGGGCCTGTCGGAGATCGTCTACGGTGAGTGGCCGGCCGAGGCCGGTGTGCTCGCACCGGGCGATTCGGTCACGGCTACCGCGTCGTACGTCATCACGGCATCTGACCGCGCGGCCGGCAGCGTGAAGAACGACGCGAGCGTCACCGGTACTCCGCCCTCGGGTCCGGAGGTCACCGATGAGGACAGCGTGACCACTGCGGTCGGCGCGCTGGCCGTCACCGGTGGCGAGGCCGCACAGTGGCTCGGCGTGAGCGCGCTGGCCCTGGCACTCATGACGGTCGGTGCGATCGCAGTGATCCGCCACCGTCGCATGCAGGCCTAACCGCCGCATAGACAACTCGACCCCGGTGCACCCTCCGCACCGGGGTCGAGTTCTGCCCCTCGCGCTGCGTTCTCGGGTCGTTGAGCGAGCCGAAGGCGAGACGAAACGGGTTGAGCGACGAG
>NZ_JBQDVP010000024.1:29049-36248 GCF_052102115.1 Microbacterium sp.
CGTTCTCGGGTCGTTGAGCGAGCCGAAGGCGAGACGAAACGGGTTGAGCGACGAGCGCAGCGAGGAGTCGAAGCCCCCGCCCTCGCCCTCGCCGCTGCCGAGATCAGATCAGTCCGCGGTCGTACGCCTCGCCCAGCAGAGCATCACGACTCGAAGCACCGAGCTTTCGGTACAGGCTCGATGCCTGTGTCTTGATTGTGTTCATCGACACGAACAGGCGCTCGGCGATCTCCCTGCGGCTGAGCCCCTCGGCGATGTGAGCGAGGATCTCGGCTTCTCGCTGCGTCAGCCACTGCATCGGTCGCTTCGACGGGCCGGGCTCGCCTGTCAGCGTCGCACGGATGTGGTCTCCGACGGAGCCCGCGACCGCGAGGTTGAAGCGCACGAGACCGTCGGAGAGCTGTGTCATCTGGTGCTGGGCCGTCTCGGCTGCGACTTTCTCATCGAGAGCGGTGTGCGCGAGATGCACGACACTCAGCCGCCAGATCTCCAGCTGACGCAGCCCCTGCGTCTGCGGGGCTATCCGGATGGCCAGGGCGAGCGCCTGCGCCGGGGATCCGGTGTCGAGGGCGATGCCCGCGGCAGTGAGAGCCGTAAGCGGCAGCTGCTGATCCGCCGATGCAAGCCCGCCGCGTGCGAGTGCGCTGTGGCCTGCCCTGGCGGCGAGCGCGGCACGGGCGAGCGGAATCACGCTGCCCGGCAGGCCCTGTCCGCTCGCGGAGCCTGGGAGATCGGCGGCTTCGAGTGCGGTGAGCAGTTGTTCTGCGCCGGTGTTGCCGGCCAGCGCGAACGGGGCGACCGCGAGCACGTAGAAAGGCCACATCTCGCCGATATCCCGACGGGGGATCGAAAGCAGCGACTCGAACGCGCTCGCTGCCTCGGATTCCTCGAGTAGGGCTTCGGCCAATTGCGCGGTGGCGTCCACCACGGGCTCCGCCCAACTGCGGGTCCGGGGCAGGCCTGCGGCATCGTCGAGCTCTCGGCGTGCCAGATCGGGATCGCCGACTACGGCATGGATGAGAGCGGCCTTGGCGTGAGCATCGCGGATCAGGAAGACGAGGTCGGCGGGAGGATCCGTCCACTTCACCCGCTCGAACTCCGCCAGCGCCCCGGTCAGATCACCCGCCAGCATCCGGGTGAGCCCGGCTTGAACCCCCGCGAACGACGCGGCGCCGAGTGAGCCGTCCACGAACGCGATGCTCGCCGGTGCGTCGGCACGGAGCCGGTCGACCTGCGACAGCGCGAACTGCATTTCGCCGCGCAGCCGAGCCTCGAGGATGACCATGGCAGATGTGGTGGCTCGGCCGATCGCGTCGTCGGTCTTCAAGCCGTTCTGCTTCGCGTCGTCGAGCAACGACACGGGGTCGCCTCGCAGAACAGCGAGGACATAGCCGGCCAGAGCGTGACTCCGCAGCTCCGCTTCCGGAGCAGCCTCGAGCACCGTGCGCAATTCGCGCGGATCGAGACCGAACCAGACCTCGATGTAGTGCTTCTCGAACAACTCGGGAATCAGCTCCCGAGGCCCTGCATCTCGCAACTCGATCAGTTCTTCGAGCACGCCGAACGTCGATGTTCCCCTGGCCATAAGGCCTCCCCTTTGTCCCCAGAAGGTCCCCCACGGACCTTCGTTCACCATATCGGCTCGGAGCGAATCGGTGGCGATTCGAGTCAGAATGCGGGTCAATAGCCGGCGCAGCGCCCGTCGCCCTCCCAGACGTCGCCTACCGCGCAGCTCACACCGACCGAGGAGCGCGCGAGCTCGAGGTTGATGTTTCCCGCCGTGCCGGCCATATCAAGGACGCTCACGCTCAGAGCAGCGACGTCGTACCGACCTTCGGGAATTGATCCGTCCTCCCAGTCCGGATACGTCAGGGGAGGGTCCGGGTCGTTGCCCGCGGCAGGATCGTTCTGCACGTTCACCCGGAGCGAGATCAGGCCGTTCACATCGTCGTTGCCGAAGACGCCGGTGAGAAGAGTGTCGACTGCATCGCTCACGAGGTCTATCGCAGTCGTCAGGGTCGATGTCAGAGTGCTCCCTAGGGTCGAGACAAGACCGTCCGGCTCAAGGAGCGCCGGCTTGATTGCGTCGCCTACGATCTTCCCGGCGCCGCCTAGCAGTGCGTTGGCGATGGCGTCGAGGTTGCACACGAGCGGGAGGCACAAGCCGAGCACGTTGATCTCCGGGTTTGTTGCGACCTTTCCGTCCAGCAACTCCTGCAGGCTTCCTTCGACAGTGACATTGACGCTCGCAACCCCAAGCAGGCGGACAGACACGACCGCCTTGATATGTGCACTCAGGATGCTGCCATGAACCGCCGCGACGACGCTTTGCACCCATCCGTCCAGCGCTCGACCCATTGCTGCGGCGAGCGCGTCGGTCACGCCGGTGTTCAAGACCAGCTCTGTGTTCGGTGGTAGGTCGTTCAGTCCGAAGCCCGGGGCGCCATCGAATCGGCTTCCGTCGTAGGCCTCACCGAGCAGCGAGGCGAGATCAACTTGAACACGGCCACTGCCGAGGTCGAGCGTCACCGTGCCGGCGGGATCGCTGATCGACGCCTCGAGGAGGGGCGCGACCACGGACGCGGCGTCGAAGCTGATGCTTTGAATGTCGAGGTCCACAGACCCGAGCCCGAGACCACCGAGAAGACCGTTCAGCAGCGATCTGACACCGCTCGTCACCGCACCTGCCACAGTCGTGTCGTCGTCGAGTCCTTCGAGACCGGTTTGCACTCCGGAAAGAGCGCTGCCCAGCTCAGTCGACAGTGCGGTCTTTAGGCCTCCGATGAGTCTCGGCGTGCCGATCTCGGCATTCAGCCCGGCGATCGCATACTTGCGTTCCAGGTGCGTATCGATGTCCCCGGTCCACGCTGTCTCGCACGCGTCGAGCGTCGCGCGGCTTGCCACAGCGCCGATCTCCAATTGCAGTTCGGCGATGTCCGAGACGATTTTTGCGAGACTTTGTCCTGTCAACGCTTCCACGAGAGTCGAGAGCTTCAAGGTTCCGAGGGTGGGAAGGCCGGGATTGTCGTCGTTGTCGGCTTGAATCGATCCCGAATCGCTGACGAAGCCGCTGGCGCCCGCCGATTCGCCGTTGTCCACCGCGTACGCGAAGTGGTTGACAGCTCCCACATCAGCGGCGACCGGGATGGAGAGTACGTCGTCGAGAGTGCTGGGTTGTCCGTTGTTCCACGGTGTCAGCGGCAGATAGATCCCCTCAAGCACTGTGGCACCCAGCGGGTTCACGTAGGCGTCGCCGACATTGTGCGCGGTCGTTGGGGCGGGATTCGCACTCTCGCCGTCGTTCGTGACGGTCATGCCGTCGAGGGCTGCGATGCTGTCGAGGTCCAGCGACGTCAGCTCGCCACCCAGCAGCCGCCCGGCGCCGCGGGTCTTGAAGACGCCGTCGTCCGTGCACGAGACGGTTCCGACTTCGCCGTGGTCCCACTCGTCGCCGGTCCACGATGCCGATGTCACCACGATCGGGGTCAGGTTCGTCACCACGAGAGCTGCGGCGACGCTCAGGATCGACACGGTCGATGCGCGCCGGGCCAGCTTCCTGCTCGACGCACTCCTGCGGAACGTCGCGCGCGTTCTCACGATGTCCTCCCCGACGCCTGCCGACGGCGCGATGAGTGCACGCGGCCGAGCACCAGGCCGAGTCCGATCGTGCCGGCGCCGATCAGCGCCAGCGAGATCGGCAGCAGTCCGCCCGTCGTCGCCAGGTCGGGTTCCTGGACGATGGGCTTCTCCGGGGTGGCGATATCGTCACCCGCAGAGAACAGACCGACGCCGATCTCGCCGCGCAGTCCCATAAGTGTCTTGTCGTCTGCTCCGCCCGCGGGCACCGCGAGCGTCACGACGAAGGATCGCCCCTCGTCGCTGGTGATATCCCGAAGCGTCCACACGTCGTCGGTCTCGTCCGCCGACGGGTCCGAGGTGATATCGGCCAGCGGCTGCTGAGCGACGACGGTCGTGTAGTCGGCGCCCTGGCAGGCGGGCCGCTCGCGCGGGTCATCGCCGACCAGCGTCCCGTCGCAGCCGTCGACCGCGATCATCAGCGGATGCTGCGGATGCTGTATCAGCGCGCCGGCACCGAATACCCGCAGGGCGAGCGAACCGCGCTCGGCGCCCTCCAGCGACGCCTCGATCGACCAGTACCGGATCTCGCCGGGACTCAGGTCGAAGAACTCCGTCGGATGCGGCTGCGCGTCGACGATGAGGTCGCCGCGCGCGGCATCCGCCGGCTCGGCGACCGCGGCATACGACTGCACCGACACGGAGACGAGCCCGAGCGCCAAGGCGGCGCCGGCGACCGCCGCGCCCGACGCGCGCATTCGGCTCCAGCCGTCGCTCTTGCTCATGGTCGCCCCTCGCTCAGCGCCAGTTCTTCTTCGATCTCGTCCACGGGGGCCGGCCAGAATGCCCAGACCACCAGCATCCCGATCACCAGCACCAAGCCGCCGAGGAACAGCGGGGAGGTCACCACCGAGAGCACCGCGCCCGCGTACGGGATCGCGAACTGTGCCCGCAGCACCTTCTCCACCGTGTACGGATACAGATCGTCCGTCTCGTTCGCGTCGCCCCGCATCACCAGCTCCCGCTTGTCAGGACTGCCCGGCACGTCGTCGATGCGCACGATCCGGTGCGTCACCAGGGGAGATGCGTCGTCGAGTTTCGCCGTCACCACGTCGCCGACCTCGAGCTCGCCGGCCTCGGCGGGCAGCGACAGCGCCCCCGAGCCCTGCGGCATCTCCGGGCTCATCGAACCGGTCTTGAGCACGACGATCGTCGCGCCGGTGACCTGCGTGAACACGGTCCAGCCGACCGTCGCGAGCCCGAGCAGGGCCGCGACGACGAGCACGATGTCTTTCACGCGCCCGGGCCGTCGCCGGGCGTGTGCGTGACGCGGTTGAGCAGTCATGATTGCCTATGTCGGCCGGGATGCCGGATCAGCAGCATCCCGGCCCGAACCTGGATGTGATGATCAGTTGGAGGTCGCCGCGAAGCGCCACGCCGGGAAGACGACTCGGCCTTGGAGGTCTTGGTTGTCGGCCTCAGTTTCGGGCAGGGTGATCGCGAAGCAGTAGTACTGTACGTTGCCGCGCTCTGCGGACAGCGCTTGCGGGTCCGCCGTGATCGCCGCGTCGAGCGCCTGATCTGTGACGATCTGCGTGCCGGCCGAGGCGAATCCGGCCGGAGTGCAGTTGACTGCCGTCGCGGCCGTGTCGGTGACACGAACGGAGTAGGTCAGAACGTCCCACAGGGCCTCGCCCGCATCGACAGCCGTCTTGCCGATGGCTGCGATCGCGGGTGTCAGCTGCAGTTCGCCGGCGATCGAATCCGCCGTGGTCGTCAGCGCGACGGGGGCATAGATCGTGTCGCCCGGGGTGAGGCCCGTCGGGTCGACATTGAAGATGAGTTCGTTGCCGGGATTGGTCTCGTGGTCGGTGAATGTGCTCGCCGTCGTAGGCGCGGTCGCACCGCTCCACGCGTTCTGCTGGACGTTGAACGAGCTCGTTCCGACGCCGTCGCCTCCACCATCGGCGCTGGTGCCGCCGAAGACCCATTCGGTGTCGTTCCACGCGGCGAGCGTGACGAGGCCGGCGACCCCGAGCGCTGTTCCGCCGGCGATGATGGCCATGACCTTGCGGCGACGGCGGACTGACACTGCACGTACTGACATTGGAAACCCCTCTCCATTCCGTTCCGCCGACGTGTTCGCCGCGGACCTCGCAGAGGACGCCTCGCGCGTAGTGGACTTTGGTCGACCCTCTTACTAGCCATATGTATAGCGCGTTGTCGGTCGTTTGTCCGTGGCGTCCAGGAGGTGGCTCCTCTCGACCGAATGGATACCCCCTGGGGGTATAGGTGTAGTCTGGTGGTGTCGCATTTGCAACGCGCAGAGGAGAGAATCCGATGAGCCAGCACGATCACGCCATGCACGAGCGAGCGGATGCCGGGCAGCATGGGAGCCACGCCGGGCATGCCGCACACGAGATGCACGAGCACGCCGGCCAGGCCGGGCACCAGCACGGCGGCCACGGGCACGGGGGACACGGCGATCACGTCGGCCAGTTCCGACGGCTGTTCTGGATCATGCTGATCCTCGCGGTGCCAGTGGTCGCCTTCTCCGGTGCGTTCGCAATGCTGCTCGGATACCAACTGCCTGATGCCACCTGGGTCGCCTGGATCTCGCCGGTGCTCGGCACCGTGATGTACGTCTGGGGCGGAACGCCCTTCCTCACCGGCGCCGTGCAAGAACTGCGTTCACGCGCACCGGGCATGATGCTGCTGATCGGGCTGGCGATCACGGTCGCCTTCCTCGCCTCGTGGGGCGCGAGCCTGGGACTGCTGCACCACGAACTGGAGTTCTGGTGGGAGCTCGCGCTGCTGATCGTGATCATGCTGCTCGGCCACTGGATCGAGATGCGCTCGCTCGCCCAGACCACCTCGGCCCTCGACTCGCTGGCAGCCCTCCTGCCCGACGAGGCCGAGCGGGTCGAAGGCGGCACCACCGTCACGGTCGCCCCGGCCGACCTGCGCGTCGGCGACGTCGTCGTGATCCGTCCCGGTGGCCGCGTCCCCGCCGATGGCCGGGTCGTGCAGGGCTCGGCGAGCATGGATGAGTCGATGATCACGGGGGAGTCCCGCACCGTGCGCCGCGCCGACGGCGACCAGGTCGTCGCCGGAACCGTCGCCACCGACTCAGGCCTGCGCGTCGAGATCACCGCGATCGGCGAAGACACGGCGCTCGCCGGCATCCAGAAGCTCGTCACCGAGGCGCAGAACTCGACCTCGCGAGCCCAGCGCATCGCCGACCGCGCGGCCGCCCTGCTGTTCTGGTTCGCGCTGACCGCCGCCGTGATCACCGCCATCGTCTGGACGCTGGTCGGCCTGCCGGATCAGGCCGTCGTGCGCACCATCACCGTCCTCGTCATCGCCTGCCCGCACGCCCTGGGCCTGGCGATCCCGCTGGTCGTCTCGATCGCGACCGAACGGGCCGCGCGCAGCGGCGTGCTCATCAAAGACCGCCTGGCGCTGGAGAGCATGCGCACCGTCGACACCGTGCTGTTCGACAAGACGGGCACCCTGACCAAGGGAACGCCTGCGGTCACCGGCATCCATCCCGTCGATGGCGATGCGGAGAAGCTGCTCGCGCTCGCGGCCGCGGCAGAGACCGACTCCGAGCATCCGCTGGC
>NZ_JBQDVP010000024.1:36348-43498 GCF_052102115.1 Microbacterium sp.
GCGGTCGACGCGCTCCACGCCCGCGGCGCGCAGGTCGTCATGATCACCGGCGACGCCGAAGCGGTCGCAGCATCCGTGGCGGCGGAACTCGGGATCGACCGGTTCTTCGCCGGCGTGCGGCCGGAGGACAAAGCCGCGACGCTGAAGCAGCTGCAAGGCGAAGGGCGCCGCGTCGCCATGGTCGGCGACGGCGTCAACGACGCACCCGCCCTCGCGCAGGCAGACGTCGGGATCGCGATCGGCGCCGGCACCGACGTCGCCATCGCCTCGGCCGGGGTGATCCTCGCCAGCGACGACCCGCGCGCCGTGCTCTCGGTCATCGAACTCTCGCGTGCCAGCTACCGCAAGATGACGCAGAACCTGTGGTGGGCGGCGGGCTACAACCTCATCTCGGTGCCGCTCGCAGCGGGAGTGCTCGCACCGATCGGGTTCGTGCTGCCGATGTCGGTCGGAGCCGTGCTGATGTCGCTGTCGACCATCGTCGTCGCCCTCAACGCGCAACTGCTCCGCCGGCTCGACATCCGCCCCGAGGCCGTGACACGCTGACCGATCAGATCCCGCCGCCGCCCCAGCTGAGCGACTCGGTGTAGCGCAGCAGCACGCCCTCGCGCAGGGCCCACGGCGACACCTCGAGCTCATCGATATCGAGCATCTTCATCGCGGTGTGCAGGCAGACCGCCGCCGCGACGATCTGCAGGGTGCGATCGGCGGTGATCCCCGGCAGCTCCTGACGAGCGGATGCCGGAATCCGCGCCAGCCGCGGAATCCACGACTTCAGCGCCGAGCGCGACATCACCGTGCGGTCGAAGCCGAGACCCGAAACCTCACGCCCGGCGAGGTTCGCCAGCGACCGGATCGCCTTCGACGACCCCACCAGGTGGTCCGGCGCGGGCAGGGCATTCAGGTTCGCGGTCACCGGCGCGAGAACCTCGCGGGCGTGTGCGCGCAGCAGTTCGACAGCATCCTCTCCCGGCGGATCGCCCGGCAGGAACTGGACCGTCATGCGCCCGGCGCCGAGCGGGACGGATGCCGCGACCTCCGGCAGCTCGTCGCCACCGGCCCCGAACTCGAACGACCCGCCGCCGATGTCGAGCAGCAGGATGCGCCCGGCATCCCACCCGAACCAGCGCCGCACGGCGAGGAAGGTGAGCTCGGCCTCCTCCTCGCCGGTGAGCACCTGCAACGGCTGCCCGAGCGCACCCTCGATGCGGGCAATGACCTCTTCGCCGTTCAGTGCCTCGCGGACGGCGCTCGTCGCCGTCGCCAGCAGCGTCTCGACGCGCTCGGTCTCGGCGGTCAGGCGGGCGCGGGTGACAGCATCCACCAGGGCGCGCACGCCCTCTTCGCTGATCGCACCCTCGGGAGTGAGATATTGCATGAGCCGCACGATGCTGCGATCGCTCGTCGTCGCGAGGGGCCTGCCGCCGGGCCGGGCGTCCGCCGCGAGCAGATGGACGGTGTTCGACCCGATGTCGAGGATTCCCAAGCGCACGGGGAAAGACTACTCGGGTGTGCCCTGTCGGAATATTCGTACTTCGTGTAATGTCGGAATATCCGAACAAGGGTGATTGTCGGGATATTCGTGCAGAGGGATCCGCATGCCGCGCTATACCGTGGAAAGAGCCCACGATCTGGGCGACCTCATCGCCGGATTGCGGGAAGAGCAGGGCGTCACGCAGAATGAGCTGGCGAACCGGCTGGGCTTCTCGAGGAGCTATCTGAGCGAGCTCGAGTCGGGAAGTTCGACCGTGCAACTCGCGAGACTGTTCCGCACGTTGCACGCGCTCGGCGCTGATATCGAGGTGTCATGGGCATCGGCGAAACAGGCCGATGATGGGTGACGAGCTCGAGGTCCAGCTGAACGGCGAGCCGATCGGACTTCTGCGTCGCGCCCCGCGGCGGTCGCGAGAGAGCGTGATCCTCGACGATGTCACTCTCACGACGACGGGCGTCCGGCTCGCGGAGTCTTTCGCGCTGCGGGCACAGCGCCGGCCCGACATCGATCTCCTTTCGCGCTTTCTCGGCGGGTATCTCCCGGAAGGCGCACAGCGCCGGGCTCTCGCGTCCAAGCGCGAGATCGAGCCGAATGACCTCTTCGCCTTTCTCCGCGAGTTCGGCACCTCGATCGCCGGCGCTCTGACGTTCTGGAGTTCGAACGTCACCGCCCGAGAGCCTCGCTACACGCCGATCGCCCCGAAGCTCTTGCGCAGAGAACTGCAACGTGCAATCAAAGAGCACGACCTGGGGATTCGAGACGACAGTCGATCGATGCTCGCCGGGTTCCAGCCCAAGGTGCTCGTCTCGCGGTTCGGCGAATCGGGATGGATGCTTCCTCATGGCGGCGGACACTCCACGCACATTTTGAAACCCCGTCTGCAGAGCCGACCGACCCGTATCGTCGATGAGCTCTACAGCCACGAACTCGCCCGCGCCATCGGGCTGGCCGGGTTCAGCTCGTGGCTCGAAGGGGCCGGAGACGGGATGTATCTCGCGATCGAACGGTTCGATCGTCGTGTACATGGCGAGAATGTGGAGCTCGTGCATCAAGAGGATGCCGCGCAGGCGCTCTCGCTCGGTTGGACCGACGACGATCTCAAATTTCAGAATCCTACTCGGCCGCGTGACCCGCGCCGCCCCTCCGCATATCGGATAGCGGAGATCGTGGCCACTCTCGGCGGGGCCGACGTCGTGGAGCAGTGGGTGCGACAACTCTTGTTCCGAGTGCTCATGGGAGACAACGACGGGCACGCGAAGAACGTGGGCATTCTGCATGAGCCGGGCGCGGATCGACTCACGGATCTGTACGACGCGGTGCCGAACCTTTTCCAATCGGGTCGGATCCAGTGGGACATGGCGCTCGCCGTCGGTGGAGAGTTCGATCACCGGCGGATCACTGCGGAGCACCTGCGGGCCGAGATCGCGTCGTGGCGGGTGATGGGTGCTTCCCATGCGAATGATGTGATTCGCGACATGCTCGACTCATTTCGATCAGCTCTCGATGTCGTCGCTGTACCGCGAGGCAGCTCGGCGGGCCTCCGAGAATTCTTCGGCCGCACAGTCGATCGTCTGCTTGCGGGGGATGAGATCGGTGAATGACCCGTGACGCCCCGGCGCGGCGCGCCGATACGATGGATGCCGTGACCACCGCCGACTCACCCCTGCCTCTGTCGCCGTACCGCGAGATCGGACGGGACGAATGGGCGCGATTGGCCGCCGGTCTCGACCAGCCGCTGAGCGAGACCGAGGTCGTGGAACTGCGCGGCATCGGAGACCGCCTCGACCTCACCGAGGTGCGCGAGGTGTATCTGCCGCTGAGCCGGCTGCTTAGCCTCTACGCGTCGGCGACGAAGCGGCTGGGGGCTGCGACGAGCGCGTTCCTCGACGAAGAAGACGTCACGACACCGTTCGTCGTGGGCGTCGCCGGTTCCGTGGCCGTGGGCAAGTCGACGATTGCACGACTGCTGCGCGAACTGATGAGCCGGTGGCCGGGCACACCGCGCGTCGAGCTGGTGACCACCGACGGATTCCTCTACCCGAACGCCGAGCTCGAACGGCGCGGTCTGATGGAGCGCAAGGGCTTCCCCGAATCGTACGACCGCCGCGCGCTGCTGGAGTTCCTCACCGAGGTGAAGTCGGGCGCCGACGAGGTGCGCGCCCCCTTCTATTCGCACATGCGGTACGACATCGTGCCCGACGCTCGGGTCGTCGTGCGACGGCCCGACGTCGTCATCGTCGAGGGGCTGAACGTGCTGCAGCCGCCGCCGGCACCGAACGATGTCGCCGTCAGCGACCTGTTCGACTTCTCCATCTACGTCGACGCCGAACCCGAGCACGTCGAGAGGTGGTACGTCGACCGGTTCCTGGCGCTGCGGCAGGGTGCCTTCTCCAATCCCTCGTCGTACTTCAACGTGTTCGCGCAGCTCACCGACGACGAAGCAGAGACCACCGCACTCGGATACTGGCGCGAGATCAACATGCCCAACCTCATCGAGAACGTGATGCCCACCAAGCACCGCGCGACCCTCGTGCTGAACAAAGGCGCCGACCACAACGTCGAGAGCGTGCTGCTCCGCAAACTCTGACCTGCTTGCCTGGTCGTTGAGCGAGCCGGAGGCGAGACGAAACGGATTGAGCGAGCGCAGCGAGGCGAAACCGCGTCCGCTCACAGCATCCGCCCACAGCATCCTGATTTCGTTCGTCCCCCTCGCAAAACCGCGCGCTTATTCTTGATCCCATGTGTGGAATCGTCGGATACGTGGGCCCGCGCCCCAGCCAGGACATCCTTATCGCCGGCCTCGCCCGCCTGGAGTATCGCGGCTACGACTCCGCCGGAATCGCTGTGATCGACGGCGACGGGCACCTCGGGATGCGCAAGAAGGCCGGCAAGCTCAGCATGCTGCGCGACTCGCTCGCCGACGCCCCGCTCGGTGACGGCACCACCGGCATCGGCCACACCCGCTGGGCCACCCACGGCGGGCCGACCGACCTGAACGCCCACCCGCACCTGGCCGACGACGGCAAGCTCGCGGTCATCCACAACGGCATCATCGAGAACTTCGCCCCGTTGCGCGACGAGCTCGTCTCTGACGGCGTCGAGTTCCTCAGTGAGACCGACACCGAGGTCGCCGCGGCCCTCCTCGGCCGCGAGTACGCCCAGAGCGGTGACCTTCAGGCCGCGTTCCGCGCCGTCGTCAACCGCCTCGAGGGAGCCTTCACCCTCCTCGCCACCCACCAGGACCACCCCGGCCTGGTCGTCGGCGCGCGCCGCAACTCGCCGCTGGTGATCGGCCTCGGCGAGGGTGAGAACTTCCTCGGATCCGACGTCGCCGCCTTCGTCGAGCACACCCGCAAGGCGCTCGCCATCGGCCAGGACCAGATCGTCGCGATCACCCCGTCGGAGGTCACGGTCACCGATTTCGACGGCAACGTCGTCGAGGCCGAGCCGTTCGAGGTGTCGTGGGATGCAGCGGCCGCAGAGAAGGGCGGCTGGTCATCCTTCATGGCCAAGGAGGTCGCCGAGCAGCCCGAAGCCGTCGCGAACACGATCCGCGGGCGCGTGCAGGACGGCCAGGTCGTCATCCCCGAGCTCGACGGGCTTGACGAACTCTTCGTCGGCATCAACCGGGTGATCATCACGGCCTGCGGCACAGCATCCTATGCCGCCCTCGTCGGCAAGTATGCGATCGAGCAGTGGGCCCGCGTCGCGACCGACGTCGAGCTCGCGCACGAGTTCCGCTACCGCGACCCGGTGATCGGCGACGACACGCTCGTCATCTCGATCAGCCAGTCCGGCGAGACCATGGACACGCTCATGGCCGTCAAGTACGCCCGCGAGCGCGGTGCGCGCACGCTGTCGATCTGCAACACGCAGGGCGCGACGATCCCGCGCGAGTCGGATGCCGTCGTCTACACCCACGCCGGCCCCGAGGTCGCCGTGGCCTCGACCAAAGCGTTCTCCGCGCAGATCACCGCGCTGCTGCTGCTCGGCCTGCACATGGGGCGCGTGCGCTCCGTGCTCACCGACACCGAGGCGGTCTCCGAGCTCGCCGACCTGCCCGAGAAGATCGCGTCGGTGCTCGAGAAGGAGAACGACCACGTCTCGCAGCTCGCCAGCTGGATGGCGGACACCCGCTCGGTGCTGTTCCTCGGCCGCCACGTCGGGTACCCCATCGCCCTCGAGGGTGCGCTCAAGCTGAAGGAGATCTCGTACATCCACGCCGAGGGCTTCGCCGCCGGCGAGCTCAAGCACGGTCCGATCGCTCTGATCGAGCCCGGCCAGCCGGTGTTCGTCATCGTGCCCTCGCCGCGCCACTCGGCACTGATCCACTCCAAGGTCGTCTCGAACATCCAGGAGATCCGTGCGCGCGGCGCCCGCGTGATCGTCATCGCCGAAGAGGGGGATGCCGCGGTGCTGCCCTTCGCAGACGAGGTCATCCACATCCCGCTCGCCGGCCCGATGTTTGAGCCGGTGCTCACCGTCGTGCCGCTGCAGATCTTCGCCATGGCGCTGGCGACCGCCAAGGGCCTGGACGTCGACCAGCCCCGCAACCTCGCCAAGTCCGTCACGGTCGAGTAGGGCGCATCGGTTCTCTCCGGCCGACACTTGTCGGCCTGGATCACGCCCGTCAGTCCAGAATTCGGATTTCGGCTGACAACTGTGATCTGAGCTGACAAGTGTCACGGCGGGCGAACAGGCTCAGGACTGGGCGCGCACGAGCGCGGGCAGGATCGCCGCGACGACGCGCTCCCAGTCGTGGATGATCATCGCGTAGTCGAAGCGCAGCGTCTCATACCCGAGGGCGGATGCCGCGGCATCCCGCATCAGATCCTTATGGCGCCGGTCGCCACGGTGATTCAGCTTGCCGTCGGCCTCGAGAATCACGCGCCCACCGATGACGAAGTCCACCCGCCCGACCCCCGTCGATCTGCACCTAAGAATCCAGGCGGATGCCGAGGAGATGCAGACGCAGCCGCAACAGCGATTCCAGACCGCTCTCGGCGTCGCCGCGCGCGAGATCCAGCAACCAGCCGGCGGTGACCGGCAGCTCCTGACGGATGCGATCGCGATCACTCGCCAGGATCAGACGCCGATTCCACGCTGACTCGTAGGCCGCGAAGAACGTCTCGTGATCGGTGCAGCGGTAGAGGTGGACGAGGGCTGCGGCGACCGGAGCGAGCCCCAGCCCCGCCGTGCCGGGTGTGTAGTGTCCCACGCACGCGCACTTCTCGTGGTGCGTTCGGCCGGCGGCGCCCATCCAGACGTGGATCTCTTCGTCGGGATCGGGCAGAATCCAGACGCCGTGAGCGCGCAGTGCCGCCGCGCACGTGAGCGCGCCGCCGTGCTCCGCGGCCGTGATGACGCGACGATCGATCCCCGGCAGTGCATACACGCCGATGCGGATGCGGTGAATACTGCCCGAACGCGCCGCTTTAGCGAGCTGCGTGCGCGTGCATCCGAACTTCTGCAGTTGGATGCCGCGAGCGATGCCGTCGAAGTGCGGAAGGATCTGGTGCGGCTGGAGCATCCCCAGAGCATGCCCGAGCAATAGGCGTCGCGAGCGCCGGATTCGGCGATTGTGGATGAGTGCGCCCGACGCGGTGATTGTGCAGGACGAGTGGCGTCCACGGCATCCGCTCGCGGCATCCGCTC
>NZ_JBQDVP010000025.1:0-8552 GCF_052102115.1 Microbacterium sp.
CTCGTCATCGACCGCACCGAGGCGATGACCGTCGTCGACGTCAACACCGGCAAGTTCGTCGGCTCTGGCGGCAACCTCGAAGAGACCGTCACCAAGAACAACCTCGAGGCGGCCGAGGAGATCGTCCGTCAGCTGCGGCTTCGCGATATCGGCGGCATCATCGTCGTCGACTTCATCGACATGGTGCTCGAGTCCAACCGCGACCTCGTGCTGCGCCGCCTCATCGAGTGCTTGAGCCGCGACCGCACGAAGCACCAGGTCGCCGAGGTGACGTCGCTGGGCCTGGTCCAGATGACCCGCAAGAAGCTCGGACTCGGCCTTCTGGAGACCTTCAGCGAGGCGTGCGAGGTCTGCGCCGGCCGAGGCGTCATCGTCCACCACGACCCCGTCGTGAAGCACCGCTCCGGCTCGGGCGGCCCGTCGAACAACCGCCGTCAGCGCGGTGGCGGACAGCAGAACCAGAACGCGCAGCAGAACAGCGCGGTGGCGCACAGCATCCCCGAGGGCGCCAAATCCGCGCTCGCGCAGATCGCGGCATCCACGCTCGCCCCGACGAGCGAACCTGTCCTGGACGTGCCCGCGGCTGCGGAACCTGAGCAGCCCGCGGCGCAGGAGCGCCCCAAGAAGCCGCGCCGCAAGCGCGGCTCCGACCGTGCCGCGGCGCCGAAGACGGAGGCCGAGCAACTGCTCGACTCGGTGCTCGATGCCCTGCCCGAACCGAAGGCGCCCGGTGAGGGACGAAACCGCCGTCGCGTGACGACGGCGGCACTCACCGGTACGCCGGTGTCGGTGAACGCCTCAGCCGCGCCGGTCCCGAGCGGTGACGCGGAGTCCTGACGCGATCAGTCGGCGCACCAGTTCCTTGCCGCTCACGTGGTGAGCTCCGGCGGTGATGAGCCGTGCGAGCGCGTCTTCGGGCACGTCGTAGTGGTCGCGATCGAATGACCGCGGGGGCAGGTCGTTGCGACGTGCGAATGCGTGCAGCTCGTCCAGGCTGCTGTCGCTGACCAGGTGAGCCCAGAGGCGTCCATGCGCGGGCCAGATGGGGTCGTCGATCAAAACGGTCACCCCGCGATCCTACGACCGGACGACACGGACAAGGTCGCTTTGCGAGAGCGTGCCCGATCCGGTAAAGTAGTCCCTTGGTGCGCGAGCTGAGTCGTCCCCAGAGGGCGACGGGTCGATGCCTTGCGCTCGCACCCGTCTGACCTGAGACGAACGCAGGCACAGTCTTTCCGTGAGATTTCCGGAGCTTTCCGCTCCCCAACGAAACAGGTATCAAGTGGTTTACGCAGTAGTGCGCGCCGGTGGGCGGCAGGAGAAGGTCGAGGTCGGCACGATCGTTCAGCTCGACCGTGTTCAGGCTGCTCAGGGCGAGAAGATCGAGCTGCCCGCAGTTCTCCTCGTCGACGGCGCCGCGGTGACCACCGACGCCGACAAGCTGGCCAAGGTCACGGTGACCGCCGAGGTCATCGGCAACCTCCGCGGCCCGAAGATCGTCATCCAGAAGTACAAGAACAAGACCGGTTACAAGAAGCGTCAGGGCCACCGCCAGGAGCTCACGCGCGTCAAGATCACCGGCATCAAGTAACCAAGAAGAGGCTCAGGACATGGCACACAAAAAGGGCGCAAGCTCCACCCGTAACGGTCGTGACTCCAACGCCCAGCGACTTGGCGTGAAGCGCTTCGGCGGTCAGCAGGTCAGCGCAGGCGAGATCATCGTCCGCCAGCGCGGCACCCACTTCCACCCCGGCGTGAACGTCGGCCGCGGTGGCGACGACACGCTGTTCGCTCTGGAGGCGGGCGCTGTCGAGTTCGGCGCGAAGGGCGGCCGCAAGGTCGTCAACATCGTCGCTGCGGCGTAACAATCGCAGCACACCACACATCCGGTTCGGGGCGGGCTTCGGCCCGCCCCGTCCGTGTATCCGGGGAGTTTCCACATGGTCACGTTCGTTGACACGGTGACGCTGCATCTGCGCGCCGGCAAGGGCGGCAACGGCTGTGTCTCCGTGCACCGCGAGAAGTTCAAGCCGCTCGGCGGCCCCGATGGCGGCAACGGCGGTGACGGCGGGAACATCGTGCTCGTCGCCGACACCCAGACCGGCACGCTGCTCTCGTACCACCACTCGCCGCACCGAGCCTCGGGCAACGGCGGATTCGGCATGGGCGATCACCGCTCCGGCTACGAGGGCGAGACCCTCGAACTGCCCGTTCCGGTGGGCACCGTGGTCAAAAGCCCGAACGGCGACGTGCTCATCGACATGCTCACCCCCGGTGAGAGGTTCGTCGTCGCCGAGGGTGGCCGCGGCGGACTGGGCAATGCGGCCCTCTCCGGGCCGAAGCGCAAGGCGCCAGGGTTCGCGCTCCTGGGCACCCCCGGGTTCGAGGGCGATGTCGTCCTCGAATTGAAGACCGTCGCCGACGTCGCCCTGGTCGGGTACCCGTCCGCCGGCAAGTCCAGTCTCGTCGCCGCCGTCTCCGCTGCGCGCCCCAAGATCGCCGACTACCCGTTCACGACCCTGCACCCGAACCTCGGCGTGGTCCAGGCCGGCGACGCGCGTTACACCGTCGCCGATGTGCCCGGTCTCATCGAGGGCGCCAGCGAGGGTCGCGGGCTGGGGCTCGAGTTCCTCCGCCACGTCGAGCGCTGCTCGGCCCTGCTGCATGTGCTCGACTGCGCCACCCTCGAGCCGGACCGCGACCCGATTTCCGATCTCGACGTCATCCTCGCCGAACTCGCCGCCTACGAGGTTCCGGAGGGTCAGACGCCCCTGTTGGAGCGTCCGCAGCTCATCGCCCTGAACAAGATCGACGTCCCCGAGGCGCGGGATCTCGCCGACCTCGTCCGCCCCGACCTGGAGGCACGCGGGTTCCGCGTGTTCGACATCTCCACGGTCTCGCACGAGGGGCTGCGCCCGCTCACCTTCGCACTGGGCGAGATCGTCGAGAAGCATCGCGCCGAGGCCGCGGTCGAGGTTCCCGTCGAGCGCGTCGTCATCCGGCCCAAGGGATCGCGGAAGCCGTTCACCATCCGCGTCGAGGGCGGCTCCTACGGCACCTACTACCGCATTCTCGGCGAGAAGCCGGTGCGCTGGGTGCAGCAGACCGACTTCCAGAACGAGGAGGCCGTCGGCTACCTCGCAGACCGTCTCGAGCGCCTCGGCGTCGAGGACGAGCTGTTCCGCCTGGGTGCGACTCCCGGGGCGACGGTCGTCATCGGCGAGGGCGATGGTCTCATCTTCGACTGGGAGCCCTCTATGCGCTCGGCGGCCGAGATCATGACCGCGCCGCGCGGCACCGACCCACGGCTCGCCCCGAACGCACGCCGGACGACCGGTGAGCGCCGCGAGCAGTACTACGAGCGGATGGATGCCCGAACGGCTCATCGGGCCGAAGAGGACGAGAAGCGCCGCGCCACGGCGGGGCAGGACCGCGACGGAGACGACGCGTGACAGCGCGCACCCGCGCCGATCTGGCAACGGCTTCTCGCATCGTCGTCAAGGTCGGTTCCTCGTCGATCAGCGGGGAGTCCTCGTGGCGCATCCCGATGATCGTCCACGCCCTCTCCAGCGCGCATGCGCGCGGCTGCGAGATCGTGCTGGTCTCGTCCGGGGCGATCGCCACCGGCATCCCGTTCCTCGATCTGGATGCCAGGCCGAACGATCTCGCAACTCAACAGGCCGCCGCGGCCGTCGGGCAGAACGTCCTCGTGTACCGGTATCAGGAGGCTCTGCGGCCTTTCCGCATCGTCGCCGGGCAGGTGCTGGTGACCACCGGCGACCTGGAGAACTCCACCTCGCGCAGTAACGCGCAGCGCGCCATGGAGCGGCTGCTCGGCCTGCGGATCCTGCCGATCGTGAACGAGAACGACACCGTGGCTACGCAGGAGATCCGTTTCGGCGACAACGACCGGCTCGCAGCGCTTGTCGCGCAGCTCATCCAGGCCGACGCCCTGGTGCTGCTCAGCGATGTCGAGAACCTGTACACCAAGCCGCCCACCGACCCCGCCGCTGAACCGATCGACGTCATCGCCGCGGGCGCAGACCTCGGCGGGCTCGAATTCGGTGCGACCGTCGTCAACAGCGTCGGCACCGGGGGAGCGGCCACGAAGGTCTCCGCGGCCCGGCTGGCGGCGGCATCCGGCATCGGGGTCCTCGTGACCAGCGCCGACCTGGTCGAGCGCGCACTGGCCGGTGCGGACATCGGCACCTGGTTCGAGCCGGATGTCATCGAGGCCGCTCCGACCCCGGGCGTCTCGTAAGCTGAGCGGATGACCACCGAAACCTCGCAAGATCGTCTGGCGCGCGCCAAGGAGGCCTCGCGTGCGGTCGCCCGCCTCACGAGCGACGACAAGTCGCGCGCGCTGGAGGGCATCGCCGCGGCGATCGAGGACCACGCGACGACGATCATCGCGGCCAACGCACGCGACATCGAGAACGGCCGCGCCGACGGCATCGGCGACGCCCTGATCGATCGGCTGCGTCTGGACGAGAAGCGGGTCGCCGCCCTGGCATCGGCGGTGCGCGAGATCGCGGCTCTCCCGGACCCTGTGGGCCAGGTGATCGGCGGGCACCGGATGCCGAACGGCGTGAACCTCGAGCAGATCCGCGTGCCGTTCGGCGTCGTCGGCGCGATCTACGAAGCGCGTCCGAACGTGACCGTCGACATCGCCGCGCTCGCCCTGCGATCCGGCAACGCCGTCGTCCTGCGCGGCGGGAGCGCGGCTCGTGAATCGAACACCGTGCTCGTGCAGACGATGCGCGACGCGCTCGAGAGCGCCGGGGTGACGTCGGAGGCGATCCAAACGGTCGACGACTTCGGGCGCGACGGTGCGAAGGCTCTCATGCAGGGGCGCGGCTTCATCGACGTGCTCGTCCCGCGCGGCAGTGCGGCGCTCATCGAGACCGTCGTGACCGAGTCGACGGTGCCCGTGATCGAGACAGGGGCCGGCAACGTGCACATCGTGCTCGACGAGTCCGCCCCGGACGACTGGGCGCGAGACATCGTCGTCAACGCCAAGGTGCAGCGCCCGAGCGTGTGCAACGCCGTGGAGACCGTTCTCGTGCTGCGGCAGGCCGCTCCGCGGCTGGTGCCGCTGGTGGCGAGCGCCCTGCAGAGCGAGGGGGTCGCTGTCCACGGCGATGACATGGTCGTGGGTCTCATGAGCAACGTCATCCCCGCGACCGAGGAGGATTGGGCGACCGAGTACCTCAGTCTCGATATCGCGATGAAGGTCGTCGACACCCTCGACGAGGCGCTGGCGCACATCCGCCGGTACAGCACCGGCCACACCGAGTCGATCGTGACGACGGATTCGCGCAATGCGGACCGCTTCCTCGCCGAGGTGGATTCCGCGGTCGTCATGGCGAATGCCTCGACGCGCTTCACGGACGGCGCGGAGTTCGGCTTCGGCGCCGAGGTGGGGATCTCGACGCAGAAGCTGCATGCCAGGGGTCCGATGGGCCTGGCAGAGCTCACCAGTACGAAGTGGCTCGCGCGCGGTTCGGGTCAGACCCGCGGGTGAGCGATAAGATGAAGGTACCTCTTCTCGCACCTGGTCACGAAACGGAGACAGGATGAACCTCGTCGCACAGATTGCGATGGCTGCCGCTGAAACGGAGCACCACGGAAACGTGGCGCTGGAGACCGTGATCTTCGGTGCCATCGCCGCCGGGTTGTTCGCCCTTCTCGGGCTCGTCACGTTCTCGTACCGCAACGTCGCGAACCGTCACGCCGCCAAGGCTGAGGCCTGGGCAGAGAAGCACGGTGCCGAGGGCCACGGGGCAGGGCACGGCCACTGAGGCATATGGAGACGACGACCACGCGTGCCCCCCGGATCGGAGTGATGGGCGGGACGTTCGATCCCATCCACCACGGGCACCTGGTCGCGGCGAGTGAAGTCGCGCACTCTTTCGACCTCGACGAGGTCGTCTTCGTTCCGACGGGCCATCCGTGGCAGAAGTCGAACGTCTCCCCGAGCGAGCACCGCTATCTGATGACAGTCGTCGCGACGGCATCCAACCCTCAGTTCACGGTGAGCCGAGTCGATATCAACCGCGACGGACCCACCTACACGATCGACACGCTGCGCGATCTGAAGCAGGAACGGCCCGATGCGGAACTGTTCTTCATCACGGGAGCAGACGCCGTAGCGCAAATTCTCAGTTGGAGGGACCATGATGAACTGTGGGAGTTGGCCCACTTCGTCGCGGTCTCCCGCCCAGGACATGTTCTGAGCACGGATGGCCTCCCGAGCGACAACGTCAGCCAACTCGAGGTGCCGGCCCTGTCGATCTCGTCAACGGCTTGCCGTGAGCGGGTGCAGGACGATCAGCCCGTCTGGTACCTCGTTCCCGACGGAGTCGTTCAATACATCGCGAAGCATCATCTGTATCGGAGCAAGGCATGAGTACATCGGATCAGCCGGGTGATCGGCCGCTGACCCGCAAGCAGCTGCGGGAGATCCGTCTCACCGGCGCGACGCCGGTCATCGGAGAAGACGAAGCCGCAGCCGCTGCGAAGCAGGAGAACCAGGCTCCCGCCGCTCCGCCGGTGCGCCCGGCAGAGCCGAGCGAGGAACCGCCGGCACCGGTCGCTGAAACCACCGCCGTCGAGTCACGGCTCACACGCCGACAGGTGCGCGAGCAGGAACGGCTCCGCACGGCCGCGGTTCCGGTCGCAGAACCGATCGTCGAGCCGACGGCCGTGCCCGTCGCCGAGGAATCGGATGCTGTCGAGGAGACGGTCACGGAGCCTGCGCAGCCCGACGAGCCGCAGCCCGAACCGCAGACCGACGAGCCGCAGGCGGAAGAAGCAGAGCCCGAGGAGTTGGCCGAAGTCGTGTCGGGCGTACCGTCGTTCGCCCCGGTCTCCGCCCAGTCGCAGCCCGAGGTCCAGGCCGAAGCGGAGCCGGACGTCGAGACCGACGCTGAACCTGAGCCCGAGATTGCCGCAGGGGCTGAGGCTGACGCTGCCGCAGAGGAGGGCGACGAGGATGCGGACGCGGATGCCGCGATCACGGGCGAGCGTCCCATCGTCAATCCCGCTCTCGGAACACAGCTGTTGGGCCGACAGTCCGAGGTGCCGGCCTTCACCCCGTCATTCGATGAGCTCATCACCACGGACTCCGGCGGATCGCACCGTGCGCCGAACACCCTGATCTTCACGCACCCGGGGGAGGGTTCGCTGTCCGGACCGGTCGCCTCGACCGGAGAGATGCTCATCACCGGCAGCTACGAACTTCCGAAGGGCCTGGGGTCTCAGGGGCACGCGCACGGCACCGCCGACGGCAAAGACATCGATTCGGTGCTCATCGACGGCGAACTGCCGCCGTCATCGTCGCCGACACCGATCGCTGCAAGCTCGGCCGTCAGCACCATCAAGCCCGCCGGGGAGGTCATCCGCCCTCCGACTCCGGAGAAGGGCAACAAACTGATGATGATCCTCGCGATCACGGCGGGCGGGCTCGCACTGGCCCTCGCGGTGGCTCTCGTCGTCGCCTTCACCACGAATGTGTTCGGCTGATGCAGTCACCGGAGAACGCCGGAGCGATGCTGCAGATCGCCGCTGACGCGGCCGTCGCGAAGGGCGGAGAAGACCTCGTCGCCCTGAACGTGTCCGAACCGCTGCCCCTCGTCGATGTCTTCCTGATCGTCACCGGCAACAGCGAGCGCAACGTCGCCGCAATCGCCGATGAGGTCGAGGATCGTCTGATCGAAGCCGGCCACAAACGAGTGCGCCGTGAGGGGCGCGGCGAAGCGCGCTGGGTGCTGATGGACTTCGGCGACCTGATCGTGCACGTGTTCCACAGTGAGGAGCGGGTCTACTACGGGCTCGAACGTCTCTGGAAGGACTGTCCCGTCATCCCGATCGAACTCACCGAGGCAGCCGAGCAGTCCTGAGATGACCATGCATCTGATCACCGGCGCCGGGTCCGGAATCGGCGCTGCTCTCGCCCGACGACTGCACGACCGCGGGGATGAGCTCGTGCTGCTCGCCCGCGACGCCGGGCGTGCGCGTGAGATCGCCGCGCGGTTCCCCGGGGCATCCACGATCGTCGGCGACCTCAGTCAGCCCGGCCGGCTGTCATGGGCGCTGTCCAAGCAGCAGCTGCCGGGGCGCATCGACACGCTCGTGCATGCCGCAGGCGTCGTCGATCTCGGGCGGGTCGCCGATCTGCCATCAGCGCTGTGGGAGCAGCAGCTCGCCGTGAACCTCGTGGCGCCCGCTGAGCTGACCAGGCTCCTACTGCCGCTGTTGCGCATGGCACGCGGGCAGGTGCTGTTCGTGAACTCCGGCGCCGGTCTCCGCGCCCATGCCGAGTGGGGCGCCTACGGGGCCTCCAAACACGGTCTCAAGGCGCTGGCCGACGCGCTGCGCGCCGAAGAGGCCGAGCACGGCGTACGGGTGACCTCGATCTTCCCCGGGCGCACGGCGACGCCGATGCAGGAGCGCGTGCACCAGCAGGAGGGCGCCGAGTACGTTCCCGACCGCTTCATCGACCCCGAGTCGGTCGCGACCACGATCGTGACGGCGCTGGATCTGCCTCGCGA
>NZ_JBQDVP010000025.1:8652-43216 GCF_052102115.1 Microbacterium sp.
GAACTGAGCCCGCACAAGCGGGTTCTGCTCACACCGAGCGGCGCACTGTCAGCAGGAAGACGCTCTCTTCCCGCGCCAGAACACCGTGCCGTTCCGGCGGGATGGGCATGATGTCGCCGGCGCTGAGCTCCCAGGAGCGTCCCTGGCCGGTCAGGCGCAGGTGTCCGACCAGAACCTGAAGCGTCGCCTCCGGGGGAGTGTCGTGCTCGGTGAGCTCGGCCTCCTCCAGCAGCGCGATGGCAGTCTGCCGCAGAAGGGCTCCCTGACCGCCGTAGAGCGCCTGCGCCGCGCGCTGAGAGTTCGATTCGCGGGCCTTCTCGAGCAGCTTCTCCTGCAGGTCGGCGAGATTGGTCGGTGTCAGCAGGTCTGCGGTCATGATCTGATCCTTCCGGTGGCGTAGAGATCATCCTCGCACCGATGCGAACGGGCGGGCACCGGAAGCATCCGATGCCCGCCCGAGCGGTCTACGTCAGATGATCTGACGGCCTTCCCGCTTCGCTTCGCGGGCGTCCTTGACGAACGCCCGGATGATCACGGTGAGGGTGCCGATGACGACGATCGGCCACACCAGCACGTATGCAGTCAGCAACAGGGCCTCCATCACTGCTCCTTTCCGGTGTATGCGGCGTCGGAATCCTTCACGACGGTCTCCGCTTCAGAGATGATCTCCGTCTCGGCTGTGTCGAAGTCGCCGGTGCGCTGCCTGATCAACGAGAAGTCGAACCGCTTGTCCTTGTTGAGCATGGTGATCGCGACGCACACGATCGTACTGACCGCGTAGGCGACCAGCGATCCCGACAGCACCGGGTAGGTGTGCAGGAAACCGATCGCGAACGGCGCGGATGCCACGGTCGCGATTCCGCCGACGATGACAGCGACGCGCAGACCGAAGAATCCGAAGGACATCAGCCCGAGCACGACGCCGATGCCGATCACCGACAGCACGTCGCTGGCGATGCCGAGACCGCCGGACAGGTCGATCCACTCGAAGCGCACCGGCAGGAACGCGGCGAGAGCTACGGCCACGGCGACGCTGAAGGCCACGTTGGTGACGCGGTTCCAGTAGAAGCTCGCGATGACGGGGAACACCAGAGCACCCCACATCGCGCCGACGAAGACGAGCAGGTCGAGGATGTTGAACTGCATCGAGGCGAAACCGAGTGCCGCCGCTGTCGCACCGACCATGGTCAGGCGTCCCACCAGCAGCATCGTCTTCGGGTTGGCGTTCTTCTTGCCGGCGATGTTCTGACCGTAGATGTCGGCCATCATGATCGACGAGAGCGCCGTCATGTCGGCATCCGCCGTCGACGAAAGCGAGCCGATGATCATGACGAAGAAGACGCAGATCAGCACTGGCGGCAGGTAGGTGGCAGCCATCTGCGGGATGAGGTTGTTCACATCTGCGCCCATCGGCTCGATGCCGGCGTAGAGGGCGATCACGCCGAGCATGCCGATGCCGATGATCGACGCGCCGTAGCCGAACGTCGCGGTGATGAACGTCTTTTTGATGAGGTCTTCACGCACCGCGAACAGGCGCTGCGCGATGGTCTGGTTGCCGATCGCATACGCGAGCACGGCTGCGATGTAGGGGGCTCCCTGATTGAAGAACGCATCGGACGAGAAGAAATCGCCCTGCTGCGGGGTGAGGTTCTTCGCACCTTCGACGAACAGACCCGGCCCGCCGGCGGCGAAGAAGATCACCGGCACGATGATCGCGACGGCGCCGAGCATTGCGACGACCTGCGCAAAATCAGTGAGCACCGATGCGCGGAAGCCGGACCACAGTGTGTAGGCCAGTACGCCGATCGCGATCGCGACGATCCCCTGCGTGAAGGTGAACGGCGACAGCATCGAGATGAGCGCGCCACCGGCGATCAGGTTGGATGTCAGGCTGATGACGCTTCCGAGCACGTTGGAGCCGGCGAGCATGAGCTGGCTGGAGCGACCGTGCCGCGCGAACATGACCTCGGCGATGGTATGCGCCTTGGGCGCGACCTTGCGGATGCGGCGGCCGAATGGATAGATGAGCAGGATCATCAAGGCGCCCCAGAGCCCGTAGTGAATGGGTCCGGAGATCCCGTAGGTGTAGCCGGACGTGGCCGAGGCGTACATCGATGACGCCCAGATCCAGGTGGCCGTCATGGACGCGGCGGAGATGCCGAATCCGATCTTGCCACCGCCGGTCATGTAGCCGTCGGCGTTCTCCTTCTTGCGGGAGATGCGGATCGACATGTACAGGCTGCCGCCGAAGAACAGCAGCATGAGCAGGACCACGATCGGCCCCGAGAGTATTTGGAGGTCGCCCACCGGTTGTTCTCACTTTCTCGTCTTGATGCGGCAGAGGCCGCTGGTCGAAGGAGAAAGGACTCGCTAAGTGGGGGAGAGGGATTCGGAGGAACGAGTGGATATCGAGAGATCTGAGACTTTCAGCATGGGCGAACGAACCTGGACCACTGAGGCGCATGGCAGCGCACAGACGAGAGGTCCGGGGTGCGGCTCCTTTCCAGAGGTCCATCTTTCGGGCGCACTGATGACCGGCGCACCCTCAGCGGGATTCGAATGATTGCGAGGTGCGCGCAGTCAGGCGCGCGTCGCGTGAGAGCGCTGAAGCACCCCCTGCCCATGCAGGCACGAGCATCCTTGCCACCTTAGCAAATTCCCAGCGAACTCCCGGTCAGCTGAACAGCACGATGAGGTAGACCGCGAACAGTGCGAGGTGTGCCGCGCCGTGCATCGCCGTCACCCGCTTCGCCGCAAACGTTCCGATCGACAGCAGCAGCGTCACACCGAGCAGCAGCAGATCGGCCGGAGTCTCAGCCAGGACAACCCCCTGACCGGTGAGCATGCCGATGATGAGGACGGCGGGGATCGTCAGCCCCACGGTCGAGACGAGAGCGCCGTGGCAGAGGTTGATGACGCGTTGGATCTCGCCGCCCGCGGCGGCACGGATCGCCGTGATCGACTCGGGCAGGAACACGATGGCCGCGATGAGGACGCCGGCCAGCGCCACGGGAGCTCCGAGCCGCCCGAGTCCGTCGTCGAGGAGGGCGGCCATGTCGTGCGAGAGGAGCACGATCGGGATGACGGTGACGACGAGCACGGCGAGGCGCGCGATCACCTCGGTGCGGTGCGTGCGGAGGGTGTCGCCGATGGTGGGTGCCGGGGCATCCTGCCCGCTGGTGGGCCGGTTCGGCACTCGCCCGCCGACCTCGGTGAAATCCTCGGCCTGCGCGCCCATCTGCCGGAACAGGAAGAACGCGTACAGGCTGAGCGTGAGCACGGCGATCGGCACCTCCTGCGCGATCGTGTACGCGCCATCACGGCCGATGAGTGCGGGAAGGGCGAAGGCGAGCGCGGTGAGGACGACCAGCATCGCGAGGTAGGCCGACGTTCCGGTTCGGTTATGCGCCATCCCGCGATGACGGATGCCGCCGACCAGCAGCGCGATACCGATCACGAGATTCAGGATGATCATCGAGACCGCCATGACGGAATCGCGTGCGATGGTGGCGTGCTCGCCGGGGCCGAGCATGACGGCCGAGATGAGAACGACCTCGATCAGCACGATCGACAGCGTCAGCACCAGTGATCCGTACGGATCGCCGAGGCGATGGGCGAGTGCTTCGGCCTGCTTCACGACCCCGAACGCGCAGACGAGGATCACGGCGACGATGGCGAGGAGCGCGACGATCAGAAGCGCCGCGGGCACCGGCGCCGCGAGCAGGGGACCGGCCAGCAGCAGGGCGATGAACGCGCCCCAGCCGAGGGCGATCCTGACGATGTCGGATGCTGTGATGAACCGGGAGAGGCTTCGCATGGACGTGGCTCCTTGCGGGGCCGTCCCCTCATGAGTTGTCCGTCGAGAGTCGTCCCTCGCGTAGGACTCGAATCTATCAGTTCTCGCGGAGTCGGAAGCAGTCGTGCCGCTGCATTACTCGCGCGGCCTCACGGAATGAGAGCGATGGGTCAGGACTGACGCCGATTTCGCGATTGATCAGATGGTGGACCTGAGGGGACTCGAACCCCTGACCCCCTGCATGCCATGCAGGTGCGCTACCAGCTGCGCCACAGGCCCATCTTCGCTCCCCGCGTGAGCGAGGCAACCTGAAAAGAATACAACACCGCGAGCACTCGGCGCCAATCGGCGCATGCCCGGTGCGGGCCCAGGGCGGGGTCGGGGAACACCCGCTCATGTCGATGCGTTGCGATAGATGTGAGCATCTTCGAGAGCATTGTCATCGGCGCAGGTCAGGCTGGTCTCTCGACCTCATTCCACCTCAAGCGGCTCGGCATCGAGCACGTCGTCCTCGACGCGAACGATGCGCCCGGCGGCGCCTGGCAGCACCGTTGGGATGCGCTCACTATGGACGACGTGCACGGGGTCGCCGAGCTCCCGGGGGCCGAGGCACCCGCGCGCGACGGACAGCGCGCCAACATCGCCGTGCCGGCGACCTTCGCCGACTACGAGCGCGACAACCACCTGCCCGTCGTCCGTCCCGTTCATGTCGATCGCGTCATCGATGATGCCGGCACGCTCGTCGTGAGCGCGGGGGAGCGCGAATGGCGCACCCGCACGGTGGTGAACGCGACGGGCACGTGGACCCAGCCGTTCCTGCCGCATTATCCCGGCATGGAGACCTTCCTCGGCGAGCAGCTGCACACCGTCGACTACCCGGGGCCCGCGCACTTCCGCGGCAAACGCGTGCTCGTCGTCGGCGGCGGAGCCTCGGCGGTGCAGTTCCTCGGTGCGCTCGCTCCGATCACCGAGACGCTCTGGGCGACCCGTCGCGAGCCGGTCTGGCGCGACGACGATTTCACCCCTGAGGCCGGCGCCGCGGCCGTCGCCCTCGTCGAGCAGCGCGTCGCCCAGGGGCTGCCCCCGCAGAGCGTCGTAGGGGTCACCGGGCTCATGCTGCGTCCGCAGGAGCGCGAAGCCGAGCGGCTCGGTGCGTACGATGCCCGCCGCCCGATGTTCGAGCGCATCGAGCCGGACGGCGTGCGCTGGGCTGACGGCTCGTTCGAGCGCGTCGACGCGATCATCTGGGCGACCGGATTCCGCCCCGCGATCGGCCACCTCGGCCCTCTGCACCTGCGCAGCGAGGCCGGTGGCATCCAGCTCGACCGCAGGGGACGCGGCACGACGGCCGTGCGGGACCCGCGCATCCAACTCGTCGGCTACGGGCCATCCGCCAGCACGATCGGTGCCAACCGCGCCGGACGCACCGCGGCGAAGGGCGTCCAGCGCGCGCTCGCGACGATCGCATCCGGATCGCTCGGCTGACGCTATCTGTGATCGGGAGACCTCGATCTCGATAGCCTGAGCGCATGTTCAGAATCGTCGCCTTCATCATCTGGTTGCTGCTGTCCGCCTGGCTGCTGCTCTGGGTCGGCGTCGGGCTCTTCGGGGTCGACCAACGGTCCTCGATCCTGCCGTTCGGCGAGGACACCATCGGTGCGCCGATCATGATCGGCGTCGCCTGGGGACTCATGCTGACATTCGGTGCCGGCCTGTTCGGGCTCCAGCCGAAGAAGAAGAGGAGGACGGGCACCACGCAGGTGGGTGTCGGCCGCGTCGTCGAGACGCGGCGCACCGGCCTCACGATCAACGACGTACCGCAGTACGACCTGTTCGTACGGGTTACGGGCAACGAGGGCGACGAGTTCATCAGCCAGATGCGGATGCTGCTCGATCCGATCGAGCAGGGGTCGATCGAACCGGGCATGGTTCTGCCCGTCCGATACAGTCCGACCGACCACGACACCGTTGAGATCGCCGACATGACCGACACCACCGTGCGCGATGCCATGCTCGATTGGCGGATCAAGCGTGGGCTCATCGCACCCCATCTCGTTCGCGCCCGCCGCACCGGTATACAGGCACCGGCATCCGTGCTCGCCATCCGGCCCACCGGAGCGCGCCGTGAGGGGCAGAGCGAACTCGAACTGCGACTGCTCATCACACCGGAAGGCCAGCAGAACTGGGAAGCGGATACCACCGTGTTCCTTTACCCCGAAGCGCTGCCGCGCGTACAGGTCGGCTCACCGGTGTGGGCGTCCTATCTTCCCGCCGATCCGCAGACGGTGGCCATGACGATCGAACGGGAGAACCGCGCATGAATCTGCTCGACACGGTGATCTGGCTCGTCAATTTCCCTGTCACCCACGGCTACGTCATGATCTTCATCGCCGGGTTCTCGTTCTTCGGCATCGGCGCCCTCGCGTTCCGGCCTGTGCGGGGACTGGGCTCTCGTCTGACGGCGATCCGTGAACGCGAGGGGCTGCCTGAGGCTCCGAGCGCCGGCGGGGGACGACCCACAGCGGCCCGGTTGCAGAGACTCGCCGTCCGCGTCCTGGGGGTCGTCATGGTCGCCGGTTTCGCCTTGGGGCTCCTGGGCCTGTTCGGGGTGCCCGTCACGTCCGCCTACATCCACCAGAACGGCGTGCCGACGACGGGCACGGTGGAAGACGACTGGGTGACCTTCTCGACGCCCGGGGGTGAGGAGTACACCCTGGAGAACAACTTCTTCACACCGTCGGAGTATCCGGACCGCCATGCGTGGCTTCCGGACGACAGCCCGGTCGTGGTGCGCTACCTGCCGAACCATCCGCAGGCGTTCATCGTCGACACGACTCAACTGCCAGAGTGACGCAATTCCCCGCGTGACGCGGCACGGGTGACGCCGGCGCACAGGAGGGTTAGCCTGGAGCCATGTCCCGCGTCATCGTTTTCGGCGGCCACGGCCGCATCGCGCTTCTGCTCGCTCCGATCCTCGTCGCCCGCGGTGACGAGGTCACGGCGGTGATCCGCAATCCCGATCACGTCGCCGATGTCGAGCAGACCGGCGCGACTGCCCAGATCGCCGACGTCGAACAGCTCGACACCGCCGCGATCGCCGAGCTCATCCGCGGTCACGATGCCGTCGTCTGGTCGGCAGGCGCAGGCGGTGGCGACCCGGCGCGCACCTACGCGGTCGATCGCGACGCCGCGACCCGGACGATGGATGCCGCGGCCGCCGCCGACGTGAAGCGCTACGTCTTGGTGTCCTGGCTCGGATCCACCGCCGACCACGGTGTGCCCGAGAGCGACTCGTTCTTCCCGTACGCCGACGCGAAGTGGGCTGCCGACGAGTACTTGCGCGGCACCGACCTGGAGGGGACGATCCTGGGGCCGGGAACGCTCACCTTCGATGAGCCGACCGGGCGCATCGATCTCGAAGCTCCCGATCGCGGTCGTGTCGCGCGCGCCGATGTGGCCGCCGTCATCGCCGGTGCCCTGATCGAGCCGGCCACGATCGGGCGGACTGTCCGGTTCGGAAACGGTACGCCGGACTCCTCCGAGCCGATCGCCGACGCGCTCGCGCGCTGACCGTTGCGTACGCTTCGCGCTGCAGCGATTCTCGTGGTGGCCCTGGCCGCCACGGCGACTCCCTCCATCGCGGCCGGTGACAGCAGACCCGCTGCGGCGCCGACGACGGGCGGCCCTGCGGCAGAGGCCGAACGGCTCGTCGCGGAGATGACGACCGCTGAGCAGGCCGCGAGCATCGTCATGGGGCACATCTCGACGAGCGACCCTGCGGCGCTGACCCCGTACATGCAGAACACCGGCATCGGCGGGTTCATCCTGATGGGCGAGAACGTCTCGGGCACCGAGGCTGAGTTGCGAGCGGTCACCGACGCCATCGCCGCTGATGCCGACGTGCCGCCGCTGATCGCCATCGACCAGGAGGGCGGCGTCGTCTCCCGGCTGCCGTGGGACGACCTCCCCGCATCGGGGACGCTCAAGGATCGTCCGGCATCCGAGACCACCGCGGCTTTCGCGGCACGCGCGGCGCTGGTCGACCGTGCCGGCGCGAACGTCAACTTCGGCATCGTCGCCGACACCACAGCCGACCCGGGCTCCTTCATCTACGGCCGCTCGCTCGGCGCTGATCCGGCCACGGCCGCGGAGCGGGTCGCCGCCGGTGTGACGGCCGAGGAATCGTACGTCGCCTCGACGATGAAGCACTTCCCCGGCCACGGCGCGGCCCCCGGCGACTCGCACGAACTGATCCCGAGCACGGACAAGACGCTCGATGATTGGCGTCAGAGCGATGCCCTTCCGTTCGTCTCGGGCATCGATGCCGGCGGGTCTGTGCTGATGTTCGGGCATCTGTCATACACGACTGTGGACGAGGCGCCCGCCTCCCTGTCGGCCCGCTGGCACGAGATCGCCCGTGATGAGCTCGGCTTCGACGGCGTCATCGTCACCGATGACCTCGGGATGCTGCAGTCCACCGGCATCCCGGAGTACGCCGACCCGGTCGTCAACGCGGTCTCTGCCGTCGCCGCCGGCAGCGACCTGGTGCTGATGATCGCGCACTCCACGCCTGATACGGCGGCGCAGCTCACCGAGGGGATCGCCGCGGCCGTCGACAGTGGCGCGATTCCGGCGGCGCGGCTTCAGGACGCCGCGGAACGGGTCATGACGCTGCGGTTGGAGCTTGCGGCAGCCGGCGCCGTCTGGGCGCCGTGCGACGATTGCGAACCGGTTTCCTGACCATCACCCAACCATGCCGCCAGCATCCGGCGGCGCAGCGCATTGCCGCGCTCGGCGAACTCCCGCTGCCGGCGCGCATACGCGCTCTTGCCCTCGGCCGTCTCGATGGGCACCGGCACGACGTCCCAGTCGGACAGGTCGTAGGGGGCGGCCTCCATGTCGAGCAGCCGGATGTCACGCGCGAGCTCGAACGCGTCGAGCAGCAGTTCGCCGGGGAGCAGCGGGCCGAGCTTCATGCTCCACTTGTACAGGTCCATGCCGGCGTGCAAGCACCCGGGCTGTTCGAGGGCGGGCTGGTCGGCGCGCGTGAGCGGCTGCCGATTGCGCGGTGCGGCGTCGCGCGTGAAGAACCGGAAGGCGTCGAAGTGCGTGCAGCGCAGATCGTTCGCCTCGACGACCGCATCGGTGCCGGCCTGCCCCAGACGGAGGGGCGCAGGATGCCGGTGCTCCTTCTCGCGGTACACCATCGCCCATTCGTGCAGTCCGAAGCAGCCGAACTGTCCGGGACGCGCGGCGGTGCGGCGCAGCATCCGTTCGATGAGGTCGGCGAGAGCCGTTTTCTCGCGCGCGAAGGTGGCCGCATCGGGAACGACCGCGTCCGGGGTGGATCCCGCTGTGTACCAGCGCCAGCCGGCCCGTTCGGGGGCGTCGTCGAGCTGGATGCCGGCACCAGGGTGCCAGCGGCGCAGCTGCGCCGGCGCGTACGAGTAGTAGGTGAACAGGAAGTCCCAGACCGGGTGCTTCTCGCCACGCGCCGACCGCTCGCGGTGCGCTGCGGTCAGCGCATCGGCACGCGCCTGGTGTGCGCTTTCCCGCGCTTTCCAGGTGGTGCGATCGAGGGAATCGGCCGACATCGCAGTCTCCGTCAGTGCAGGATGCCCACGTCAGTGAGCTGTTCCCGCAGGCCGGCGCCGTCGGACGCCGTCACCCACGTCGCGGTGCCCTCGGAATGGTCATCGGAGACGGCGCGACCACCGGCGAGCATCGCCTCGGTGGCCGACAGCTGACGGATCGCGACGCCAGCGACGGATCCGGGGTGATCGATCATGAACTCGGTGTAGATCGCTTCGTCATGCTGCCCGTCGTCGCCGATGAGCAGCCACTTCACGTGCGGGAACTCGTCGGCGAGGCGGTACAGGTTGCGGAGCTTGTGCTCGCGTCCGCTGCGGAACCAGCGGTCGTGAGTGGGGCCCCAGTCGGTCAGCAGCATCGATCCGCGGGGGAACAGGTGCCGACTCATGAACCGACTGAGCGTCGGGGCGACGTTCCACGCACCGGTGGACAGGTAGATCATCGGAGCGCCGGGATGCTGGCGCATCAGTTGCTCGATGAGCACGGCCATGCCGGGCACGGGAATGCGCGCGTGCTCATCGACGACGAACGAGTTCCACGCGGCGATGAACGGCCGGGGGAGGGCGGTGACCATCACGGTGTCATCGATATCGGAGACCACGCCGAACTCAACGTCGTCGCCGACGATGAACGTCGTGCCCTCGATGGGTGCCTGACCCTCGACCGACATCGTGAAGGTCTGCCATCCGGCCTCGAGGTCGGCATCGAGCACCGTGTCGATCACGCCGCCGCGGTCGGCGATCACCTCGTGGACGCTCCCGGCAACGGTGATGGTGACCTTCGAGAAGCCGACCGGGATCCCGACGAAGCTGCGCCAGCCGCGCACCGACTCGTAGTCGCCGTGCGCGTTGCGGCGCCGCGGGGGCACGATCAGCACCCGACCGACGACTCGCACCCACCCAGTGCCGCCGTACCCCGCGAACGGCAGGACCGTGGCCGTGCGCCCACGACGCCGCGCCCGGCTCTCCCGCCAGACGTGCAGACGGTGCTCGAGTCGCGCGAACCAGTGGATCCTGGGCTTCTTGGCGGTGTCTTCGGACATCGCTCTCAGTCTTTCACGTCCGGTGCGGCATCCTCGCCCGAGGTGCTCTCCGCCGTGCGCATATGACGCGCCTCCCATTTCTCGAGGAGCTTCTTGCCGACGAACACGAGCAGCAGGAAGAGCACGATCACGCCGACGAAGATGTAGCCCGCGAAATGCACGCGGTCGACGAGCTCGCGGAACCCGCCGGCGGCGAGCGAGGTCACGCTCACGTACGCCGCCGCCCAGATGATGCAGGCCGGTGTCGTCCAGGCGAGGAACCGACGGTAGGAGTACGTGCTCATCCCGACCGTGAGCGGCACGAGCGAGTGCAGGACCGGCAGGAAGCGCGAGAGGAAGATCGCCAGGCCTCCGCGGCGCTCCAAGTACAGTTCCGCGCGGGTCCAGTGCCGTTCGCCGATCTTGCGGCCGATCCGGGAGCGTCTGATGCGCGGTCCGAGCCAGCGGCCCAGCCCGAACCCGATGCTCTCGCCGATAAGGGCGCCGACGACGACGGCCACCACCATGGCGATGATCTCGACCGGACCGTCGACGCCGATGGAGGCGATGATCACGATCGTGTCACCGGGCACGATCAGCCCGATGAGGATGCTCGTCTCGAGCATGACCGCGAGCCCGGCGATGAGGGTGCGAGCCACCGGGTCGACCGCCTGCACGGCATCCAGAAGCCACAGCAGGAAGTCGTCCACCCACACGAGAATACGCATCTACGCTGTGATCGTGCTTCGCAATTCCCCTCTTTCTTCCCGCCGGGTGCCGGGGAGCGTCGACCTGGAGCGCCTGTTCCGCGCGCTGGCGGGCCGATATGAGGGAGTCTTCTGGCTGGACGCCGGGGCAGCTGCCGACGCAGGCTGGAGCTTTCTCGGCATCGGCGAGCCGGATGCTGCGGGCCCGGGCCACGTGCGGCTCGACATGGATACCGGCCCCACGGGTGCGCCGCCGTTCTGCGGAGGATGGATCGGCTGGCTCGACTACGAGCCCGGGGCGGCGGCTGCGGGAGCGCCGAGCGCCGCGTCAGAGGGCGGGCCCGCCTGGTTGCACGTGACCGCGGCGGTGGCCGTGGACCATGCCACCGGCGCCACGTGGGAGCTCGGCGGGATGCTGGAGGACTGGCTTCGGCTCCCTGCGGTCGCTCAGCCCGTTTCGTCTCCGGCGCTGCGCGCCTCCGCTCAACGCCCAGTCCCTGTTCCCGGGTTTCCTCGGTCGTTGAGCGAGCGGAGCGAGACGAAACGGACTGAGCGAGCGAAGCGCGTCGAAGTCCTTCCCCGCCACACCCCCGACGAGTACGCGGCTCTCATCGAACGCTGCCGTGCGGCGATCCGCTCCGGCGACGCCTACCAACTGTGCCTCACGACGCGGTTCACGGTCCCCGGCGACCACGACGCCGTCGAGACCTACCTCCGCCTGCGGGCGGCGACTCCTGCCCACCACGGCGGATTCGTGCGGATCGGCGATCGCGCTCTGCTCAGCGCCAGTCCCGAGACCTTCTTGCACGCGTCCCACGGCCGCATCCGTACGCGCCCCATCAAAGGCACCCGGCCGCGCGGTGCAGACGAAGCATCCGATCAGGCGCTCGCCCGCGAGCTCGTGGCGAGCCCGAAAGAGCGCGCGGAAAACGTCATGATCGTCGACCTCATGCGCAACGACCTCTCGCGGGTGTGCGAACCGGGATCGATCCGGGTCGAGGGGCTGTGGGAGGTCGAGTCGTATCCGGCCGTGCATCAACTGGTCAGCGCCGTCAGCGGTCGGGCCGCTCCGGGCCTGACCGCTCAGGCGCTGTGGGACGCCGCGTTCCCCGCGGGCAGCATGACGGGAGCGCCGAAGCTGTCGGCCATGACCCTGCTGCACGGCCTCGAATCCGGCCGTCCGCGCGGGGTGTACAGCGGATGCTTCGGGTACGTGGGGCTGGACGGGGCGATGGATCTGGCGATGGTCATCCGCAGCATCCTCGTCGATGGTGAGCGGGCCGTCGTCGGCGCCGGCGGTGGCATCACCTGGGGGTCGATCGCCGATGAGGAGGTCGACGAGGTGGCGACCAAGGCCCGTGCACCGCTCGCGGCTCTGCACGCCGAACTGCCGGACGCCTGGCGCCGCGGGTGATCCGATATCCTGGAAGTTCCTGACTTTTCTGAGCACGCCTTCCCTGATTGGCCCTTCGTTGTCTGAATTCCCCGCATCCTCCGCCGACGCCGTCGACGAGTCCACCTCGCCGCACGCCATCCAAGCCAAGTGGCAGAAGTACTGGGCGGACAACGAGACCTTTCTCGCCGGGGGAGCGGAGGACAACCGGCCCCGCAAGTTCGTGCTGGCGATGTTCCCGTACCCGTCCGGCGACCTGCACATGGGGCATGCGGAGAACTACCTGTACTCCGACATCGTGGCGCGCTTCTGGCGCCACCGCGGGCACAATGTCCTGAACCCGATCGGGTGGGACTCGTTCGGGCTGCCGGCCGAGAACGCGGCGATCCGCCGCGGCGCCGATCCGCGCGAGTGGACGTACCAGAACATCGACCAGCAGAAGACCGGATTCAAGGCGTACGGCGTCTCGTTCGACTGGTCTCGCGAGCTGCACACGTCAGACCCGGAGTACTACCACTGGAACCAGTGGCTGTTCCTGCAGCTGCACGAGCGGGGGCTCGCCTACCGCAAGAAGAGCCCGGTCAACTGGTGCCCGAATGACCAGACGGTCCTCGCGAACGAGCAGGTCGTCGACGGCCGCTGCGAGCGGTGCGGCGCCGAGGTCATCAAGAAGAAACTGACCCAGTGGTACTTCAAGATCACCGATTACGCCGACCGACTGCTCGACGATCTGAATCAGCTCGAGGGTCGCTGGCCGCACAAGGTGCTGCAGATGCAGCGCAATTGGATCGGCCGTTCGATCGGTGCCGACGTCGACTTCCGCATCGAGGGTCGCGACGAGCCTGTGACGGTGTTCACGACGCGCCCCGACACACTGCACGGGGCGACGTTCTTCGTCGTCGCGCCCGATTCTGACCTCGCTGCCGAGCTGGTCGCCGAGTCGCCGGCCGAGGTGCAGTCGCGGTTCCAGGACTACCTGGAGAAAGTTCAGAAGACCACCGACATCGACCGGCAGGCCACCGACCGGCCCAAGACCGGCGTGTTCCTGGAGCGCTTCGCGGTCAACCCGGTCAGCGGCGAGCGGCTGCCGATCTGGGCCGCAGACTACGTGCTCGCCGACTACGGGCACGGCGCGGTCATGGCTGTGCCCGCACACGACCAGCGCGACCTCGACTTCGCGCGCGCCTTCGACCTGCCCGTCAAGGTCGTCGTCGACACGACCGCGCCCATCACCGGCGCCATGCCCGTCATCGATGTGGACGATGACGGTGTGCCGATCGAGCCGGCCGAGGGCCTGGACGATCAGCATCCGGCATCCACCGGGATCGCGTTGACCGGCGAGGGGCGGATGATCAATTCCGGCGACCTCAACGGACTCTCCAAGCGTCATGCGATCGCGCGGACCATCGAGCAGCTGACGGCGGCCGGCACCGGCCGCGCGGCGAAGAACTACCGCCTGCGCGACTGGCTGATCTCGCGCCAGCGGTTCTGGGGCACGCCGATCCCGATGCTGCACCACGATGATGGCACGGTGACCCCGGTTCCCGCCGACCAGCTGCCCGTGCGTCTGCCGAGCGTCGAGGGTCTCGACCTGTCTCCGAAGGGCTCCTCGCCGCTGGGGGCTGCAGAGTCGTGGGTACGCACCGTCGACCCTGCCTCGGGCGACCCCGTGCTGCGCGACGCCGACACGATGGACACGTTCGTGGACAGCTCGTGGTACTTCCTGCGCTTCCTGTCGCCGAACAGCGACCAGTTCGCGTTCGACCCCGCCGAGGCCGCCCGTTGGGCGCCGGTCGACAGTTATATCGGCGGCGTCGAGCACGCCATTCTGCACCTGCTGTACGCGCGCTTCATCACCAAGGTGCTCTTCGACATGGGGCTGATCGACTTCACCGAGCCGTTCAGCAGCCTGATCAACCAGGGCATGGTGATCCTGAACGGCGCCAAGATGTCCAAGAGCAAGGGCAACCTGGTGCTGTTCCAGGAGGAGCTCGACAAGCACGGCGCCGACGCCCTGCGGGTCGGCCTCGCCTTCGCCGGTCCGGTGGAGGACGACAAGGACTGGGCCGACGTTTCGACGACGGGGGCGCAGAAGTTCCTGGCGCGTGCGATGCGACTGAGCCATGAGGTGTCGAGTCCCGTGGACGTGATCTTCAAGGGTGGCGATGCGGCGCTGCGCCGCGGCACGCACAAGCTGCTCGCGGATGCACCGGCACTGGTCGAGCAGACGAAGTTCAACGTGCTGGTGGCGCGCCTGATGGAGCTGGTGAATCTCGCCCGCAAGACCGTGGATGCTGCCGGCGCCGATGATCCTGCCGTGCGCGAAGCCGTGGAGACCGTCGCCGTCATGCTGGATCTCATCGCCCCGCACACCGCGGAGGAGATGTGGGAGGCGCTCGGCCACGAGCCGTCGGTGGGGCTGGTCACCTGGCGTCAGGCCGACCCCGCGCTGCTCGTCGAAGACACGATCACGGCGGTCGCGCAGGTCAACGGCAAGGTGCGCGCGCAGCTCGAGGTACCCGCGAAGATCACCGCCGACGAGCTGGAAGCGCTCGCCCGCGGAGATGAGCGCGTGATCCGTGCCATCGGTGACAAGGAGATCGTGAAGGTCATCGTCCGTGCGCCGAAGCTGGTGAACTTCGCCGTCAAGGGGTGAGGTTCGCGGTGCGGAGGGGCTTCGACTCCTCGCTCCGCTCGTCGCTCACCCCGTTTCGTCGCCGGCGCTCCGCGCCGCCGCTCAACGCCCGGACCACCGCCTCTCCTCTCCGCTCAACGCCCCTCCGATGCGAGCGCAGCAGCGCGCCTCCGCTGTGCGTTCGGCGCCCCCTCACTCGGGTCGTTGAGCGAGCGGAGCGAGACGAAACGGGTTGAGCGAACCGCAGGCGAGTCGAAACCAACCCACCCCCACGCCAACCCCACCCCAACCCCAACCACCTCTCCACACCCGCCCCCACTCCCGGGTTCTCCACCGTTCGGGTGATTCCGGCATCCGGCCACTGACGCGCGGATCTAGCGTGGCGGGGTGCCAGCGAAAGACTCCGCGTCTGCCCCAGCGGCGCGTTCGCGTCTGCGGCTGAGCATCGGCGCGGCCGTCGTGCTCGGTCTCGTCGTGCTGTCGGCGGCGGTCGGGCTCGGCATCATGCGTGGGCAGGCGCAGCCGACGCAGACGGTGCAGATCGACGAGGCCGCCGGTGACGACGAGGTGGCGGTCGGTGGCGAACTGTACGTGCATGTACTCGGGCAGGTCACTGACCCCGGGCTCTACGTGCTCGAGCCGAGTGCCCGCGTCGTCGACGCCCTCGCTGCGGCCGGAGGCTCGCTCGACGACGCCGACCTGCAGGCGGTGAACCTCGCGCGCCCACTCAGCGACGGCGAGCAGCTGATCGTTCCAGCCGTCGGCGCCGATCCCACCGACGCGGAGGGCACGGATCCGGTCGGTGACGGCCTGATCGACCTCAACAATGCCGATCAGGCGGAGTTGGAGACGCTGCCAGGGATCGGCCCCGCGATCGGGCAGCGGATCATCGACTGGCGTGAGACGAACGGGCGCTTCGCTTCGGTGGACGATCTGCTGGCTGTTTCCGGCATCGGCGAGAAGCTGCTGGCGGGCTTGCGCGACCTGGTTCGAGTGTGAACGGCGGCACGCGCGTGCGCGACCTGCGACTGGTTCCGCTCGCCGCGTTCGTATGGGGCGTCGCTCTCGTATGCGTCTTCGTCCCCGAGGCCGCCTGGTGGGGCGCGGCCGTGGCGGCGTTCGGTGGTCTCGGGATGCTGGTGGCCATGTGGCGCCGCGCCGGTCGCGCCCGTCCGCGCGGCGGACTCGTCGCCGTCATCGCGTTCGGCGCTGCCGCCGTGGCGATGACCGCGGGGTTCGCGACGCCCGAGCGGGACGCCGCCGCAGCCCTGGACGGCCGGGTCATCGAGATGATCGGCGAGATCTCATCGTCGTCGGCGAAGGGGAGCGACGGCCGGATCTGGTTCGACGTGCAATCCACGCGTGCCGGCACGCTGGGCGCACCAGAACCGCTCGAGGCGCCGATGCGCGTCGGCGTGGAACCGACGGCGCGTGCAGACCTCGGAGCGGTGATCCGCGTCACGGGCGATGCGATGGCCACAGATCCGGGGGAGCGCGCCGCGATCGTCGTCTTCGGGATGCGCGTCGAGATCGTCGAACCGGCGCAGGGGGTGTTCGGTGTCGCCGCACAGGTGCGCGAGGACTTCGTGAACCGAGCCACCCGGCTCCCCGAACCGGGCGCCGGCCTGCTGCCCGGCCTGGCTGTGGGCGACACCAGCGCGGTGTCCGAGGAGCTCAACGACGCCATGCTGGTCAGCGGTCTCAGTCATCTGACGGCCGTGAGCGGCGCGAACTGCGCGATCGTCGTCGGTGCGGTCTTCTGGCTCGTCGCGCTCTGCGGAGGCGGCCGCAGGCTGCGGATCGGTCTGGCACTCACCGCGCTGGCGGCGTTCGTCGTGCTCGTCACACCAGAGCCGAGTGTGATCCGCGCGTCGGTGATGGCCGCGCTTGCCATGCTGACGCTGCTATGCGGTCGGCCGAGCGCGGGCATCGGGGTGCTGTGCCTCGCCGTCACCGGCATCCTGATCTCCGATCCGTGGCTGGCCACGACGCCAGGGTTCGCGCTCTCGGCGGCCGCGACCGGCGCCCTCATCATGCTCGCCCCGCCGCTCGCCCGGGGGATGGCGAGATGGATGCCGCAGCCCCTCGCCCTGGCCGTCGCCATCCCGGTCGCCGCTCAACTGGCCTGCGGCCCGATCATCGCTCTCTTCGCCGAGAAGCAGTCGATCATCGGCATCCCGGCCAACATGCTCGCCGACCCAGCGGCCCCGATAGCGACCGTCATCGGACTGCTCGCGTGCCTGGCGGCACCGATCCCCATCGTGGCTGATCTGTTCGCGGCATGCGCCTGGCTGCCTGCGGCATGGATCGCCACCACGGCCACGGTGTCGGCAGCGGTGCCGGGCGGGACCGCGTCCGTCGTGCCCGGAATCGGCGCCGCTCTGATCGTCGCGGTACTGAGCGCGGCCACCGGCATCGTGCTCGCGGGTGTCTCGCCGATCCGCGGCCGGGCTGGGCGATGGTCGATTGTCGCGTCGGTGACGACGCTGGTCGTGACGGGCGCCCTGGTGGGCGCCCGGATGCTGCTCACCGGCCCGCTGGTCGGCACGACCGTGCCCGAGGACTGGTCGATCGCGGCGTGCGATGTCGGGCAGGGCGACGCGCTCGTCGTGCGCTCGGAGGGCAGGACCGCGCTCATCGACACCGGAATGGAGCCCGAGCCGCTCACGAGCTGCTTGGCGGCACTGGGAATCGAGCGGATCGATCTGGTCGTCCTCACACACTTCGATGCCGACCATGTCGGGGCCGCTGGCGTGCTCGTCGGGCGTGCGGGCACGGTGCTGCATGGCCCCGCCCAAGCCGGAGACGAGGAGCAGGTGCTTGCCGCGCTGGCCGACGGCGGCGCAGAGCTCGTCGAGGCGGCGGAGGGACTGCACGGCACGCTGGGCGGTGCGCGATGGAACGTGCTGTGGCCGCGGAAGAACTCTGCCGCGTTCCCGTCCGGCAACGACGCCAGCGTGGTGCTCGAAATAGACGGCGGCGGGGTGCCGCGTTCACTGTTCCTCGGTGACCTCTCGGCTGTGCCGCAGCGGATGCTCGCCGCACAGCTGCACGGCTCGTATGCGGTGGTGAAGGTGGCGCATCACGGCAGCGCCGACCAGGATCCCGGTCTCTATGCGCAGTTGCACGCGGCGATCGCGATCTTCAGCGCGGGGGTCGAGAATGATTACGGTCACCCGCGGGCGGAGACGATCGCGATCACCGAAGCCGCCGGTGCCGTCACGATGCGCACCGATCTGCAGGGACGCATTCTGATCGGCCGGGACGGCGATGCGCTCACGGTGTGGACCGAACGCGATGTCGATGACCCCGAGTAGGCTCGTCTCATGGCCGCTTCTCGTACTTCTGCCCGTGGTGGCGCGAAGACGACGAAGATTCCGCAGGTGTCGTGGCGCGAGCCGCGACCCGCACCGGTCGTACTCGTGTTCGGGCCCGAAGAGGTCTGCGCCGAGCGCGCGACAGCCGGCATCCGCGACTACCTGCGCGCTGAGGATCCGGCGCTCGAAGTCAGTGATGTGCGCGCCGACGACTACGCACCGGGCACGCTGTTGGCGCTGACCTCGCCGTCGCTGTTCGGCGAACCGCGGCTTGTGCGAGTCTCAGGGGTCGAGAAGTGCACAGACGCCTTCATCCAAGAGGCCGTCTCCTATCTCGACCACCCGCAGGAGGGCGCGACCGTCATCCTCCGCCACACTGGGGCGAGCGTGCGCGGCAAGAAGCTGCTCGACGCGCTGCGCGGCGGCGCCGGCGGTGGCATCGAGATCGCCTGTCCGACCGTGAAGCGCGATAGCGACCGTGTCGACTTCGCCGCGGGGGAGTTCGCCGCCGCGCGCCGCAGAATCGCCCCGAACGCCCTGCGCGCACTGGTCTCGGCTTTCGCCGATGATCTCACCGAGCTGGCCTCGGCCTGCCAGCAGCTGCTCCGCGACGTCGAGGGCGACATTACCGAAGACATCGTCACGAAGTACTACGGCGGCCGCGTCGAAGTCTCAGCGTTCGTCGTCGCCGACACGGCGATCTCCGGCCGCTACGGCGAGGCGCTCGTGGCGCTGCGGCACGCGCTCGATGCTGGCGCCGACCCCGTGCCGATGGTCGCGGCATTCGCGATGAAGCTGCGCACCATGGCGCGCGTGGCGGGCCATCGAGAGCCCAGCCGCAGCCTCGCCCAGCGCCTGGGCATGAAGGATTGGCAGGTCGACCGCGCCCGCCGAGACCTGGGCGGTTGGAACGAGAGGTCGCTCGGCCTGGCGATCCAGGCGGCCGCCCGTGCCGACGCCGAGGTGAAGGGCGCAGCGCGCGACCCGATCTTCGCGCTGGAGCGCATGGTCACCGTCATCGCCACCCGCGCTCCGTTCGGCGAGTAGCGCTCCGCGCGGATCGTAGGCTGGGAGCATGAGACTTCTCCTGATCCGGCACGGCCAGACTCCCAGCAACGTCAGCGGCGCGCTCGACACGGCACGCCCGGGCGCGGGCCTCACGGCGCTCGGCCAGGCTCAGGCCGCCGCGGTGCCGCAGGCGCTCGAATCTGAGCGGCTCGAGGGACTGTACGCGTCGGTCCTGACTCGCACGCAGCTCACCGGCAGCCCGCTCGCCGCCGACCGCGGGCTGGACATCCAGGTCCGCGAGGGCCTCGAAGAGATCTCGGCCGGCGATTTCGAGATGCGCACGGATGCCGATGCCGTGCAGGCGTACGTCGAGTCGGCCCGACGGTGGCTCAGCGGCGATCTCGGTTACGCCATCGACGGCGGTGAGAGTGGTGCGAGGTTCTTCGGGCGCTTTGACGCGGCCATCGCCGAGATCGCCCGAGACCACGCATCTGCCGCTGTGTTCAGCCACGGCGCGGCGATCCGCATGTGGGCCGCCGCCCGCGCGGTGAACGTCTCGACGGAGACCGCCGTGCAGCGCCGCCTGCAGAACACCGGCATGTGCGTGCTCGAGGGCGACCCCGACAGCGGCTGGGCGTTGCAACGCTGGCACGAGGAGCCGCTGGGCGGCAGCGACCTCGAGGACCGCTTCGCCCACGACATCACCGGCGAGCCCGAAGAAGCGGATGCGGTCGTGGACGCCGACGCGTAGCGGCGAGTCGTTTCTCGCCCCGGCAGGGGAAAACCGAAGGCCCGCCCCGCGAACGGGACGGGCCTTCGAACAGTGTTCGGCTCAGAGAGCGGAGACCTGCTTGGCGATAGCCGACTTGCGGTTCGCTGCCTGGTTCTCGTGGATGACGCCCTTGCTGACGGCCTTGTCGAGCTTCTTCGAGGTGACCTTCAGCGACGCCTCAGCGGCGGACTTGTCGCCCTTGGCGATGGCCTCGCGGGTGCTGCGGACGTGGGTCTTGAGCTCGGACTTCACAGCCTTGTTACGGGTGCGAGCCTTCTCGTTGGTCTTGTTGCGCTTGATCTGCGACTTGATGTTTGCCACGCGTTGAAGCTTTCGTTCAGAGATGGATGGGTGTTGTCGTGGGCAGGAAGAGGGCTGCCACCGGACGGTCGTGAGGGACGAACCCACACGCAAGCCAAGAGCCGAGTCTATCAGGTCTGCAGACGATCCGTTGCGCGCCGCTCGCGCCGGGCGTTCCGGATGCGGCATGCTGAGCGTACCCGAGCGAAGGAGCTCAGCATGACGGATGGATCGACTCGCAGCACCAGCGTGCCTACCGGGCTGCGATGGTCCGCCGCCACAGCGGCGTTCCAGGTCGAGGGCGCGCGCGCCGCCGACGATCGCGGACGGTCGATCTGGGACGACTTCGTGGACGAGCCGGGCCGCGTGCGCGACGGTTCGACAGCCGAGCCGGGACCGGACAGCTACCACCGCAGCGCGGACGATATCGCGCTGCTGCGAGACCTCGGTGTCGACCGGTACAGGTTCTCGATCTCGTGGGTACGTGTGCAGCCCGACGGCACGGGCGCCGCCTCTGCGGCGGGTCTCTCGTACTACGACCGCCTCGTCGACGATCTGCTCGATGCCGGGATCACCCCGTTTCCGACGCTGTACCACTGGGATCTTCCGTCCGTTCTCGAAGCCGGTGGCGGGTGGCTCGATCGCGACACCGCCGACAGGTTCGCGGCGTACGTCGAACTCGTCAGTGCCGCGCTCGGTGACCGTGTGAAGCACTGGTACACGATCAACGAGCCCGTCTCGACGTCGCTGCAGGGGTACGCGATCGGCGAGCTCGCGCCGGGCAGGCAGCTGCTGTTCGGCTGCCTGCCGACCGTGCACCACCAGCTGCTCGCACACGGCCGGGCAGTCGAGGTGCTGCGGGCGCACGGTGCTGACGCGGTCGGCCTCGTCAACAACCACACCTGGGTGCGCCCCGGATCCGACTCGGAGGCCGATCACACTGCCGCGCACCTCTACGATCTGATCCATAACCGGCTGTTCGCAGAGCCGGTGCTGATGGGCGAGTATCCCGACCTCGCTCCGTTGGGCGCCGAGATGCCCGTGCAGGACGGCGATCTCGCGGTCATCTCGGCAGCATCCGATTTCTACGGCGTCAACTTCTACAACCCCACAACCATCGCGGCGGCACACGACGATGCTCCTGTCCCGTTCGTTCCCGTCCCGACGGCCGATGTCGAGCACACCGGGTTCGGCGAACTGTGGCCGATCGAGCCCGACGCCCTCACGAAGTTCCTCGTCGACGCGAAGGAACGCTACGCCGCCGCCCTTCCGCCGATCATCATCGGCGAGAACGGCGCATCGTTCCCCGAGCCCGATCACGTCGCCGGACCGATCGACGACCAGCGGCGGATCGACTATCTCGCGGGTCACATCGGCGCCGTAGCAGATGCCGTGAGCCGGGGCGTCGACGTCGAGGAGTACACGGTATGGAGCCTGCTCGACAACTTCGAGTGGGCCGACGGATTCACCCAGCGCTTCGGTCTCGTGCACGTCGATCATCAGAGCTCGCAGCGCACACCCAAGGCCTCCTTCGGGTGGTACCGAGACCTCATCGCGAGCACCCGGTGAACGCTCGAGCACCGCGCACGGGCAGCGCACGCCCCGGCGGGAGGGTCGGCGGAGCATGGTTGACGCTGTTCGGCCTCGCCTGGCTGGCTGTGTGGACGGTGCAGCTCACCCCGGTGCAGCTGCTGCTGCCGCTGCAGTTGGACACGCCCGGCGGGGCGGCGGACTGGATCACCGGCGTCGTCTGGTCGGGGCTCATCCTGTCGATCGGCGGACTTGCCGGTGTGATCGCCGGGCCGCTCGCCGTGGGTGGGCGTCTCCGTCGGCATCGCGGTGCTCTCGGCGGCGCTGACAGCCATGATCGCCGATCAGGTGCATGAGCAGCGCGGTGCGGCATCCGCCCTGGTCAGCTCCGCGCAGGCCGTGGGCATCGTCGTCGGCGTCGGGGCGGTCGTGCTGCTCGGTCTTGGGATCGGCGCGAGCTACGTCGTGCTCACCGCCTTCATCTTCGTCGTCGGTCTCGGCACGGCGCTGCTGCTGCCCGATCCGGTACCAGCGGGCGCGTTGCACCTGCCGACGGCACGGGCGGCGCGGCCGAGGTGGCGTGAGCGTCTCGGTGCGCTGCAAGACCGCAACTTCGTGTGGGTGCTCGCGAGCCGGCTGACCGTCAACCTCGGCAACGCGCTGGGCACCGCACTGCTGCTGTTCTTCCTGCTCTACGGCGTCGGCTCTCCGGCGAGCAGCGCCGAAGACGATCTGCTGGTCCTGATCGTCATCTACACGGTGTTCGTCGTCATGGCATCCCTGATCGCCGGGTCCGTCTCGGATCGCACCGGCAGGCGCATATCGATCATCCTCATCGCCGCGCTCGTGCAGGCGCTCTCGGCCGTGTTGATCCTCATCTCGCCGACGTTCATCGGCACAGCGATCGCCGCCGGTGTGATGGGCGTCGGCTACGGAGCTTTCATGGCGGTCAGTCTCGCCCTCGCCACAGACCTGCTGCCGCGACCCGAGCACCACGCGCGTGATCTCGGCGTCGTGAACGTTTCTGCCAATCTGGGGCAGCTACTGGGACCGTTGCTGGGGGCCGGACTCGTGGCGCTGGTCGGCGGGTTCTGGCTGCTCTTCCTTGCAGCCGGCATCCTCTCGGTGCTCGGCGCGGTCATGATGCTGGCGGTGCGTCCGGCGCCTCCGGCGACCCCTGCTGCATCGTCGCGATCGCCACGTCCAGCAGCGCGTTGAACACTCGGGGGCGCATGGCCGTGACGAGGTGCGAGGTGCGCGGCACGATGATGAGCTCCGACTGCGGCGTCAGGCGCTGGAACAGGCGCTCCTGCATGCGCAGCTGATCGAACTGACCGTTGATCCACCACAGCGGCATCCTCAGTCGGTGCAGGTCGGCAGCGAGGTCCAGCGCGCCGAGAGCGGCCAGCGCCACATCCTGCGCGTCGAGAGCGTAGCCGCCAGCGGCGAAGTCCGAGCGTGTCTCCTCCGGGATCGTGGCGGTGAGCACCTGGTTGGTGAGCCACATGCCCTGGTCGGGCAGCGCGTTGAAGGTGCGTGCGAGCGTGCGGTACGTCGCCAGGGCCACGCCGCGCGGAAACGCCGTGCATGATGCGCCGATGAACGCGGCGACCGGGGGAGCGGCCTCAGCGCCGGCGTAGGCGACCGACAGCAGTCCGCCCATGGAGTGGCCGGCGAGGAGCACAGGACCGCGGGTGGCGGCATCCTGCACGGCGTCATCGATCGTGGCGAATGCGGCATCCAGAGTGAACGTCTCGGCCATGCGCGACCCGTGGCCGGGAAGATCGACCGCCAGTGCGGGGATCTTGCGCTCGGAGAGGTGGGCGAGCTGGGACCGCCACATCGTGTGGGAGGTGCGGATGCCGTGGACGAGGACGACTTGGACGTTCACGGTTCCAGCATAGAAGCGGGGCCCGGTGGATGAACCACCGAGCCCCGCTCCAGAAGGTGAGAGTGCTTACTTCTCCCAGCCCACGTTCTCCACCGGCTGGACGCCGAAGCCGTCCAGGCCCACGTAGGGCTCGGGGGTGAGGTTCGCGAGACCGGTCTTCACAGCCGAGATCGTCGGACCGTTGTAGAGCGGGATGAGGCCCCATTCCTGGAAGATCTCCGACTCGAGGCTCATGGCCGCAGCCGTCTGCTCATCGGCAGTCGGCAGCGATTCGACCTCGGAGTGGATCCGCTCATCCATCTCTTCGTTCTGAACGCCCGAGAGGTTCAGACCCATGTCCATGCAGTACAGCTGGCAGAACCAGGCAGCGCCGAACGGGTCAGACGAGGTGAAGCGCAGCGACGCGATGTCCCAGTTCTTCGTGTTGTAGTCGTTCGAGAAGTCGGTCGACGGACGCACGTCGATCTGAACGTCGATGCCCACTTCCTTCTCCTGCGCCTGGAGCGCCTTGGCGAGCGCTTCCTGCGTGGGGTCATCGCTGAAGATGGGGTACACGACCGACAGCTTCTCGCCGTCCTTCTCGCGGATTCCGTCTTCGCCCGCGGTCCAGCCAGCCTCGTCGAGGAGGGCGTTGGCGGCCTCGGGGTTGTACTCCCAACCGGCCTCCTCCAGGGCGTTGGTGTATCCCGGCTGGAACGGGAACAGCGTGAGGGAACCGGCCGGCTCTTCCTCATAGCCCAGGCCGTTCCAGGCGATCTCCTTCTGCTGGTCGATGTTGACGGCCTTGAAGAACGCCTCACGGACCTTGACGTCCTCGAACTGCGGCTTCTCGGCGTCGACCTCGAGCAGCGTGCTGGCGGTCTGGGTGGCACGGTAGATCGTGACGTCTTCCATGTCCTTGACCTGCTCGAGGCGGTCCTTGGTGTTGGCGCCTACAGAGTCGATCTCGTCAGCCTTGAAGGCGTTGATCGCTGCGGAGGCTTCCATCCCCTGGAAGGAGACGTTCTCGAGCAACGGCTCGTCGCCCCACCACTCGGGGTTCGGCACGTACGAGATGTAGTCGGCGTTCGCGTCGAAGTCGTCGATCGTGTACGGGCCCGCGCCCCACTCTGGGTGCGGGTTGTCGATCATCGCCGTGTTGAACGTGTCGGGGTCCTCGGCCAGTGCCGGGTGGATGATGCCGGTCAGGAACGGCATCTCGGGCCAGGCGAACTCGCCGTCGAACGTGACGATCGCCGTCTTCGGCGTGTCGCCCTCTTCGACCGATGCGATCGCCTTGTAGCCGTCGGTCGCGTTGGGGGTGAAGCCCTCATCCGTCGAGCGGTTGGCCTTCCACGTCGCGTCGATGGCCGTCCAGTCCATGTCGGTGCCGTCGTTCCAGTGCGCCTCATCGGTGAAGGTGAAGGTGATCTGGGTGTTGCCGTCGACCGTCTCGATGTCCCACGCGTCGAGGTAGGCATCGTGCTTGTACGGGGTGCCGTCGGCCTCCTGCAGGAGGATCTGCGGCATGTACCACGCGGCGACGCGTGCGGTGTCTGCAGAGCCGTCGCCGTGGAACGGGTTCAGCTGCTCCGGGACCTCGTTGATCGGGAAGCGAACTTCGCCGCCGACCTGCAGATTCTCACGGGGCTGGGGGTTGTAATCCGCCGCGTTGGTCTCGACGGTATCGTCGCCGTTGTCACCGTTACCGCCGGTGTCGGCCGCACAGCCCGCGAGGGCAAGTGCGAGGGCTCCGCTGAACGCGAGCGCCCCCATCAGCTTGTGCTGCTTCATGGTGCTCCTTTCGCCTTTCGGCGTGTCATAAGGCGAGAATAGTTTGCACGGTGTCGAAATTGGCCCGAGCACAGTGAATCGCGCTTAACTGTTATCGGACGGTGACCGACCGACGTCTGCCGGACGCGGGATCAGCGGACCACCGGCTCGGCCTGCATCGTCTCCGGGTTGAAGGCCAGACGCTCACGGGTGCGCTCGATGTCGGGATCGGGCACCGGGATGGCCGAGAGCAGCGCCTTCGTGTACGGATGCTGCGGGTTCTCGAAGATCTCGGCGACGTCACCGTGCTCGACGAAGTCGCCGAGATACATCACCGCGACTCGGTCGGCGATGTGCCGGATGACCGAGAGATCGTGCGCCACGAAGAGGTACGACAGGCCGAGCTTGACCTTCAGATCGTCGAGCAGGTTGATGACACCGGCCTGGATCGACACGTCGAGCGCCGAGACCGGCTCATCGAGCACGATGATCTTCGGGTTCGTCGACAGGGCGCGGGCGATGCCGATGCGCTGGCGCTGTCCACCGGAGAATGCGCCGGGGAAGCGATCGATGTGCGCCGGGTTGAGGCCGACGAGATCCATCAGCTCCTTGACGCGGCGCTGCACCTCGGCCTTCGGCGTGCCGATCGCGCGCAGCGGCTCGGCGATGATGTCGGCGACCGTCAGTCGTGGGTCGAGCGCCCCCATCGGATCTTGGAAGACGATCTGGATGTCGCGGCGGACCTGGCGTTCGATCTTGTGGCTGGTGATGTCGTTGACACTGGTGCCGTTGATGATGATGTCGCCGTCGTGCTGCTTGACGAGATCCATGATCTGCAGCAGAGTCGTCGTCTTGCCCGACCCCGACTCACCGACGATCGCCATCGTCTCGCCCTCGCGCACGTCGAAGGTGACGTTCTTCACGGCGTGCACCTCGCCGACCTTGCGCTTGAGGAAAGCTCCCTTCATCAGCGGGAACGACTTGTTGAGGTTGCGCACATCGAGGGTGACCGGACGCTGCTCGCGCGGCATGCGGGTCAGTGCGCTCTCGGCCGGCTTGTGCACGGGATAGACCGGCAGGCCGCCGATGAGACCGTTGTCGTCGATCTCGTTCGCGCGGATGCAGGCGACCTGGTGCGAGGCGCCGGTGCCGGTGGGCACCTCGACGAGATCGGGCTCGCGTGTGCGGCAGGCGTCGATTGCGATCGGGCAGCGATCGGCGAACGGGCAAGCGTCGGGCAGGTTGATGAGCAGCGGCGGGTTGCCCTTGATGGGGACCAGCGGCTCCTTCTCGTCCTTGTCGACGCGGGGGATCGCGCCGAGCAGACCGATCGAGTACGGCATCCGGGTGTGGTGGAAGAGCTCACCGACCGGGGCGTGCTCGATCGGCTTGCCGGCGTACATGACCATCACGTCGTCCGCCATGCGCGCGACGACGCCCATGTCGTGGGTGATCATGATCGTCGCCGCGCCCGTCTCCTGCTGCGCCTTCTCGATCAGATCGAGGATCTGCGCCTGGATGGTCACGTCGAGCGCCGTGGTCGGCTCATCGGCGATGATCAACTTCGGATTGTTCGCCATGGCGATCGCGATCACGACGCGCTGACGCATGCCGCCCGAGAACTCGTGGGGGAACCCCTTCATGCGCTTCTCGGGCTCGGGGATGCCGACCAGGTTGAGCAGCTCGATCGAGCGGTCCCACGCCTGCTTCTTCGACAACCCCCGGTGCACGGTCAGCGCTTCGATGAGCTGGTCGCCGACGGTGAACACCGGGGTGAGCGAGGTCAGCGGGTCCTGGAAGATCATGGCCAGACCGTTGCCGCGGATCACGGACATCTGCTTGTCCGACTTGCCCAGCAGTTCCTGGCCGTCGTAGATGATCGAGCCGGTGACCTTCGCGTTCTCGTCGAGCAGGCCCATGATCGCCAGCGAGGTGACCGATTTGCCGGAGCCGGACTCGCCGACGATGCCGAGGGTCTTGCCCGCTTCGAGGTCGAAGGACACGCCGCGGACGGCATCCACTCGCCCTGCCTCCGAGGCGAAGCTGACGGTGAGATCGCGGACCGAGATGATGGCGCTCATGCGCGGCCTCCTGCCGCCGAGGTGGGATCGAGGGCATCGCGCAGTCCGTCTGCGACCAGGGCCATCGAAATAGTGAGAAGCGTCAGCGCGGCCGCGGGGAAGTAGAACAGCCACGGCGCGGTGGTGATCGTATTCGCACCGGAGCCGATGAGCGAGCCCAGCGACACATCGGGGATCTTCACACCGAACCCGATGAACGACAGACCGGTCTCAGCCATGACCGCGATGACGATGCCGAGGGTGAAGTTGATCACCAGCAGCGACCCGATGTTGGGGATGAGGTGGCGCAGCACGATCCGGAACCCGCCGACGCCCATGTAGCGCGACGCGTGCACGTATTCGCGCTCACGCAGCGACAGAGCCGTGGTCCACACCACGCGGGCGGGGAAGTACCACCCGGTGACGAAGATCATGATGAGGGCGATCACGCGCCAGTCGCCGCCGGAACGGTTCGACAACAGCGACAGGATCAGGAAGCTGGGGATCACCATCATGAAATGGATCACCAGGAGGGTCACCTTCTCCGTGAGCCCGCCGAAGTACGCCGCCGCGGTGCCGATGACGGCGGAGAGGACGGTCGTACCCAGCGACACCGACACGGCGATCATGAGCGAGCGCTGCAGACCGATTGCCACCTGGGCGAACGTGTCGTTGCCGGAGGCCGTGGTGCCGAACCAGTGCTCCGGCGACGGCGGTTCCCCGAGAGCGAGGAAATCGAGCTCGATGTGGTCGTACTTCGCGATGAAGGGGGCGAAGATCGCGAACAGCACGAGCAGGATGAAGATGATGATGCCGCCGACGGCCGGCTTGTTGCGCATGAAGCGCCGGCTGTACAGCGTCCACTTCGACAGCGGCTTGCCGCTGGAGGTCTCCTCGGGCGGCGGATCGGCGGGAGCGGTGACGGTGGGGTCGATCATTTCACTCATGTTCAGCTCACCCTCACTCGCGGGTCGAGGACGACGACGAGGATGTCGGACAGGATGGCGCCGATCGCCACCATCACCGCGCTGAACGCGGCGACGGCGACCACGCCATAGATATCGCTCTTGTTGATCGTCTCGATGAAGTACCGGCCCATGCCGTTCCAAGCGAAGATCGTCTCCGTCAGGATCGCACCGGTGAAGACGGCGGGGATGCTGAAGGCGACCTGGGTCGCGACGGGGATGAGCGACGTGCGCAGTGCGTGCTTGCGGATCGCCTGCTGCTTGGTGAGGCCCTTGGCACGCGCCGTGCGGACGTAATCGGCGTTGATGTTGTCCAGCAGCAGGGAGCGCTGCAGGAAGTGGGTACTGGCGTAGCCGGTGATCACCAGGCCGATGGTCGGCAGCGTGACGTGCTGCAGTTTGTCTATCAGCACCGGGAAGAACCCTTCGACCCCCTGGCTCGCGGCCCCGGTGACGTAGAAAACGCGGACGCCGACGAGGTCATTGAACGCGATAGCCAGCAGCACGAGGCCGAGAGCGGCGACGATGACGTTGATGTTCATCGTGACGATCGACGTCGCCTGGCCGATGCGGTCGGCGAGCTTGTACTGGCGCGACGCCGTGTACACACCGAGGGCGATGCCGAGCACGGTCATGATGACCGTGGCGCCGAGCACGAGCTCGGCACTGACCCACATGCGGTAGCTGATCTGCTCGTTGATCGATCCGCCGGTGGGACTCACACCCCAGTCCCAGCGGAACAGGATCGAACTGAACCAGTTCCACCACCGTTCCCAGATCGGCACGGTGTCGCTGAGATTGCGCGGCTCGAGGAGGTTGTTGATCTGCTCTTCACTGAGCGGTGGGCGGCGCCCGACGTAGTTGTTCCGGGGGGTGAGGAAGCCCCAAGCCAGGAAGAACGTGAGGTTGGTCGCGACCACGATCATCAACAGCCAGCCGAGGAATCGGCGCAGGAGATACTTGATCAAGGTGATGATGTCTTTCTCTTTGCAGGCGCGCGCGGGATCGGCCGACGCAACGCTGAGTCGGATGTATTCAAACATCTCATGCTCGTCAATGCGACCGAGTCCGCCACGACTGGCACGGAGTCGGGTTGCTCCTGACACCCGGTGTCGAGCTGAACAGGGCAACTTCGCGAGACTATCATCGGTTCTCACGAATGGGGCATCCCCGACGGCTCATCGTAGACTGCAGGAGACATGTCACCACGCGCACACACTCCGCTTTCGCCTGCCGCGACGCCGCCTTCGCAGATCCGGAACTTCTGCATCATCGCCCACATCGATCACGGCAAGTCGACCCTTGCCGACCGGATGCTGCAGATCACCGGGGTGGTGTCGGATCGCGACATGCGCGCCCAGTACCTGGACCGGATGGATATCGAGCGCGAGCGCGGCATCACGATCAAGAGCCAGGCGGTGCGGATGCCGTGGGCTCTGGAAGACAACACTTTCGCGCTGAACATGATCGACACCCCTGGGCACGTCGACTTCACATACGAGGTCTCGCGCTCGCTCGCCGCGTGCGAAGGGGCGATCCTGCTCGTGGATGCTGCGCAGGGCATCGAGGCGCAGACACTGGCGAACCTGTACCTCGCACTCGAGAACGACCTGCACATCATCCCGGTGCTGAACAAGATCGATCTGCCCGCGGCAGACCCCGATCGCTTCGCCAAGGAGCTCTCCGACCTCATCGGCGGCAGGCCGGAGGACGTGCTGCGGGTCTCGGGCAAGACCGGCGTCGGCGTCGAGGACCTGCTCGACCAGATCGTCGCCGATATCCCGGCTCCCATCGGCGATGCGGATGCCCCTGCCCGCGCGATGATCTTCGACTCGGTCTACGACGCATACCGCGGCGTCGTCACCTACGTGCGTATGGTCGACGGCCAGCTCACACCCCGCGAGCGCATCCAGATGATGTCGACGCACGCCAACCACGAACTGCTCGAGATCGGCGTCTCGAGCCCGGAGCCCATCCCCTCGCAGGGGCTCGGCGTCGGCGAGGTGGGCTACCTCATCACCGGTGTGAAAGATGTGCGTCAGTCAAAGGTCGGTGACACCGTCACCACGAGCCGCGCCGGTGCGACCGAGGCCCTGCCCGGGTACACCGACCCGAAGCCGATGGTGTTCTCCGGCGTGTACCCGATCGATGGCAGCGACTACGCAGAACTGCGCGAGGCGCTCGACAAGTTGAAGCTGTCCGACGCATCGCTGCAGTACGAACCCGAGACCTCGGTGGCGCTCGGCTTCGGATTCCGCTGCGGCTTCCTGGGGCTCCTGCACCTCGAGATCATCACCGAGCGGCTCAGCCGTGAGTTCGGCCTCGACCTCATCACGACGGCACCGAGCGTGATCTACGAGGTGACCACCGACACCGACGAGACCGTTATCGTGACCAACCCGAGCGAGTACCCCGACGGTCGCGTCGCCTCGGTCTCGGAGCCGATGGTGAAGACGGCGATCCTGCTTCCCAAGGACTACGTCGGCGCGGTGATGGAACTCTGCCAGTCGCGGCGCGGGTCGTTGCTGGGCATGGAGTACTTTTCCGAAGAACGGGTGGAGCTGCGGTATCTGATGCCGCTCGGTGAGATCGTGTTCGACTTCTTCGATCATCTGAAATCCAAGACGCAGGGGTACGCCAGCCTCGACTACGAGCCTGCGGGGCAGCAGGCGGCCGATCTGGTCAAGGTCGACGTTCTGCTGCAGGGCGACAAGGTCGATGCCTTCAGCGCGATCGTCCATCGCGACAAGGCCTACGCGTACGGCACACTCATGACAGAGCGGCTGCGCAAGCTCATCCCTCGTCAGAACTTCGAAGTTCCGATCCAGGCGGCCATCGGTGCACGGATCATCGCGCGTGAGACGATCCGTGCCCTGCGCAAGGACGTGCTCGCCAAGTGCTACGGCGGCGACATCAGCCGCAAGCGCAAGCTGCTCGAGAAGCAGAAGGAGGGCAAGAAGCGCATGAAGATGGTCGGTCGCGTCGAAGTCCCCCAGGAGGCGTTCATCGCAGCGCTGTCCGGCGACGTCGAGGGCAAGGACAAGAAGTAGTGCACGCCGACGCCGCTGATCGGCGACTGCGGCTGGACGTGCGCGAGGTGCAGGTCCCGGATGCCGGCCGTGCGGCGGTCGCCGCGCTGGTGAGCACCTGGGAGTTCAAGCGTCGCGCGGGCTTCGGCACGCCGGAGGGCACACCGAGCGCCGGCGCTCGCGGAGTGCTCACGAAGCGACTGCTCGGCATCCGCTTCGCCGAGCCGATCCAGGTGACGTGGGCGAGCGATCGCGGGTTCGGATATCGGGCGATGCCCGGGCATCCCCTCGTTGGGGAAGAGTCGTTCGCGCTCGACGAGAACGGCGTCTTCAGTGCACGATCGACGTCGCGCCCCGCGTCGCTGATCTGGTGGCTGGCCTACCCGGCACTGCGCGTGCTGCAGTGGTCGACGCATCGTCGGTACATCCGGATCGTGCTGGCCGAGGCCGCCACCTCCCGTTGACACTGCGCCTGTCGTAGGGGCGTCGTCCAGAAAGAGAAACTAGGGTGGAAGACATGCGGCGCGGGACTTTCCGAGACGACACGGTCGACTATGCGGCCGTCGGGGCCACCCACGCCCCCGATCTGATGCAATATCCCCCGGAGCGGAGCGCTCCGGCGGAGAACTCCTGGCGCCTCGGCAGCGGCGAAGAGCGGTTCCGCACGGCCGGGGACGCTCTGCTGTCGTGGACGGCGCAGCGCGCGGCCGGCCTCGCGGTCGAAGACGTGCGCCCGGCATCCGGCCCGGCGTACACGGGGGTCAGTTTCGACGCCGAGGGCAACCCGATCGCTCCGAGCAAGAGCGAGGTCGAGCAGCGGTTCGACGCCGAGGGCACGCCCTTCGCCGGACCGGGGATGACCCTGCGCCTGAGCGGCCGGGTCGCCGGAATGCGCGCCGATGCTGAATTGCGAGTCATTTCCGTGACCGAAGAGGCGCGACGCGTCTGCCTGGTGCTGGGCACCGTCGGCGGGTCGGTCGTGAGCGGCGAGGAGCTGTTCGAGATCAGCTGGAACGAGGAGACCGATGAGGTCCGGTTCACAGTGCGCGCCTTCGATGCTCCGAACTCGGTGCTCTACCGCTTCATTCCAGGCCTCGTGGCGCGTCGCCGCAAGGAACTGTTCGCCCGCTACCTCCGCGCGATCTCGCCGCCGTACGCGACGCCGCTGTGATGGCGGGGCCCCTGCCGATCGGGGATCCGGCACCGGTCGACGGCCGGCTTCCTGCGGATCTGCCCGTCGATGCGAGCGTGCCGTTCTCGGCATATCTGCACGTTCCGTTCTGCCGGGTGCGGTGCGGTTACTGCGACTTCAACACCTACACCTCCGGAGAACTGCGCGGCGCCCGTCAGGACGAGTACGCCGACACGCTCGGCGCCGAGATCGCACTCGCCCGGCGGGTGCTCGACGACGCGGGCGCGTTGCGCCCGATGGATACCGTGTTCTTCGGCGGCGGGACCCCGACGCTCCTTCCGGCCGGCGACCTGGCGCGGATGCTGGAGACCGCGGTCTCGGCATTCGGCATCGCCGACGGTGCCGAAGTGACGGTGGAGGCGAACCCTGACACTGTGACGCCCGCGGTCGCGCGCACTCTGGCCGATGCCGGTGTGACTCGCCTCTCGGTCGGCATGCAGTCCGCCGTGCCCCACGTGCTGGCCGCCCTCGATCGCACGCATCAGCCCGAGAACGTGCGCACCGCCGTCGGCGCGGCACAGGACGCCGGGCTCGCCGTCAGCGTCGACCTGATCTACGGGGCGCCGGGCGAATCGCTCGCCGACTGGGAGGCCTCGCTGGATGCCGCGCTGGCACTGGATTCCGACCACATCTCCGCGTACGCGTTGATCATCGAAGACGGCACGAAGCTCGCCCGCCAGATCCGTCGCGGCGAGGTGCCGGCACCTGACGACGATCTGCAGGCCGACATGTACGAGCTTGCCGACGCGCGCCTCGCCGAGGGCGGATTCGACTGGTACGAGGTCAGCAACTGGGCGCGGAGCGAAGACCAGCGCTCGCGACACAATCTCGCATACTGGCGGGGGAGTGACTGGTGGGGGTTCGGACCGGGCGCGCACAGCCATCTGGCGGGGCTTCGCTGGTGGAACGTGAAGCATCCTGCGGCGTACGCACAGCGCCTCGCAGCATCCGAATCGCCGGCGGCGGGGACCGAGCGCCCCGACGCGCAGGCACACCAGTTGGAGCGCGTGCTGCTGGAGACCCGCCTGTCTGAGGGGATGGCGATCGCCGATCTGCCGGCGGCGCATCGCCCGCGCGTCGCTGGCCTCATCGCCGATGGACTGGTGGATGCCGGAGCCGCTATCGGCGGACGCATTCGGCTGACGCTCACAGGGCGCCTTCTGGCCGATGCCGTGGTGCGCGAGCTCACCGATTAGCCCAGCGAGTAGAATTGGCACTCCGAGTGTTCGAGTGCCAGGAGAGGAGTGCGTGATGGTCAGTGAACGTGGGCTTCAAGTGCTCCGCGCCATCGTGCAGGACTACGTCGAGTCGCACGAGCCGGTCGGCAGCAAGTCGATCGTGGATCGGCACTCGTTCGGCGTCTCGGCGGCGACGATCCGCAACGACATGGCGCTCCTCGAGGACGAAGAGCTCATCGCCGCGCCGCACACGTCGTCCGGCCGCGTGCCGACCGATAAGGGCTATCGCGTTTTCGTTGACCATCTCGCGCAGCTGCGCCCGCTCTCGGGTGCTCAGCGCAGCGCGATCGAATCCTTCCTCACCGAGCCCGCCGATCTCGACGACCTGATGGCGCGCACCGTGCGGGTGCTCACCCAGGTGACCGG